>NZ_JBQTGJ010000001.1:178237-787066 GCF_052400685.1 Geofilum sp. OHC36d9
ACTGTCTCATGGTATCGGAGGTTACTGTCTCATGGTATCGGAGGTTACTGTCTCATGGTATCGGAGGTTACTGTCTCATGGTATCGGAGGTTACTGTCTCACGGTATCGAAGGTTACTGTCTCATGGTATCGAAGGTTACTGTCTCATGGTATCGTAGGTTACTGTCTCACGGTATCGAAGGTTATTACCTCAAGGCGTATGAGACTACTGTCTCAAGGTGTATGATGCCATTTACTGGGGGTGCCCGATGCCATTTACTGGGGGTGCCCGATACCATTTACTGGGGGTGCCCGATACCATTTACTGGGAGTGCCCGATACCATTTACTAGGGGTGCCCGATACCATTTACTCAAGGTGTATGAGACTACTGTCTCAAGGTGTCCGGGGTTACTAGCTCAAGGAGTGTAGTCCATTTTGTTATAAAAATGCAAATATTACGACCACAATAATGCCGGCTGTGAACCACCAGATGCCACGCCGTATGAAACCGTTTTTTCCCGGCACCATAACGAGTCCTGAAATGGCCAGAAAGATTAATACAATGGCATAGATGTCGGCAATGGGCCCCCAGCCTTTAACCTGGTTTTCGTGCAGTTGGCTCATGAAGATGACCAGCGGGCGATCTTGATAGGTCTCGTAGGTGGTGCTGCCTGTAGCCGTTTGGTAGTTACCCAGACCGCCCGGAAAATAAAATAGCTTTTTGTCTGCCCGATCTTCCACATAAGTGATGCCCTTATAGGTTGTGTGCGCGAGCCATTCGGATTTTAGTGCATCAACCGGAAGATCTTTTTGTAATTGAATGCTTCCTGAAATCGTTTTAACACCCATTTTGTGGTGCAGAAAGAACCCCGAAAGCGCATACATCAGGGTTATTCCTACTACCAAATAGCCGGCATCGCGGTGGATTCGGCGCAGCCATAATCGTATTTTGTTTTTTGCCAGCATAAATTTTATTCTACAATTTTGTAATTAGTTCCGTCCACATAAAATACAGAGTAGAAATCTTTATTATTGGCCGTCATCCAATCGCGCATTTCCTTAATGTTAGATAACTCCGCACTGCATTGGTTTTGGTCAATTTCGGCCTGCTCTTTTTGGTTGATAGTTTTTTGTTCCCATTGGTTAATGTATTTTTCAGAAAGCCGTTTTTCCCGGATAAAACCTTTTACCACCATACGTGTTCCGTTTAGTTCTGAGTTAAATCCGCCGATGTCTCCTTTTGCTTCTATCCGTATGGAGGTGTCGGTACTTTCGTCTTTTAAAAAGCAGCGTTTCCCTGAGTGTTTGCACACATGTGTGACGACTCCTTTTATGACGATTTCCTGATCGACGTTATCGGCTGCTATTTTCATGAGCCGGTCAACATTTATCGCTTTGGAAGTGTCTACGGTAACCGCTTCTGAAGTTTCAGCAGGGATGGTTTCTGTTGTGTTTTTAGATTTACTGCCCGACGACCCACAGGCTGTCAGTAAAAATGCAGTTGTCAGTAAAAAGAATAGTTGTTTCATTTTTTTGAGATTTAGTAATTTATTATTTGTGTTGCTATTTTAATTGTCGGCATTTTCACTATCACCAAGAATCAATGTGCTCAGTAAACCAAAGATCCCGGTTAGCGCAATTAAGATCACGGAATAGACGGGTACCCTTCGTTTTTGTTTTTTGCTGACGAGGAGGTACCCCAAAAGTAGTAAAACAGCTGATATGAGGTAGCCAAAACCGGTGAACTGTAATCGAGGCTTTACGTATTCGTCATTAACCGAGGTGAAATTCAGGCTAAACGGGAAAAGTGCATTGAATGCCATACGTTTTTTTTCAGGACCCTGAAATGACAGGCTATCCTTCAATTGATAACCGGAGCCATCGATGGCATAAATGGTTTGTTTTTTTTCAGAGGTCACCTGAACATTCCAATTGAAAAGGTTACCCATTACCAACAGGTTATCTTTTTCGGGGTCGAAAGGTGAAGCAGGTATTTCTTTTACAGCGTATCCATCTGTGAAAATTGTAAACAGGCGGCCATCTTCCGATATAAGAAATGCATAGAACTGCCGAGCACTGTACTCGGTAACTGTTAACCATATTGGCGTGACGTCAGCAGGCAGCTTGATATACCCCACATAAGGGCGCCCATTAACCATTTTTAAATGAAACAGATGGTTGTGGCTGTCCACAATGAAGTAACCCTCATCGTAAGCTTTGCGTGTTGTAGGGTTTCCTGCCACTATTTTTGCAGGGCCTTGAAATCCTTTATTTTGCAGGGCGTCATCGAACCTGATGCTCTTATTTTTGTCGATGGTATTGCTTTCAGGTTTCACAAACGTCAGGTGGTTCGTCAGTCTGAAGCGGTCACCGGGCATTTCCAGATCCACTCTTTTGGGCATCGACTCAAAGAGTGTATACAGCGGAATGGAGGGCTTGTTTTTGTCGGAAGGACGGTAACGGAAATAGAAGCTGTTACGGGAAATGATGCTTTGATTTATTTCCACGCCGTGAATGGAGTCGGGCAGGTTGCCTTCCCTCGCCAGTTGCCGGTAATACACCATCGGCAGGAGACTGTCGAATTGTGTCTGATTATAAGTATTGCCGTGTGCATCTTTTAAAATCGTTTGTTCATTTATGGTTTCCCTGATTCCAAAAGTTTCGGCCACACAACTGTAATAAGTAAACGGATAACGACTTTGACTGTCGGTGGCAATTTTCCATAACCAGGGTAGCACCCAGGCTAGTATGAATACTGTTGTGATGGAAAGTAATATTTTAATGATCTTCATTGTTATTATTTTAAATAGTGTTTGTCTATCAAGTCAATTACTATGTTGTGATTTTCATAAAAAAGTTATCTATGAAAAGTCAACGCCTTGATCTTTATGGCTTCACAAGCCTTGTTTTTAAACACTTAGTTTACGGCAGGGCTCTCAATTGTGTTCCGCTTCTTTAGTTTCCGCTTGCTTTGTATGGAAAATGTCTAAAAATTCATGTGAGACATTGTGTTACTTATTGTTTTCCCACTTTTAATCGGTAGACTGATAGCCATAGAAACAATATAAGCAAGATGGTAATAACCACCATTGGAATGGTCATGTGGGCATAGGCAGCCGGGAAATCCACCAGAAAGAGCATCCTGATCAGAGCGACTGAAATAAGTATGTTGGGAATGCGCATTCGCCAGGTGGGTTCTACGGCCACAAATACGCAGGCCAGATAGGCCCATACGCCGGCCACATACCACGGAATGACGGTTAGGATGCCCTGAAGGACAATTTCAGGTGCAAACAATAGACGCATACCAGTGATTAATGCTGCTACCTGAATTATGAATAGAGCTGTTAATAGTACGAATCCATAGCCGACCATCCATGTGGTGATGGTTTTTTCGGGCATGGGTAAATGAAATGTAAGTTTAATACGACGGCTTGTAATTTCCGGGATAAACTGCGACAGTCCTAGCAACGCACCGTCAAGTAATGGCAGAAATTTCAGCTCCGAAAACAAAAATTGGTTACGGGTTATGACGACGTCCCAGATATGTTCTGCTCCCACCAGCCGGAAAGAACGTCCTACACGCATAAACATGTATATGTGTAACACCATTCCTACTATGGCAATGGCCAGCAGAAACCAGCGTGTTTTGATCCATTCTTTGTATAATAATCCTTTTATCATAGTTTTAGTATTTACCGGTCAAGCCGATGAAGGCTTCTTCGAGCGTTAACGATTCTTCCTGTATGTTATTGGCCTCAAATCCCTGTTGCTGTAATTTTTGTATTATGTTGTCTTTTCCGGCGTCTGAATAGAATTCGATTTTATTGCGGATGCTTTCGGGATTTACAACGGGCATAAGATGCCATTGCGGCGGCGTGTTGGTGACCATCCGATAGCGTTTAAAGGATTCGAGGAACTGGTTTACGGGTTTTTGAAGCAGTAATTTGCCATAGTCCAGAATCATGCAGTCGTCTATGAGTCGTTCCATGTCCTGAATAATGTGTGACGTCACGAATACCGTTTTTTCTTCGGCCTGCGCATATTCACTGAGATAATCAACGAAGAGACGCCGATAGCCCGGATCCAGACCCATGGAGAAATCATCAAGGATTAGCAGATCGGCATTCTGTGCTAAAATAATGCCCAATGCAACCTGTGAGCGCTGTCCGCATGACATTCTGGCTATTCGTTGTTTGGGGGCTATTCGAAGTTTGTTCATCAACTCCCAGAATGGCGTCTTGTTCCATTTGGGGTAAAATGAGGCATAGAATTTTTCTATCTGTACAATATTCATAAATGAGTATTGTACATGCCCTTCAAGCAATAGTGCCACCTTCTGTTTGACAGCGGGTGTTAGTCTGCCGGCTTGTTGCCCAAACATAAGACATTCTCCTGACTTGGGTTGCAGGTAACCGTTAAGAATATTGATGGTGGTTGTTTTGCCGGTTCCGTTTTTACCCAATAGGCCGACGATTCGTCCTTTGGGTATAGCAAAATTGAGGTTTTCGTAAATGCATCTGTCTCCATAATAATGGGTCAGATTTCGGCATTCAATGACGTTTTCCATTTTATGTCTTTTTCTAACTTTTTGTGTAACCTTCCTCAGTTTATTTTAAAATCAGTCCCAGCGAAATGCCCAGACTGACAGCCGGGCTGCCTGTTGTCTTTATGAATTCACAATTGGTTTTTATTTGCCATGCGACGTCTTTTTGGGTGTTTTGTATTCGTTTTACCTCAATAGTTGCGAATATTTTGTTGTCTGACCGATAATTGAAATCAGGAATCAGGGTGTTTTGCACGATGAGGTTATTTTTATCCACCAGCAACTCATTACTGATGTTGCGCAGCCACCCTCCTGCAATTTTTATCCCGGTAAAAGATTGGCTTTGCAGTCGTTGTATTTCAAAGGAAGGATGGATGATCCATTGATTTACCGATTCTTGCCAGGCGGTGGTTTTATATTCGGAGGCAGTGGCTAACAGCCCTGTTTTTAATCCGGGAATGAGTATCAGATTTTGGTGTGTGAACCACCCTTTGACTAACAGCGTTATTGATGAGTTTTGTTGTTTAAATTTTTGATTTTTTGACAGAAGCCGTGTTTCTTTAGTTGCAGTAAGTGAATCTACAATAATGGTTTCGTAATAATATTCGGTTCCTGTGCCCACAATGTGGTTGGCATTCAATGTTATTCGATATTGGTGATTGGCCGGTTTCCATTGATGACCGCCAATAATATTTGTGTTTCGGGTAGTGAAGCTGCCCCTGGTGCGTTGGCTATAACGGGCATTTATGGTTTCTTTTGTATATGGAATTTTTAAAAACCATCCCTTTTCTTTTAGGGGTTGAAGTTGAAGCTGTAATGTGTAGTTGTTACCCTTGTAATCGGCTGAGTAATTTGATGAGGTGCCCGATAGGTTTTGGTTGAAATAGCCATAGCCGTACATGAAGTAGAACAGATCGGTCCGGTTTTCTTCATACGATTTGATACTTAATTGTTGGTCGTATCGCCCGTATGTTGCAGATATAGCTGCCAAATGCGACGGCCCTATGGGGCTGGCCCATGCGGCAGTCATTTTAAAGTCGGAGATGACTGAATAACTTCGTGGGTCTTTGGTGCGGTAACTGCTTTGAGCCCGGTAATGCGCCGACAGGCCATAAATACCAAAATTGGTTTGGTGGGAAAGGCCGCCTGACAACAGATAGGTTTCATATTGTTTGTTACCGGTGGTGCTGTCGGCAATGATATATGGGCCTATGCGTTGTTGATCGTCCACCTGCGACCATGTTATGTTTTTGATGTTACCGTTGACGTAGACGGCTTCTCCAAATATCGCTGTGTTTTTGTTTTTGTGATATCCAATTGCCCTGCTGGTGAAATTGGTGTGTTTGTCTCCCTGGTAGTGATAGTGGAGTGATTGGTTGTTTTGATAGGTGGTATTTGTCGCAATGGCCGTGTATTTTTCCAAAGGGAAAAAGTATTTGAGGGCCGGCTGGTTTTCTGCCAGCCGGATTGAAAGATGTGCGTCGGAATGCCAGAGATGGCTGCGACCAATAACCGATAACGTATCGGCACCCTGCATTTCCGCCTGACATACAAATATTAATATCATGATAAGTCGTTGGGTCATCTTTTTATCCCTCAATTCTTTTTTTTATTCTTCTATGATGCCGGGTTTTGGATCTACGGTACTCAGGAAGTCAACGGCCGAGTTGTTGGTGTCCATATAGATTATGCGGTTATCTTCGACTGTCTGCACTTTTCTGCGTACTACTTTCCCATATCTGGCATCGTCACCGTCACCACAGTTGATATAGCTGAGGTCGAGAGCCGGAGAGAGTGCTTTGCTGAGAAAATCTGAAGGGGTTCCCATTTCCACCGCATCTATGATTGAACTGTTTGATACCTTATAACGAATGGAGGTACTACCATTGGCATTTTGCTTTTCAATGAGGTTGGTTTCCATGAAGTCCGTCATTGCTTCTTCCGGTCTGAAAATGACATAAGACTTAAAGCCGCGGTTGTGAGGCGTCCAGATAGATGCTGAGGAGCTGAAATTTTTGATCAGATTGGGTACTTCCGGAACATCCACATCCAGTTTATGCTCGTCGTACCATTCAAAATCGGCTCCCGATAAATCTATGGAATTGGCATTGTCAGCTGTATGATCTATCCCAACATCGGCCAAAACAAGGCTTTCACCCGGTTGCACAGGATATTCAGAGCCGCTCCCCGGAATGGTATAAATCACCTGTGTTACAAAGTAATCGTCAATAATGTTGGCCCAAATATTGAGTTCCGACGAAGTGGTATGATCTGATTCTCCGATGGAAATGCCATCTGCATATAGCACCTCACTGGTGTTGTTATAAATTTCGAAGTATTTATCCTTATAGTAACTCTTTCCTTCGGGGGTTTGCGATCCGGTTACGTATAATTCTTTAAACACCCATCCCTGGCCGGCAGATGCGATGAAGAGATTTATTTCTGTGTTGAATGATGTGCCGGAGATGCTGATATTTTCAGTTAATCCGGTGAGTGTTACAGTCTGTTCAAACTGGTCGTCTCCAATTTGTGAAATATAACTCTTTTCACCGCTAACCAGAATGTTGTATATTCCTTCCTCCAGCGTTACGGTATAGATGCCAGAGGCGTTCAGCACGTCTGTTGTTTCACTTCCATTGATGGTGTTGGTCAGCGTTATTGCCAGACCTTCGGCAGTTACATCGTCATCCATTACTTCGGGTAGTGTAATTGTTATGGTAAATTCCGACATGGGGATGGTTTCGTCATCGTCGCAGGATGCTGCAAAAAACAACATTGCTACTGCTAATAGTAGGTTTATGTACTTCATCGTTTATTGTTTAAATTATAAATTTTAGTTCCATTCCAAAATAGGGTTGTACACTGCGTATATATGTGGTTCCTGTTCTAAGTTTATATTCGGGCAGATAATTGATGAGGCGATTCACATAAAAGGCAAATGTCAGGTGGTCTCCAACTTCCTTGCTTACTTTGAGGTTGATGCCTAAATCGATGGGCGTTTTTTGTACATCAAAATGGTATGGGGTAAAGGTGCGTGTTAAGAGCCCCAGTATCGGGTCGTTCTTATCGGCCTCTGTGTAGGGGTGGTAATTGCCTTTGTTATCCAGATAAGCTATGGGAGTTCCGTCATAGGGCAGATACCTTTCCTTTTTGTACCAGGTGGTTTGAATAGCCAGTGTTAGCAGTAAGCGGTGTTGAGACAGGTGCGTATCAAATCGGAAGTTGGTGTTTAACAATTCTTTTTCTTCGCTGTCGTTATCGTTTACTTCAAAAATTCCAACGTAAGGAAATTCTGCTCCTTTATATATAATGGACTGTTTTTCATATTGCGGAATGGAGATATGATATCTGGTTTTAAACCATGCACCGCTAATGGTTATTCGGGTCTGTATTTGATTTATTTTTGGTGTCACCAGCTGATATTCCAACCCTTTTTTGTGAAGTTCAGAGCCGTTTACGTATTGGCTGAAGTTGTATAGCTGGCTTTTTTCCTCCGAAGTAAAAAGGTCAATAGTGGGTGGTGATTTCAGATTAGTTGATGCGACGGATGTGGCGTCGTAATAATTGTAAGTATACGACACAAATTGGGATGCGGCAACAATTCCATTGTCGAGAAATTCATCAAAAAGCGATAGCGAAAGACGCGTTTTTCCTATGTGGGCATCCAATCCTATTTCTTTTTTAAGATTTGTGACAGGCTGGAGATTATAATTGGTACGGTCTTCAATTTCTGTCATTACGTATAATTGGCGCAGATCAGGGTTTTGAGAATAATAGTTGAGTTCAACAATGTCGAAATATTCTTTCTGGGGATAGAGCATCGCAAGCGACGGCATGCGTGTCATTTGTCCCAGGGCGGCATTGACTGTGACACTAACCTTGCGTCCGGCAACCCTGATGTTTGGTGCGGTATAGGAAATATGTCCGCGTAAATCCATGAAGTGTTTTCCGTGCATCTCAAAATCCGGACTCAGACCCGGAAGCATCTGAACTCTGACTCCGGGTTTCATCTTAATACGATGTTCATCTATTCTGAAGGTTAATTCTTCTTCAGCATAAAGTGAGAGGTTGTTGAGGGCCGGGACGTTGCTGAAATTGTATGGTCTGCCTCCTTGTGTCGGGGAAATGGGGCGGGAAACATCAAACTGGTCTCCTTTTCCGATGTTTTTAAGATATTGCCAGTCAATACCGCTGTTAAATTGATGCCTAAAGCTGTTTTGTGTTCCGTTTAATGAAAAATCCAACGAGGCATAGATATTTAAGGGCTGGTCATCTCTCTCGAAATTGGCTTCGTAACGCGATGGCAGGTATTCGCCGTAACTTTTTCCTTCTTGCGTAGCGGTGGGAATGGGTTGGGGGCCTGTTAAGGAAACTATTTTTTCCCTAATGATGGCGTTCTTTGTGTGACTCGCTTTTATTTTTAACGCCAATATTTTATTAATATTTCCAGGAACTGTCAGTTTACTTTGAATGCTTAAGTCTGTTTTAGATAGACTTGAACGATATTCATCTTTCATCCCGTAATTTAACTGCGGGTCATCCTTGTCGCGATCAATGGTTAGAAGATAATCCAGACCTGTTTTCAACATTATGGTGCTTTCTCCAATGTTATAATAGTTAGAATATCGCAGGGAAGACTGGTTTCTAAGATAGGATTCGAGCGGATTTCGAGGGTCGGCTTTATACGACAAAAGTTCTGTCCCTATATTCAGAATGCCGCGATTTTTTCCAAGATTTATGCCTTTACTGATTGCGAAGACTTTGTTTGTCAGGTCGGTCTTGGCACGCGCTGTAAGGTGTGTTGCTCCCCATTTTCGGGTTATGATAATCGCCCCCGAGGACAGATTGCCCTGTTTTACCGACGGTAGGCCACGTATAATTTCAACTTGCTCAATATCATCAGTAGGAATCTGACGCATATCAATACCATTTGCCACATTGATGCGGCCCTCGACCTTGATGTTGGTTGATGACAAATTGTTGCCCTCCATAGACGCATCGGTGCTGACTGGCATGCCATCTACATAAAAAGCGGTGCCATAAGCGGTGTTGTCGTCATTGTCAACCTGACGGAGGCTGATGCTATTGATTTTTGATAAATCTTGTTTCTCCCAGCGGTATCCCGGTAATAATTCCTGTAAATCACCAAAACTTGATGGTTGAAGGTGCTGCATGGCTTCCCGGTTGATGATTGATGTCCCCGATTCATTGGCTTTTTCGATGGCCGTTACGGTTACTTCTTTAATTTTGAGATTGAGATCAGACAGGTATATGGTTTGACTCCATTCGTCTTGAAAATTAATTTCTTGTTCGATGTTTTTATAGCCAAGGCAATGAACCACCAATGTGTATGTGCCCGAAGCTATGTTTATAAAGCTGAAGTTGCCTTTTGTATCTGTATATTGCCACCGGTTTAATTCTTTTATGCCTACAGCAGCATATTGGATGGGCTCATTATTGCTTTTTTCAATAACGGTCCCCGAAATAGTATGGTTTTGCTGTGCAAATGATTGTGCCGATAATATGGCAAGCAGCAAAAAAACTACACCCTTTTTTGCTGTCAGTTTGAGAATTCGGTTTCTTTTTAATATTCCTGTATTTTGCAACTTCAATGCAGTATTTTTTTATTGCAAGACAAAAATAGAAGATGCGTTTCGAAGCATCAATCCCTATTTATAGGGGGTTTTGAAATGATAATGGAGCACAATAAAGATCCAAATCAGCGCCTGACAGGGGTATCGTTTAGTGAAATACTAACTTTTGTTGTTATAAAGGGACATCCCTTTAAATGGGGATCCTGAAGCGCCAGGTAATTTATGACTGTTGTTTGTATCTAAAGTTTATTACTATTGTACCATCTCTCAGACTTGCACATTTTACCGAAATACACAAATGAAAAGAGAATATGCATATCAGTAAAACAGATTCGTTTTATGAGTGAAGAAAAATTTAAACATAAATACAGGATAAAATCAGCGCGGCATCCGGATTGGGATTATGCAAATTTTGGGGCCTATTTTGTAACCATTTGTACACACAACAGGAGATGTTATTTTGGAGATATTATAGATGGGTCAATGATTTTGTCTGAAATTGGTAAAATTGTCGAAACCGAATGGTTAAAAACGTTTGAAATGCGCCCGGATATGAATTTACAAATGGGCGAATATGTTATTATGCCCAATCATTTCCATGCCATCATTATTATTGGAGAAAATGAATATAATACCAAACGTGGTGATGATGGTTGTGGTGGCGGTGATGATGAATGTGGTGATGATGGTTGTGGTTCCCGTAGAGACGCAATGCATTGCGTCTCTACGCCCCATCCCACCCCTCATCCCACCACCAATAAATTCGGCCCGCAATCAAAAAATTTGGCATCCATTATTCGGGGTTTTAAAATTGGGGTGACGAAAAATGTTCATAAAATTCATCCCGATTTTGCATGGCAATCACGTTTTTACGACAGGATTATTCGAAATAATCATGAATTTGAAAATGTGAGGGCCTATATTTATAATAATCCCCAAAATTGGGTAAAAGAGAACCTGAAGAAACGATGAACGGAATGTTATCAAAAGACAGATCGAATTATCGATATACTTTGTCGCGATGACGGTATTAGCGGACCAATGCGTTAACCTGACCAATTTCATGAATTTTATTTTTGAAAAAGACGGGTTGGTCTCAAGGAGTCTGAGACTACTGTCTCAAGGTGTTCGGGGTTACTACCTCAAGGCGTGCAGTCCATTTTGTTATAAAAATGCAAAGATTTTGACCACTATAATGCCGGCTGTGAACCACCAGAAAACCTTTTTCCCGGCACCATAAATAGTTCAGAGATAGCCTGGAAGATCAATATTACGGCATATATGTCGGCTATGGGTCCCCATTCTTTGACCTGATTTTCGTGTAGTTGGCTCATGATAAAGCCCAAGGCTGAAACCGGGATGTTATTCCATATTGCTCCATTTAAGGAACGAGAACTCGACGGCTACGTGTCTCCGCCGCCTTCGACAGAACCTGATTGCGACCTGAATAAGTTTTTAGAAACTAGGTTAAAGAAAAAAGCAACTTATTTTGAAACACGTAATTAAAACTACTGGACAGGGTTCAGATTACTCTCCCCTTCCTTTTTACTTGATAAAGAAATTTTATCTTTGCGATATTATCTATTAAATAAAAAAATGGAATATTTATCTGTTGTAATTATCACCAAAAATAACGAATCAATTATCGAAAAGTGCTTGCAATCTGTAGCATGGGCAGATGAGATTGTTGTTATAGACTCTGGATCAACAGATAACACTATTGGTATTTGCAACAAATATAAATGCAAAGTTATAAAAAGTGATTGGTTAGGTTTTGGTCGTACAAAGCAATTAGCTGTAGAACATGCTTCACATAATTGGATATTTTCAATTGATTCTGATGAAGTGTGTACGAAAAAATTAAAAGAAGAGATTATTCAAATAATTAATAATGAAAATGTAGTATCTGGATACCGTATTAAAAGACAGACCTATTATTTAGATAAGCCAATACGTTATTGTGGCTGGCAAAATGATTATCCATTAAGATTATTTCGTAGAGACAAAGGTACTTTCAACTCTAATGAAATTCATGAATTTGTTGAACTGGAAGGTGAAATTAAAACTATTCCGTCTTTATTATTACACTACTCATTCCCAACAATTTCATCACACTTCGAAAAAATGAACAAATACTCCTCCCTTAGTGCCAAGGTCTCGTTCGAAAAAAACAAACAATCTTCTTTATTATCTGCACTATTAAAAGGTTCCTTTAAATTCTTTAAAATGTATATTCTTCAGTTGGGTTTTATGGACGGAATGACTGGTTTAATACTTTCAAAGAACTCTGCATTTGGCGTTTATATGAAATATATAAAGATTTACGAATTGAATAAAAAACAGCATGTTTAACCTATTTTTAAATCAAAAATGACCCAACACAAAACTATTTGTTTTATAAACTCGGTTAAATCATGGGGTGGCGGAGAAAAATGGCACTTTGAAATGGCATTGCGCCTAAAAAATCAAGGCCACAATATTATTTTTATATGCAGGAAGAATAGTGAGCTTGATAAAAAATTGAGGTCGAGCGATATACGGGTGAAACATTTTGAAATAAGCAACTTGAGCTTTCTTAATCTTTTTAAGATAAATAGTCTCCGTAAATTTTTAGAAATAACTGAGGTAGAAATATTAATCATGAATTTTTCGGCCGATATTAAAACAGCCGGACCCGCAGCTAAAATGGCAGGAGTAAGGAGAATTATTTACCGAAGAGGGAGTGCAATTCCCATAAAAAACTCAATCCTGAACAGGTTGCTTTTTAAAAAAGTACTTACAGATATTATTGCAAATTCAGAAGCTACAAAAAAAACAATACTTCAGAACAACCCAAATCTTTTCAACGCAGAAAAAATAAGGGTAATATATAATGGAATAGATATAGACAAAACAGATAGCTCAATATTTTATAAAAGAAGGAATAACGAAATTTTATTGGGCAACGCTGGTCGGTTGGTTCATCAAAAAGGCCAACGTTTTCTAATCGAAATAGCTAAAGCATTAAAAGAAAAAGGGATTAACTTCACCATACTGATTGCAGGCAATGGTCCTTTAGAAAGAGAATTAGCTGAACAGATAAAAACAGCTGATCTTGAAAACGAAATTAAACTAATGGGTTTTGTAAAAAACATAAATGAGTTTATGAGGTCAATAGATATATTTCTACTAACCTCACTTTGGGAAGGTTTTGGCTTTGTTCTGGCAGAGGCTATGCTCAATAAAAAGCCAATTGTAGCCTGGGATATAAGCTCTAATCCAGAGTTAGTAAACCACAATGTAAATGGCTATTTAGCCCCTCCTTTTAAAGTGGAAATATTTACACAACAAATCATTAATCTGATAGAGAATCCCGCTAAACAAACCGAGTTTGGTGAAAAAGGGAGAGTTCTGGCTGAAGCAAAATTTTCTTATGACGAAACAACTAATCAGTTATGCCGTTTTCTAGATATTTAAACATTGGTTATAAATACTCATAAAGCTATTCCCTATGTATTGGGGCGTAAAACGTTGCGCATAATCGTAACCTTGTTTGATCATAGAAGACTGCAAATCTTCGTCATTTAGGACCCTCAAAATAGCCTCTTTCAATTCTTCAACATTAGTTGCATCTACATAGATACTAGAAGGACCACCGGCCTCAGAAAAACAACCATCTTTCGAAGTAATCACGGGGGTGCCGGAAAAAAGAGCTTCTATAATTGGAATTCCAAATCCTTCAAATAAGGAGGGATAAATAAAAAGTTGGGCCAATTGATAAAGCATAGCCAACTCTTCATTTGAAATTCCTTTTAAAAAGGTGACCTTTGATGCAATATTATTTGCCGCAATATATTCTTTCACCTTTTGAGTATAGGATGTTTCGGCTCCAACAATTACAAGATGTGTATCAATGTCTTTAATGGCTTTTATGCCTGTAAGAATATTCTTTCGCTCTTCAATTGTCCCAACATTCAAAATAAACTTATCCGGAAGATTAAATTTTTGTTGAACTAAACTTTTAGCCTCAGCTGAAAAATTTTGCTTGAACACATTCTGACATCCTTGATATATAACTTTTATTTTTTCAGGTTTAACATCAAAAAACTCCACTATATCATCCTTTGTCTGTTCACTGACAGCGACAATAACATCGGAATTTTTGACTGCATACTTAGCCTTAATTTTATGAATATGTCTGTCAAAAAAGGTGTAAAATTGGGGGTAACGCAAGAAAATTAAATCATGAATAGTTACAACAACAGGGATGCCTGTCTTTTGAATCCCAAGGGGAATTTCTCCGGTTAAGCCATGAAAAACATCAATTTTATCTGCCACAATATCTTTGCAGATATTTTTTTGTCGCCATAAATTATAAAAGAATGTATTTATTCTGTTTTTTGGCCTTTTTTCAATCACATTGGCCGCAGGAGAAGTAAATAAATTATTCTTAGATGCCTTTGGATTATATAATAAATACTCATTATCAGGATAATAATGATTCAATATACGAACCAGATCCCTGCTGTAATTGCCCAAACCGGTGCGGTTATGGTATATCCTTTTCGCATCAAATCCTAGTTTCATATCTTTATAATTAGATTTTTAAGTTGCCATGTGAAACTCACAGGGATAATAATCCACCTTTATGATAGATTTCTCTCATGTTCGTTTCATATGATTATATTTTGTTTTTTAAGGTCATATGGAACTCGCCAGGATAATCATACTTCTGTGTGTGAATCAATTCCCATGGCTCGTTTCATATGTTTAAATTTATCTTTCAATGGTCATATGGAACTCTCGATGAATTTTAATCATTCTACTGTGTGTATTTTAGAATGCTAAAATTCATGTTCGTTTCATATGATTATAATTTATTTTTTTAAGGCCCCTTATTCTTGCGTTGATAAACAGAAGCTTAAACGCTTTAATTTCCCTCCATACAATTCTGCATAGTTCTATGGAAGTACTGTTGAATTGTCAAAAGGCTAATTAATTTTTCTTGTTTTCTATCCAGGAATTGCTCAACATGTTTGTGAGCATTTTCAATTATTTTCAATGCTTCATCTGAGTGTTCCGTATAATAAATCAACTTTTCTTCCAGGTCTGAATAATCATCAGCAATGGAAACATAGTGGTAATCCGGGATTAATGTCCCTTCCATAAACCAGGTTTCATATCTGGGAACAGGCATTACGGCCAAAGAATTAGATGACATAACCCACTTCAAATTTGTTGCTACATCATTACCTTCCAGACATAATATAAACTTGTAATTCAAATGTTGCCGTATAGATGCCTTCGGAACCAACCATTGGGGGTTTCTTCCATCATCATTAATTTTTCCTATATCACAAAGAGGATGATTATGATATTTCTTTAAAAACAATTCTCTGTTTTTATGCAATGCAAATACTTTTGCCCTACCAAAAAGGATGTTTTTTTTATCTTTAAAAGGTACATTATCTTTAACAAAATTGAAATGACGTACTGCATTTAATTTAAGCAATACCGAATTCCGATTATTTGTGCCTACGGGACGACTTTTTACAAAAGCAGGGACCAAAGGGACCTCTTTTACATCTCCAAAAAGATAATGAAAACGACAATCTCCCTGAAAATAGCGTAAGTATTTAATAAGGTCAAAAAAATAAGTTTTTAGTTTTGGCCGGTACTTAAATTGATCAATACGAGAGGCCGTATTATCTATTATACTTTCGGGTAAAAGTTTGTTGTAATAGTTAACTCTTTTCAAAATTATTTCCTGCTCACAATCCAACATGCCATTGCGAGCACGTTTAAATGCCCCTTTATAAAAGATGTGAGGTATTAAAAGCCGTAAATAATTAGTAAAATAGTAGCAGAACTTATTTTTACCCATAATCTGAATTCTTTAATTACTGCTTTTTACGTTGTATTCTAAAAAATAATGTTTATACCATCTGGAAAACTGATTCAGACCTTCTTGTATTCCTATGCGCGGACTATATCCAAAGTCTTTTTGAGCAGCCGAAATATCGGCACAAGTAAAGACGACATCGCCAGCCTGCATTGGAAGGTAGTCAATTTTAGCTTTTCGGCCTATAGCAGTTTCAAGAGACTTAATGAAATCCATTATTTTCACCGGCTGATGATTGCCCAGATTGTATATTTTGTAGTTATCCAAATGGTCAATATTTTCAATGAGTTGGTTTACGCCTGCGGTAATATCATCTACATAGGTGAAGTCGCGTACCATTTCGCCCTGGTTAAATACCGGTATTGGTTCACCTTTAAGTATTTTTTTTGTGAAGTTAAAGTAGGCCATATCCGGTCGTCCCCATGGCCCATAAACCGAGAAGAAACGTAATCCGATGGTCTGAATGCCAAATTGCTGTGCATAGCTATAAGCCATCACTTCATTGGCTTTTTTTGTGGCGGCGTATAGTGATTCGGGATGATCGGTGTTACACGATTCACTAAAGGCTCCATCTGTGCGGTTGCCGTACACCGAACTGGACGAGGCAAAAATTAATTTTTTGATTTGTTGTTGACGGGTAGCCTCCAGAATGTTCATGAAACCGATGAGGTTGCTTTCGGCATATTTGTGGGGCGCATCCAAACTGTAACGAACACCAGGTTGTGCCGCCAGATGAATAACCAGATCGAATGAATTGGAGGCAAAAAGGGCTTCTACATCTGTACGGTTACAGATATTAACGCCTGCGAAGCTGAAATTCTGATATGGTTTGAGAATTTCCAGCCGGTCTTGTTTTATCTGCGTGGAATAATAGCCGTTAACTGAATCTACACCAAATATTTCGTCACCTTTATCAAGTAAAAGTTTTGAGAGATGAAAGCCTATAAATCCGGCGGCACCGGTAATGAGAATTTTCATATGATTATAATTTGTTTCTCAATTGCCATATGGAACTCGCCGGAATAATCATTCACCTGTGTGAGAGCTTACTCTCATGGCTCGTTTCATATGTTTAAATTTATCTTTCAATGGTCATATGGAACTCTCGATGAATTTTAATCATTCTCCTGTGTGTATTTTAGAATGCTAAAATTCATGTTCGTTTCATATGCTTATAATTTTTTTTTAAGGCCATATGGAACTCACCGAAATTGATCATACTCCTGTTTGTGAAGCAATTCCCATGGTTCGTTTCATCCTATTTACGATTCAATTATTAATTTCGCGTTTGCTTTTCTTTTCAAGAAAGGCTTCCAATTCATTAATCATTTTGTTTTCCGAAAAGCTGTTGCGCATTTTTGCTAACGCATTTTTACCCATAAGTTGTCTGGCTGTTGCATTGTCGGCTACCTGGCATATTCCGTTATATAATGCTTGGGCATCATGCGGTTGCACCAATATTCCTTCTTTTTCGTTGTCAATAAGTTCATTATTGCCGTTTACCGATGTTACAACACAGCATTTTCCCAGCCCCATGGCTTCCATTACCGCATTGGGCATGCCTTCGTAAAAGGAAGGAAGCACAAACAGATCAGCTCCTTGCACATAAGGCAGCACATTTTCTATAAAACCTAAAAAGAGAACCCTTTCTGTTAGTTTTTTAGTGGCGGCTATTTGTTTGAGTTTATTTTCCAGTTTTCCTTTCCCGGCAATAAAGAAAAACCAGTTCTTTTGATTTTGAGATGCCATTTCGGCGGTACTCAGAAGAATATCTAATCCTTTTTGTTGGGCCAACCGTCCGGCACTAATGATAATAATGGCGTCGTTGGGTAGGTTAAACTTTTTTTTATAATCAAATGGCTGTACGTTTTGGGGTGGTGTAAAACCATTGTGAATCACCTCTACAAAGTCGTTTTTAAACCAGCCATAGGCGTCGTAAGTTTGTTTGATTGAGGCGGAGTTGGTGATAATACCGTCGACCAAATGGCTGAAAATATATTTGTATTTGATTTTTTTGCTGATGAGTTGAAGACCGTGACGTGCCAGTACCGTTACGTTACCGGTGCAGCGGGCTGCTATGGCGCCAATTTTGGAGTCCTTATTTTGGCCACAAACCAGATGTGTTATTTGGTATTTTTTGAGGATCGTTAATAAGCGAATGAACCCCGGAAGATCAAAATCGGAATTGAAGGATATGTTTACAATCGGGAGCGCTAATGTTTCGGCATTTTTGCGGATGACTGAATTTTTGGCGCAGCCAATGAATGCCTGATGACCTTTACGAGTCAGTCCGGCTGCAGCCATGAGCATCCATTTTTCGCCACCGCCCCATTTTTTTCTGCCAATGGAATTCAAAAATAAAATCCGCATATGTAATGCCTTTGATTTTTTTATTGGGTTATTATCAGATTAATTTTTTCTTTCACCATTTCGGGCGTTATCAGTTGCATACAGGCAAAGTCGCCCCGGTAGCATTTTTTATTCCCAAAAACAGAACATGGCCGGCACGGCAAATCTGTCTGAACCGCCCACTCAACGGGCTGTTGCCAGCCATAAAATCCGGCATAAGGATGAGTGGCGCCCCACAGGCTGACCACTGGGGTGTTTACCAGGCGGGCTAAGTGCATATTTGCCGAGTCCATTGATACCATAACATTTAGTAATGACATGGCCTTGAGCTCATCGTTGATGCTGAGGCGCCCGGCCAGACTGTGAATCTGTTCCATTCCGGATGCCCAATTTTCCAATATTTGTTGTTCTTTGCCACGCCCGCCAAATAAATAGACCTGATGGCCTTCGGCTGCCAGTTGGGCAATGAGTTGTCTCATTTTTTCTTCGGGCCATGTTTTCCATTGATGACCCGCAAATGGGGCTACTCCTATATGATGCCCCGGCTGCTTAAAGGCTGTGTGGGGGGGCTCAAAAGCTGATGGGATATATTGTTTTCGTCCGTCAAAGATTTCCAGTTTAAGGGGATATCCCGCAGCAACAAATACATCGCGATAGCGTTCGAAGGTGGATTTGAGAGGTTTTAACTGTTTGTCATTTTTGCGAACCAACTTCTTTTTTTCTTGTCTTCCCTTGTCTATTATATAGCAACGGGTACCCGTAATTTTAAAGAAAGTTCGAAGTATTTTGGTTCGTAAAACATCGTGCAGATCGGCGATATATTCATAGGGCCCCAGGCGCTGGAGCTCTTTGAACAGGCGCCACAAACCGATAAACCCTTTGTGCTTGTTTCTGGCGTCTAAAGCGACGAAAGTAATTTGGCTAAATGGTGCCAGAAGTTCTTTGGCAAAAGGTCGCGAAACCATGACTATTTCCTTTTCGGGATAATCATGAATCAATGAGGCAATGACCGGTATTGTCATTGCCACATCACCCAGTGCGCTAAAGCGAAAGATTAATATTTTCCCTTTAATGCTCACTTGCCGGTTTTATAAAGTACCGGATTCAGAGAAGGATCATTGTACATCTTCATTTGCTTGTACAATTTCATGTATTTTCGTCCGGTTTTAATGTCTTCCAGCAACTCGTCAATGGCACCACTCAGGTCAATTCGTTGAGTCAGTAGCACGTTGAGTTTGGTTTGGCAATTGTCGATGTGCTCTTTGGATGCGTTGGCCCGTTTGGTCTCCTGTTCCATGTGGTATATTTTGAGCGCCAAAATGGAGAGACGGTCAACGGCCCAGGCCGGCGTTTCGGTATTTAAACCGGCATTGGCCTCAGGGGTTATATCTTTGTATTGGTTCATGAAGTAACCATCGATATATTCAACCAAATCGGTACGATCCTGATTTGACTGGTCAATTCTTCGTTTTATTTTGAGTGCTTCAACGGGACTAATTTCGGGGTCGCGAATAATATCTTCAAGGTGCCACTGCACTGCATCAATCCAGTTTTTGGAGAATAGCAGAAATTCAAGTGAGCCTTGCTGGTATGGGTTAACGGGTTTTGCATCCACATCATCGGTTACATGGTAAAGAGCTGTTGTCTCTCCAAAAATTTTGTTACACAGTTGGCTAAAACTCATATTTGGATAGTTTAAAATTTGCTAACAAAGGTATCATTTTTATTGCAAACCTTGAAAGTCTAAATGAAGATTGGTCTTTTAATAACGGCCGCTTATCAAATTGGGAGATGAAAGAAGCTTGAACTGTTTGTGTGATGTAACAGGACGATAGAAAGAATTAGTGGCTAATTGTTTTTTTTGTCCATCTATTATTTTGATGGTCAGCATAACAACCATATTGGACTCTCCCTTCTGATTTTAGTTATTGTCTGCCCATAAAGCCGGGAGTTTTAGCAAGAAAGTTCAAATTTGAGGTTTGCACCGCTTGAAAAGTGTTAGTTTACTAACATAAATGGCCATTTTGAAAGCGAGTGTAACAAAGAAATAGCCTTTTTTGCTAAGGCTGTTTAGGTTTACTCCGGAAAATCCTATAGGGCAATAATTTTTACGTGATTTTGATATTTTTTATTTGGTCTGGGTTGATAATGGTGAGCTATTGGGAAGCCGCATTATGTTTTTTTATTTATCAGATTCCTTCTTTTCTACATCTTTTTCTTTAGGGGTGTTATCGTCCATAAGTATTACCACCTTGTCATTAAGACACTCAACAACTCCTCCTTTGCATGGAAAGAGATGTTCGTTTCCGACTCTGCTTATGACCCTAACGGTGCCGGTTACCAGATTTGAGATGATAGGGCCGTGACCGCGTAATAGTGTAAAGCGGCCTGAAGCCCCTGGAATATCGACTAAACCAATGGGGCCTTCAAATAATATTTCGTTGGGTGTTACAATTTCCAGGTGCAGATCGCTCATTAGTGTGCCTCCTTCAATAATTTTTCACCTTTTTCTATGGCCTGTTCAATGGTACCGACAAGGTTGAAGGCTGCTTCCGGATATTTATCCAGTTGGCCTGACAGTATCATGTTAAATCCTTTAATGGTTTCTTCGATGGGTACTAACTGACCCTTAAGGCCTGTGAATTGCTCGGCTACGAAGAATGGTTGAGACAAAAAGCGTTGTACGCGTCGGGCGCGGTGGACTACAATTTTATCTTCTTCGGAGAGTTCTTCCATCCCCAGTATGGCAATGATATCCTGAAGTTCTTTGTAGCGCTGTAATATTTCTTTAACGTTTTGAGCACACTGATAATGCGCTTCACCAACAATGTCGGGTGATAAAATACGCGATGAGGAATCCAGCGGGTCAACTGCCGGATAAATACCAAGTTCCGATATTTTTCGG
Organism: Geofilum sp. OHC36d9; assembly: GCF_052400685.1. Classification (NCBI taxonomy): domain Bacteria; kingdom Pseudomonadati; phylum Bacteroidota; class Bacteroidia; order Marinilabiliales; family Marinilabiliaceae; genus Geofilum; species Geofilum sp. OHC36d9. The sequence goes on from NZ_JBQTGJ010000001.1 coordinate 199,494, forward strand.
CTAAGAACAGTTGTGGCATCGAGGTGCGAAAACGTCGTGGCCGGTGCCGGGTCGGTAAGGTCATCGGCAGGAACATACACAGCCTGAACCGATGTTATGGAGCCGTGTTGAGTTGAGGTAATGCGTTCCTGTAGAGCCCCCATCTCCGACGATAATGTTGGTTGGTATCCAACGGCCGACGGCATTCGTCCCAATAAAGCCGACACTTCTGAGCCTGCCTGCGTGAATCTGAATATGTTATCGATAAATAACAAAACATCATTTCCTTTACCTGTTTTATCACCATCACGAAAGCCTTCGGCAATGGTAAGGGCTGAAAGGGCTACACGGGCACGGGCTCCCGGTGGCTCGTTCATTTGACCAAAAACCATGCTTACCTGGCTGTTTTTCATTGCTTCCAGATCTACTTTGTCGAGGTCCCAATGTCCGGCTTCCAGACTTTTGCGAAATTCTTCGCCATAATCAACGATACCCGATTCAACCATTTCGCGTAGTAAATCGTTGCCTTCACGGGTGCGTTCGCCAACGCCTCCAAATACTGACAGACCTGAATAGCCTCTGGCTATGTTGTTTATAAGTTCTTGTATGAGTACGGTTTTTCCTACGCCGGCACCACCAAATAATCCAATTTTGCCGCCTTTGGAATAAGGCTCTATTAAATCGATGACTTTAATGCCTGTAAATAATATCTCTGTTTCTGTTGACAGATCTTTAAATTCCGGCGCCGATCGGTGTATAGGCTGTGTTTGTTCGGTTTTAACTTCTGGAAGTCCGTCAATAGCGCGGCCTACAACATTCAGAAGGCGGCCTTTTACTAAATCGCCTGTTGGCATTGTAATGGCATTGCCACGTGCAATGACCGTCATGCCTCGCTGAAGCCCATCGGTCGAATCCATTGCAATACAACGAATGGTGTGCTCGCCAATGTGTTGCTGACATTCAATGACTATATTCTGAATTTCTGAAATAATGTCGAGCGCTTCGTCAATTTCCGGAAGTTCTTTTATCTGGGCGTCAAATTCCACATCAACCACCGGGCCAATGACCTGTATAACTTTCCCTTTGATCTGTGCCATAATGGAATGTTGTTTAAAAAACTCAACTAAGTTAAGTAAAAACGATGAATTGTGTTATTATGCCAAAGGATATTTATCCCTAGTTTACCGGGATCGGGTTATCATTTGGTGTGCTTGCTGAATCAACTCTTCCTTGATGAGATCAGAACCATTGATTTTGTTCAGCGATTCGATGGACCTTTCGAAGTAGTAATTCATGATCTTTTTTGTCTGCTCCGAAACGTTGGCAACCTTATAAAGGTTACGAACTGAGGATATTTTTTCCTGCTTATCAAATTTTTTTTGAGCGCACCAGTTTTCGAGTTCTGATTTTTGTTGCCCTGGTAAATTGTTGAGCGCTTTGATTAACAGGTAGGTTTTTTTGTTATTAAGGATGTCGCCACCTATTGGTTTTCCAAATTCGGCTTCATCGCCAAAAACATCAAGCCAGTCATCCTGAAGTTGAAAGGAAAGACCGATGTTAACGCCAAAGTCGTATAGGAGTTGTGCGTCGTTTGCGGGAGCGCCACCAATGATCGCTCCGATTTTAAGGCTTCCACCCAGTAATACCGCTGTTTTGAGGCGTATCATTTCAAGATACTCTTCTTCCTTTACATCGTTTCTGGTTTCAAAGTCCATATCATATTGTTGGCCTTCGCATACTTCCAGTGCTGTTTGGTTAAAGACTTCCAGTATTTGTGGCAACTTCTCGGACGGACTTTGTGCTAAAAGTTGATAAGCCAGTATTACCATTGCATCGCCCGATAAAATTGCGGTATTATCATTCCATTTTTTATGAACAGTTGGTTGATTACGACGTATGGGCGACTGGTCCATAATATCATCGTGCAGCAGTGTGAAGTTATGAAAGACTTCCATCGACAATGCGGCAGGCAGACAGTGGTTAACCATTTGTTCGTTAAAAAGGGCACAGCCGGCCAGGCAAAATGCCGGTCGCAGGCGTTTCCCTCCAAGTGAAAGAATGTAATCAACGGGCGTATAAAGACCCGTCGGTTTTTTTTCTTCGTTAAGCGTCTTCAGTGCGTTTTCTATCTGAATACGGTATTTTGATATAACAGACATTTTTTTTGTTTATTGGTCATCTTTTGCAATAATACTGTTTTTTCTGTTAGTTGGGTTTATTACCAGTTCATCAATCTCTATGTCTTCGTCTTCGTTATATATTTGAAGTAAGGGTTCTTTAAAGTGCTGGTTGGTTATTAACCGTTCAAAGGCTAATAAGATGGATGGCAGCAGAATTAGGTTTGAGAACATGGCAATTAGCAATGTGAAGGCAACGAGAAGGCCTAGTGCAACAGTGCCTCCGAAGTTGGACAGACTAAAAACTCCAAATCCGAAGAATAATATGATAGATGTGTAAATCATGCTGATTCCGGTTTCTTTAAGTGCCAGAATGACTGCTGTTCGAATGTTCCAGTTAGTTTCGCTTAATTCCTGACGATATTTTGCCAGAAAGTGAATCGTGTCGTCAACCGAAATTCCAAAGGCAATACTAAAAACAAGGATGGTTGACGGTTTAATAGGAATTCCAAAATAGCCCATGAGGGCCGCAGTCATTATCAGAGGTATCAGATTGGGTATCAGTGATATCAATACCATGCGTTTGGAAGTAAACATCCACGCCATAAAGGAGGCTATCAGGATTATGGCAAGAAGTAAACTGGTAAATAAATTGCGAATCAAATAATTGGTGCCCTGTGCAAAAACGATGCTTGAACCGCTTACCATGGTATCATATTTATCAGATGGGAATACATCATTGATTTCACTGTTAATTAATGAATCCAGAGATGCCATGCGGGTGGTACCGATGTCTTCCATGCGTAAACTGATTCGGGCTTTTTGTCGTGTTGAATCAATAAAGTTGTTAACCAGCCCTTTGGTACTGTTTTCCTGGCCTGCCAGGTAGGATAGCAGGAATGCCCGTTCGCGCGAGCCGGGTAGACTGTAATAGGCGGGATTGCCATTGTAATAGGCCTGACGGGCAAATTTTACGGCATCAATGTATGAAACAGGACGCGATAATTCGGGTATTTTGTTTAGCTTTTGTTGTAGTTTATCCATTTTTTTCATGGTAACTACCTGAGTCGCCATTCCTGGTTTACGCGTGTCTATCACTATTTCAAGGGGCATCAAGCCATTGAAGTGCTGTTCAAAGAATTTTAAATCTTTGTATAGTGCATGACGATGCGGAATGTCATCGAGCATGTAGCCGGTTGTTTTCATTCTTGAAATGCCATAGCCACCTGCCAATACCATAACCAGAGTAAAAGCAAACACTTTTGAACGATGATTCAGTGAAATTTGTACAAGGTTGGCCACCAGACTGGTCATGTATTTGTTCTCGAGATGCTGAATGTGACGTTCCTTCGGATCGGGTAAAAAACTGAAAATGATGGGTATGAGCAATAGACTTAGCAAAAAAACGACAATAATATTAATGGCGGCTATAATGCCAAATTCTACCATTATTTTGCTGCTGGTAAAAATGAAAGTGGCAAAGCCGCTGGCTGTAGTTAGATTGGTCAGAAAGGTGGCGTTTCCGATTTTTCTTATTACCCGTTGCAGGGATTTGATTTTATTGCCGTGTTTGCTGAATTCCTGATGGTATTTGTTTAGCAGAAAAACAGAATTTGGGATGCCGATGACAATGATCAGAGGCGGAATCATTCCTGTAAGAATGGTGATTTTAAATCCAAGCACAGCCTGGCTGCCCAGTGCCCATATAACAGCCACACCTACCACCAGCATCGAAAACAAAACCACTTTGAAAGAACGGAAGAATAAAAATATTATAAGAGCTGTTATAGCCAGTGTTAGATAAATGAACATACTCAGTTCTTTTTTTATCATCTCGGCCGTTTCAACTCTAATATAAGGAAGCCCTGAAATTTTTACTTCATTTTGACTGGCTATTTTATACTTATCAACAGCAATTTTAATGTTATCAACCAGTTGAACCCTGTCGGAACTACCAAGAATTTTTGGGTCGATGGTTATAGCTACCAGGTAAGTATCGGTTGCCCGGTTATAAATAAGGTTATCGTAAAAAGGAAGGTGTTCTAATTTTTGTTTTGCTGAATCTAATTGCGCTTGTGTGTTTATATTTTTAAAAACAGGAGTTAGCTGAAATTTTCTTTCCCGGGTGTTTTTAACCAGATCAAGAACGTTAAATACGGAAAAAACCTCTTCAACACCAGAGATGGTCTTCAGTTCCTGAGTCATTTTTTCCCATTCCAAATAATGGTTGTAGATAAATAAGTCTTTTTCTTGAACGCCCAGCACAATGATGCTGCTTTCTTCTCCAAAAAGATCTTTGAAATTTTGGTAATTAAGATTTGTGGAGTCGTCTTCAGGCAACAAAGGTGCATATTGATACGACATTTCAATTTTTTGAGATTGAAATGCCATGAAAATGGTAACGACTCCTAATATGGTTAATATTTGAATTCTGTTTTTTAAGATTGTTCGGGCAATTCTAATCCACATATACTCTTCCCCTCCGATGGTATTTTATTAAACGACCATGATAAAAGATTTAGCTTCACTGATCTGTGATTCTTAAGCACGAGTTTGATTATTTCATGAGAGTTTTATACGACCATAAAAACAAAATTTCATCACATGAAATATTGCGCGAATTTAATTAAATTTTGGTAGGAGCCATTTTTTTTGCGGTCGTAGAGACCCATTTCTAGTGGCTGAGAGTCGTAATATATTGATAGATACGCAGATAATAAATACATGAAATGTTTAGCTTTGGACATAATGGCTATACATTTTACGCAACTTTAAATGTTGTTGTTAATCGCCTGAGAGTATGATTTTTTTAGAAAAGAGAAATGTAAAGTAAAAAAAATAGAAACCTAAATTGAATACTTTCGTAACAAACGCAAAATACAGAACGGATCATTATGAAGAAAATTTATTTAGTGCTGCTTTTAGGATTGTTACCATTAATGAAAATCTCAGCACAGGAGGCGAAGTTTAAGGCGGTTTTCACCCTGAATTTTATTCGTTACATAGGCTGGCCCGAGAGCTCTTTAAAGGGGGACTTTGTAATTGGGGTGATAAGGAATAGCGAAGTTGCGCGCTGGATCAAAGAGCAGTCAGGCGGGAAAAAGTTCGGATTTCAAAATATCGTTGTCAAGGAGTTCAAGAGTGTTGATGAGCTAACAAATGATTGTCAGGTTATCTTTGTTTCTTCTTCAGCCAATATACGAAGCTCTGCTGAAACGCTTATGAGTAAGGCAAAACAACGACACAGTCTTATTATCTCCGAATCGGAAGGCGCGACTAAATATGGGGCGGCCATTAATTTTGTAATACGCGAAGGTGTGTTGAAGTTTGAACTTCATAAGATTAATGCGGGTCAAGTGGATCTGAAGTTTAGTTCCCGTTTAGAAGGGATGTCTGCGGCCATTGTGCTTTGAAGCTTATGAAATGAATTTTACAGTCCTGACAGTTTATTTTATAGTAGTTTCTACAAAATGTTTTTGTAGAAACTATTCTGTTTTGGATTTTTAGTATCTTCCCGCTTTTATTTCGTTGACGGCCTTCTTTGTTTAGTTTGCAGGCAGGAAACGTTTTTTGTATTTATTAGAAATAACAAGACTCGCTCTTTAAGAAGTATTGATTTTTCATCGTTTGTTGTTGAATCTTAATTTTGGCTGATTTCTTAAGGGCAGTGAACAATAAAATTATTCACACATGAAGTTTAAATTAAACATTGGTCAAAAACTGATTTACGGTTTTGGTTTAATTCTGGTAGTGGTTTTTTTAAATAGTATTCTTACTATTTTTACTTTGGTCAGAAGTACCAGTTTGAACAGGGAAGTTACAGATATTTATGGGCCTTCAGTAACGGATTTGAACAATATGAATATGTTGATCACCCAAAGTAAAATGTTAATCCGTAATTGGGTGTTTGTCGATAACCAACCTGGTACACCTGATAAGTTGCGTTTAGCTGAACTTCACAGTACCGATTGGCCCCAATTAAAAGAATCGTTGCATCCTATTGCCAAGGAGTGGGAAGACAAAGATGATATTGTTAAGCTGGAGTTGATTTTTCAACATATGGATTCTCTTTTTGGTCTGCATCAGGAAGTGATGAAAAGCTTAAACTCTTTTGAAGCTTATGAAGATGTGATGGTCTTTTTCCAAGCCGAAGATATGGTCATGGAAGGCCGGGGTATCATGAAGCTTTCTGAGGATATTAGTGATGAAATCACGGCCCTAACGGATAAATACACCAAAAAGAATGATACGGCATTGGCACAAATGCATAAATCTTTTTCAGTGTTGGTGTGGACTGTCGTTCTTATGGGAATAATACTTTTGGTTGTCTCCTTAATAACCGGCTTCTTACTTTATAATTCCATTGTAAAACCCTTAACCAAGGGCGTTTCTTTTGCCAAGGCCATTGGAGTGGGCGATCTTACGGCGGAAGTAAATGTCGAACAGGATGATGAAATAGGTATCTTATCAAGAGAATTGAGTAATATGGCTATCAACCTCAAGAAAACGGTTGTTGCCATTAAAGAGAATGCCAATAATTTGGTTTATTCGAGTGAGACACTTAAAACCAGTTCTCAGCAACTATCCCGGGGGTCTGCTGACCAGGCGGCCTCTGCCGAAGAAGTATCAACATCCATTGAAGAGATGGTGGCAAATATTGATCAGAATACCGAAAATGCTGTACAAACAGAAAAAATAACGGTGGAAACCGCCAAGGATGTGAATATTGCTGATGAGTTGACTTCGGAAGCTGCTAAGGCTATGACAGCCATCTCTGAAAAGATTTCAATTATTAGTGATATTGCTTTCCAAACAAATATTTTGGCGCTTAATGCTGCGGTGGAAGCGGCTCGGGCCGGTGAGCATGGACGCGGTTTTTCAGTGGTTGCAGCAGAAGTGCGTAAATTGGCTGAACGTAGTAAAGTGGCTGCCGATGAAATTGTGACGCTTGTGGCCCGGGGACTTAAAGTTTCTAAAGAAGCCGGCGACAAGGCTCGTGCGCTTGTCCCTGATATTGAAAAAACAACCTTGTTGATTAAAGAGATCGCTGCTGCCAGTATGGAACAAAAAACCGGCGCTGACCAAATCAACATGGCGATGCAACAGCTTAATCTGATTACTCAGGAAAATGCCTCCAGCTCTGATGAGTTGACACAAAGTTCCGATCAGTTATCTGTTTTGGCGCAGAACCTTAAAGAAGCTGTTAGTTATTTTAATATTGGTGACGAGGAGATTTCTCAGGAGGCAGCTGAAAGTGTTAAAGGTAAAACCTCTTCTACCTCTAAAAATACGAAGGAAAAAAGCGGAAAAACCAAGTCAACTCCCACTTCAAAATCATTTCAGCCAAATTTGTCAAATTTGGAGAAAGAATTTGATTTGGATAATTATGAAAAATTTTAAACAGACGTTCTGGTGGATGGATTTTTCGTTTTTACTGAGAAATAAATTATTATGACTGATAGCTATAAAATTGCTCACAAAGAAAAAAATGGCGAGGTAAATCTTGTGTTTAGCGGGCAGTTGACGATTAATAATATCGAAAAAATTGCGTCTGAGATTAAGACGATTCTCGAAAAACCGACAGCAGTAAATATTCAGGTTAAAGAAGTGGAGAACCTGGATCTTACGTTTGTGCAATTGATCTATTCCATAAAAAATAGTGGAAAGAAGAATAATTTTAAAGTGACTCTTTCTGTGAGTCTGTCAGAGGAACTTAATTCATTGGTTGCAAATGCTGGATTTGACTCTTTTTTAACTGAAAATTAATTAAACATCATATAGTTATGGCAAAAACCGTTCTTATTGTAGATGACTCTGAGAGTATCCGGGAAGTGGTAAATTTTACACTCCAGAATGAAGGGTATGAAGTGCTTGTTGGGGTAGATGGTGAAGATGCGTTGCAGTATCTTGATGGCCGTCATATAGACATTATCATTACCGACCTCCACATGCCAAATCTTGATGGGCTGGGTTTAATCAGGAAGGTGAGACAAAATGATACTTATAAGCATATCCCGATATTGTTTTTGACCACAGAGTCACAAACCGCCAAGAAAATGGAAGCCAAGGAAGCGGGTGCTACAGGTTGGATCATTAAACCATTTGTTCCTGCCAAGTTATTGTCAGCCATATCGAGAGTTATCAGATAGCGAACCAATGTTAGAGGATCTTAAAAGGAAGTTTTTTGACCAGATTTTAAGCGAATTGGAGAATTTGGCTGTTATTTTGGAAAAAGAACCTGATGGCGATAAGCTCGATGATACCGTCGAACGGATCTTTACAATTAGTCATCAGATAAGTGGTACAGCTCCAATGTTGGGCTATGAAGTGATGCCAAAGCTTTCGAGAAAGGTTGAACGTGCCTTTTATGAGGTTCGCACCAATAATAGGGATATTTCCTCACAGTTTCTTCAGCAAACGCGGAGAACTATTTTATCTATGATAGAAACATTGAAAGACGAATCAAAAGGAATGGCCCAAGTGTCTAACTAAAAGTACCAGACTGATAGTCATAATTGAAGGTAACTCATGATTGATAAGTTTAGAGCAAAATTTGTAGAGGAGTCCAAGGATAATGTTCAGGATCTGGAAGAAGCATTGTTTCTTCTTGAGAAAGACATGGAAAACCGGGAACTTATAGAGCGTATCTTTAGGGCGATGCACTCTCTTAAGGGTGGTGGCGCTATGTTTGGTTTTAATGACTTAAGCGAGTTTACTCACCACTTAGAGACTATTTTTGATGGTGTCCGGAACCAAAAGATTCCCGTTACTACTGACTTAATTTCGCTGACGTTTCTGGCTATTGATGAGATAAATATTTTGCTCAATACCGGTGATTTAACCGAGGCAAAAGATAAAGAAGAGTTGGCGGGCATTACCAATCGCATAAAAGATTTTATGGGGAATGGTTCTGAAATCCCAGCTGACACTTCTGCTAAAACGACCGTATCATCACCTACTGTTAAGGTACCCCAACAGCAAGAAACGAAGAGTGAACTTACTTATTTGATTACTTTTATTCCTCAGTTGGATTTGCTGCAAAACGGAACTAATCCGTTTTTTTTAATGGACGACCTTCATGCGCTGGGTACAGCCATGTGTGTAGCTTATGTGCATAAAATTCCATCACTCGATTTATATAGCCCGACCAGTAATTATTGTGTCTGGCAGATTTTGTTAAGTACGGTTGAATCCGTTAATGAGATTAAAGACGTTTTCATTTTCGTGGAAGACGAGTGTGAATTGAGCGTTGATTTGATCGCCAACAGACCTGTCGTTGATTTGCCTGCTGTTAAGTCAATGGTTGACAAGGCAAAAGAGCGAAATCTCCTTCTGAAAAAAGAGGACTTTGACGACGCTGATTGGAAAAAAGAAGCCGTTGCTAAACCGACCACAGCTCCTAGAAAAGTAGCTGTTCAGGAACATAAAATTTCCAGCATCAGAGTATCGTCGTATAAGATTGATGAGCTGGTGACGTTGGTGAGTGAGTTGGTAACCATTCAGGCGCAGCTGAGTCTGTATGCCGAAAAGAGTGGCGAACCATCTATAATGGCCCTTACCGAGAATATTCAAAAATTATCGCGCCAGCTGCGTGAAAATGCCTTTGATATTAGCCTTATTCCTTTGCAGAGTGAATTGATGCGTTTCCAGCGATTGGTACGCGACTTATCCAAAGACCAAAATAAGGATATTGATTTTGTTATTGAAGGCGGTGATATAGAACTGGATAAAAATATCATAGAGAATCTGACCGATCCTTTGTTGCACATTCTTCGTAATTCAATTGATCACGGTATTGAGTTGCCGGATGATCGTATTTCGGCTGGGAAGGCACCAAAGGGAACAATTTTGTTTAAGGCTTATTACTCAGGCGCCAATGTTATTATTGAGGTGTCCGACGATGGTAAAGGTCTTGATCCCGATCTTATTCTTCGAAAGGCTATTGCCAAAGGCATTGTTGAAGAAGGAGCGCAACTTGAAAATAAAGAAATATTGAATCTAATATTTCTTAGCGGTTTTAGTACCCGTGATGCCGTAACCGAAGTGTCGGGCCGTGGTGTTGGAATGGATGTTGTTCGACGTAAAATTGCAGAAATACGTGGCGAAGTAACTGTGGAATCGGAATTGGGTAAAGGAACAATTATCTCTATCCAATTGCCTATGACATTGTCAATTATTGATGGATTACTGGTAAAGGTAAAAGATAATCAGTATGTTATTCCTATTTCCGCCATCGAAAAAATTCATGCGTTGGAGTCGACAAAGTTCAGGAATACCTTTAATCGTGTTGTGGAGTTAGACGGCGAGCAGGTGCCTTATATAAATCTACGGGAGGCTTTTAATCTTGAGCCATTGGACGAAAACAATAACGTTGTACAGATGGTTGTTGTTAAATCAGGCGACAAATTGGCCGGGATTGTTGTTGATAGTGTGATTGGTGAATATCAAACTGTGGTTAAACCTTTGGGAAAGTATCTGCGTAGTCAGAAAATTTTGTCCGGAGCCTCTATTATGGGCGATGGAAGTATTTCGATGGTTATAGACACCACGCGTTTGTTACAAATCCGAAAAGGAAAGAAATAGATTGTTAATATTCTATATAAAGGCAGTATAAAATGGAAGTACAAGACAAAACACTTTTGTCGTTTCAGATTCAGGATGATATTTTTGCAGTGAATGCCCTTACGGTAGCTCACATTCTGGAACTGCCGCCTGTTATTACGTCGGTGCCAAATACACCGGAATTCATGAAGGGAATCATTAATCTACACGGGAATATTGTTCCGGTGGCTGATATGCGTGTAATTATGGGGCGTGAAAATTTTACAAATGGGGCCGATACCTCCATTATTGTTCTTAGCCCTAAGGGCGATCAGGATGATAAAGTGGGTATTCTCGTAGATATGGTTCAGGAGGTTTTTGAGTACAAATCGTCCGAATTAAAGGAAACCGTCTTGCAAGGGAAAAAAGGAATGCTTGACTCGTTTGAAGGTACTCTTTTGAAAAATGGCGATTTTATTCATGTTATTGATATTAAGAGTTTAACGCATTTAATAGAAGAATAAGAAGCATGGCAACTAACAGTAATTCGTATCTTACATTTAAAGTTGGCCAGGAAACTTTTGGCGTTAACGTGGTTAAAGTAATGGAGATACGTGAATATGTAACCCCACGTGTGTTACCCCAATCGCTACCTTTCGTTAAAGGCGTGGTGGAGTACCAGAATGAAGTTATACCTTTGATTGATACTGGACTGAAGTTTGGTCTGGACGAAGTTAAAATTGATATCGACACCGTGATGATTGTTTTGCAGCTAATCAGTGATACATTAAGTAAAACGTATCGCGTTGCAATTCTGGTGGACGCTGTTTCTGATGTGCTTGAATGCGATACTTCGGAACTTAAATTGATTTCTGATGACTATCGGCCGGGGTACATTCAATCAACCTATACTCAGAATGATAAATTTATTTACATCCTGAATAGTGATTTAGTTTTTAATCAGAAAGAAGTTATTTCGATGCTCGATAGTCTTAAAAAGATAAAATAATTAGTCATCCAGAATAGTATGGATAAAACATCTTATAAACCGGAAATGATGGACTGCTTCAAGGCAGAGCTGTCCGAGGAAGACTTTAATGTTTTCAGTCGGTTTATATATTCTGAGTTCGGAATTAAGATGCCGCCCATAAAAAGAGTGATGCTGCAGGGACGTTTGCTGAAAAGAATCAGAGAATTAGGCTTTAATTCTTATACCGATTATAAGGAGTTTCTATTTAGTAAAGAAGGGCTGGACAAAGAGTTATTGCATTTTTTGAGTGTCGTAACAACTAATAAGACGGATTTTTTTAGAGAACCCGGTCATTTTATTTTTTTGAACGATGAGGTATTGTCAGAGTTTGTACCTTCGTCGGCGCAACCGCCATTGAAGGTCTGGAGCGCCGGTTGCTCAAGTGGCGAAGAACCATATACCATTTCGATTGTTCTAAATGAATTTGAGCGACTTAACCCTTTTTTTAAATTTGAAATATTGGGTACCGATATTTCCTCTAACGTTTTGGAGAAGGCTGCACGGGGTGTTTATCCATTCGAGCGGATTTCAACAATTCCTTTGGAACTCAAAAAACGTTATTTTTTGAGAAGTAAGGACAGTCAAAATCCAACCGTCAGGGTTAGTCCTTTATTGCAAAAAAAAATGCGGCTAGCCTATTTGAACCTAATGGATCCGGTTTATGATATTAAAGAAACATTTGATGTCATATTTTGTCGCAATGTTTTAATATATTTTGACAGAGCCACGCAGGAGAAGGTGATTAATAAGCTTTGTAACCATTTAAAACCGGGAGGCTATTTTTTTATTGGGCATTCAGAATCCTTATCAGGGATGACGGTGCCGTTGGAGCATATTAAACCAACAATTTTCAGGAAAAAATAAAACGAAGTAAAACGACGATAAATTACATTCAAGCATTATGGCGAACATTTCGGACAGACAACTTTTAAAGGAGCTTAGAGGGCGACTTCAGGAAGGTGCTAAATTTGAGCAGGAAGTCAAATACCTCACACAAGAGCTTCAGGATGTTACCAAACGTTTTAAGGAATCGGAGGCATTGAAAAGCCATTTCATTTCAAATATATCCAATGAAATTGTTAATCCCTTTACCTCTATTTTGGGCTTATCCAAAAGCATTCTTTCTGTTGAGAAAAACGACTGGAAAAAAGTTGTATCAATGGTGGCCCTCATACATAGTGAGGCTTTTAACCTTGATTTTCAATTGAAGAATATTTTTGTGGCAGCTAAGATTGAAGCTGGCGAAGTGGTTCCCAATATTGCAAAGGTCAACGTTAAAAACGTGATTCAAACTATCATTGAGTCATTTAGCCTGGTCGCGCGAAAAATGGGTATCGAAATAGAATTCAATTTTAATATTGAGTATGGCTTTGGAAAGAATTTTTATTTCAAAACCGATAGTGAAAAATTGAAGACTATCATGAGCAACCTGCTCAATAATGCCCTTAAATACAGTTATAAGGACAGTAAAGTTATAATCGTTGTTACAGCCGATGAAGACGCGCTGACCATCTCGGTTAAAGATTTTGGCACTGGTATCTCCGATAAAAATCAAAAAATCATTTTTGAACGCTTCAAACGTCTCGATTCAGGTATTAATTCAATTAACCGTGGTCACGGCCTTGGTTTATCAATAACAAAAGCATTGCTTGATGTTATGGGCGGTTATATTGAAATTGACAGTAAAAAAGGTGAAGGTTCTACTTTTACGGTTCGCATTCCTGAAGCAAAAAATGTTGTAGATGGTTTTAGTGGTGAAGGAAATGACATCTTCTTTGATGATGATGATGAGATTTTTTAAGGGATAATAATGGATCAATATTTACAACATTTTTTGTATCCGTCAACTCTCTTTGCCAGCCGGGATTCGTATGTGGTGAAAACTATTTTGGGGTCGTGTGTGGCAATTTGTCTGTGGGATCCAGTGGCTAAAACAGGCGGCATTAATCACTATATGCTCCCGACCTGGAATGGCAATGAACTGGCTTCCCCAAAATACGGCAATATTGCTATTGAGCGGCTTGTGGAGCGGATGTTGCAGTTGGGATGCAAAAAAGAGAATCTACAAGCAAAAATTTTTGGTGGCGGTGATTTGATTTCCACCGATCGCAGCGCTATGTTGATAGGAGAAAGAAATATCCGTATTGCCCGAATGATTTTGGAAGAGAAAGATATTCCGGTAGTGGCTTCCAGCACCGGAGGACGAAAAGGCAGAAAGATTCTTTTTTTTACCGATACTGGCGAAGTGAGGCATAAGTTCCTTGATAAGACCAATCAATAGGATGGTTGGATTGTTTTTAGAGTAAATTATGGATAAAAAAATTAAAGTACTTATTGTTGACGATTCTGCTGTTGTCAGACAGAGTCTATCTTCAATTTTGGAGTCTGATCCACAAATTGAGGTCATGGGTACTGCTGCTGATCCTATTATTGCTGTAAAAAAAATTCTGAAGGAAGTCCCCGATGTTATTACGCTCGATATTGAAATGCCCCGTATGGATGGGCTTACTTTTTTGCGTAAAATAATGTCACAGCTTCCTATCCCTGTGGTTGTAATATCATCTTTAACCAATGAAGGCACAGAAGTGGCTATGAAAGCCCTTGAATATGGGGCTTCTGAAATCATTGGAAAGCCGGCCATGAATGCCGCACAGTTTTTTAATGAATCAAAAATTATGCTTTGCGATGCTGTTAAAGCAGCAGCACAAGCAAAGCTTTCCAGGCTGAAAATTGGCAAGACACCCGATGCGATGTTGGTCCAACCGAAATATTCAGCCGATATTATTCTGGAACGTTCTGGTGTTAAAACACGTATCGTCGATACCGAAAAAATAATTGTCCTCGGTGCTTCCACCGGTGGGACGGAAGCTATCCGTTTGTTTTTGCGTGCACTTCCGCCACGTATGCCTGGCATTGCCATTGTGCAGCATATGCCCGAAGGATTTACAAATTCGTTTGCCAAAAGTTTAAATAGAATTTCGCATTTAGAGGTAAAAGAGGCCGAAGACGGTGATCATTTATATCAGGGGAGAGTTCTTATTGCACCTGGTAACCATCATATGCTGCTGAAGCGGAATGGGAAAGGATATGTTGTTGAAATTAAGCAAGCGCCATTGGTTAACAGGCACCGGCCATCGGTAGATGTCCTTTTTCGGTCAGCAGCCCGCTATGCCGGACAAAATGCCACCGGCGTCCTTCTTACCGGTATGGGGGCCGATGGAGCTAAAGGTCTGTTGGAACTTAAAGAATCAGGCGCTGATACCATAGCTCAAAATCAGGAAACATCCATCGTTTTTGGGATGCCCAGAGAAGCCATTAAGCTTGGTGGCGTTAATAATATACTGGGAATTGAAGAGATTGCCCCATTTCTGGTAAAGAAATTTCTATGAAAACACCCTTAGGGTTTGTTATTTATAGGTCTAAATTTAAGGTCTGAAGAATGAAAAAGAATAAGTATAAAGCGTTAACCTCTAAGTCGGCCCTGCAGGGAGCTGCTGTTGGTTTGATGGCCGCCATAATTATATTTCTCTTAAGTATGGACTCGCCGGCATTGGCTAAGGTTGAGCGTATTTCCCTGGCTGATGTCTTTTATTTTTTCCCGGGGTTATGGGCTGTTTTGACCTTGCCTTTTTTGTTTGCTGTTACCAATTATTGGATTTCCAGAAAACTTTCTGGCATCCTTAATAAGCAGTTTCGTAAGATTAAAAAGGAGGCAGGCAGAACCAGGCAGGTACTCGCTTTTATTGAAAATATACGTCAGGATAAGCTTGATATTCCACTAAAAAATAAAGATAAGAAAGATCCTTTAACTCTTTCTTTAATAAGCTTGCGTGAGTTCATGATCGAAAGCAAGCAGGAACAGCAACGCCGACGAATTGAAGAAGAACAGCGTAACTGGGTCACTAAAGGCTTGGCCGAGTTTGGAGAGATACTTCGAAAATCAAGTGATAATCTTGAAGAGTTATCTTATCAAATAATTCGTTACCTGGTTAATTATATGAATATTAATCAGGGGGGCGTTTTTTTGCTTGAAAATCGTAAAAATGGCGAGCAATATTTCGAGATGACGGCTTGTTTTGCTTTTGATCGCCGTAAATATGCTGATAAAATTATTAATTGGGGCGAGGGTCTGATAGGCCGTTGTGGTCTCGAAAAGGAAACCATTTTGTTGACCGACGTGCCCGATGATTACATTCATATTACCTCCGGATTAGGAGAAGCCAATCCTGGCACTATTTTATTGGTGCCTTTAAAAACCAACGATGAGCTGTATGGCGTTATTGAGTTGGCTTCTTTTAAAGTGCTGGAGGATTTTGAAATAGGATTGGTTGAAAAATCGGCCGAGAGTATTGCATCAACTATTGCTATGGTTAAGACCAATATTCAGACCAATAAATTATTGCGCGAAACACAGATTCAGGCCGAAAAAATGGCCCAGCAGGAAGAGGAATTACGGCAGAATCTTGAAGAGATGAGGGCGACACAGGAGGAGAGCGATAGGAGAGAAGTGGAACGTAAAGGAATTCTTGATGCCATTGATCATGCCGCTATTTCATGCGAATTTGACGCAGCAGGCAATTTGCTGTCGGTGAACGAAAACTTTCTTAGTGCTTTTAAGTATCGGCCCGAGGAGATTGAGGGTCAGAATCTTCGTATTTTTGTGTTTAAAGAAGATGTTAGTGAGCTGGATAAAGTGTTGGCCGAAATTCAGAATGGAAATAATTTTAGAGGACGTGTTCGGCGACGTACCAAATCAGGCGAAGAAATTTATTTGTTATCGACTTATAGTCCGGTAATCGATCACAACGGGAATATTCTTAAAATCCTGAGTCTGGAAAATGACGTGACTGATCAGGTGAAAATGGAGGATGCCTTGAAGCGATCGAAGGAAGAGTTGGGCTTGTTGCTCGAGAAAGCGCGCAACGAAATGAAAGAACAATTTAAGGAGATAGAGTCCGTAAAAATCAGAAATGAAAAAACCCTCGAAGGTGCGCTTGATGCAATTATCACAACCAACCATGAAGGCGTTGTAGAGTTTTTTAATGCCGCAGCCGAAAAGCTCTGGGGTTATGACCGTAAAGAGATATTAAATAATAACGTGAATATGCTTTTCTCCAAGGAGACGGTTAAAACCAATGATTTCATTTCCCGATTTGTGTCAAATGAGAATAATAAAATAGTGGGCGAGCGACGTGAAGTACCCATCAGGACCAAGTATGGTGAAGATATTCCTGTATTAATGCTTCTTTCTGAGGCTGAGGTTGGTGGTGCATTCTCGTATACTGCTTTTATTCAAAATGTTGAAGTAGAATTGTTTTAATGTTTGAGGGCTTTAGCATGCAGGAGAGTAGTGGAGGGCATAATCAGTATCGGGAGTATTTGCAGGTTCTTAAGGCGTGTTCACCTTATGACTTCAGCGGGTATTCCAATAATTCGATTGAGCGACGCATCGATAAAATAATGCGTGATAATAATTTGAACCTCGATCAGCTCATTTACAGAACACGCACCAGCGAAGAGTTTGTGGAATATGTGGTTGAATCAATTACTGTTAATACCACTGAACTATTTAGAGACCCTCCGCTATGGATTGATTTGTATCAGAATGTCTTACCTGCGTTGATCGATAAACCAAAAATTCATATCTGGCACGCCGGCTGTTCTACCGGTCAAGAGGTATACTCTAATATTATTCTTTTGCATCAGTTGGGGTTACTCGAAAAGAGTGAAATATATGCCTCTGATATTAGTCGGAATGCGATTTCGCAGGCTAAGAAAGGTTCTTACCGGTTTAGCTATAATTATGAATCCTATTTTCATAATTTTAAACGGATTTTTCCGACGAATACAAATGCGTTGTTCGAGAAGTTTTTTTCTGTTAATAAGTCTGTTGAGGATTCCTTTTCAATACATCCTGAGTTTATTGAAAAAGTAAAGTTTTTGCGGCACGATTTGGTTAAAGAAGCTTTTCCGGCCTTTTCGAAGTTTGATGTAATTTTTTGCCGTAATGTATTGATCTATTTTAATGAGGATTTACAAAACAATATTGTGCAAAAGTTTTATGAACGATTATTTCCCGGAGGTTTCCTCATTTTGGGATCGCACGAATCGCTTCATGGCTTTTTTAAAACTAAATTTGTTCATCATAAACAGGTCTATAAAAAGACGTCATCGTTTCATTTGAAATATTAAAACGTAACACTGGTGACTTTTGGAATAACTGAAATAAAAGAGTTGACAAAATCTATGTCCGCATATCCCGACATGGACTATTCCGATTATAGTCTGTCTTTTTTGGGACGTCGGTTGCCTTATGTTTTTTCCGCTTTAAATGTCAGACAGATTCCTGTGTTTCAATCAAAATTATTGGATGATGATTTCAGGGATAGGGTGAAAACGCTTATGAGTGTCGAAATAACTGAAATGTTTAGAGATCCTGCTTTCTGGCGTTTATTTCGTGATAAAGTGATGAAGAGTCTGCCAACTGGCTCCGATACGATTTGGATACCTCATGCGCCAAGTGGCGAGGAAGCATTCTCTGTTTCAATTATTATGGAAGAGTCGCTTTTGACCGATAATTATTGTGTTTTGTGTAATACGCCATCTCTTGCCATTGCTTTAAAGATAAAGGAAGGCCGGTTTAATAAGGCATTTAGTGACGTGAATCAAACCAACTACCGGCGGCTTGAAGATAAGGATGCTTTTCAGAGTTATTTGGAGGAGCGGAGAGGTGAGCCTGTTTTTTGTGGAGAGATTTCTGGCAGAGTTAGTTGCATTCCCTCAACATTAGCAACCCAGTTGCCGGTGAACAGGAAAATTGGAGCCATTTTATTCAGAAACGTTTCGTTGTACTATAATCACAGAATGGCTGAAAGAGTCTATGCTATTCTTTTGGATGTTTTAATGCCGGGCGGGTTTTTAATGGTCGGCATAAAAGATAGCCTGCCCCGCGAGATAGAAGAAGAATTGATAGTGCTTGATCCTGCCGAGCGAATTTATCAAAAACCACTGTCAAAACAGAATTATAGTTATGACTTATCCTGATTTTAAAGTAATTGTGATTGGTGGATCGGCGGGTAGTTTTTCTGTTATCTCAAATATATTATCGCGCCTCGATCCCGATTTTCGAATTCCTATCGTTCTTTGCCTTCATCGACTGAAACACGTTCGTTCGGGTCTCGTGGAGGGCTTAAGTCTTAAGTCGGTTATTAATGTGGTGGAGCCGTTTGATAAAGAGAAGTTACGACCAAATACTGTTTTTCTGGCGCCGGCTAATTATCATATGTTCCTGGAGTTGGATGGCACAATTTCTCTTTCAACGGAGGAAAGTCTGAATCATAGCCGACCTTCAATTGACCACACCTTATTGTCTGCTGCCTATGTGTACAGAGACAAGACGCTGGGTCTATTATTAACGGGGGCCAATAAAGATGGAGCGGCAGGTATTAAACGTATCCATGATGTGGGGGGGTATACCATTGTTCAGGATCCGGCAACCTGCGATATTGATACCATGCCTAAAGCTGCTTTGCAGTTGTTTGAGCCCAGCTGTATTGCTTCACCCGACAAGATTGCAGAGATATTAAATGGGATACATCGGGAGTTGAGAAGTAAGTGATCATAACCGTACGGCTCTTTTTTCGTATGTTTGATTTTATAAAGGGCAAGCGATGAAACGAATCTGTTTGCGAAGTGACGTAAATATTTGTGGAACTGGCAAATATAGTGTTTATCCGATCTCTGTAAACAATGTTTTTGAGTATGAAACGAACCATGGGAATTATTTTACAAACAGGAGTCTGATTAATTCCGACGAGTTCCATGTGGCAAAAACAAAGAAATTATAAACACATGAAACGACCATGATAAAGGATTTTTCACACAGGGAGATGATTATTTTCATGGGAGTTCCATGTGACCTTAACAAACGAATTATAAACATATGAAACGAGCCATGAGAACGTGTTCACACACAGAAGAATGATTATTCCGGCGAGTTCCATATGGCAACTGAGAGACAAATTATAAACATATGAAACGAGCCATGAGAATTGATTCACACACAGAAGTATGATTATTCCGGCGAGTTCCATATGACCACTGAGAGACAAATTATAAACATATGAAATATAATATTGACAAATATCCGGTTTTACAGCTGTTGTTTATTTTTGCAGGGGTTGCTTTTGGTTTGGCGATGTTAAAAATATTGCTTTTTAGTCCTGTTGTGGGTCTCTGGTATTATTTTGTGGAATTTGGGGCTTTGTTGTTGTTTCTTTGTGTTTTGTTTATTGCCGATGTTAGTATTCGTAATTATAAGAAAGTAGTGGAGTCCCTGTCCAAAGAAAAACAAGACATGACCGAGATCTGGAGGAAGGAAAAAGAAGCCTTGCTAAAACGACTTTCTTATTTTGAAGAGCGTGATAATGAAATTAAACGATTCGCTTCATACCAGGAAAAGATGATGCGCCGGATTTTTGATGAAGGTCATGTCGCAAAGGATGGTTCTCATTTTTTACATCTTCTTGCTGAAGTTTTTCAGGCCAGTGCGGCAATTCTTTACAAGGAAAGCGAACCCAATGGGCAATTTGTCGTACAAGCTACTTACGCAGTGTCTGAAGATTTTCACCCTGAACCGTTTTCTGTCGGCGAAGGTTTTAATGGTCAGGCTGCGGCTGATAAAGCACCAATGGTGATTGATGATATCCCTGAAGCATTTTTAAGTGTCTCTTCCGGGTTGGGAGAATTGCCTGCTTCGGTACTTTATCTTTTGCCTGTGGTGAAAGAAGGACATTGTACGTATTTGATAGAAATGGCCTCCTTTAAGAAAAATGAAATCGAAAGAATGTGGAATGATCTGTCAGCCAGGATGGTTGAAGAAGGTATTCTTTAAGTATAAGCAATGAAAAACAGTTTCTGGATTAATAATAGGAGGTTGAAGTTACTTGCGGCGGATGTATTGACTGTTCGGGAAAGAGCTTTTTTGGGCTTGGCTGTTGTTTTGTTACTCATGCTGGCATGGTCGGGGTTTACAGCTTTTATGCATCGGCCGTTTTCCTTTCTGAATATTCTCTTTATTCATCACTACTTTCCGGTTTGGATTGTCGATTTTTTTATTCTGGCTTTTCCTGTCATTATTGTAATTCTGAAAAATTTTCTCAGAAATTATATTGCCGGGGTTAAAAAGTCGTTAAACGAAAATATTGAACGTTATGAACGAAATATTCATTTGGCCAAGGCGCTCAAAGAAAATAATTTGGGTACGATTGAGCCCAATGGTGATGTTTTATCGGAAACGTTGCTCGATTTAGGCAAAAGTATTCGCATAAGTAAGAAAAGAGAGGAAGAGCATAATTGGATAACGCGTGGCAAGGATCAGATTTCTGACATTCTTAGGAATGCTCATAATATGGATGATCTTGCTTTTAATACGCTTAAAAGTATTATTGATTACATGGGTGGTGTTCAGGGGGCCTTATATATATTGAATGACAATGTGTTGAAACGGGCGGCGATGTATGCCTATGGCCGCAGGCGTTTTGAATACCATGAAATAGCCATTGGAAAAGGTCTCATTGGCGCCGCTGCCTACGAAAAGGCGATGATATACCGCACCGAAATCCCTGATGATTATTATATAATAACCTCAGGCCTGTTAGGCGAGCAGAAGCCTAAGAGTATTGTTATTTTGCCATTGCTTCAGGAAGAGAATTTACAAGGCGTTATGGAGATCGCTTTTTTGACGCCTTCGGTTTCGGCGTTAAAGCTTCATTTTGCCAGTGAGGTTAGCTCTATTATAGGGCAGACTATTTATAATTTGAGAATAACAACGCGTACGCAGCATCTGCTGAAAGAATCTCAGGAGATGACTGCTGCCTTGCGCGAAAATGAAGAAAAGCTCAGGGAAAATGCACAGGAGATGATCGCTGCCCAGGAAGAGCTTGAGAAATCAAATAAGTTACTGGAGACGCAGGTTCAGGAAGTGGCCAATGCCCGCAAGAGGTTGGAGGCATTGCTCACCAACGCTTCTGAGTTTATTTCTATTTATAACGAAAAACAGGAGTTGGTATTTGAGAGTCCTTCGGTTAAACGTATTCTTGGATATAATGATGATGATAAAATTTCAGGCATCGATCCGGAAATTTTAACCCCACGTGGCTTACGTACGATCAATAATTTGTTTCAGTTTTTGTTGGATACCCCTGGCGGTGAGCAAACAGCACAGTACACGTATTTGCGTAAAAACGGCGAAAAGCTCTATCTTGAAACCAAGGGGAAAAATTTGTTGCACGATCCGGCTATTCGCGGTATTATTTTTAATACACAGGATATTACCGAGCGGCGTAGAGCCGAGAAAGAAGAGCGAATGAAAAGCCGTATGCAGAGTTTGTCTGAAAATTCGCCCGATATGATCATGCGGGTAAATTTGTCGGGTAAACTGGCCTACGTTAACCCTGCGGTTGCAAATTTTATGGGCGTTTCTGCCGCTGATTTGCTCAAAAAGAGAATTCAAGAGTTGTCGGTGGATCAGCGTTTGATTGATTTTATGCAGAAAACGATAACGCAGATCCGTGATAATCACCAACAATCAATTTCGGAAGTTGCTATTGGCTCTGACAGCGGGGAGCGCGTCATGGAGATTAAGTCGATTCCTGAGTTGAGTGAAGACGGAAGCCTTGACACTATTTTGTTTGTGGCTCATGATATGACCGAGATCAAGAAAATTGAGGCTGAGATAAAGGAAAAAAACAAGAAAATTTCTGATAGTATCAATTATGCGCAACGTATTCAAACTGCGATTCTCCCCGATACCCGTTTGATTCAGGAATATTTCCCGCGTTCTTTTATCTTCTATCGTCCCAAAGATGTGGTTAGTGGCGATTTTCCATGGTTCTTTCAGAAAAACGATATTTCGTATGTTGCTGCCGTCGATTGTACGGGGCATGGTGTCCCGGGCGCTCTGATTAGTTTTATAGGGTATTTCCTTCTGAATAATATTGTGAATGCTCAAAGCGACAACACGGCGGCTCAGATACTTGATGAGTTGCACCAGAGCGTTCGCAGCACCCTAAAACAGGATAAAGAAGGCGCGATGGGGCGCGATGGGATGGATTTGGCTTTGTGTATCATTGACCAAAAAAATAAGGTGTTACAATTTGCCGGTGCACACCGGCCGCTTTATTTGTTGCGTAATGGTGAGCTGATAGAGTATTCCGGAACCCGTAAAGGGATTGGTGGTATTCCGTTGGCTAAAAAGGTGGAGAAGGATTTTGAAAATCATATTATAAACTATCACGACGGCGATCAAATTTTCTTTTTTAGTGATGGTTTGCCTGATCAGATTGGCGGTGATAAACGTAAGAAATATCAACCAAGACGTATTAGGGAGAATTTAACCTCAAATCCGGATGCCAGTATGGCGTCTTTTTCGCGTTTGTTTTCTCGTGATTTCTACGATTGGATGGGTGACGAGAAACAAGTTGACGATGTTTTATTGATAGGAATCGAATTGTAGTTATATTTACATAATTTTTGGACCTTTTTGAATACAATATGGAAATGGAAAATGAAAAACAAAGTTTTTTAGAGTTTGCTTATCAACTCTATAAAACGATGAAGACCAACGAGATTAGTCTGGTTTACGAAGGAGAGGTTACGCAGGACATTACCAAAACATTTACTTCTCTTACCGAGAAAAGCCTGTCTAAAAGTGCAGAATCAAATACCGTTCAAAAAAAGGTTTTCAATGTGATGGTAGAATGTTTGCAGAATATTAGTAAACATGCTGATTCACTTCACGACGAAGACGAAGAAAGAAGAGGTATTGTAATGGTTAGTAAGGGCGATGACTCTTATAATATTATTACAGGTAATATGATTAAAAATACGAAGGTGCCTGAGCTTAAAAGCAGCCTTGAGTTAATCAATAGTCTCGATAAGGAAGGCCTTTCCAATTTGTTTAAACAACAAATTAAGGAATCTTCATTATCGGATAAAGGTGGCGCCGGTTTGGGCCTGATTGATATTGCCAAGAAAACAGGTAGCAAACTCTCATACCAATTTAAGGAAATTAATGAGCTAGTTTCCTTTTTTATTCTGACATCAACTATTAAAAGAAATTGATTTAAAGTAAAAGAATATGGAAGTTATCAACATTAAGGGAACCGATGATACACCAAATGTCATTCTTGATAAAGCGAGCGGACAGTTTGAACTTTCCGGAAGATCGCTGCCAGAGGATGTGAGTATGTTTTATGAGAAAATTTTGGACTGGATTGATGAGTATGCTAAAGATCCGCTCGACAGAACGGAGTTTAATTTTAAACTTGAATATTTTAATACCGCTTCATCAAAAGTTATTTTAGACATTCTTTTGAAATTTGAGGATATCGTGGAAAGTGGAAAAGAAGTGGTTATTAAATGGTATTATCAGGAGGATGAGGAGGATATGTTAGAGGCTGGTGAGGAGTATTCTGATATTGTCGAGATTCCTTTTGATTATGTTGTGTACAATGCCTAAATCTTAATTCCGGTACCTGTAGAAAATGAGCGAAGAAATCCTAAAAGCACTGATGCAGTTGTTTGGCCTTATCACCAAACAAGATGGAGGTGTTGAATCCAGTGAGACAGAGTATGTCCGGATGTTTCTGAAACAGCAGCTTAACACTGAGGCTGTGGAGGCGTATTTTGCCCTTTTTCTTAAATATTCGGCCGATGCCAATAAAAAAGCCGATGATGACGGCGGAAAAGTCAGGCTGACGTCGATGAAAGATTCGGTACGGATTTTAGGTATTTGTAAGAAAATTAACAAACAGCTTAACCGGGATCAGAAAGTGGTGGTATTGGTTCGTTTGTATGAACTTATCAGTACCGATATGAAGATCACAGAACAGCGGATGGCCATCATTAATACGGTCGCCGATGTGTTCAAACTTCCTAAAAATGAAGTGCAGGCTGTTGAAATTTTTGTTCTTTCCCAGGAGAAAGAGAAGTTTAACCATCCTGATTTTTTGTTAGTCAACAATTCTGAGGCTTCGGAGGTCCAAAACAAACATATTCAAGCTTCAGGATTGGATGGCTCGGTTATCATTCTGCGGATAAAAAGCGCTGATTTGTATTTTATGCGCTATGTGGGAGAACAGGAGTTGTTCCTGAATGGAATGGTAATTAGTAACAAGCGCATTTACCTTTTCCCTAAAGGTAGCTTTATCCGTATTCCAAAAGGCAAGCCGGTTTATTATACCGATGTGGCAGGACATTTTCTTTCTGATTCAAATTCTGCCCGCATAACATACGAGGTAAAGGATGTTATGTATCGTTTTAAAACGGGTACTGTTGGCCTTCGTAATATTAATATCGCGGAGGAACAGGGACGTCTTATCGGTATTATGGGTGCTTCCGGTGCGGGCAAAACAACGTTGCTCAATGTGTTGTCAGGAACAGAGTCGCCTACCGAAGGCGAAGTTTTGATAAACGGATTTAATCTTCATACCGAAAAAGATAAGGTGGAGGGCGTTATTGGTCTTATACCACAGGATGATTTGCTGATTGAAGAACTGACCGTTTTTGAAAATCTTTACTACAACGCCCGGTTGTGTTTTAAGGATAAGTCGGAGGAGGAACTAAATACCATGGTTGACGATACGTTAGTCAATCTTGGTTTGTACGAGCGTAAGGATTTGAAAGTAGGTTCGCCTCTTAATAAGATGATTAGTGGCGGCCAGCGTAAGCGGTTGAATATAGCGCTTGAGCTGATACGTGAACCCGCTATTTTGTTTGTGGATGAGCCAACATCGGGTTTGTCTTCGCGTGACTCCGAGAATGTGATGAACCTGCTTCGGGAGTTAGCCCTTAAAGGGAAGCTTATTTTTGTGGTTATTCACCAACCTTCGTCAGACATTTACAAAATGTTTGACAAGATGTTTATTCTCGATACCGGCGGTTATCCCGTTTATTACGGTAATCCCGCAGAATCTCTCATTTATTTCAAACAGCTCGATTCTCAAATTAACTCCGATCAGGGTGAGTGTCCTACATGTGGAAATCTAAATCCGGAGCTTATATTCAATATTATTGATGCCAGCGTCATTGACGAATATGGCCATTATACCAACAAACGTAAGGTCTCACCCGAAGAGTGGCACGAGCATTATAAAAAGGAGAATCCGATCCCTACTGTTAAGACGGTCTCCAATCCACCCCCCAGAAGCTTGAATATCCCATCGTGGTTTAGTCAGTTCTGGATTTACACTTTGCGTGATTTTTTTGCTAAAATCAGCAACACGCAATATATCGCACTAAACCTGCTGGAAGCACCATTTCTGGGATTTTTGTTGGCTTATCTTATCCGATACATTGCCGACCCCACATCAAACGTTTATATCTTTAGAGAAAACGAAAATTATCCCCCTTATGTTTTTATGGGCATTGTCGTGGCGCTGTTTTTTGGTTTGATTATTAGTGCGGAAGAAATTTTTAAAGATGCCAAGATTTTAAAACGTGAATCATTTCTTAATTTGAGCCGGTCTAGTTATTTGGCATCGAAGATTCTTTTGTTATTTACCATTTCGGCTATCCAGATGGTGTTATTTGTATGGGTGGGCAACAGTGTTTTGGGTATAAAAGACATGTATCTGGAGTTCTGGATCGCTTTGTTTTCTATTTCAGCTTTTGCTAATATTCTGGGGCTAATATTATCTGCATCTTTTAATTCTATTGTAACCATCTATATTCTGATACCTTTGGTTATGATACCTCAGATGGTGTTAGGTGGCGCCATGTTTACCTTCGATAAGCTAAACAAGGATTTTACCAGTGTAGATAAAGTTCCCGCTGTAGCAGAGTTTATGCCTTCACGGTATATTTACGAGGGGTTAATTGTGCACCAGTATAAGCATAATAACTTCAAAAAGAATTTTTTTCATGTTGAGATGGTCGAAAGTCAGGCCGACTTTAAGCAAGTGCACTATATTCCCGAGCTGAGAGACATTCTTAATAAATGCTCAATGCACATCTTTGATGGTAAAAGCCGCGAGGATAAGGGTTTTGTTAATGATTTGGAATTGCTCCGCAACGAGTTTCGTAAAGAACAACAACGGGTGCCTGAAATATCATTTGATGCCGTTAATCAGTTAATGCCTGCGGTTTTTAATCAATCTGTAGCCGAAAATGCTGATGGTTATTTGAATCAGCTACTCGATCATTATCGGAAGATATTCTCGGCCGCCAATGCCAAAAAGGATCAGTTTATATCGTATAACCTGAATGCTGACCCGGTGCGGTTTAATAAAATTAAGGACGATTATTTTAATGAGAGTATCTCTTCGGTGGTACGAAAGGAATTCGAGAAAAACAAATTGGTTCGTCAGGATAATGAATTGGTTCAAATGGTAGACCCTATTTATCAAATGCCGGAACCCGACAATTTCTTTGATTTCAGAACTCATTTTTTTGCGCCTGTTAAATATTTTGTCGGTCATTTTTTTGAAACGCTATGGTTTAATATTGCCATGGTCTGGATTTTGACCATTATATTGTACGTAATCCTCTATTTTGATTTATTGAAAAAATCAATGAATTTTGTGTCTTCAATTAATTGGCTCAGGAAGTAACCTTTAAAAAAACATCGGAGTATAAACCCTATAGTTTAAATACCTAAAAAATTTTATCATGTTTAAGAACTTTATTTTTTCTTTGTTAATATTAGTTGGATTACAACTTGTTGCAGGTTGCTCAGGTTGTTCTGAACAAAAAAACAAAAGCGACAAGGATGCTTTGACGCTTCCCGATTCGCTTATTAACGACGCTCCTTTGAAGCTTTCTGAAGAAATCATGGGCGAAGTAATTGGTAATATTTCTTCTCCGGTTGAGATGGCTGGTTTGTTTAAAGCTTCGGGAGTTGGTTTTACGCAACGTATTTTGAATGACCCGGATAAGGTGAGTCATTATGAAACGAGTTTTAAGCGCGCTTTGAATTTGGGTGTGTTCAGTGCTGATTTGGGTTACATTAATACGTTTGATAAAAATAATATTGTTGTATCGTATTTGATGGCCGTGAAAAATTTGGCCGATGGAATTCGTGTCGGTCAGTTCTTCGATTTTAATGCTTTACACCGTTTGGCTACCAGTTCCACCAATCTGGATACTTTGATGGAGATGTCGGTTACGAGTTTTAATAAAATGGATTCTTATTTACGCGAGCAGAATAGAAGTAATGTCAGTTCTTTAATTATTACCGGTGCATGGATTGAGGGTTTGTATATTGCTTCGAATGTGGTAAAGGAGTCTGGCGATAAAGATTTGTCCATGAGAATTGCTGAACAGAAAAATATTATCAATATTCTTGAAATTATTTTGAGTAATTACGAGAAGGAAGCTAATTTTGCGGCGCTGGTTAAAGAAATTAAGAAGCTTAAAGTGGCTTATGAACCCATCCGTATTACCACAGAACTGGGAGAACCTAAGCGTATTGAAAAAGACGGTAGCCTGATTTTTATTCAGGATGAAATTAGTACCGTTAATTATGAAGATGAAGATTTGAATAATATCATGTCTATCATTGAAGACATTAGAAATTCGATTGTTGAATAAATAGCACAGCTGGCCCGCCTTGGATTCGGTCGGGTTGAAGCTTTATTACATATAGAGGCCAGATGTGTCTCAGATGGGTAATCATAATAGTAGTTTAGGCTTTACTATTTTGTTTTTTGAATCATAAGCCTAAACGTAATTTGTATTTTAACACATGTAACACGCCTTGGTATCTTTTTTGTAAATAGCATGGCAGGTTCCATCTGGTATTAATAAAATTTCAAACAGATGAAAAAGGTATTAATTAGTTTTCTGTTAGTCTTCGGTCTTGCAACTTTTTCGGTTTCTGCCCAATGTGGTGAAGCTGTTAGAAAAATGGCATTACAGGAGATGGGTGACAGTCAGTATATTAAAGATTTCTCTATTGAATTGATTAAGAATAATGGGGAGCTTAAGACGGGATTGGTTAAGTTCAACGTCTTACTTAACAGCCGAAACCACTACCGGTTAAATGTTGTGAATGGCAGTTCAAATGCCAGTCCTATTATCATGCAATTGTATGATAAGGATAAATTGGAAGCCAGCAACTTTGATGGTGGAAAAATGTATAAAGCTTTTGAGTACGTTTGTCGAACAACAAAGGTTTATCAACTCGTTTTTTCTTTTCAGGGAGGCGAAGAAGGCTGTGCCGAGGCTGTTTTGTCGTTGGTTAAGCAATATAGTAGCGGAGAAATGGGATTTTAATATTTTACTAAAGCATCTTTAAAGATGCTTTTTTTTATGCGCTTAATTGTCCAATGCTTGATTTGGCAGGCTGTTAGCTGTTGCGGAAAGGCGCTCTCAGGGTGGTGTCGTTTCACGATTTTATATGCAACGTTTGAGATTTGCTGCTTAGGGTTGCATCTTAGTAAGCCGTGGAAGGAATGTCGTAAATGACAGTTAAGATTGGGGGTAATACAATGGTTATTTCAGCCTTGTTATTTTGGCGGATAGTTGTGATACGTTGTGCCTGCACGAAAAGGCTGAATTCTGTGTTCAGCTTGTCCTCATACTAGTCATTTGTTATATTAAAATTATAATTTTTAGGCCTTTGCTAGTTTTGGAATTGATTATTACCTATTAAATATTTGAGTCTTCGTGCAGATAATATTAAGGGGTAGAAAATTTGTTTTCCACCCCTTTTTTTAAAACGGAAAGTCTTCTTCAAATCCGACTTCTGCTTGCTCTTCAACTACCGGACTGGCTGCCGTTTGATGTTGATTGTTGCCATTAACGTATATAGCCTTATAGGGGGCAGGCACGGGGCAGGCATATTCACAGGCGCCACATCCGATACAAATACTTTGATCAACATCAGGAATCAGTAACTCGTCTTTATAAGGTATCATCTTGACGGCTTTCGTGGGGCAGTGTTCTGCACAGGCGCCGCAGTTGGTGCCGTCGGTGTTAACCACACAGTTTTGCTTCAAGAAGATTGCTTTGCCCAGCTGGATATGTTGTTTTTCTTCGAGCAGTAATGGCATGATAGCCCCGGTTGGGCATACATCACCGCAAATATGACAATCAAAATTGCAATAACTGGTGTTGTAATCCATGAACGGCTGCATGAAGCCTGCCAGTCCATATTGTGTTACCGCGGGTTGTAAAACGTGCGTGGGACATGCCGATATACACAGCGAGCATGCAGTACACTTGTTGTTGAAGCGGTTGACGCTGCCTGATCCCGGAGGAGAGGCAAAGTGATCTCGTTTGTTATAGGCCCAATTTGGGTTGCTTTTAGTGCTTTTGTTGTTTTGAATGGTGGCATATAGTTTTGTGCCGGCTACGATGGATAGTCCGGTTAGCAGCATTTGGCGACGCGAAGTGTTTGAGTGATGTATTGCCGGTTTTGGCGTGGGCATTACTGCTTTTTTTGCTGATTTTTTAATTCCAATCGTGATCGCTGAATCTTCACATACCGATAGGCAGTTAAAACAGGTTACGCACCGGGATGTGTCAACTTTTTGTTCTTTTATGCTGATACATTCGCTTTTGCATACCGAAGCGCATTTGCCGCATTTGGTGCAGTTGTCAGAATTAAATTTGATTTTTAGTAATGACAATTCAGATACCAGCCCCAAACCACTGCCTACGGGGCAAATGGTGTTACAGAAGAATCGTCCTTTTTTCCAGGCCATTAACGCTATTATTACGGCTGATAATAGCGTTATTGAGAGTGTTGTTACGGAGACATGGGGCAAAGCAATATGCTTTAGCGTATATAGATTGGCGGCCTCCAGTGCCGTGGCTGATCCATTATTTATTAGCGTGACGGTAGGTTCGGCCAGATAGGTGAAAAACCGGCCGGCCAGACTGTATGGATCGAGCCAGGCAACAAAAAATCCGGTGCCGGAAATCATCGCAATGGCCATTATGGTCATAATGATGTATCGCCATGCCGGGTGTCCTTTTTGGTATTTGTAAAAAACCCTTTTTTTAGATGCTTTTTTCGAAATATAAGATATCAAATCCTGTAATATACCAAGCGGACAGATGGTGGAGCAATAAATACGGCCCATTAAAAGGGTCATTACTAGAACGACGATAAAACCTCCGGCAGCTATAAATGATGTTGTCTGTGCGAATTTCAGAATTGACGGAACAAATTGCAGCCATACTATTTTGCTGAAGATGCTTGTTGGTAGTTGTTCATATAAGTCTATAAAAAGAGAGAGTGTGAGTGCCAGAACGATAAGTCCGATACCCACTCTCATTTTTTTGAGCAGTGTAAAGAATTTCATAGGACGGCTTTACGCTATTTTTATTCGTTTAATTGACATGCTTTTTAAGTCCATATTCCCAAAACCCATCTCTTGCGCAATGCGCAGGTGCTCTATATCTTCAGGTTTTGAACCAAACATCAGTGTGGCAGCTGCGTCCACCGCAACAATGTCGGTGCCGGCAATAAGTGCTTTTAAATCTGCTACATCGTTGGTTGATATTCCTTGCGGACCATTGCGCGTTAGCATCCTGTAGCCATCGATTATGTTGAGGTCGGGCTTGCGATAGGATAGGAAGTCGGCCAGGCATTGGCTTAGATTATTGCGGTGGTAAAAGCGACGATCCCATACAACCCCCATTAGATTTTTAACTGAAAGTGATACGGTTGTGGATCCGTGGTGTTTTAGGATTGGAACATTTATGAAGACATCGGCATTAATCAGTTGCTCGTGTACTTTGGCGGTTTTCAGAATCTTACCACCCGGAATGACTACTTCTTTATAGTTTGTTTCATTGTGCCCGGGTACAATGATGCCGCCATTGTTTTTTACGGCTTCTTCAATTTTGCTGTTTTGATAGCAACGGTCGGCCTGATCGCAGGTGTGGTCGAAAACATATACATTGGACGCGCCGGCTTTCAATGCTTCCTTAACGATGTGTCCGATTAAATCGGGATTGGTATTTGCCGCCCGTTCCGGGGGAGCATCCCAGCCAATATTGGGTTTTATTAAAACACGTTGACCTGGTTTTACAAATCGTTGAATGCCGCCCAGTGCTTCAATCGCTTTTTCAAACATCTGGATGGGGCCTCCACCTCTTATTGCCGCCAAATTATAGGTGCCGTCGGATTGGGGGGTGCTGGCCAGTGTTTCCAGACTTCCAAACATTGGCGCAACAGCTCCTAGCAATCCTACACTTGCGGCGCGAGTCATAAATTCACGTCTTTTCATTGTGGTGTGTTTTTACGGTTTTATTTTGGGTATTGATGGGAAGGTTTAAAAATCAATTAAATATACAAATAGTATTAGCTCGTAGGAACAGCCTTGTGTAGTTTGTAGTTGGTTTAAATAAAAGAAGCCTTTATACTTTGCTGATCTTTGGGGTATTTGTGTATAACGCAGCCACCTTGTTAACAATCTGTTAACAAGGTGGCGATCTTTATTTTTGTTTGTCTTGCTATTTAGGACTTCTCCGAAAAGTCAAGTGTTTGACGGGAAATGTTCAAATTCAAGGCTCGCGAAGTAAAAATAATGTGAGTTATTTGTGTAAATGATTGTTTTGCAAACGAACGCAACGAATAGTAATTTTTTTGCTGATATGAATCAATAGTCTTTGGTGGCTGTTATTTCTCCTTTCCCATTTTTGATGACCCAGGTCCCCGTTTTTTTCCCTTGCTTGTAGAACATTTCGTAGCGCTGTATGCCATTTTCGTCCCAGATGCCCCACTTTCCGTCTTTTTTACCATCGGTATATGATGCTTCTGCTATTTTTTGTCCAGCTTCGTTCCAGGTAATCCAGATGCCATCCATTTTGTTATTCTTAAATGACCGTTCTTCTTTTTTGTGGCCATTTTTGAAGTAGAGAGTTGTAATGCCGGTTTTTTCACCATTCACCAGATTCATCTCTATCTGAACTTCCCCTGAAGGATAATATTCAATGTACTTCCCGTTGAATAGTTGATTGTTATGGTCGTAGTATTTTCCATCTTCTTTCTCAAGAAGTTGCGCGCTGGTTATTCCTATTGCAATAAATAGGAATGTAAATGTCAAGAAAAATGTCTTCATGGCTTTTAAAGTTATATAATTTCTTTGGCCTTCCGACAAACCTGTGTTGCAAAAGTAGCACCAGAGTTGTCTTTTTGCAATTTTTGTGGAAGACTAAAACAGAAAAGTCCTCACCTTAAAAGTGAAGACTTTTTAATATTTTAAAAATGAATAGATTGTGTTGTCAAGACTTAATTATTCAGCAATCGATTTCAACATCAGATTTAAAGCGTGTAGTTCATTGCTGTTTACACGGATAGTTTTGGTCTCGTTTTCCTGATATGAAATAAGGTTGGCCGAAATGGTATATTGTCCTGAGGATATGCCCTCCATCGCAAATTTACCATCGAAATCGGTGTAGGTTTTCACATCGGTTCCTTCAATCTGTATTTCAACGCCGGTAAGTGGCTCGCCTGTTTTATTATCTAATACGGTTCCTGCGATAGTGTTTGTTGCCGCTGCGGCAGGACTCGCTTCTATTGGTTTTTTTTCACCGGCAAAGACCATAGAGGTGATCATTAGCATAGCCGCCAGAATCATTTTTGTTTTCATAACTTTTTTCTTTATTGAATGGTCTGAATTTATTAAAACCTTTTTCGGTTTATTTATATGGCAAAGATATGGCAGGTGTGTTAAGTAATTGTTAACAGGTAGTTATGAGTTGTTTAAGTAATGGCTCTTTAACGTAATTTGTATGATTCCTTTTTTTGGGTGATGGCTCAGAGGATTGTCGGTTCTATTATCTCTAAAACAATATTGTTGATTTAGATTTTACTATGAGTTATGTTTTTTTTGAGTTTAAATGAGAATAAATGGCTGTAATGAAGACTGGGCATATCGCAAACCTGAAAAGTCCTGTGGCAGATAATAAAGCTTCATTTTTGTGTTTTTCGAAGCTTGAAAAATATGGGTTCACTGGTGCTTATGATTATTTATAAGTTCGAGTTACGAAAACAAAGACGTTTATTGGTTGACGCTTTGTCGCGATGCATGTTGTTTGGCCTAAGGGGTTAATATGGGTGATTTAACTTTTTCGGGGGCTGATCGTGTTTTTCTAAGCGATATTACATCAGTTGTATTGGCCGTTGGGATTTCTTTGATTCTGAATGGGTAAAAGCCTTAAATGATTAAACAATGAATCCAGTAAATAATTAATTTACTGGATTCATTGTTTTTATAAGACGTTTTTGTGGGTTGTACTGGATTCGAACCAGTGACCCCTACCCTGTCAAGGTAATGCTCTAAACCAACTGAGCTAACAACCCGTCTTGGTTTGCAAAAGTAATATTTTTTTTGAATTTTGAGTATGGATTTTGAGTTGCTATAAAAAAAGAAAAAGCTCCGGGTCGGGAGCTTTTTCTTTTGGTAAAAGCTGATTTGATGAAGAAAGGTTAAACTTTCGGTCGCAAAAATAAACAAATATTAACAATAACGACTGTTTTTTATAAAAAAGCTAAAGTAGATTGAGGTTTTTTTATAATTATTGGAGAAACAGTTTTTGTTGTTGATAATATTAGTCTTGTTTTTCTGATGCGCGGCGTTGATTAAGTTCTAACATAATCTTCTCAATCTTTGTATCGTCAAGCTTATAGAAAAACATAAACATACCCGATATTAATGCACTGAGGGCGGGCACGTAGCTCATCATGTATTTAATTCCTTTTATCGTTTCCGGCGACTGGGATACGTTGGATTCGAATCCGAAGATGGCCAGTAACCACATGGTTATAGCACCACCAATTGTCCAGCCCAGTTTTTGCGACATGCTTGATGCTGAAAAGACCAGTCCGGTAGCGCGTCGACCCGTTTTCCACTCTGAATAATCGGCCGTATCGGCATACATCGACCATAAGAGGGGAAAGATGATACCTGCACAAAAACTGATTAATGCCTGTAAGGCAAATATCATGAAGGTGTCTTCGCGTCCTATATAGAAGAAGAGTGTACTTAAGATAGCCGCCGTGAACATTGCATAGATAAACGTTTTTCGTTTTCCGATTTTTGCTGAGACAGGTTTGGCTAATATGACGCCTACCATATTGGTGGCCTGACCTAAAAACAGATAAAAAGTGCTGTAGGCGATGGTCATGGATGAAAACAATACTGATGTTTCCTGATTGATATCGTCACTGATGAAGTACTTAAAGTAGTATACGGCCACGCCATCGCGTACCGAATTAAATATCAGAGTCATTACGCCAGCTCCCAATAGAACGAACCAGGGAATATTATTTAATAGATTTTTGATGTCCTTTTTAAGACTGTTCTGTTGTTCTTTAGGCGGGGTAATGCGTTCGCGTGTCCAGGAAAAGGTTAATAGGAAGAAGCCTACTACAATGGAACCAATTACTACCATTGTTAACTGGTAGGAGGTGTTAATATTTATGTTGTTGGTTTTAAATATATCAAGTAGTGGCTGAAAGATGGCTACAACCAATAAACTGCCGGCAAATGCAAATACCATTCGGAATGAAGCAAATGAAGTGCGTTCATTTGGGTCTGAAGTCATTACGCCCAGTAAACTAGCGTAGGGAACATTAATAGCCGTGTAGGCCATCATCATTAATGTATAAGTGATGTAGGCAAAAATGATTTTTCCTTT
The DNA here is from genome assembly GCF_052400685.1 of Geofilum sp. OHC36d9. NCBI lineage: Bacteria > Pseudomonadati > Bacteroidota > Bacteroidia > Marinilabiliales > Marinilabiliaceae > Geofilum > Geofilum sp. OHC36d9. The sequence goes on from NZ_JBQTGJ010000001.1 coordinate 234,816, forward strand.
AACCGATAGTTCAGGTGTTGTGAATAGCAGAACGCCGATTATTGCAAATGGAAACGCCAGCCAGAGTAAATATGGTCTGAATTTTCCCCATCGCGTTTTGGTTCGGTCACCTATAATGCCCATTATTGGGTCGTTGGCGGTGTCCCAGATACGGGTCAGCAAAAACATGGTTCCAACAGCAGCTGCCGGAATGCCGAAAACATCGGTATAAAAAATGGCCAGATAGAAAGTGAAAATCTTCCAGAACATGGATGAGGCAGCATCACCAAAACCATAACCTATTTTTTCTTTAAGTGTTACTTTGCTTGTTTTCATTCAAATAATATTTGTTAAGATTTGAGGCTGAGTTTTTAATCGCTTTTGTTTTATGTGCGGCGTTTTCCTATCGAAAGGCCGCTTGTATGAATCCGTTTCGTATTAGTACTCATTTATAAAGGTTTATTGCAGACGGTTATAGATTTCCATCAGGGCCCTGGTGCTGTGATAGGGGCATTTCCAAAAGCCAACTTTAGGATCGGAGTTTATCGGGTTGCCATCCACGCCTATTCGCAGGTGCCATTCGCCGTCTGTTTTGTCAATAATGTGTGCATCAACGTATTGCCAGATTGATTTCATCTGATCGAGGTAATAACTATCACCGGTAATTTGCCAGGCGTTGGTGAATCCAACCATTGCTTCCGTTTGTACCCACCAGTGACGTTCCTTTTCTATGTGGTCTGAGGTCAAATCCTTTTCATAAAACAGGGAGTGGTCAGGCGCCAATCCATCTGAAATTGTCGCATTGGTCATTTTAAGAGCTATGTTTTTAGTCTCTTCAAGGAGTGCTTGGTCGTTGAGTACTTCGGCTGCTTCACACAGCAGCCAGGTGCCTTCAATGTCGTGACCATAGCTTTCCATGTTTGATTTGACGGTCCAATCCATGTCAAAAAACAGGTGAAAATGTCCTGTTTGTGTATTAATGATGTGGTTAATAAAGAGGTGAATCAGATTTTTGATTCTTTCTGCCAGTTGCTCGTTGGGCCATACCCGGTATAGATTGGTATAAGGCTCAATGATGTGCAGATGTGTGTTCATTGATTTGGGTTCGTTGGCATCTTTAAGACTGAGACGCATATCATCCAGTTTTTCCCATTCGCGGGATAATGCCTCCAGGTAGCCGCCATTTTTGTCATCGTGGCAGTGTTGCTCTATCAGATTAAATAGTTCGATAGCATAGTTGAGTGCTTCTTTATTTTTGGTCGCTTTGTAATATTCTGAGAGACCGTAAATTGCAAAGCCCTGTGCGTATGTCTGTTTACGGCCATCCAGCATCTCTCCTTTGTGGGAGATGCGCCAGTATATGCCTTTGTAATCCTGATCCCAAAAATATTTGATCAGATATTTATAGGCGCGTTCAGCTATTTTCAGATACTTGTCTTCTTTTAGAAAGTTGTAGGCAGAGGCGAAAGTCCAAAGAATACGGGCATTGAGTACGGCTCCTTTGTCAGCTGTTTTGTCCGGCTTGCCGTAGTTGTCTACTTCTCCCCAGAAACCGCCGTTTTGGGTGTCAATAGTATTTTTACTCCAGTATTCAAGAATATTTTTGTATTCTGTTTTAAGTCCCTCTTTTAGTGTTGCATTGTTCATTGCTGAGTCTTTGGTTCTTAAAAATAGTGAATCATTGAGCCGGGTGTCAGATTTTGGTTGTATTTTAATTAGTGCTTGTCCATAAACTAAGTGTTTGAAATATAAAGTTCAAATACCAGCCTTGCGAAGTCATAAAAATCAAGGTGTTTTTTTTCGTAAATGACTGTTTTTAGCAAGTATAGCACTTTATAGACAAACACTAATTAAAGTGACGAGAACGTCCTATTTGTTTAGTTCCATGAATTGTTTGTTGCTGTCGATTAGCCGGTTGATGCTATCTACCGATTCGGCGGAGCGATATTTGTCCTGTGGCGAATTGAGGCAATAATCAACTAGTTGATCGATACTTGACACCGCAACATGCATGCGTGTATCGGATGAAGCATAGTAGATAAATACAGTGCCGTTTTCGTCGTTGATCCAGCCATTGGAGAAAACCACATTGGAGACATCGCCAATGCGTTCGTTTTTTAACGGGGCTATAAAATGACCCGCCGGCTTGTGTGTCACAATCCATGGTTTTTGTAGATCAGTCATGAACAGATAAAGCGTGTAACGTAAGCCCGCCGCTGTGTTGCGTACGCCGTGGGCCAGTTGCAACCAGCCTTTGTCAGTGCGTATAGGCGCAGGTCCCAAACCATTTTTTACTTCATAGATGGTGTGATAGGCTTTGGCATCTACAATAACTTCTTCTTTTATTTCAGCATTGGTAATGGTTTTTGAAAGACCAAAGCCTATGCCGCCGCCTTTTCCGGTATCGATGAAGCCATCCTGTGGACGGGTGTAGAACGCGTACTGACCGTCAATAAAATGAGGAAATAGCACGACATTACGTTGCTGGCCGGTGGTTGATATAAGGTCGGGTAAACGTTCCCAGTTTGTCATGTCTTTGGTTCGTGCAATACCTGCAGCTGCAACGGCACTACTGGTGTCGCCATTTTGCGCATTGGGGTCTTTTCTTTCGGTGCAGAAGATGCCATATACATACCCATCGTCGTGTTTTGTTAAACGCATATCGTAAACGTTGGTATCAGGTTCTTCGGTTTGCGGGAGGGTGATTGGCCGCTCACGAAACCGAAAATTGTCAACTCCATTGGGACTTTCGGCTATGGCAAAAAACGATTTGCGGTCGTTACCTTCAACCCTTACTACCAGAAGATATTTGTCATTCCATTTAATGGCACCTGAATTAAAAACTGCATTGTAGCCAATGCGTTCCATAAAATTGGGGTTTGTTTCAGGGTTTAAATCAAAGCGCCAATGGAGTGGTACATGATTACGGGTCAAAATGGGATTTTTATAACGCGAGTAAATACCATTCGTGCTGAATAGCGCTTCGTTTTTTTCTTGTAGCAGTTTTTCGTACTCCGCATTTATCCTTTCGTATCTGCTTGTGAAAATTCCGTTCCCCATATTTATTGTTTTATTAATGGTTTTTTACTGTTAGGTTTCGAATTTGATAAATCAGGTTTGCGCTAAGAGCAAAAATGATTTTAATCATTACAATAATGCTGTGACATGTCTTTCACTTTAAATAAACTGGTTCGATAGGTTGAGACAGTCTGAGTATATCATTTTTGATTTTTTATTTTTGGTGTTAGAGTCAGCATTAAAACATCATGACCGGCTAATTTGGTTTTGATATTTTTTTCTGTGGTGCCGGAGTCTTTCCCGGTCCAAACGTTGCGAATTTTGTATGTCGTGGTGTTGAAATTGGCTTGTCGTTGAGCAAAATCGTCGTTAACAATATTTTCTTTCCAGTTGAATTTAAGTTCTATGGGCAATTCTCCGCGATTCAGGAAGCATACGGCCCAACGATCTTCAGTCAACGGTTTGAACCATATTTCAAGATCTTTTTCTTTTTTATATTGTAATCCTTGTATGCCTAACTTATCCTGATTTACGGCGATGACTTCAGGGTTGGTTAGAATATCTATGGTTTCCTGGGTGATGTTTCTCAGGTCGTTGCCGGCAATGAGTGGCGCTGAAAGCATTGCCCACATTGAAAAGTGAGCGCGGTCTTCGTTTACAGACATCCCGTTGCCAACTTCCAACATATCGGGGTCGTTCCAATGCCCGGGTCCGGCATATTCGCGCAGGCCTTCCTGCATATCTAAGATTTGTAATACACCCCATGAAAACCATCCGCCATGGTCGTGTTTACAATCCCAACAAAGGTAAATATCGCCTGTGGTGCGCCACATGTGACCAATATCCTGCGCCCATGTCCAGGGGCGAGCGGTTCCCCATTCACACATGCTGAAGAGGATGGGACGTCCTGCCTTGTATAGTGCATCCCGCATGGTGGTATATGCTCCAATGGGATTAATATTATCGGTGTTACACCAGTCGTATTTAAGGTAGTCAACTCCCCAATGGGCATACTGCAGTGCATCCTGATATTCGTATCCGCGACTGCCTGGGCGACCGGCGCAAGTTTCGGTTCCTGCATCCGAATAGATTCCGAATTTTAATCCCTTTGAATGTATATAGTCGGCCAATGCTTTTATTCCTGATGGAAATTTTTCCGGATCAGAATGAATGAAACCCAGACTATCGCGTTCTCCGTGCCAACAGTCATCAATAATTATATATTCATAACCGGCATCTTTTAAGCCGCTTGTAACCATTGCGTCGGTGATGTCACGAATCATCTGCTCATTGATGTCGCAACCGAAAATATTCCAACTATTCCAACCCATCGGGGGGGTGTCTGCAATATGTTCGTATTTTTGGCTATAAGTCATTTTTCCTAATGACAAAAGCAGAAGAGCGACTATTATTTTCTTTTTCATCCTAAAAGTGTTTGTAATGAAAACTAACGTAGATTCAGTAAGTTAGAGATTCTGTTTATTAAGGTGCAAATTAGTGGGTTATTGACGCTTTGACAAATACAATTTTATCACTTGCTTGTAGATTTGTATGATGTTATGAAACGAACATGAATTTTAGCATTCTAAAATACACACAGTAGAATGATTAAAATTCATCGAGAGTTCCATATGACCATTGAAAGATAAATTTAATCATATGAAAAACTATTGATGGATTTTTGTATTTCAATTTTTGCGGTGCCCAATCTGTTTTTTTTTGATTAGTTTAAATTTATTTTAAGTTCATAGTGTTGTTTCATAGGAATTTAGTGTCGCCGATTCCTGACCTCTGTTAAACTTTATCTGTTAAGGATGGTTCATTTTATTAATTTTGCAGGCACCACTGACGACTTCCTTTAAGGCGAATTGGATTGTTGTTGGGGTTATTAATGCTACTTACCGATCATTAAACTATTAAAGTATGTCTTTGATTCCTTTTACACATTTGCATGTGCATTCGCAATATTCTATTCTTGATGGTCAGGCCAGTGTTGCGGCATTGGTCGAGAAGGCGACTGCCGACGGAATGACTGCGATGGCATTAACCGATCATGGTAATATGTTGGGGATTAAGGTCTTTTTCGATATTTGCAAAAAGAAAGGAATTAAACCAATTGCCGGCGTGGAGGCTTATGTGGCTGAGCGAACCATAAATAACCGAGAAGATAAAGTCCTCGACCGGTCGGGTCGCCATCTTATTTTGCTGGCTAAAAACATGAAGGGTTATCGCAACCTTTTGAAGTTGACTTCAATTGCTAACGTGGAAGGTTTTTTTTATCGGCCGCGTATTGATAAAAATTTATTGAAAAAGTACAGTGAAGGATTAATTGTCTCTTCGGCCTGTTTGGGGGGCGAGGTGCCCCGTAAAATTATGCAGGGTGATTTGGAGGGAGCGCGTGATGTTATTTTATGGTATAGGGAAGTTTTTGGTGACGATTATTATCTCGAATTGCAACGACATCCCGCTAAGGATCCTCGTATGCGTCAGGCTGTATACGATCATCAGGTAATGGTGAATGAGAAAATCCTTGAGTTTTCAAAAGAATTGGGGGTGAAGGTTATTGCTGCCAATGATGTTCACTTTGCCGATGCGGATAAGGCCGAAGCTCACGATATATTGATTTGTATGAACACGGGTAAAGACGTGGACGATGAAACCCGTATGCGTTACACACAGCAGGAGTGGTTTAAATCAACTGAAGAAATGAATCAGCTTTTTGCCGATGTGCCGGAAGCCTTAATGAACACTCAGGAAATTACCGATAAGGTTGAAATTTATGAACTCAATTCGGCTCCTATTATGCCGTTGTTTCCAATACCTGAATCGTTTGGTACTTATGAACAATATCAAAATAAGTATCCGGAAGCTGACTTGAAGGAAGTGTATGGTGCCGAACGTTACGAAAAATTGGGCGGCGATTATCACCATTTGCTTCGTGTTAAGCTGGAATCCGATTATCTGGAACATCTTGCCTACAATGGGGCTAAAAGAAGATATGGCGATCCTATTCCTGAAAAAGTGAAAGAACGCGTTGAATTTGAGTTGGGTACGATTAAAACAATGGGCTTTCCGGGTTATTTCCTGATTGTACAGGACTTTATTAATGCAGCCAGGAATATGGGCGTACAGGTTGGCCCGGGACGTGGATCCGCTGCCGGATCGGCCGTTGCTTATTGTATTGGTATTACTGATGTTGATCCAATTAAATTCGATTTGCTCTTTGAACGGTTTCTTAATCCCGATCGTATCTCAATGCCTGATGTCGATATCGATTTTGATGACGATGGCCGTCAGCAGGTACTGGGGTGGGTGGCCGATAAATATGGACACGATAAAGTGGCTCACATCTGTACCTTTGGAACAATGGCTGCCAAATCGGCTATCAAGGATGTAGGACGTGTGCTTAAGCTTCCATTGTCTGAAACAGACCGTATCACAAAAAAAATTCCTGATAAGCCGGGAACTAAACTTTCAAACGCTTTTGTTGAGGTTGTAAAGCTTGAAAAGGAGAAGGGGTCGTTGGATGCAGCGCGCGATTTTATTTCTAAGAAGTTTGCTGAAGCGCGTTCAGCAGAGAATGATAAAGAGGCCACCAAATATGAAATCTTCCAGATTTTTGCTGAAGAGATAGATAAAGGGCGACGCGAAGGCGATGAGATCTTGCTTAAAACATTGAAACTGGCCTGTGAGTTGGAGGGTTCTATTCGGCAAACCGGCGTGCATGCCTGCGGTGTGTTGATTAGCCGCGATCCGTTGGATGAGCACATCCCGCTAATGCCTGCCAAAGATGCAAATCTGTTGGTAACACAGTACGAAGGAACTTTGGTGGAATCTATCGGACTGTTAAAAATGGACTTTTTGGGTCTTAAGACGCTTTCTATTATTAAGGAAGCGTTGGAGGCAATTCGGATATCTAAAGGCAAAGTGCCTGATTTGAACGCGATCAATAGTTACGACGACAAAAAAACGTTTGAGCTGTTTAGCAAAGGTGAAACAACGGCAATTTTTCAGTTTGAATCGGCAGGTATGAAAAAGTATCTGCGGATGCTTCAGCCAAACCGTTTCGAGGATTTAGTGGCGATGAATGCGTTGTATCGTCCCGGACCAATGGAGTATATTCCCAATTTTGTGGCGCGTAAAAACGGACAGGAAGATATTGTATATGACCATCCGTTGATGGAACCTTATTTGAATGACAGTTATGGCATCACGGTCTTTCAGGAACAGGTGATGCTTCTGTCGAGGGCGCTGGCCGGTTTTACCCGCGGTGAATCCGATACGCTTCGTAAGGCGATGGGTAAGAAGCAGATGGCTATTATGGCCAAATTGAAGGAGAAGTTCGATTCCGGTTGTAAAAATAATCCCGCTTTTATCGATGGCTGTAAGCAGAATGGGAAAAAACCGGAAGAGTTGATTAACAAGATTTGGAAAGACTGGGAGGCTTTTGCCAGTTATGCTTTTAATAAATCGCATGCTGTTTGTTATGCCCACCTCGCTTATGAAACGGGGTATTTGAAAGCGCATTATCCGGCCGAATTTATGGCTGGCGTTCTAAGTCGTAATTTGAATGATATTGGCAAGATTACCACCTTTATGGAGGAGTGTCGTCGCATGGGTATTGAAGTGCTGGGCCCTGATATCAACGAAAGTTTTCTCAAATTTACGGTGAATAAGAAAGGGGCGCTTCGTTTTGGAATGGCAGCTATTAAAGGTGTTGGCGAAGGGGTGGTTATTGAAGTTATTAATGAGCGGGAGAAAAATGGTCCTTTTAAGGATGTTTATGACCTGGTGGAACGGGTTAATCTTCAGGTGGTGAATAAGAAATCGATGGAAGCGTTGGCCGGCGCCGGTGCCTTCGACAATTTGAGCAAATATCACCGTGCTCAGTATTTTGCTCCTTTTCAGGGCGAAGAAGGAACGTTCCTTGAACGTTTGTTGCGTTATGGCAACCGCTTTCAGGCTGATAAAGCGTCCTTGCAAAGTTCTCTGTTCGGATCGGTCGATCTGGATGTTGAAATTAAGAAACCGGAGGCGCCTGCTTGTATTGAGTTTACTAACATCGAAAAGCTCGACCGTGAGAAGGAATTGGTGGGGATGTATATTTCGTCGCACCCATTGGATCAGTATAAACTGGAATTACGTAATTACTGCAATTTTCAGCTTAAGGATTTTGGTGATCTGGAAACGGTTAAAGGAAGGGAATTTACAGTGGGCGGTATGGTCACCAATGTTAGGGAGGGCGTTACACGCAACAAAGGAAGTCAGTATGCCATCCTGACATTGGAAGATTACAGCGGGTCACATGATTTTGCCTTTTTTGGGCGCGATTATGTCGATTTTGGCAATTATTTGCGAAACGGCATGTTCCTGATGATTAAAGGACGTGTGCAGGGCAAAAAATTTAAACCCGAAGAACTGGAAACCAAAGTAAATCATATCAGTCTTTTGGAGGAGGTGCTGGAGAAGGTCCGATCGCTGAAAATGCGCATCCCTTTGCAAAGTCTCACCAACGAAGTTGTTACTGAATTAGCGCATCTGGCATTGGAAAATAAAGGGAAGGTGACTCTTTATTTTCAGGTGTTTGATGAAGATGAGGAGCGGCAGAGTGTGCAGCTTTTGTCGCGTTCGGTAATGGTTAGTCTTACACCTGAGTTGCTGCAGTTTTTTGAAGATAAGCCGGAAATTGCAATGTCGCTTTCTTAATGTTATCTTTAAACGACGAAGGGGTTTTTGTAAGAAAAATGTATATCTTTGAACAACGTTCACTTTTTTCTGTTAATTACTAAACAAATCGGGCACATGATTTGTAGGTAATAGATGTTTAATCATATTTTCTGAAAACTAGATAATTATGGCTATTGAAGTAACTGATGCTAATTTTGAAGAACTGGTTCTGAAATCAGATAAACCTGTTCTTGTTGATTTTTGGGCTGAGTGGTGTGGACCATGCCGTATGGTAGCCCCTATTGTGGCCGAATTGGCCGACGAGTATAAAGACCGTGCCGTGGTCACTAAAATGGATGTTGACAGCAATCCCGAAATTTCTGTGAAATTTGGTATTCGTAATATTCCCACCATTCTTTTCTTTAAAAATGGAGAGGTTGTTGACAAGCAGGTTGGTGCCGTGCCAAAAACTATTTTGGCATCTAAATTAGATGCAATTGTATAATTAGTGTCTGTCCATAAACTAAGTGTTTGAAATATAAAGCTCAAATACAAGGCTTGTGAAGTCTTAAAAATCAAGGAGTTTACTTTTCGTAAATGGCTGTTTTTATGGCAAGCATAACGAAGAAGTTGACTTTATAGACAAACACTAATTAGTGTCAGCAGGGAAACATCATTTTTTTGTTACGCGCGCTTTAGCAGGCTTTAAAAATGAAGTTTTCTTATCTGCCTCCGGCGTTCCCGGATAAGCACTAATAATAAAATAAAAAAACCGCGATATATATTGTCGCGGTTTTTTTATGCTGTTTGCTCTGAATAGTGTCTCTTTTTGAGACTTTCATGCATAATTAGTGCCTGTCCATAAAGTCGGGAGTTTGAGCTAAAAGTTCAAATTTAGGGCTTGCGAAGTCCGGTAATGTGAGTTAGCGATGGTTGCTGGGTTTTTTCAGGACAGGCATAACGCATTTTATCCCATTATCATTCCAACAATAGTAGCCGATAATAATGATGCCAGAGTGCCGGCCAAAAGGGCTTTCATGCCCAGTTGTGACAGCATAACCCGTTTACCGGGTGCCAGTGAGCCTATGCCGCCAATCTGAATACCTATTGAGGCAAAATTGGCAAAGCCGCACAGTACATATGTTGCCATTACTATCGATTTCTGAAATACAAAGGCGCCGGTGGCTTTCAATTCACCTAAGCTGACATAGCCTATAAACTCTGTCATTATAATTTTTTCACCAAGCACCCGGCCTACCAGATCCATATCCTGCGGACTAACACCGATCAACCACATAAGTGGGGCAAAGAGATATCCCAGTATAAATTGAAGCGATAATTCGTTATAGCCTCCATTGGTTGCGGTGCTAATTAATTCATTTATGTTAGTCCAGTTCCCTATTTTTATGAAAATGAAATTGACCATTGCGATTAATCCGATGAATACCAGCAGCATTCCGGCCACGTTTACGGCTAATTTAACCCCTTCCGAAGCGCCGTTCGATATCGCATCCAATATGTTTTTGCCGATTTTTTCTTTGCTAACATCCACCTCTTTATTGATGGTCTCTGTTTGGGGTAATAATATTTTGGAGATGACTATAACCCCTGGCGCTGCCATTATAGAGGCCGCCAGCAAATGTTTCGCATAAATAAGTTCCTGAACGGGATCTCCGCCCCCTAATACTTTAATGTAAACAGCCAGAACACCTCCAGCCAGCGTGGCCATACCGCCTGCCATGACCAATAAAATCTCTGATTTAGTCATTTTGTCGAGGTATGCTTTAATCATAAGTGGTGATTCAGTCTGACCCAGGAAAATGTTCCCGGCTACCGAAAGGCTCTCTGCTCCCGATAGACGAAGCAATTTTGTCATGCCCAGAGCCAGCACATAAACTACTTTTTGTATGATGCCAAAGTAAAACAGAATACTCGTCAACGCTGAGAAAAAAATAATTGTGGGTAATATGGTGATGGCAAAGTTCAGCAAGGGTGATTCTATAACACCTGAGGCATAACTGGCAAAGAGAAATTCGGTGCCGGCTTCCGTAAAACTTAAAATTTTAACGAATATTTTACCTACAACGTCAAATACTGATTGGATAAATGGAATGTACAAAATACTTAATGCCAGCACCAGTTGAATGCCGAGGCCTGTCATCACAACCCGCCAGTTGATGGCCTTGCGGTTGGCGCTGAATAACCAGGCTATGCCAATAATAACAACCATTCCCAATAGGCCTCTCATTAAGCTGTTGAAGCTAAACCCGGCACTTGATGCCACGACCACTTCGCTGAGCGGACTGGCCGCCGCAGCCATTGATGTTGATACACCGGTAAATAAGGCCAGTACGGTCAGTATTATTGTTTTGTACATCCTGTCATTACTTTTGTCTCCGTTTAATTTCGTCTCGTATTTCTGAGGCTTTTTCGTAGTTCTCTGATTCAATGGCTTTGTTGAGCAGTTCCTGTAATTCGTCAATTGTTTTGGATCCCAGCGGATTGGTGGTCTTGGTTGTCGCCTTTGGCTGGTTGGCAGCCGCCTCCGGGGGTTCATTTAAATCGAGTACGATACCTGCTTTGGTTAAAATATCTTCGTAGGTGTAAATGGGGCAGTTAAATCGTAGAGCCAGTGCTACAGCATCAGAAGTGCGTGAGTCTATGCGCAGTAATTCGTCGTCTTTAAGGCAAACCAATTCAGAATAAAAAATGCCTTCTTCCAGTTTATAAATAACAACTTCAATAAGTTGTATTTTGAAGGCGGTGGCGAAATTAAGGAATAGATCATGTGTTAACGGGCGCGGCGGTTCTAAACCTTCCAGTTTGATGGCTATGGACTGTGCTTCAACGCCGCCTATTATGATGGGGATGCGGCGTTCTCCTTCTTCTTCGGCCAGCACCAGTGCATAAGCTCCCGATTGTGTTTGCGAATATGAGAGTCCCAGTATGTTGAGTTTCACTTTCTTTTTCTCCATGGAAACGACTTTTGATATTCAGAGTGTTTCAGGTTTCAATGTATTTTAATAAACCCGGTTTTGCTGTTAACAAATATAGGAATTTGTTTTAATGTGCGGTTTTCTTATTCCGTTTTACTATCCATTTTGCATCATTGGTTTCTTCCAAACCAACGGTATTAGTGATGGTATAGCCAAATTGAAAAACCATAATAAAAAGACACTCATCACAATTCCAATACTATTTCCAGATACGAGACTGAATAATATTATTCCTATGGAACCACGTAACCCAAGGTCCGCAATAGCAAATGAGGGTAGCATGGTGATGCCGCCAAAATAAATTGCCACCAATGCAATGTGTGATGGATGCGTTACAATGCCAAAATAGTACAGGATAAGCCAAAATTGAAAGCAAAAAACGGTGTATTTAAAGATGGTAAAAAAGATGACAAGGGCTATTTGTCTGTATCTGAAATTGCGTACGAATAAAAAAAATGAAGTTATCTTTTGTACTATATTGATGTTTTTCAGGAGCTTTACGCCAATCAGCAGCAGTATTTGTCCGGTTAAGATTAATAGGACAAAGTAACCGGCATATTTCATCAGTAGCAGTTCAAGCTTGCTGAGCATGGCCGGGTCCGATACGATGGCCCGGTTTAGACACAGAAGCCCGGTGATAGCGCCAACACCCAGAACAATATTTTGAATCATGATGCCAAGCATGGAGACCAGGAGACCACGTGAGCGCATTTCGGGCGGCAAGTAGATCACTCTCGATGGCGGATCGCCCAAACGTCCGGGCGTTATCATGCCGGCTTGCAAGCCTTTTAGTACCTGAAAAAATGCTTCTCTGAATGTTAATGGATAAATAATTTGTGTGAGTTGTTGCCATTTCAGACTTTCAAGCGATAGAGTGCTTATACTTAACACTATTTGTGCTATTATTATTAGTCCAAATTTGGGGCTGTGTTTGCTTAAATGATTGTAGAACGCATCCCACTGGTCAAATTGATATAACTTGTATATCACAAAAAAAACAGCCGCCAGCGTTATTATGACCTGGAAGGTTTGAAGCAGTTTTTTTTTGATTGTTAATTCCATTGACCTTGTTTTTCCAATTGAATATCTATTAATAGTTGACGTTGATATGTGCTTGTTTTGATCTTTTTGTTATAACTGACCAATCGCTGCGTGAATTTGGTATATTGGGCTTTTTATCACTATTTTATGCGGTGTAATGATGAAAAAAATATTAAATTATGCAAATCATTGGTCTGTTGGTTCAATGGTTTTAAAAAAATTCTACCTTTGCAGCACCCAAATAAGGTACAATGTTACGAAATGTATCTTTTTTAGCCAAACTATAGTGTTCAACCTGTTATTCACGGCGTAATTATGGACGATGACTCGTGTAAGACCAAAAAAATATTTAGGGCAACACTTTCTGAACGATCTGGACATTGCCAGACGAATCACTGAAAGTCTGCCAACCCCTCCGTCTCATGTCATTGAGGTGGGGCCGGGAATGGGAGTACTTACCCAATTTTTAATTCAACGTCCCGATATTAATCTGCGTCTGGTTGAAATTGATGCCGAATCGGTTACTTTTCTCTACAATCATTATCCTCAGCTTAAAGATCAGCTTATTGAAGGGGATTTTCTGAAACTGGATTTGAAGGCTTTGTTCCCGAAACAATTCTCCGTCATTGGTAATTTCCCATATAATATTTCAAGCCAGATTTTTTTTAAAGCTTATCACAATCGTCACCAGATTCATTCGGTTGTAGGCATGGTGCAACGTGAGGTGGGTAGGCGTATAGCTTCAGGCCCGGGATCAAAAGAATATGGGATTTTGAGTGTGCTGCTTCAGTCTTTTTTTAATATCGAATATCTGTTCACCGTTGATGAAGGTGTTTTTACGCCTCCACCCAAAGTGAAGTCTGCGGTTATTCGTATGGTTCGAAACGAGGTGGATCAGTTACCCTGCGACGAAGATTTGTTTCTTAGAGTCGTGAAGGCTGCTTTTAACCAACGTCGAAAAATGCTGCGCAATAGCTTGTCTAAAATAGCTTTTGACCTTCCTGCGTTAACGCATCTGCCTATTTTTAACAGACGACCCGAACAAATGTCTGTTATCGATTTTCAGGAATTGACGAAAATGATCCAGATGCATCCTTTGTGTGAATGAGTTTTGTTTATGTGTAACTGTTTAATCTTCCGGCTATGGCAAATTTTGAACTGACAAGAGAGCTGATTGACCAACTCCAAACTCTTATTGAACAGAAAAATGAAGAGCTGCTGACGGAAGTCCTTAAGGAGTTGCATCCCGCCGATATTGCTGAGATTTATGATGAGCTCAGTATTGATGAAGCCAAATATCTTTATTTTTTGCTCGACGACGATGTCGCCGCCGATGTCCTCATTGAGTTGGAAGAGGAGGATCGTGTCCGCTTTCTGAAAGCATTGCCCAGCGAGGTGATTGCCCGTCGTTTTATTGGTAAGATGGACTCCGATGACGCGGCCGATGTTATGTCTGAGCTGGACGAGGAGCGCCAAAAGGAAATTCTGTCCTATCTGGATGATATTAACACGGCTGGTGATATCGTTGATCTTCTAACGTATGGCGATAATACGGCCGGTGGATTAATGGCGAAGGAGTTTATCAGAGTGAAGGAGTCATGGAGCATTATCACCTGTTTACGAAGTATGCGGCGCCAGGCCGAAGAAGTCGATGAGATTTATTTTGTTTATGTGGTGGATAATGACGGGATACTCAAGGGAACCCTTTCTCTGAAGAAAATGCTGCTCAGTTCTACCGATACTTTGGTTCGCGATATTTACAATCCGGATGTAATTTCTGTGGGCGTGGATATTGACTCTGAAGAGGTGGCTAATATAATGGATAAATATGACCTGGTAGTGCTGCCGGTGATTGATGGTATTGGACGACTTGTGGGACGTATTACTATTGACGACGTGGTTGATGTAATGCGGGAAGAAGCCGATAAAGATTACCAAATGGCTTCGGGTATTACGCAGGATGTTGAAGCAGGTGATAGCATCTGGCGTTTGACCCGTGCTCGCATACCATGGCTAATTATTGGTCTGGTGGGTGGCCTTTTCGGATCGCGTGTCATTGGTTTGTTCAGGGGTAACATCTCTGCTTTTCCGGAGGTTGCCTTTTTTATGCCTATGATTGCGGCCATGGGTGGTAATGTCGGCATTCAGTCTTCTGCCATCATGGTGCAGTCTATTGCCAATGGCACCCTGGGGCTTGAGAGTAATTTCAGGAAATTGACGAAAGAACTGTCGGTGGCATTGCTCAATGCTTCAGCACTCTCAAGTCTCGCTTTTTTGTATAATTTCTTTATTGGCTCTGGTTATGCTTTAACTTTTACGGTTGCCTCTGCCATGTTTTCGGTTGTAATGTTTGCCTCTTTGTTTGGAACGTTTTTACCATTGCTGCTTGATCGTATGAAGATTGATCCCGCCGTGGCCACAGGCCCATTTATTACCACGCTCAACGATATTACCGGCACTTTTGTCTATCTTACGTTGTCGGCGTATTTTTTTACTGTATTTAATTAGTGTTTGTCTATAAAGTCAACTACTTCGTTATGCTTGTCATAAAAACAGTCATTTACGAAAAGTAAACTCCTTGATTTTTATGACGTCGCAAGCCTCGTATTTGAAATTTATATTTCAAACACTTAGTTAATGGACAGATACTAATTAGTGCCTGGATTGGAATCCGGTTTTAGTCAACTATGTACTAGCGAACCAGTTCGGGTTCGATTTCTGTATAGGAAGTTAAGCCTCCGATGGTGACAAACAGGTGTTCCTTCTTGCGCAACTCTTCTTTAATTTTCTAAAGCAGCTTTCTGCCTGAACGTTGGCTTTTGCTGGTGATCTGCTGCAGATCCTTGGGATATATACAACTTCGCTGTAAAAGCATAATCCATATTTTATCCATACTGAAAGTACCCTTCAAATTTTCGAAAAGCCTGCCAAAAACCGGAACAAATCCGGACAGCCGGTATGACCGTTCCCGGAAGGGAGGTTTAGCCACTGAAATGATTGCACTATAATTTGGTTTAACTCAAAAATTTTTGATTATGGCAAAACAGAAAGTAATTTATTATTAATATAATGCTCATTACTGTTAAAGCAGTAATCTAATAAATATCTTCTTAATTGATCATGCAAAATAGTATATTTTACCTTTTTGGCAGTAAAATGTGCAATATAGATTTGTTTTTATTATACGAATACACTAATTTTACCGCTTTAACGAGAATTTCATGTTGGAACCAGAGGTATTAGCAAATATCATTCGTAAACACCGGAAAGCTGCCGGGCTTAGCCAGCTACAGTTAGCAGAAATGGCAGGTGTTGGTAAAACTGTGGTCTTTGATATTGAGAAAGGTAAAGAAACAGTACAACTCAATACTTTGAGAAAAATACTGAAGGTACTTAATATACAAGTGCAATTAACAAGTCAATTAATGGACCAAATTTTGAGTGATGAGGGCAGCTAAAGTATTTGTGAATGATCAGGAGGCCGGTCAATTAAAGGAGCTGGATTTTGGTAAGAAATATACCTTTGAATATCTTTCAGATTACCATGGAGATCCCGTGTCTATTACAATGCCCATTCAACCATCCAGCTATGAATTTGATTCATTTCCACCATTTTTTGATGGATTGCTCCCGGAAGGTTACCAGTTGGATGGACTCCTAAAATTCAGGAAAATTGACCGTAATGATTTTTTTTCTCAACTTATGGCGGTAGGAGACGATTTGGTAGGTAACGTAACCATAAAGGAGGTTGAAGAATGAATCGGTGTCCAATAACCTACGAAAATTTTGAAGAAGGTATTTACAGTCCCAAAGGACTAAAACGATTATCTCCTGCTTTGAAAAAGCTGGCATTGCTTGACTACACTGCTGAGGAGTTAAGGGCCGAGGCTATGCAGCGGGCCTCTAAAATGTCAATACAGGGTATTCAGCCTAAATTAAGTGCTGTACTGAATATCAAAGATGGACGATTTGAAGTGGTGGATAAAGGAGGCAAATATATTTTAAAACCACCTCACCCGATTTTTCCGGAACTTCCACAAAATGAAGACCTGACAATGCGGCTTGCCGGATTTATTGGAATTGAAGTCCCTGTACACGGATTGGTTTATGGGAAAGATGGATTGCTCACCTATTTCATTAAGCGTTTTGACCGAAAAGGGCAAAAGGATAAGATTGCCGTGGAAGATTTTGCACAACTGGCTGGTTTGAGTCGTGATACAAAGTATAATTACTCTATGGAAAAGCTGGTAAAGTTGATCGATGAGACCTGTACTTTTCCTGCCATTGAAAAAAGCAGGTTATTCAAACGGGTTCTTTTTAACTATCTGGTTGGAAACGAAGATATGCATTTAAAGAACTATTCTGTCATTATCCGGAATGGGAAAGTGGAACTTTCACCAGCCTATGATTTTTTAAACTCATCTATTGTATTGAAAGGTGATATAGAAGAAATTGCGCTAACACTAAAAGGCAAGAAAAGTAATCTAAACCGCTCAGATTTTATTTATTATTTAGGTACTGAACGCTGTGGTTTAACCGATAAAGTGATTGAAAAATCATTATCCTCTGTACAACAAGCCATTCCTACATGGTTTAAGCTTATTGATAACAGCTTTTTGACTGATGTAATGAAGGAAAAATACAGCGATTTGCTTAAGCGCAGAATACAAATTCTCGGGTTATTGAGTAGCTTGTGAGGATTGTTTTATAAGAAGGTGTTATGTAAATATAGCTTGGGGCAGTTTGTTCTTTGGCGCGCGAAACGGTGGACATGGTTGGAGTGAAGCGGCTTTTTGTTCCCTAAGCAGTATTTTCCCCGTTCTATTCTGGAAAGTATTTTCTTATGTGCCAGATTTTCGACCAGCTCATTGACATCGTCGAATCGGTCACTGGCAAGCTGCTTTAATTCGTTTAACGTAAAGATATCCATCTCATAATCATCCAACATCAACAGGAAGCTAATTTGATTCTGTGTCAAATTTTCTGATATATAGGTACCTCTTGCCATTATAGTTTGATAATGTATAAACCCAAATAATTAGGGTTTATACATTGTTGAAATATACAACAATCATTAAATAAAGCAATAGGTGTTTGTTGGTTACTCTTGTTTGTCTTTAGCTTCTTTTGAAAAAGAGAAGAGGTTGAACATCTCCTTTTTACTACCTTTATTAGGACCCTTACTAAAAGTGTTCAGGTAAATGAGGCTTCAGCGATGCGGATTGTAAGATGGTTCGTGTTTGATGTCAATATGCTGTTTTACAGCCGTTTGAATTGATTAACTAAAATTAATGAATCATGGTTCACCGTACAGGTCTCATTTTTTGCTGAATTTGTCTAAATCGAACTGATTTATAAAAATTCCAAAAGTATGTAAATCAACGATTTTCAGGCGTGTAAATATAACTGTTAGTCATTTTGTCGGTATGCCAGCCCGAAAATTTCCCCGGCAGATGAAAAATCTTCATTTTCAAAGCTCGAAAGTTGTGAGTTTACTGGCGTAAAAGTTTTTTTTGAAAGCCTAAAGCCGGGGTTGCACTTGATGGACAGGGACTAATCAGAGCCTGTCCACAAACATTAGTTAGCCGGAATATAAATTGTGCCTGATAAGGGGGTGTACTTAATCTGGTAACTGCATGTTTCTTCCAAAATCCGTTCTAAAAAGCTTCGGGTATTGTCGGGATAGGTTACCGGAATCGGTTTCCCGTTATGCAGCCAGCTTTCAAACATCTGATTCGATTCGTTTTTTAGGTTATTTATAACTGTTACACCCATGCTTTGTAGCATGACGGCATTGTGCTGTTGCTCAAATTGTCCCCGCATTGGGATCACACACAGTTTCTTGTTTAAGAAAAGAGATTCGGCCGGCGTTTCGAACCCGGCAGTGCAAAAAACGCCTTTCGATTTAGCGAGACTTTCGGTAAAAGCCTGGTGGTTGATGGGGCGAATGATGATGTTTTGAAATGAATATGGCACACGTGAATGTTTTGAAAAAACTTCCCATCTGATGTCTCTAAAGCGTGCCAGAAAAGCAATTATTTTGATGTCGTCGTAAGCCGGCAGGTAAACCGTGTAATGTGACCCTTCTTGTTTGGGTTGTTGCCTGATGTCATTTCTTATTACAGGCGTGGTGATCCGGTCACCCAGTTCTTTGAAGTGAAAGCCATAAGCTTGTTTGGCCGGCGCGTAAGTTTTCATGAAGAATGTCGCTCCTCGGTTAACACCACGCGGTCGGGGGGCATCGGGGTGTAAAATGGCGGACTGGTGGCTGATGCCAACACATTTTACGCCTTTAAGTTTGGCAGCCCATGCCGAAACCGGTTCAAAGTCGTTTATTACAAGGTCGTACTGGCGTACAGGCAGTTGCCATATTTCTTTAATGAATGAAAAGAGGGAGTTGTTGTGAAGGGTTTGCCTATAGTCAATGCCGCCATTTTTGCCAAAAACGAACCCCATACCTTTTAGTTTGTACCGAATGGGATAGGGAATAGAAAGCTCGCACTGACTGCCACTCAACAAAATATCGACTTCAGCATAATCGTTTAAAATGGGCAAAATTTCCCGCGCCCGTGCCATGTGTCCGTTCCCTGTGCCCTGTATTGCATATAATATTTTCATACTAAATAGTTTTCCTTTTGGTTGTAAGAAGAACCTTTGACTTTCTATTTCGGTTTACCGTTTTTGTGTTGAGGCGCTTACATAATGTTTCGTTTTTTTTAAGAGCCTGTTCATCGGATCGGGTTTTTATAAAAAGGACGTTTTAATTTCTCAGTACAAGAATAATTATCAAATAAGAATTAATTGTGAGCTGAAGGCTAAATTTGTGTTAAGTTAATTCGTTGCTCATAATAGCCGGGAGCTGAATTTTACAGACCGGTTTCAACCACTGCTTTTTATGGGGACCTGCGGCTTCTCAACGGGCAGTAATTAGTCTATCATGCTATGACTCAGAGGTCTGTTGTGGTATTCTTATTTATAGTGCGTCAGCGCTCGTTTTTATTGAACTATCTGCCTTCCCAATCGTTTTATCTATCGTAAAAATAACTATGCTTTTTTACGGTTTTAATGACCGGAAAACTTTCTGCATATTTGTAGTACGATTAGATGTCGGATTTTTAAGGCCATCTAATCAAAAAAAATAAAAAATGGCAAATATTCTTGAGCAACGACGACATCGCCGAAAACCCGATTGGCTGAAAATTCAACTTCCCAATACTTCCGATTACAAATGGATGCATAAAACCATTAGTGATCATAAATTGCATACGATATGTACCAGTGGTAAATGTCCTAATTCGGCCGAATGCTGGGGCGCAGGAACCGCCACATTTATGATTTTAGGTGATATATGTACCCGTGCCTGTAAGTTTTGTAACGTTAAAACCGGTCGTCCGGAGGCTGTGGATCTGACTGAGCCTTTTCGTATTGCCCGTTCTATACAGATTATGAAGTTGCGGCATGCGGTTATTACATCGGTTGATCGTGATGACCTTGAAGATGGGGGCGCCGGGGTTTGGGTTGATACCATTCGCAAAGTGAAGGAAATGAATCCCGGTATCACACAGGAAGTTCTGATTCCTGATTTTCAGGGTATGACCAACCTGGTTCAGCTAATTATTGATGCACAGCCGGAAGTGATCAGCCATAATCTGGAGACGGTACGCCGGTTAACACCACAAATCCGGTCCAGGGCTAAATACGATGTAAGTCTGTCTGTGCTTAAATATATTGCTGAGGCAGGTGTTGTGGCCAAATCTGGTATTATGCTCGGTTTGGGTGAACAACCCGATGAGGTGCTCGCCACAATGGACGACCTGGTGGCAGTGGGTGTGAAAGTTTTAACTATAGGACAATATTTGCAGCCATCGGTTAAGCATCTCGAAGTTCATGAATATGTTAATCCCGAACAATTTAAATTTTATGAGGAAGAAGGACTTAAACGTGGTTTTAGGTTTGTAGAGAGCGGCCCGTTGGTGCGCTCGTCTTATCATGCCGAAAAACATATTAACGCCCTTAAGTAATTTTTCTATTTTATGTTACATACTACTCGCTTCGAAAATCTGGGACTCATCGATTATAAGAAGGGATGGGACTATCAGGAGCAACTTTTTAATGGCGTGGTGGCCGATAAGCTTTTTAATCGTGAGCATCCCGACCAGGTTCGGACAATAACACATCGTTTGCTGTTTTGTGAACATCCGCATGTATTTACGCTTGGTAAAAGTGGGGCTCCTTCTAATTTATTGATATCGGACGATTTACTTAAAAAGATTGATGCCGTATTTTATAAGATTAACAGGGGCGGTGACATAACCTATCATGGACCCGGTCAGATTGTGGGGTATCCCATTTTCGATCTGGAAGAGATGCAGCTGGGTATTAAGGATTACATCCATTTGCTGGAAGCTGCCATTATATCAACGCTCGAAGAATTTGGTATTGTTGCTACCCGTTTGGACGGCGCCATTGGGGTATGGCTCGATGTTGATGACCCGCAACGTACCCGAAAAATTTGTGCCATTGGTGTCAGAGCCAGCAGGTATGTATCAATGCATGGGTTTGCCCTTAATGTGAATACCAACCTAGATTATTTCCGTTACATAAATCCCTGTGGTTTTGTCGATAAGGGGGTCACATCCATGCAGGCGGAACTGAAGCAGGAAGTGGATATGGACCGGGTAAGGGCGACCCTTCTAAAACATATAACAAAGGCTTTTAAGTTGAATATCGATTAAGTAGTGCCTGTTCATAAACTCAGGTGCTTGATACAAAATGTTCGAATTCAAGACTTGCGAAGTCCGAAAAATGTGGGGTTACGCCTGTAGATGACCATTTAGTGGACAAAAGGAACGCGGAAGCAGGCCTTTTCTGAGCACTAAGTCGGATTGAAATATCATGGCGACACGGGTAAAAACCCTATATTTGTACTCACATTTGAACATGTAATAGTGCATGATATAAACTGGCTTAGTTTATTCGGCAGATTAAAGTGCTGTTTGTTAACAGTTACTGTTATCTTCATATTGTCGGAAGTACCATATTAAAACCCTGATGGAAAAGCGTTGGACCATAAAAGAAAAAATGAATCAAGAAGTTGTTGAAGACTTAAGTAAGGCTATCAACGTTAATCCAATACTGTCCGAACTTCTGGTTCAACGTGGCATTTGCACCTTCGATGAGGCCAAGGCTTTTTTTCGTCCCGCGTTGTCCGACTTGCACGACCCATTTTTGATGAAGGATATGGATATTGCCATTAACCGTCTGGAGTCGGCGATGCGCAACGGTGAACGGATTCTTATTTATGGTGATTACGATGTCGACGGTACCACTTCGGTCGCTTTGGTTTATTCCTTCCTGAGTCGTTTTTATGGCAATATTGATTATTATATCCCCGACCGTTATAACGAAGGCTATGGCATTAGTAAGAAAGGGGTTGAATACGCTTACGACTCTAAGTGCCGTTTAATCATATCACTCGATTGTGGCATCAAAGCGGTTAACCGTATTCGGGAGGCGCGTCAGATGGGTGTCGATTTTATTGTGTGCGACCACCATACGCCCGGCGAACAGTTGCCGGTGGCTTTTGCTTGTCTTGACCCCAAACGTAACGATTGTTCATATCCCGATAAGAATCTTTCAGGTTGTGGCGTGGGTTTTAAATTCCTTCAGGCTTTTTGCCAGCGACGTAACCTCGATGAAGAGTTGTTGTTTGATTATCTTGATCTGGTAGCGGTGAGCATTGCTTCCGATATTGTTCCAATTATCGGCGAAAACAGAGTGCTGGCCAGTTACGGTCTGAAACGCTTAAACGGGAATCCCGGGACCGGGCTGAAAAGCATTATCAAAATTGCCAATATGGAGAACCGGGAATTTCTTATCAGCGATATCGTTTTTAAGATTGGCCCGCGAATTAATGCCGCCGGACGTATTGAGTCGGGACGCGAAGCCGTGGAACTTCTCATCAGCAGCGACGAGCACCTGGCCAGGCGTATGAGTCATAATATTAACCAGTTTAATGAAACACGCAAGGATCTGGATCGTCTTACCACGCAGGAAGCGCTCGATATGATCGCCGCTGACCCCCGGTTGCAGAAACGCTATTCAACGGTTCTTTATAAGCCCGAGTGGCATAAAGGGGTGATTGGAATTGTTGCCTCACGGTTGACCGATAATTATTACCGCCCAACCATTATTCTGACTCAAAGTCAGGGTATGGCCACGGGATCGGCACGTTCGGTTGATGGTTTTGACGTTTATAAAGCCATTGATGCCTGCAGCGATTTGCTCGAAAATTTTGGCGGGCACATGTATGCTGCCGGCCTTACCATGAAACCTGAGAATATCCCGGCTTTTATGGAACGTTTTGAAGATTATGTGCGTGAAACAATTCTACCCGAGCAACTGGTGCCCCAGATTGAAGTCGATGCCGAGATATCTCTGAAAGATATTAAACCTAAGTTTTTTGATATCCTGAAGCAGTTTACGCCCTTTGGACCGGGCAATATGAAGCCTGTTTTTGTGACGCGAAGAGTGCAGGATTATGGGACCAGCAAATTAGTGGGCAAGGATCGCGATCATTTGAAACTGGAAATTATTGAAGAGGTTTCAGGTGCCATAAAACAGGGAATTGCGTTTGGCATGGGACAGTATATCGATCGTATCAAGGCTGGTGAGCCTTTTGATGTTTGTTACTCCATCGAAGAAAATGTGTTTAATGGCAAAACGTCCATTCAAATTATGGTCAAAGACATCAGATTTTCTTATGCGGACGATGAGACGCCCGACTTTTAGCACCTACCGCCAAAACAGCTCCGCCTAATACCATGGCTGCTCCCATATAGGTTAGTGGCGTCATGCCCGGGGCCTCAAACCAACTGACGTCAAGCCAGAGTAAACTCTCCATTATTATAAATGTAATGACCGGGTTAAGGGTTACAATAATGCTTATTTTATTGGCTTCGGTGTATTTCAGAGCGGCCGATAAACTGCCATAGGCTATGAGTGTGTTGAGTGCAACAAATAGTAATAGAAGCCATATCAGTACTGTATGCGGCTGAAACAGCGCGCCGAAATCTACAAATGGGAGATAAAGGAGTGTGGGTACAGCATATAATATCAGGTTGATTTGCATGGGGGGTATCTTTCTGACCAGTATTTTATTGATAATGGCATAACAGGTCCAGGTCCAGGCGCCTGCCACAAGGTATATTACACCCAGTTTTATGTGAGCCGCTTCGGCGGGTACGCTGTTCATCTGTTGAAAGAAAAAGAAGAAAAACCCAACGGCGGCCAGGATAAACCCGGATATTTTTAGTGGCGACGAAGGCTCTTTGAATCCAATGAATCCGACAAAAGCCAACGTAACGGCTCCCAGCTGAATAATCACTTGCGAAATAGCCGGCCCTGCGTAGTGAACCCCTTCCTGAAAACCAATGAAGTTTAAACCGAGTAAGAGCCCTGCCAGCAATAATAAGGCCGGTGGACGTCGTAAAATGACCAGTTGTCTGGGTTTGCGTATAAGAAAGTAAACCAGTAACATGACGAATGAGGCGGCAAAGCGCCACCATACAATGGTATACGAATCTATGTAATAAGGGTCACTTTTAGTGCTATAGCCAGCAATCCCCACATAAAGGCTGTTACACAGGCCAGCAGAATGCCCTTCGTTGAGTTGGTCATATCGACAACATTATAATTGAAATGACAAAAATAGAACAACCCAGCTATAAATTTATATTAGAATCAACTATATTTGTGTGAATAATTTATCGGCATTGACAAATGGCTTTATTCTTTTGTTCGTGCCTGTTTGCAAATGGCTGTAACGTCATTTGTTGGTATTTGTAAATCCGAATTAATAAAATCTATTGAAATGAGAAATCAAATTAACCCCAGATGTATTATAGGTCTTGTTCTGGTTGCTTTATTGACGCTTCCGTCCTGTAAGATGGGGCGTAAATCGCCGGGTGACACAGCGCAAAAAGAAGTTAAACTTGATAAAGAGAAGGTGGCTAAAGACGTTCGTGAGTTTGTCTACCCATTGCCAACCAGCTTTGAGGTGACCAAAATGCTAAACCGTATCGGAGCGGCCTATATCCTTTCTTTGTCAAATCCTACAACCAATGTCGAGAAATATCTCACCGAAAAAGCAAAGGCGCTTAATCTGGGTGTGTATAGTTCTGATCTTAGTTACGCCAGTACTTACAACCAAAAACAAACCACCATTGATTATATGAATGTGTCGAAAACACTTATTGACGCATTAAATATTTCGGCAGCTATTGATCCTGATCTCATTGAAAAGGTGGAAGCGATTGAAGATAATAAGGAAGAAATGATCACTCTTATTACCAATACGTTTTACGATACCTATGAGCACCTCAATCGTAATGGGCGCAGCGCTGTTTCTATGTTGGTGATTGCAGGCAGCTGGGTGGAAGGTTTGTATGTGGTGACTCATATCACCGAAGACACCTACAACGATAAGGAAATGGTTAAAATTGTTATGGAACAAAAGTCTTCGCTCAACAAACTGGTTGAACTGATGAATGTGGCCAGTGACGATCCGGCAATTGCTGAAACTTTGGCATTGCTCAAACCGGTGCGTGATATTTATAATTCAATTGAAAACGGTGCCATTACCGAAGCACAGGTGAATGCTATTACCGCTGAAATTGCAAAGGTAAGAGCAGCTATTATTGAATAGTAATCAGCTCAAAAGAACTTTGTTTGAAATATACGCGGATTCTTTTCGGGTTTCGTGGAAAACTTTTTATCTTTGCAGCCACTATTTTAAGTAGGTTGTATTAATCGTAATTATTTGAAACATGCCCGTAAAGATTAGATTAACAAGACACGGACGCAAAAGGTATGCTTACTACCACATTGTGGTAGCTGATAGCAGGGCGCCACGAGATGGCAGGTATATTGAACGGATTGGCTCTTACAATCCCAACACTAATCCTGCTACTATCGACCTGAATTTTGACAAAGCCATTCAATGGCTTGCCAACGGTGCCCAACCTACTGACACAGCCCGTGCAATCCTCAGCTACAAAGGTGTTATGATGAAAAAACACTTGCTGGAAGGAGTTAAAAAAGGTGCTTTTGACGAAGCAGAAGCAGAGCGTCGTTTTAACAAATGGATGGAAGAGAAAGAAGCTAAAATCAATGCCAAGAAAGAAGGTCTTGCCAGTGATAAAGCCAAAGTTCTTAACGATCGTTTGGAAGAAGAAGCCAGAATTAATGCTGAAAGAGCCGCTCAAATTGCTAAGAAAAAAGCAGAGTTGGCTGCCGAAGCTAAAGCTGCTGAAGTGGTGGAAGAAGCCCCTGAAGCTGAAGCTGCTGCTGAAGAAAGTGCTGAGGAACCTAAGGCTGAATAGTCTGAGTCTGAAAATTCTTCAAAAAAATAAGCCTGTCTGTTTTTACAGACAGGTTTTTTTGTAATTTTTGCCTATGATTTTGAAAGAACAACTGGTTAAATTGGGTGTATTGGCGAAGCCTCATGGTGTGGCAGGCGAGGTATTGCTTCGTGTTGTTCCGCAATGGGAAGGCTATTCGCCCGATCCTTCGTTTCTATTTGTGGATTTGAATGGCGGACTGGTCCCTTTTGAAGTGTTGACCATGCGCGAGAAAAATGACAGTGATCTGCTGGTGTCGCTCGACACCATTCAAACGGGTGACGATGCCCGCGCTTTGCAGGGCGCTGATGTTTATATTGAAGAAGAGGCCCTTGGCGAGCCCGGGGATGAAGAGGTCTCCCTGCGTCAACTGATTGATTATACCGTATCCGATGTTAACCGTGGCCTGTTGGGTAAGGTGACGGATGTGTCAGACTCCCCTGTGAACCCCTTATTGCAGGTCGATTATAACGGTAAGGATGTTCTGATTCCTTTTCAGGCGGATTTTATTCATCACATTGATCCTAAAAAACGAACCATATCGCTTCAAACTCCTCCGGGGCTTATTGATTTGTATCTGGAATAAGACAACCGTTTTCGAAGCGGTTAAATATTTGTCGCCACTCATCCGGAATGACCATGCTTTTGCTGGTGCCATAATAAAAGCCTGACAAAACAGAATCGTTCACAGCTTTGGGCTCCTTTTCTGCCGGATTGATGATCCATTGTAACATACGAATACTTTTGTTGCCCAGCTTATATATTTTTGTGCGAACTTCAATGTTTTCGCCCGGCATAATTTGTTTGTAAAAATCCGTTTTGTAGCTGACAATAACCAGTTGGCGGTCATCGCTTCCCAATATATCGCCCAGCGTTTCATCAAAATAGCTGATTCGCCCCATATCGAAAAACTCCTGTATTACCGCATTGTTAACATGCCCCAAACGGTCAATGTCGTTAAATCGAATTTGAAGCGTAACGCTATGGTTGAATGATATATCGTGGTGCATGGATGGTTATTCTTTAATGATTGTTATTTCTCCGTTGGGCCCCAGTTGAAGAACACCGGGAGCCCGGCTGTTTAAACGCTCATCCTGGCTGTATAAAGCCGTGTAGCCGGCCGAAGATTGAATGGTTTCATCAATTTCATCCGTATGGTTTGCCATTTGGCCATTACTGCCGGCTGTAATAATTAATAATGGTTGTCGGAGGCGGGTGCATAACGCCGAGAAAAAGGGATCCTGATAATAACGAATGGCCAGTTGTTTTTCTTGTATTAACAGGTCGGGTACTCTACGGGCTTTATTCAGGATGATGGTTAATGGTTTCTCGCTCATCTCCATTAAATCGAAGGCTAAATCGGGTATCTCTTCAAAATAATAGGTGAGTCGGTTAACGTTATCCGTTAAAAGAACGATGTTTGAGCCGGGTGTTTTTTTGCTTAGAAAAAAGAGGTCTTTGGCAGCTTCTTCGCTCTGTGGCGTTGTGGCCAGACACCATCCGGTGTCCAGCGGCAGTAAAACTTTGCCGCCTTCTTTAAGCGCGGTTACTGCTGACTTTAAATCCGGTGCTTCGTATCTTTTTTCCATTCTGTCATAATAAAGAATGCAGGCAAAAATAGTGCTTCCACCTTTTGCCTGCAAGTATTTATTCTACCTTATATTCAGAAAATTATACAGCGACGTCGAAATCGCGCAGCGCATTGTTCAACGATGTTTTTTTGTTGGTTGATTCTTTGCGTTGTCCGATGATTAAGGCGGCGGGTACCTGATACGATCCGGCCGGGAATTCTTTGGTATAGCTACCCGGAATAACAACCGAACGTGGTGGTACATAACCTTTGTAGATAACCGGTTCGTTACCCGTAACATCGATGATTTTTGTGGAGCCGGTGAGGACTACGCCTGCGCCCAGCACGGCTTCGGAGCCTACGTGACAGCCTTCGACCACAATACAACGTGAGCCGATAAAGGCATGGTCTTCAATAATTACCGGTGCTGCCTGTATGGGTTCCAGAACGCCGCCAACCCCTACGCCGCCACTCAGATGAACGCCTTTACCTACCTGTGCGCAACTGCCCACGGTGGCCCAGGTGTCGACCATGGTGCCCGAATCAACATACGCGCCGATATTAATATAAGAGGGCATCATAACCACCCCGCGTGCGATATAGGCGCCATAGCGTGCTACAGCATGTGGTACCACCCGGACACCCAGTTCTTTATAGTTGTGTTTCAGCGCCATTTTATCATGGAATTCGAAGGGGCCTACTTCTATGGTTTCCATTTGTTGCAGAGGAAAATACAAAATGACGGCTTTTTTAATCCATTCGTTCACTTTCCATTCGTTGCCATCGGGCTCGGCAACACGAATAATACCTTTGTCGAGTTGCTCAATGACTGTACGGATGGCTTCCTGTGTCTCTTTCTTTTCCAGGAGAGCATGGTCATCCCATGCCTGTTCTATAATATCTCTCATTTTTATATATTAGGTTAATTTGATGACTTTTGTTTCGATTTGTAAAAATAGTGGATTCGTGATGCAATGGCTAAAATTATTGGTCCTCATATTGTTAACAAATCATAAAATGGACCGGTTTAGGTTGAGTTGGTTCATTATTTGACATTACTAATTTAGTTGTTCAAAGTGTTTAACAAGCGATGGTGACTAACTTATGAATCAAATCAAAATTCTTTTTGCGTTATTAATGATACAATATCCTTTGTTGGTTCACAGTCAGCAG
This sequence comes from Geofilum sp. OHC36d9, assembly GCF_052400685.1. Lineage (NCBI taxonomy): Bacteria > Pseudomonadati > Bacteroidota > Bacteroidia > Marinilabiliales > Marinilabiliaceae > Geofilum > Geofilum sp. OHC36d9. The sequence goes on from NZ_JBQTGJ010000001.1 coordinate 263,660, forward strand.
GATTCGCTTGTTAAGGTAACCGGCGTAATCCGGGCCGAGTCCTCTAAGGCCATCATCCCGCATGCCACCATTGCCAGCTACAGTCGCGTTGTGATGTTTATTGCCAACGACGAAGGCCGGTTCAGCATTACCGTACCACAAAACGATAGTTTAAAATTTACAGCTTTGGGCTTTGAGCCGGTTACGGTACGTGTGATTGATTTGAAGGTAGACTCAACGAAAAATATAGCGGTTTTTTTAAGACAACATTCGTATGCCATTAAGGAGGTGACTGTTAAAGGTTACAATGGCATTTTTGACCCGTTAATTTTTCAGAAGCATCTGCCCGAAGAGGAGTTGATTCAGTTAAATCTTCCTGGCAACTTTGGTTCACGAATGAGTAAATTACCTCCCAATGAGCGCCCTTTAGTGGGAAAGCCTACTGTATTATCAGCCGTTGCCAGTCCTGTAAGTGCTGCTTACAGTTTATTTAGTAAAAGAGAAAAATCATTACGTCATCTCACTAAGGCCAGAACGCAGGAAATTCAATGGGATCACCGGGAAGCTGTTGCCGGGCGTGACGTGATAGCTGCCGTTTCAGGTTATAAAGATGAGATGTTGGAAGCATTTCTTATTTATTGTAATATCCATCTTAAAATATCGCCCGCCGATACCGGAACTTCCGCTACACGTAAAATTGAAGCTCTGCTTGAAGAGTATGAGAAACTGAAGAAGGAATAGGCGGAAATGCACAGCTCTGTATTGTCAATCATTTTTTTTAAGTCCTGATCTCGTTTGAGCGAAGTCCTGATCTCGTTTCGGCGAAGTCTTGATCTCGTTTCGGCGAAGTCTTGATCTCGCTTCAGCGAAGTCTTGATCTCGTTGCGGCGAAGTCTTGATCTCGTTACAGCGAAGTCTTGATCTCGTTTCAGCGAAGTCTTGATCTCGCTACGGCGAAGTCCTGATCTCGCTACGGCGAAGTCCTGATCTCGCTTCAACGAAGTCTTGATCTCGCTTCAACGAAGTCCTGATGTCACGCCAACGAAGTCCTGATGACGTTGAAACAGGATGCCCGTCTCGTTTTATTTGTGTTTGTAGATTGTTTCAGTTAAAATCGTTTATTGGTCAACTGATGGGTCAAATTCTTCCAATTGAAGAATTCTGTGGGAGCCCAGTTCTTTATGGAGGCTCCAAATGGCATCGTTTCTGTTGCCTTTAATCAGGGCTACATGCCGAAGGGTGTCGGGATAGCTTAATCCTTTTGTATTTAGGTTCTTAACATTATGAAAAGTGAAGGCAGGTCCTTCCAGGGGATAAACAGCTACATTTTTGAGCACAATATTTTTTGACTCGGCAAATTCGGCACCCAACTTTGCGGATATGCGAATGTTCTCAAGGTGTATATTTCTGATATTCATTTCGGGCAGACCGTTAAAAAGCATGGCTCTGCGTGTGTTTGCAGAGGTGATGTTTTTGAAGTGAAGATTTCGGAATTCAGGTGTTTGGTCTGAGACTGGTGGAATATCCTTTTCCAATATGGCACTGGCATTTCCGTCGGCCAATACTTCGGTTGCTGATTTGCCGTCGTAATAAAGGTTGAATAGGAATGAGTCGGTTGTAATATCATTCATGGTAATATTTTCCACGAAAATATTTTCCACAACCCCGCCGCGGCCACGTCGGCTTTTGAAACGAATTCCCGCATCAGTGCCCAGAAATTGGCAGTTACGGACCAAAATATTACGCACGCCGCCTGACATTTCGCTGCCGACAACAAATCCGCCATGGCCCTTAAACACGATGCAATTATCGATGATGACATTTTCAGTCGGCCGGGCTCTTTTTCGTCCGTCCTCATTTTTGCCGGATTTAATACAGATTCCGTCGTCACCCACATCGAAACTACTGTTAACAACGATGGTGTTTTTGCACGATTCCAAATCAAGACCATCGCCATTTTGGGCATAGGAGGGATTACGAACTTTGATGTTGTCAATAATGATGTTTTCGCACATTAGCGGATGTAGATTCCAGCTGGGTGAGTTGGAGAAGGTAACCCCGTGAAGAAATATGTTTTTGCACTCAATAAAGCTGATCATTACCGGACGGAGGAAGTCTTTTACCGACAGCCATTCTTCTTCGCTTTGTAAGTGCCGTGGTACATTCATATCGCTGACGGTGTCGCCTCTCAGCGCTTTTGCTGTGGGGAACCAATAGTCGCTGCGTTTGAACACGCCGCCGCGCGCAATAAAACTATTCCATTGGCTTTCAGTTACATTTTGTTTTTTAACAGGCCGCCACGCATCGCCTGATCCATCAATAGTGCCATAGCCGGTAATGGCTATATTTTCCAAATTCCGTCCTGAAATAGGTGACTGGCAGCGTCGGGTATCGAGCCCTTCGAATATTGTTTCAACCAAAGGATACTCATTAAAATTACGACTGAACAGAATTAAAGCCCCTTTATCCAGATACAGATTGACGTTGCTTCTGAATGTGATTGGTCCTGTGAGCCATATCCCGGAAGCGACAAATAGCGTACCGCCACCTTTATCGGCCAAAGTTGTCATTGCTTTTTCAAAGGCTTTGGTATTTGTATGACGGCCGTCACCGATTCCTCCCACTTCCGTTATCGAGACCACGAAATCAGGAAATTGGGGCGGGGAGAGAATCGGCATGTTAAAGGGCAGACCTTTATAATAATCTTTGTAGGCATACTGATTGTCGGAGGTGGAGGATGCGCATCCCGACACTATAAAGGGTAAAAGAAGATATAAATATATTTTTAGTATTTTCATGTGTTTACAATGCGTTTGTTAAGGTCAGATGGAACTCGCCGAATTTAATGATCCTCTTGTGTGTGAAATAATTACTCATGACTCGTTTCATCATATTTGTGGTCTCACCAGGTCTGAAATATTGTTATAATGCTCCAATTATTATCTGAGTATAGATGACTGTATTTATTTGTTGTCTGCCTGATTTTTCGGGTCGATAGTATGACGCACAGCAGAATCAAAAAACGTTTTAATGTAAAATTTTAACTGTAAATACATTATTGTCCAGTTTAACCACGCAGGTGTATAGACCACGCGGCAACTGATGTAAGTGTTTCAGCACAATTTGATTGTTTGTGATGCTACAAGTTTTGTCAAATACCAGACTGCCGGCTAAATCGTATATCTGCACTGTTGCTTTACTTTGGGTAATAGCAGGGCCGATAGCGATGTAGACGAAATCGCTAAAAGGGTTCGGAAACAGCGAAATGTTGCTTTTGTCAGTAACCGGGTTTATGATTGAAGTGGCCGTTCCGGCATGCAGATCATGAATTTCATCGGAAGACAGAGCGGAGCTGTATATGCGCACATCATCCATATTTCCCGGGAATGGGGTGTTATAATAGCCATCACAATTTCCCAGTATCAGGTCGGTGGTCACGCCAACGCCGCCGGTTGTGATATCTGATCTTGAACCAACCGGCATTCCGTCAATATAAACCAGCAGTTTGTTATCATCTTTGTTTCTGACACAGGCCAGATGGTGCCATTCATCGTTAAACCATTGATTGGCATTGGCAATATCCAGATTTGATTTGTTCGCATTGTCATCGATGGCAAAGGTCAGGATATTTGATTTGTACTGTATTCCTATCCATTTGCCGTTACCACCATTTACGGCGTCGTGCATCCCTTTATGAAAGAGATATGAGTCGGCTATATTGCCGGGCGATTTAAACCATAAAGTAATGGTGAACGATTGATCGTTGAGCCAGATGTTTTCATTGTGCGGAAAGCGCAGATATGAGGCTGTTGGTGTGCCGGGGAAATAGATGGCATTTGCAATTTTGCCGCTCGCCCATTGCGGGGTAAAACCAACTGATTCGGCCATGTTGTTTGTTATAAGGTCAACGGCCCCGGTTCCTGATGTTTCATCAAACGGGAGGTGTAACAGCAACTCCCTTTCAACCATTTCGGCGGTTGTAAAGTGCCAGATATCACTCAACGATTCTCCCAGTACATTGGTGGCTTTAACCTGCCAGTAGTAGGTTGTGCCCGGGTCAAGCGATTCAACCAACAAAGACCGGCCTGCGATATTCTCTGCGAGCAAAGAGAGGTCATCCTGTGATAATCCCATGTAAACATTAAAATATAACGCGCCTCCCAAAACGTTTGTATTATTGGTCCATTCTAAGGTCAGATTGCGGTAATTTACCTTCGGCTCACTATCGGCGGGTATGGGGTTAACACTTGTGAAAGGGGCTGTTGCCTCGCCTTGTGTTGCAATACTGTATACGTCTGAATAAGCCGATGTTTTGGTACTGCCGACTGATTTTAATCTGAAATAATAGGTGGTGCCGCTTTGCAGGTTTTCAGTTTTGTACGAATCTGATGTTTGGTCAATGCGGGCTACTTCAGTAAATGCGGTATTGTCGTCACTTATTTCTATGATAATTTCATGCGTTTCAGTCTCTTCGTCATCCCATTTAAGTGTAATTGAGGAGGTTGTTAAGGCTTTGGCTGTGATAGCCACGGGGTATTTAAGAAATGGGGTAGCTGTTGAGATGCTGTTGATGTATCGTTCAATGTTGGTATAGCCATCTTCACCGGCTATCATGGCATCGTCAACCGCACTGTTTGTGCCAAGTATAACTTCCCATTCGTCAGGGATGCCATCGTTATCTGAATCTGTTAATACCGGGCCCCGGTATATTTTTCCCGGGCCATTGGTTGGCAGCTCATTTTCGGAACTGATTGTAGCACCCAGGGTTCCCAATGATGTTAACTGGTTAATGAGATAGGTGTCTACTTCGTCACGGGCAGGCAGTATTTTGCCGACGCTGTCAACAATCCAACTGTATGCTTCGTTGGCCGTCATAAGTATCGGGATATCGGGGTGCTTTTGGGGTATTTTATTGACATCCGATTCAGGAATTTCGTCCCAGTAGTCCGGGCTTTCAACCCAAAATGCAGGTCCGTAGTCCGGTTGTATTGACAATACGCCATCCAGCAACCCGTTTTTGTTTGAATCGTGATAATTTCCGCGGGCGTAAAGCTGAAAATTTTCATTGGCTCTGGAATAAGGGGTGCTGCTAGCGCTGGGGCCATTTATAAAGTAGTTGTTAACGATGGTAGCCCATGAAGTTCCTTCTGAATCGCCTAAAATGTAGCAACCGCCTCCGCCCCAGTTGTAAACGACATTGTTAACAAACTGGTTCAGTCCTTTTACTTTCGGATTTCGGGTGTGATTGTCAATATACAGGTTGCGAATCAGAGAAACGCCGCCATTGGTTTGAACCAATCCTCCGGCCGAATGGCTTAATAAACCTTGCCCAATAATTGAATTTTGAATGGTAATATTGGTTGGTTCGGTGCCTTTATTATCCCAGCTGACAGAGAATGTTTCATCGCGTCCCCATGTTACTGAAACATGATCAAATATCATATTTGAACCATTGGCAATGCCGGCTGCATCTTTTCCGCTGTCGCCACCTATGCCCATTCGGAATGCCATATTTCGGACAATGATATTGTTGGCGCCAGAGAATGAAACGCCATTACCGTAAACAACAATGCCTTCACCAGGTGCTGTTTGCCCCGCAATGGTCAGGTTTTTTGAGAAAATGAGTCTGCTTTCAATATTAATGATTCCGGCGACTTCAAAGACTACAATTCTGTTGGGTTGGCTAACGGCTTCCCGCAGCGAGCCGGGGCCATTATCATTCAAATTGGTGACCTTATATACAGTTCCGTTTCGCCCACCTGTGGCGTACCGACCGAAGCCAACGGCGCCGGGAAAGGCCAGTTGTTGTCCAAAAGATGAAGCTACCGTAAGCAATAGCAGGAATAATAAAAGAATCTTTCTCATAATGATGACATTAGAAATGAAACGAACATTTTACTGCAAGATAATTATAATTTGTTGCGGGAATATGAAGCAACATGTTCGTGTTTGGCTTAAATCTGATAGTCAGGATTTGACTGTTTGTTTAATATAATATGACGGGTTGTTTTAAGCTTAAGCCAAATTCTGACTATCAGTTAATTATAATAACAGCAGGTTTTTAAGTCTTTTAAATTTTATGACCGTTCTTAACTGAAGGTCTGGTTAGTGTCTGACTTTTACCTTATTCTACAATTATCTTTTTAACAATAACCTCTTCGCCGGTCGAAATTTTAATTAGATACAGTCCGGACTCTCTGTTGTTTAAAGATACTGGTATGTTGTTATTGTAAACCGGCTGGCTGAATACCAATTGTCCGATGGGATTATATACCTCCACAGAAACAACCTTTTGAGTTCCCGTTAGTATTGTAAATTCACACCATCTACAATTCTGATTGAACAAGATTGGTGAATTATTGTTACATATTTATGCATATTTATGCAATTAATGAACGAATAATTAGTACCACTCGCTCCTTTTTTGTAAGGATTTGAGGGCTTTTCAATATAAAATGAAAGAAAAACGAAACTTTTTATTGTAAAACCATTTGCATTTATGACAAAATTCATACATTTGCAAAGAACAATTATAAACAACGATTTAAAAACGGTTCGCAAAGCTATTACAGCTCTATAAAATTGTAGTTATTATGAAACTTTTTGTGTCTCTACTTCTCAATGTCATTATTATTCTCGTGGTCAACCAATAGAGAAGTGAGATAGGTATGTAAAAAGTTTATAAAAAAATATTTAAAACCCCTCTCACTTCAACGGTGAGAGGGGTTTTTGCTTAATAGAATCGTTGATCTTTGAACAAAAACGTTTAAACGTATTAAAACATCCCTGTAAGGGGAATAAAATATACCAGGTTATGAAAATTCCATTGAGGAGTAATACTACTACACAGGGCCGCCGAATGGCCGGAGCCCGCAGTTTATGGCGTGCCAATGGTATGAAGGATGAACAAATGGGCCGGCCATTAATTGCCGTGGTCAATTCATTTACTCAATTTGTTCCCGGGCATGCGCATTTACACCAAATTGGTCAGGATGTTAAAAGAATGATTGAGCAGCAAGGCTGTTTTGCGGCGGAGTTTAATACCATTGCCATTGATGATGGCATCGCCATGGGGCACGACGGCATGCTGTACTCATTGCCTTCGCGCGATCTGATAGCCGACAGTGTTGAGTACATGGTTAATGCACACCGCGCCGATGCCATGATCTGTATTAGCAACTGCGATAAGATAACACCGGGTATGTTGATGGCCGCCATGCGGCTCAATATCCCGGTGGTTTTTGTTTCTGGTGGGCCCATGGAAGCCGGCCGGCATGGTGACAAGGCGCTCGACCTGGTGGACTCGATGGTCATGGCTGCCGATGATAATGTGTCTGATGAGGATGTCCTGGCGGTTGAACAAAATGCTTGTCCTACCTGCGGTTCGTGCTCAGGAATGTTCACGGCTAACTCAATGAATTGCCTGAACGAAGCTTTGGGACTGGCACTTCCGGGAAACGGAACCATTGTGGCAACTCATGTTAATCGGCGTAAGTTGTTTGAAGATGCTGCCAATATGATTGTTAAAATGGCTTATCGCTATTATCAGGATGGCGACACTTCGGTACTTCCTCGTAATATTGCTACCAAAAATGCTTTCATGAACGCCATGACACTTGATATTGCCATGGGCGGGTCAACCAATACGGTGTTACATTTGTTAGCTATAGCCCACGAAGCTGAAGTCGATTTTACCATGAAAGATATTGACCAGCTGTCACGAAAAATACCGGTGTTGTGTAAAGTGGCTCCAAGCAGTCAGTATCATGTTGAGGATGTTAATCGTGCCGGCGGTATTTTGGGCATCTTAGCCGAGTTAGACAGGGGTGGTTTGGTTGACACTTCGGTTGGGCGTGTTGATTTTCCATCATTGGGCGAAGCCATTTCGGCTTATGATGTTATGAATGAAAATATTGATTCTAAAAATAAGGAGATTTATCAGAGCGCGCCGGGTGGTTTTGTGAATCTTAAACTGGCCTCCCAAAAGGCAATGTACGGCAGCCTTGATCTTGACCGTAATGAGGGCTGTATCCGTTCTGTTGAGCAGGCTTATTTTAAAGATGGTGGATTGGCCGTGTTATATGGAAATATAGCAAAAGACGGTTGTATCGTTAAAACGGCAGGTGTGGATGCATCTATTTTCCATTTTGAAGGCAAGGCGGCGGTTTATGAATCGCAGGACGCTGCCTGTGATGGAATCCTTTCAGGTGAAGTACAGGCCGGCGATGTGGTGTTTATAAAATATGAAGGACCCAAAGGCGGACCCGGTATGCAGGAGATGCTTTACCCAACCTCTTATATTAAATCGCGTCATTTGGGTGAGAAGTGTGCTTTGGTTACCGACGGGCGTTTTTCAGGTGGCACATCGGGCCTTTCGATTGGTCATGTGTCGCCCGAAGCAGCTGCAGGTGGCGCTATCGCTCTGGTAAAAACGGGCGATAAAGTGGTTATTGATATTCCTGAACGAACGATTAATGTTATCGTTAGTGATGACGAACTGGCCAAACGACGACGTGCCGAAGAGGCGAAAGGCGTTGCAGCATTTAAACCTCAACAACGGGAGCGGATGGTTTCCAAAGCGTTAAGGGCCTACGCCAGCATGGTTACATCGGCCGATAAAGGTGCCGTTCGGATCCTGCCCGGTGAGCAGAAATGATTTAGAGAGTAATCCCAGTAAAGCAGAAATGCCATGGAAACACAATTTCAAACAGTTATGAAAGAAACGAGCACGCAGACCATTCGTACAACAGGTTCAGATGCCGTTGTTCAATCTCTTCTGAAAGAAGGGGTGAAGACTATTTTTGGGTATCCCGGTGGCGCTATTATGCCGGTTTATGATGCCCTCTATGACTATAAGAATAAACTTCACCATGTGTTGGTCCGTCATGAACAAGGAGCTGTTCACGCCGCACAGGGCTTTGCCCGTGTCACCGGGGAAGTTGGTGTAGCCATTGTCACGTCAGGCCCCGGGGCCACCAATGCCGTTACAGGTATTGCTGATGCGATGATTGACTCAACACCTTTGGTGGTTATCAGCGGTCAGGTGGTTTCAACGTTGTTGGGAACTGACGCTTTTCAGGAAACGGATGTGGTTGGCGTTACCCAGCCTATTACCAAGTGGAATTATCAGGTTAAAAAAGCGGAAGATATTCCTTATGCTATAGCCAGGGCTTTTTATATTGCCCGTACAGGACGTCCGGGTCCGGTATTGCTCGACATTACCAAAGATGCGCAATTTGCCACCTTTGATTTTGCTTATGAGCCGGTTAAATTTATCAGAAGCTACGTGCCGGTGCCGGAGGTGAACATTAAACATATTGAAGCCGCAGCTCAACTGATTAATTTGTCGAAGAAGCCTTTGGCCCTGGTTGGTCAAGGGGTTATTTTAGGAAATGCAGAACTCGAGCTTAAGGCGTTTCTCGAAAAAACCGGAATTCCTTTTGCATGGACTTTGTTAGGCCTGTCGGCTTTGCCCACATCACATCCGTTAAATGTTGGAATGTTGGGAATGCATGGTAATTATGGCCCTAACATTAAAACCAACGAAGCAGATCTGATCATTGCAATAGGTATGCGTTTTGATGATCGTGTGACCGGTGATCTTAAGGCGTACGCTACAAATGCTAAAATTATTCACCTGGAAATTGATGCGTCGGAAATAAATAAAAATGTGCATGCCGATGTGCCGGTTCTGGGTAGTGTGAAGGATTCGTTACCCATGTTGACACAAAAAGTGAATGCGGCTAAACACGACGAATGGCTGGCTGAGTTCAGGGCTTGCGACCGCATTGAAAATGATCGTATTATTGCCAGAGAATTACATCCCGAAAAGCCCGGATTAACAATGGGTGAAGTTGTTAACAGAGTGTCGGACGCCTTTGATGACGATGCCATTATGGTAACCGATGTGGGACAGCATCAAATGGTTGGATGTCGTTATTTCAAGTTTAAACAGAGCAGGAGTGTTGTTACATCCGGTGGATTGGGAACCATGGGATTTGGTCTGCCCGCTGCCATGGGTGCTAAGCTTGGAGCCCCCGACCGTCCGGTTTGTTTGTTTGTAGGCGATGGTGGTTTTCAGATGACCATTCAGGAATTGGGAACAATCTTCCAGACCGAAATCCCGGTTAAAATTGTGTTGCTTAACAATAATTTCCTCGGGATGGTACGTCAGTGGCAAGAGTTATTTTTCGACAAGCGGTATGCTTCTACCGAATTGATAAATCCGGATTTTCAAACGATTGCCAAAGGATATTATATTGAGGCTCAAAAAGTAACCGAAAGAGAACAACTTGATGAGGCCATTCAAAAAATGATTGACCACGATGGCCCTTATTTGTTGGAAGTTGTAGTGGAGAAAGAAGGCAACGTTTTTCCAATGGTACCCTCGGGTGCTTCGGTATCTGATATTCGACTTGAGTAGAAATGCACATTGGAATAATCGTTTTAAACAGTTAAAACTATGAAAATGAAGGAAGAATTCACACTTACCGTATTTTCGGAAAACCGTGTGGGGCTGCTCAGTCAGATTACCAACGTTTTTACGCGACGCCATCTTAATATAGAAAGCCTTACAACCTCCGAATCGGCTATTGCCGGTATTCATAAGTTTACCATTGAAACTTATAGCACCCGCGATGAAATTGAAAAGGTTGCCGGCCAGATTGAGAAGAAAATCGATGTCATTAAAGTTTATTTTTATACTATCGATGAGATTATTCATCAGGAGGTTGCGCTTTATAAGGTAAATGCCGAATCGTTGCTCAATGGCAACGAAATAGAACAACTGGTTCGGAAATATGGCGCACGCATACTTGAAGTGACAAAGGAATATGCCGTGATTGAAAAAACAGGGCACAAGGGTGAAACACAGGAATTATTTGAGAAACTGGATAAGTTTGGCGTTTCTCAATTTACACGTTCAGGCCGTATTGCAATTACCAAAGCTAAAACGGAATTTCTGGATTCATACCTACGCAAAATTAGTGAGGAACAATCAGAATTGAATTAATAGATTAGCTTATCATATTTAATTAATCATAGTTATGGCAAAAATTAATTTCGGTGGTACCGAAGAAAATGTAGTTACCAGGGAAGAGTTTCCTTTGGAAAAAGCACGCGAGGTGCTGAAAGATGAAGTGATTGCTGTTATTGGTTACGGCGTGCAAGGCCCTGGCCAGTCGCTGAACCTGAAAGACAATGGCTTTAACGTTATTGTTGGCCAGCGTAAAGATTCAAAATCATGGGACAAGGCCGTTGCCGACGGCTGGGTGCCGGGAAAAACACTCTTCCCCATTGAAGAGGCGCTCGACAAAGGAACTATTATTCAATATTTATTGTCTGATGCTGGTCAGATCTCTGTATGGCCTACCGTTCAGAAATATCTGAAGCCCGGCAAAGCACTGTATTTCTCTCATGGCTTTGGTATTACCTATAAGGAGCGTACTGGTATTGTTCCTCCCGCCGATGTGGATGTGATCCTGATTGCCCCCAAAGGTTCAGGAACCAGCCTTCGTCGTATGTTCTTGCAAGGTCGCGGGTTAAATTCAAGCTATGCTATTTTTCAGGATGCCACGGGTAAAGCCAAAGAACGCGTTATTGCTTTAGGTATTGGTGTTGGTAGTGGTTATTTGTTTGAAACAACATTTAAAAGAGAAGTTTACAGCGATCTTACCGGTGAACGTGGTACTCTTATGGGCGCTATTCAGGGTATTTTTGCTGCACAATACGAGGTGTTACGTAAGAACGGACATACCCCTTCCGAAGCTTTTAATGAAACCATTGAAGAGTTGACCCAAAGTTTGATGCCTTTAGTGGCTGAAAACGGTATGGATTGGATGTATGCCAACTGTTCAACCACCGCTCAGCGTGGTGCTTTGGACTGGTGGAAGAAATTCCGTGATGCTTCTCTTCCTGTATTTACGGAGCTGTATAGCGAAGTGGCCAAGGGAAATGAAGCTCAGCGTTCCATTGATTCCAATAGTCAGTCTGATTATCGTGTGAAACTGGATGCTGAACTCAAAGAATTACGTGATTCGGAAATGTGGCAGGCCGGTGTTGCCGTGCGTAAGCTGCGTCCCGAAAATCAATAATTTTTTAGAGATCCTGAGGGCATACACCTTTGGGATCTCTTACACCTTTTGATTTTTTGCATCACTTTTTCTTACCAATTTTATCCGGGTATCCGGACTAAAAGAGACAAATATGAGCAACAACAAAGTCTATATTTTTGACACCACCTTACGCGATGGCGAGCAGGTACCCGGATGTCAGCTGAATACCATTGAAAAAATTGAAGTGGCTCGTCAGTTGGAAAAACTGGGTGTGGACGTCATTGAAGCCGGATTTCCGGTCTCCAGTCCGGGTGATTTTAACTCGGTCGTCGAAATATCAAAAGCCGTATCCAATCCTACTATTTGTGCTTTAACCCGTGCCGTTAAAAAGGATATTGAAGTGGCCGCTGATGCCCTTAAGTTTGCTAAACGTGGCCGCATTCATACCGGTATAGGAACGTCGCCATATCATATTTTCAGTAAACTCAACTCAAACCCTGAGGCCATTATCGAAAGGGCTGTTGAAGCGGTGAAATATGCTAAAAAATTTGTTGAGGATGTTGAATTTTATGCCGAAGATGCCGGCCGGTCTGATAATGAATATCTGGCCAGAGTTATCGAAGCGGTTATAAAAGCAGGGGCTACTGTTGTCAACATTCCCGATACAACCGGTTATTGTTTGCCGGCCGAGTATGGTGAAAAAATTGCTTATCTGGTTAATAATGTACCCAATATCGATAAAGCCATTATTTCAACTCATTGTCATAACGATTTAGGTATGGCTACCGCCAATACTATTTCAGGAATCATCAATGGCGCCCGCCAGGTTGAGGTGACTATGAATGGCATTGGCGAACGCGCCGGAAATACCTCGCTCGAAGAAGTGGTTATGACGCTTAAATGTCATCACGATCTGGCATTGGAAACGGGTATCGATTCCAAACAAATCATGAAGACTTCCGGTTTGGTGTCTACACTGATGCGTATGCCTATCCAGCCAAACAAGGCTATTGTTGGTCGTAATGCTTTTGCTCATTCTTCGGGCATTCATCAGGATGGCGTACTGAAGAGTCGTGAGAATTACGAAATAATTGATCCTGTTGATGTTGGGGTTAAAGAATCATCCATCGTTCTTACTGCCCGCAGCGGACGTGCTGCTCTTAAGCATCGTTTGAGCGTTTTGGGCTATGAATTGGAACCTTCGCAACTGGACAGCACATATAATAAGTTTCTCGATTTGGCCGACCGGAAGAAAGATATCACCGATGAGGATCTGGAAATTTTGATTGGTCATGAACATAAAACGGATAAGCAGTCGCTCAAGTTGGTTTCATTGCAGGTTATGTGTGGTTTGTCTATTATTCCCACTGCAACTGTTCAGGTCAGTTTTAATGGCGATGTGTTTACCGAAACGGCTTCGGGTAACGGACCTATCGATGCCGCTTTTACGGCTGTTAAAGCTTTGACAAAACGGCGTGTGCGATTGGAAGAGTTTCTTATTCAGGCTATTACCCGCGGTAGCGACGACCTTGGTAAGGTACATGTACAAGTGGAGCATCAGGGCCATATTTATTATGGTTTTGCGGCTCATACCGATATTGTCACCGCTTCGGTGGAAGCCTTTTTGGATGCATTGAGCAAAATATTGTAATGAAAAGCCATTCAAAGACAGGCCCGGGACGATTGTCATTATAGGAGAATTGGTGGAGTCTGTTTTAATCCTGGCGTTAAAAGATAGTATAGAAATAATCATTAAAATTAGAATACATTGGCTGGAAAAACACTTTTCGACAAAATCTGGGAAAAACACGTTGTGGACAACGTGGCAGGAGGTCCCAGTGTATTGTATATTGATCGTCATTTGGTTCATGAAGTAACCAGCCCGCAGGCTTTTGGTGGGTTGAAGGCGAGAGGGATTAAGGTGCGACGCCCTGATAAAACCGTAGCGACGCCCGACCATAATATTCCTACCATGGAGCAACACCTCCCTATCCATGATGAATTAAGCCGTTTTCAGGTTAACAAGTTGAAAGAAAATTGCGAAGCCTATGGCGTACAGATGTATGGGCTGAATCATCCGTATAATGGTATTGTGCATGTTATCGGACCGGAACTGGGCATTACCCAACCCGGTATGACCATTGTTTGCGGAGACAGTCACACCTCTACGCATGGTGCTTTTGGCAGTATCGCTTTTGGTATTGGTACCAGCGAGGTTGAAATGGTCCTGGCAACACAATGTCTGATGCAGACCCGCCCTAAAACCATGCGTATCAGTGTTGAAGGTCAACTGAAAAAAGGGGTGTTAGCTAAAGATATTGTTCTTTATATTATCTCACAGATTTCAACGGGTGGTGCCACTGGTTATTTTGTCGAATTTGCCGGCTCTGCTATTCGTAGCCTGTCGATGGAAGGACGTATGACCATTTGTAATATGAGTATTGAGATGGGAGCCAGGGGTGGCATGATTGCGCCTGACGACACTACCATTGAATATGTAAAAGGACGTGAGTTTGCTCCCAAAGGAACAGAATGGGATAAGAAAGTGGCCGAATGGAAACAGTTGCCATCTGATGCCGATGCTGTTTTCGACAAGGAGTTAACTTTCAAAGCGGAAGATATTGAACCCATGATTACCTATGGAACCAATCCCGGTATGGGCATTGGCGTTTCTCATCATATTCCGGAAGTGAAGGATATTGAAGCTGCGACTCAGACAACTTTCAAAAAATCGTTGGCTTATATGGGCTTCGACGCCGGTGATGCCATGATTGGGAAGAAAGTGGATTATGTTTTTGTGGGGAGTTGTACCAATGGTCGTATTGAGGATTTGCGCTTGTTTGCCCAATTTGTTAAAGGCAAAAAGAAAGCGGATAATATTACGGCATGGATTGTTCCGGGTAGTAAGCAAGTTGAAAAACAAGCTGAAGAAGAAGGTTTGCGGGAAGTTCTCGAAGAAGCCGGTTTTTATTTGCGTCAGCCCGGCTGTTCGGCTTGTTTGGCCATGAACGACGACAAAATTCCGGAAGGTAAGTACGCTGTTTCTACGTCTAACCGAAATTTTGAGGGCCGACAGGGCCCCGGCGCTCGTACAATGCTGGCCAGTCCTCTTACGGCTGCTGCAACGGCTATTAAAGGCGTAATCACCGACCCCCGGTCGATGCTTTAGCGGCAGATGGTTTTAATTACTTGAATGATTCATTTTTCAAAAAGAATAAGAAATATGCCAATAGATAAATTTGTTACACTCGAATCGAGTTGCGTTCCATTGCCGATCGAGAATGTTGACACCGACCAGATCATCCCGGCCCGTTTTCTGAAAGCTACCACCCGTGAAGGGTTTGGCGATAACTTGTTTTGCGACTGGCGGTACGATAAGAATGGAAAGCCAAAACCGGATTTTATTCTGAATCAGTCAACTTATTCGGGAGCCATACTGGTAGGTGGTAAAAATTTTGGTAGCGGCTCCAGTCGCGAACATGCCGCCTGGGCTATCTACGGATATGGATTCAGAGTGGTAGTATCCAGCTTTTTTGCCGATATCTTCAAGAATAATGCCCTTAACAACGGTTTGTTGCCCGTTCAGGTTTCCGATCAGTTTTTGGCTAAATTATTTGAAGCCATCGAAGCCAATCCGGCTGTTAAAGTTAAAGTGGATTTGGAAGCTCAGACAATTAGCATTCCGTCTTTAAATCTTTCCGAAGACTTTGATATCACGCCTTATAAAAAGGAATGCTTGATTAACGGATACGACGATATTGATTATCTGTTAAGCATTAAAAATAAAATTGAAGCCTGGGAAGTTAATGCCTGAGCTTCATAATGGTTCGTAATCCCGGAGCATACAGACTTCGGGGTTATTGCCATAAATTTCGTTTGAAATTCTTATATCATGATGAAGAACACCATTGAAGTAATGGACACCACCTTGCGGGACGGTGAACAAACCACAGGCGTCTCTTTTAGTGAGTCTGAAAAATTGGCCATTGCCAGACTTTTGTTGGATGAGCTGAAAGTAAATCGTATTGAAGTGGCTTCCGCTCGTGTGTCCGACGGGGAATTCAGATCCGTTAAAAGAATTACAGAATGGGCTCAGAAAAATAATCATCTTGAAAAGATTGAGATTTTGGGTTTTGTTGATCAGACGGTTTCGCTCGACTGGATAACCGAAGCGGGCGGTAGGGTCCTCAATTTGCTGACCAAAGGTTCTTTAAAACATTTGGAAGGGCAATTGCGAAAAACACCCGATGAACATTTGGCGGAGATTCAGTTTGTGATTGATGAGGCCGCCAGGCGTGACATTATCGTTAATGTATATCTGGAGGATTGGTCCAATGGTATGTTGAGCTCCATCGATTATGTTTATTACATGGTTGATTACCTCAGTAAAGCCAATGTTAAAAGAATTATGTTACCCGATACTTTGGGTATTTTAAATCCTGATCAGACCTTTACGTTTTGTAAAGCAATGACCGATCGGTATCCTCATGTTCATTTTGATTTTCACGCCCATAACGATTATGATTTTTCGGTGGCCAATGCATATATGGCTGTCAGAGCGGGTGTGAGAGGTGTGCATACCACCGTTAATGGGTTGGGTGAGAGGGCCGGGAATGCGCCTATGGCCAGTGTGTTGGGTATGATGAATGATCATCTCAAGATTAACAATACTTTAAATGAGCATAGTCTCACTCATGTGTCGCGGATGGTAGAATCGTTTAGCAGTATTCGTATTCCTGCCAATAAGCCGCTCACTGGCGAATATGTGTTTACACAATGTAGTGGCGTTCATGCCGACGGCGATAATAAGGACAACCTTTATTTTAATGAGTTGATGCCCGAACGTTTTGGCCGGGTTAGACAATACGCATTGGGTAAAACATCCGGTAAAGCAAACATCTTAAAAAATCTTCAGGAGCTGGGCATAGAACTTAATGCCACTGATTTGAAAAAAGTGACCCAGCGCGTTATTGAATTGGGTGATAAAAAAGAGTCGGTGTCAGCCGAAGATTTGCCTTATATCATTTCCGACGTCTTAAAAACAGGCGATGCCAAAGAAAATATAAAATTGCTGAATTATAGTTTGAATTTGGTGCGTGGCATGCGGCCGTTGGCGAGCATTAAAATTCAGATCAATAAAAATATTTATGCTGAGACAGCCGTCGGTGATGGCCAGTACGATGCTTTTATGAAAGCCCTGTGGAAAATTTATGAGCGATTGGATAAAACGCATCCGGTACTCGCTGACTATTGGGTTTCTATTCCTCCCGGCGGTAAGACCGATGCGTTGGTCGAAACGGTTATTACCTGGAAAAGTAACGATTATGAATTTAAAACACGTGGTTTGGATGCCGACCAGACTGAAGCCGCTATTAAGGCGACGTTGAAAATGCTTAATATCGTCGAGAACAGCGATTTCAAAATAAAAAAATAGTTTAAAACATAGCAAAATGAAGCTAAATATAGCAGTTTTGGCCGGTGATGGTATCGGCCCTGAAATTATTGAGCAGGCCTTGAAGGTGACCAAAGCCGTTTGTGTCAAATTTGGTCATGAGTTACAATACAAACATGCTATTACCGGGGCATGTGCCATCGATAAGGTGGGCGATCCTTATCCCGCTGCGACGCACCAGCTTTGTATGGATAGTGATGCCGTTTTGTTTGGTGCCATTGGCGACCCGAAATTCGACAATGATCCGACAGCCAAAGTGCGGCCCGAGCAGGGGTTGTTGCGTATGCGTAAACAGTTGGGTTTGTATGCCAATCTGCGCCCCGTTGAGACGTTTGAGTCATTGCTCCACAAATCACCATTGCGTCAGGACCTGGTGAAAGGGGCTAATTTTATGTGTATCCGTGAGCTGACCGGCGGCATTTACTTTGGCGAAAAAGGTCGAAGTGAAGATGGTAATATGGCGTATGATAATTGCGTGTATCACCGCGATGAAATTGAGCGTATACTGAAGTTGGGGTTTGAATATGCTATGAAGCGCCGAAAAAAACTGACGGTGGTCGATAAAGCCAATGTACTTGAGAGTTCTCGCTTGTGGCGCCAGATAGCACAGGAAATGGCCCCTCAATATCCTGAAGTGGAAACCGAATATATGTTTGTGGATAATGCTGCTATGCGCATCATTCAATGGCCTAAAAGTTTTGATGTAATGGTCACTGAAAATATGTTTGGAGATATTTTAACCGACGAAGCTTCTGTTATTACCGGTTCTTTGGGCCTTTTGCCTTCTGCGTCAATTGGTTTGCATACCAGTGTGTTTGAGCCAATCCATGGATCATATCCTCAGGCTGCCGGTAAAAACATTGCGAATCCAATAGCTACAGTGCTTTCGGCGGCAATGATGTTTGAGTATGCCTTTAATTTGACCGACGAAGGGGCGCTAATACGAAAAGCCGTAACGGCTTCTCTCGAAGCTGGTGTCGTCACTGAAGATATTGCCGGTGACGGTAAAAGTTATAAGACTTCTGAAGTGGGTGACTGGCTCACGGATTATGTTGCTAACAATTAATATCGGTCTCATCCCGGCAGGTTTTTTGTATCTGTCGGGTTTTTTTATTTTAAGCCTGTTATATTTGTATTATTAACATGATGATTATGATTCGTCTTTTACAGGCTTTTGTGTTTTTATTGTTGCTTACGGCTTGCGGAAGCCGAACAGAAACACCTCCGTTGTCAGGTATTTTATGGGGTGGAGAAGGTAACCGGATAATTTTACAATCGGTTTCTGATTCCTTATTGGTTAACGATACGCTGTTGATAAATCATGTTGGCGAGTTTCAATGGCGTCCTGATACAGTGATTCCAGGTCTCTATAAGTTGTCGAAATATACTGGACAAAGTGCCATTGTTGTTTTGGACGGGATTGAACCCGTCGTATTGGATGGTCAATATTTCAATTTCCCGGAACTACTATCTGTTAATGGACCAGTGCCTTCCGATGGTTTTTTGCACATCGATAAACTGGCTGTTAGCTGGCGTCAGGCACTTGAAAGTGAAATTGTTGCAACGGTAGATTCTAACTGGATTCCCAATAGAGCCAGGGTAGCACTTCTTCATCATAAATTAGATTCTATTGATCAGAACTATCATGCGTTGGTGTTCCCGCAAAATGGCCATCCTTTGTCACAAATGTATGCATTATTGCAAACTGCCGGGAACCGGCATCTTTACCATTTAATCGCCGATAGTGTTTTGTTTGTCTCTGTGACTCATGCATTACAGCCTTATTCTTATTTAACGGAAGTGAAACATTTCCTTCGGAAAACCGAGAATTTGAAAAAGGTGCTTTATAGCCGGCAACGATTGGTACCTGGCGCCTTGTTTCCTGATTTACCTATTAACGATAGTCTGAATTTTTCAGATTTAAGGGGCCAGATGGCCTATCTGGAGATATCGGATGCGAGCCGACAAAAGGGCCCCTCTTTTATTTCGAATCGCAACGACAGTCTGGTCTCTGTGCGTATTCTTTTTGATACCATTTCTGCATTGTCACCCAAAGGGTGGGATTATAGCAGCTGGAAAATTAAAGAGAATGACCGTGTCAGAATGACCAATGATTTAGGGCTTATTCAACTGCCGTCTAATTTTGTGATTGATACTTCCGGGGTTATTATAGCCCGCGATGTTTGGAATAGTCAGCTTGGGGCGGTGCTGGAACAATTAGTGAAAAAATAACTTATCTTTAGGATTTTTTACCATTACTGCTAAACTTCAATATTGTTATTATCATGAGGTATTTCATCTCCGTTATTTTGGCGGCTCTGCTATTGAGCTGCGGCAACAACAACCGTTTTATTGTACAGGGAAGCATTGACAATGCTGTTGGTGATACGCTTTTCTTCTCCCGCATGGATCTGGGAGGCGATGTGGTGCTCGACAGTACCATTGTAAAAAAGAACGGATCGTTTCGCTTTAAACAGGAAGCACTGTTATCGCCGGCATTTTTTAAGTTGAGTCTTTCGTCTGACAATTACATCACTTTGTTAGGTGATTCAACCGAACACATTGAAGTAACAGCCGACAAAAATCAGTTTGTTACAGGTTATCGTGTTAATAATTCTGAAGGTTCTGCGCTGGTGAAGAATTACAGTCTGGGTGTTATTCATCTTCGTAATTCGGTTGATAGCCTCATTAAAGTGTATTCTCATTTGTCTGATGATCAGAAGTTGATGCAAGTGGATACCATAAACAAGCAACTGGCAGAAACTATAGCGCAATACAAGCAAAAAACCGGACAGAAGATACTGGAATCTCCACGCTCGTTCGCCGGTTATTACGCTTTGTTTTTAAATTTATCGGATGGTTCTCCAATAATGAATGTGCGTAATAAAAATGATCAGGTTTATTTCTCCGCTTTGGCAACCAGCCTGAATTTGTTTTATCCCGAGTCACCACGTGTTCGTCAGCTTTATAATATGGTGCTTAGTGCAAAAGCTGAAGAACGAAGGGCACGTATCCTTGATATTATGAATAATGCTGAAGCCTCTAATTTACCTGATATTTCTATTCCCGATCGTAATGGAAATGAGGTGTCTCTGGCATCTTTAAAGGGGAAAGTGGTCTTGTTATCCTTTTGGGCTTCGTGGGACAAGGCGTCGTTACGCGAAAATGAGCAGTTGAAAAGTATCTATAAAAAATATAGCGATAGAGGGTTTGAAGTTTATCAGGTGGGACTGGAGCGAAGTAAAGTGTTGTGGGAGAATGCAATTGTTAAAACGGGATTGCCCTGGATTAATGTAACTGAATTACAGTATACCAGCTCAGAAGCAGCCCGTTTGTACAATATTCAGCAGATTCCTGCCAACTATTTGATCGATCGAAAGGGTGAAATTATTGGAAAGAATTTATTCGGTTCGCGGTTGGAGAATAAATTGAAGGATATTCTTTAAGAAAAAAATGTCATAGTTTCTTTGAATAATTGATCTTTGTGAAGAGTTCAACAATTAAGTAGTGCTTGCAGGAAAGGTGCAGACTTTTTTCTCAAGATGTTCATTTTAGAGGTCGGGGTTATAAATTTGGATTTGCAAGAGGTGTTTTTAGTTTGAAGATTTCAACATGGTTGCATTCTTCGCTTCAGCCTCTTAACTAATTTGATCTGCAATACTCAATGGTTTGTATCCCAGCTTTAAAGACTTTATGATGTGAAATGATTTATTTTCAATGAGAATGTAATGAACTTTTGTTTTACATATTTGATGCATTGTTCTCTGAAAATTAAATAAATACGTTCAATTGGTTGAGGGCGGATTCTGTTGGTTATGTTTGGAAAATATCCTTAAAAACAGATATATTTGTCGGTTATTAAAAGGAATGACCTTTTGCTTTTATAAATAGTTTGATTTGGTCTTAGAAAAGAAGATATATTTTGCTTCCGACGCTCATTTGGGAGCTCCTACAATTAAAGATGCCCGTGCGCATGAACAACGGCTTGTTCGATGGTTGGATTCTATTAAGGATACGGCGCGTGAGGTTTATTTGGTGGGTGATATTTTTGACTTCTGGTTTGAGTATAAAAAAGCGGTGCCAAAAGGGCACGTCCGGTTTTTGGGCAAATTATGTGAGTTGACCGATGCCGGTATTCCGGTTCATTTCTTTACCGGGAATCATGATATCTGGGTGTTTGATTATTTGCCGGCCGAGACAGGTGTTATAGTGCACCATAAACCGTTAATTACGGATATTGATGGCAAGAAGTTTTTGATCGCTCATGGCGATGGGTTAACGCCTTACGAAAAATCCTACAATCGTTTGAAATCTGTCTTTACAAATCCTTTTGCCCAATGGTTATTCAGGCATATCCACCCCGATTTTGGGATTTGGTTGGCTACCTTTTGGTCACGTAAAAGCCGGGAGAAGAATCAGAACAGCGACGGCGCTGTTTTTAAGGGGGAAGATAAGGAATGGTTGGTTCTTTGGGCCAAAGAACAACTTGAGAAAACTCATTACGATTATTTCATTTTTGGCCACCGACACGTGGTTAAAAATTTAGCATTAAATAATACAACACGATTTATTTATCTGGGCGACTGGGTCAAACATTTTTCGTATGGGGAATGGGATGGCTCAGATTTTGAGCTCAAATTTTTCAAAGAGTAGAAACGATTCTTGAATTTGAAAGCATGTGTGCAAAAAAAAACATTTATTCTGTTATTGCCGGTTCTGGTAGTTATATCCCGACGGTAGTTGTAAAAAACGAAGCCTTTGTTAACAGCGTGTTCATGAATGAAGACGGTAGCCGTATTGAAACACCTGGTGAGGATATTGTCAAAAAATTCGAACATATTACCGATATTGTGGAGCGGCGTGTGGCTGAACCTCAGTATGTGACCTCTGATATGGCAACCTTTGCTGCAAAAGAGGCTCTGAAAGCTGCCAATTGTGATCCCGAAACATTGGATTATATTATTTTGGCTCACAATTTGGGCGATATGAAACAAGGCACTTACTATCCTGATGTGTTGCCAACGATTTCGTCGAGGGTGAAGTTTAAGCTGGGTATTAAAAACCATAAAGCGGTGGCTTATGATATTACCTTTGGTTGCCCAGGCTGGATTCAGGCCATGATTCAGGCCGATTATTATATCAAATCGGGCGATGCTAAACGTGTGCTGGTGATTGGAGCTGATACCATTAGTCGTTCTTCAGACCCGCACGATCGCGATACCATGATTTTTTCTGATGGCGCCGGAGCGGTGGTTCTTGAGGGACGCGAGAGTGATGTCCCCGTTGGGATGCTCAAACATTCTATTCGTACCGATGTTATTGATTACATTGATTTGCTTACTATGGGCGATTCATATAATCGTGATTTGAAAGATGGGAAGATGTATCTTAAGATGTTGGGTCGCAAGCTTTATAATTATGCGTTGACCTACGTGCCTGAAGTGGCCAAGGAATGTTTAACTGCTAACAACATGGAGTTGAGCGATGTGAATAAGGTGCTGATTCACCAGGCTAATGCAAAGATGGATGAAGCCATCCTGAAACGTTTGTTCCGTTTGTACGGACAGAAAGAGGCTGATTTAAGTGTGATGCCAATGACCATTCGTACCTTGGGAAACAGCAGCGTGGCTACGGTACCAACCTTATTCGATCTTTTAGTAAAAGGAAAGATGGAGGGGCATTCGGTAAAATCGGGCGATAACCTCATGATGACTTCTGTGGGCGCCGGAATGAATATTAATGCTTTTATGTATAAAATGCCGTAAGGTATTTGTTTACGATAGTTTGAGCTCATCCGAAAAATCGGATGAGCTTTTTTTATTCTTATTCATCTTCGTCGTCGTCCAACGAACCTGTTTTGCCGCTTATTTCAGGGAAAACTGAACGTGTTTCCGCTTTGCTGAGTGCTTCCACACTTTTTAGTTTGCGTTGTATGGCACGGGTGCGTTTGCCCATTACATCGTCAAGTTGATTGAGACCGGTTTGGATGTTTTTCTGTGCTTTATCCATCATACCACCGAAATTTTCAAATTCATTTTTCACAGCGCCAAGTACTTGCCAGACTTCACTACTGCGTTTTTGTATGGCCAGGGTTTTGAATCCCATTTGTAAGCTATTAAGGATGGCTGCCAGAGTGGTAGGGCCTGTTACAATGATTTTGTAGTTGCGTTGTAAATCTTCCAGCAGTGCAGCTTTGCGCACCACCTCGGCGTAAATGCCTTCAAAAGGCAGGAACATGATGCCAAAATCGGTAGTAGCCGGCGGATCCAGATATTTGTCGCTGATATCACGGGCCATTTTTTTTATGGTTGATTCGAGATTTTTCTGTGCCAGCAAAATTTTTGACTGATCACCATCGTCGTAAGCTTCCTGAAGCTGTTCATAAATATCTTTGGGGAATTTGGCATCCACAGGCAGCCAGACGGGTGTGCCCGCATCGTCTCGACCTGGCAGCTTTATGGCAAATTCCACAACATCAGAGCTGCCGGCTTTGGTTTTAACATTGGCCTGATACTGGTCGGGTGCCAGAATCTGTTCCAGCAGCATCGATAGCTGAATCTCTCCGATGCCACCGCGCATTTTTACATTACTCAAAACTTTTTTTAATCCCCCGACATCGCTGGCCAGATTTTTCATTTCGCCCAGGCCTTCCTGCACGGCTTGAAGCTGTTTGCCTACCGTCTCGAACGATTGACTGAGCCTATCGTTGAGGGTCTTTTGTAATTTTTCGTCCACTGTACGACGCATTTCATCCAGCTGCTTGGTGTTATCTTCGCGTATGAATTGAAGTTGTTTTTCAACGGCCGTTTTAACCTCTTTGACGTTGTCGGTAGTTTGTTTGTTAATTTCGTTTTGTTGTATGGCAAAATCACCGAATTTCTGACGTAATAATTCATTTAAGGTTTTAATGTTTTCGGTGAATTTTGTCTCGAAAGTGGTGAGTGCCGCTGATTGCTCTTCACGCGCTATTTTGTTGTTGTCGAATGTCTGCTTACTGAAATCGGCCTGTTGATGACGCATTTCATCATATTTAGCCTTCAGACTGTCGTTAAGTTCTTTTACATTAATTGCTAATTGTTTGCTGAAGGCGTCCAGCGAATTGGTCAGTTCTTCTCTGTTAATTTTTGATAGTTCGTTTGTTTCGGTGCGGTTACGTTGAAATTCATCGCGAATCGATTTCTCGGTCCGGTCCAGTGAATTATTAAAATTTTGTACGGATTGATCTATCTTTTCCAAATTTGAGTTTAAATTATTCTCGTTTTTTTTTGTCAGGAAAAGGACCAGATGAATGGCCGACAAAACCACCAGTATTATTAGCAATGTTTCAATCATGTTGTGTTGATTTATAAAATGATTTTCGAAGATACTGAAAAATGAAAGTACGCGGAATAGATTTTTTTTTGATCACCATTTCTCAGGTAGCAGAACTCCGGTTAATGCGGTGTAAATAATGTAGAAGGGATAAAGTAGTGAACATAGAATAAATGGCAGAATTGAAAGGTGGGTGTCGTAAAAAATGGTGCCGGATTTTAGAAAGGTGTAATCGCTGACTAACTTAAGGACAAAGGCAGTCAGTACACCCCAAAGTGGCAGTAGGGGCAATAGAATAGTTGCAATGAAAAGCAGGAGATTTACAACAAAAACAAGACTGGCCAGAAGGATGGCGTCGCGGTCGGTGTAGGCGGTACTTTTGCCGCCCCAACGTTTCCTTTGTCGGAAAAAGTGACGCCATGAGGCAACGGGTACAGTGTAAACCATCGCTTTTTTATTATGTAGAAATCGTATTTTATAACCTTCCTTTTTAAAGGCATGAAGAAGAAACACATCATCACCTGAGGCCAGATGCTGGCCTGCCTGTTTATTAACGACTTTTGTCCAGGCTTGTTTCTCAAAAATGAGATTAGCCCCGTTGCCAAATACCGGATGGCCAGCCATTGCCATCGCTGCGCCACTCATTTGAAGCGACAGGAAATCATTTCTTTGGAAGAGGTGAAAGAAAGTGTTTTTACCCGTGGTTAGCATCACAGGGCCTAAAAGCATGGCCGTTGGTTCTGCGGCGTATTCTTTTAAAATGGTCTCTAGCCAGTAAGGCGAGGGGATACAGTCGGCATCGGTGGTCACAATTAGTTGGCCTGTGGCTGCTTCGATGCCTTTTCTTAGAGCTGATTTCTTGCCATAACCATCGGATTGGAGTACCTGTGCTTTTTCTATGAGCCAAAGGTAATCGTCGTCGGTTGAATGGTCGTTAACGGCGATTATTTCGTAGTGGTCGGCTGAAAGACTTTGTTGTTGCAGGTGTTTAATCAGGTTTGGCAGTGATTGGATTTCGTTATGAAACGCAATAATTACCGAGATACGGGGAAGCGGAGCCTTTCTTAATGGGTGTTTATCCGGTCTTTTTTTTTGCCAATGAAAACGCAGCCATAGAATTACTGTGGCATAAATAATGCTTGTTAGCAAAAGTGCTATGAGCATTATTTTATTTGGCGTTGATTGATAACACCCAGTTCTCCATACGGTATTTGTTGAGAATAATTTCCTGACGACGAAGCGCCTCGCTTACACTGGGATGCCATTCGGCACTTACTAAATAACGGCCATTTTTTTCAATTACTGAAGCATTTTTAAAGCCTTTATTAATAAGCTGATCTTTTAACGTTTCGGCACCGCTTTGGTTTTTAAAACTGGCCACTATCACGTGGTGTTGACGTGTGGTAACGGAAGTCGTTTTGGGGCTTTCAGGTTTTGATTCGGACCCTGAGTTAGTCGCTGTGCCCGTTGAATCGATCGGCTCCATTACGGTCGGTGTTGGAAGTGGTATTAAAACTTCAGTGTTCGATTCTGCTGTGCCGAATATACGTTCTGAAACCCCCGTAAAGAAGTAGAGTATAGACATCCCTGCCAGCAAAAGGACTATGATGATTAAAGCCCATAACCATCCGGGAACAGATGTATTTTCTTTTTTGGGAGGTGTTAAATCGGGTGCTTTTTTAGGTTTCGGCTTTGGCGTTTCCTTCTTTTTGATTGGTGTCTGATGTGGCGGTTTAACTTCTGCTTTTTTTGTTGATGTGTCAAGATCCAACAAATCATCTTCATTTAAAGTTGTTTGTTGTGCCGAAAGCGACTCTTCTTCTTTTTTATCAATGGGTTTTTCTACCGCTTCATTTATGTTGACAGCAGGTGTTGGTATGTTGGTCTTTAATTCTTGATTCTCTTTGGGTGATTCTTCCTTCATTTCCACTTTTTCGTTTTCCGGAATCTCTGCTTCAAAAGCTAGCGTGGTCCCTTCTTTTTGTATTAATGTGCCTATTCCTGCAATTTTAAATTGTTCGTTTTGTTTCAGGGTTTCTTTGATTTCGGCGACAAATTCATGAATGCGTACCAACGCCTTGTCTGAATTGATGCCTTCAGCATCACAAATATGACTGACCAGCAAGCCATCGTTAAAACTCAAAAAGTTATTGAAAAGGATATGTTGCCCTTTGTCGTGTGATACGATAAAAGCCCCAAAATCAGGTATGATAACACGGTTGTTGTTGCGGATTAACTCCTGTAAGTACTTTTCCATAGAATTGAGTTTGAGTTCCGGCAGGTTGCCTCTCAAAATTGGGTTTGTAAACGAATAGTTAAAGATATAAAGTTTTTATTGAAAGTTAAAAATAACGATGATTATTTGATTTTGTGGACTTTTCTGGGTGTTGTTAATTCGATTTTGACAATAGAGATCAGTTTCTACGTTCTGTTTGTGCTCAAAATGGTTATTTGCATCGGTATTCTTGCTTTTTTTTGAACTGCGAGAGCCTTGATTTGGGGTTTTATAACTTAAGCTGCTTATTTTAACGGGCAGGTGCTATTTTTGAGGGTTAAAGAAGTTTTTTGTTATGAGTTGCTTTGATGACTGCATCGATTACATTGTGTTTATTATCCGATCGATGGTTTAATATTCGTATTTAACCGAGGGAAAGATGAATAAAAAAGCCCGACAAATTATCTGCCGGGCTTTTTTTGATCTGTAAAATACTGTGTTATTTTTTCAACAGCGCGCAAACTTTTTCGAAGACTGCTTCACCTGTGAATCCGAATTTTTGGTCGAGTACTTTGTACGATGCTGAATAGCCAAAGTGGTCGAGACCTACCGTTATGCCATTGTCGCCAATCAGACCCTGCAAGGTTACCGGCAATCCGGCGGTGAGGCCAAAACGAGGTACACCCGGCAGTAATACTTCATCCTGATAGGCTTTGGGCTGGTTCCGGAATAAGCCTTCTGAGGGCGCAGAGACAATTTGAATTTTCAGTCCCTTTTTCTGACGAAGTAAATGTGCGCCTTCAATCAAAGTTGCGACTTCAGAACCGTTGGCAACGAGAAGAATGTCGATTTTACCGGCATCTTTGCTTACGATGTACGCGCCTTTTTTCGCCTGTTGTGATTTTTTAAAGTCATTATCCGGCAAATTGGTGATGTTTTGACGTGATAAGATCAATGCCGTTGGCGTTGTCGTGTTTTCCAAGGCCATTTGCCATGCCACGGTGGTTTCTTCGGCGTCGGCAGGACGTATCACCAACATGCTGTTGTCCCCTTTGTGGTTTTTTAATTTTTCCAGCAAACGAATTTGGGCTTCCTGTTCAACGGGCTGGTGAGTTGGGCCGTCCTCTCCAACTCTAAAGGCGTCGTGTGTCCACACATATTTAACAGGTAGTTCCATTAATGCTGCCATGCGAGCTGCTGGCTTCATATAATCGCTAAAAACGAAGAATGTACCGCAAACAGGGATGACTCCACCATGCAAGGCCATTCCGTTTGCCACGGCAGCCATGGTTAGTTCAGTGACTCCGGCCTGTAAAAATGAGCCTGAGAAATCGTTTTTAGTGAAGGCTGTTGTTTTTTTAAGAAATCCATCTGTTTTGTCTGAATTGGCGAGGTCGGCACTCATCACAATCATGTTTTCAACTTTACCCGCAAATGCTGCCAATACAGTTGATGATGCAGCCCGTGTGGCACTGTTGGCTTTTTGTTCGACGGCTGCAAAATCAAATTTAGGAGTTTCTTTGGAGAAGAAAGTCTTGAATTTAGCTGCTAATTCAGGATTTTCAGCTTCCCACGCTTTTTGTTCAGCCTTTTTCTGTGCCGCATATTTAGCCTTCTCGGCATTGGCTTTGGCGTAAAGTTCAGCTACTTCCGGGAAAATACGGAACGGATCTGCTGGATCTCCACCCAGATTGGCAATGGTTTTTTCAAACGAAGCGCCGGCCTGGCTGAGCGGCATACCGTGAGTGCTTACCTGACGCTCGAAGTTTGAGCCGTCTTCCTTAACAGCTCCTTTGCCCATGATGGTTTTACCGATAATCAGAAAAGGTCTGTTTTTTTCTGCCTGTGCTTCTTTTATGGCTGCGCGAATTTCATCGTGGTTGTTGCCGTCGATGGTTTTGACAGCCCAGCCCCATGCTTCATATTTTTTGGCGGTGTCTTCGGTGGTTACAGCCTTGGTTTTTGTTGAAAGCTGAATGTCGTTGCTATCATAAAACATGATGATATTGCTAAGGCCTAAATGACCGGCCAGACGACCAGCGCCCTGTGATATCTCCTCCTGAACGCCTCCATCCGAAATGAATGTGTATATATTGTGTGACATCCATGAACCAAAACGATTAACCAGGAAGCGCTCTGTAATAGCGGCGCCAACGGCCATGGTGTGTCCTTGTCCCAGAGGTCCGGAAGTGTTTTCAATACCGCGGGAAAAATCAACTTCGGGGTGTCCGGGGGTTGGCGTTCCCCACTGACGGAAGCCGGCTAATTCGTCCATGGTATAGGTTCCCGTTAATGCTAAAATAGAATAAAGCATGGGAGACATATGACCGGGGTCAAGAAAGAAGCGGTCGCGGTTTACCCAGCTGCGATCCTGTGGATCGTAGTTTAGAAATTCGGAAAACAGTACGTGCACAAAGTCAGCACCGCCCATGGCCCCACCGGGGTGACCTGAATTGGCCTTCTCGACCATTGCCGCTGACAGGATTCGAATGTTATCTGCAGCCTTTTTTGATATTGCATTATTCATATTGCGTGGTGATTTATATGGTTTACATTTTATTTTTGCTAAGTCGTTTTTAATGTGAAACAAAAATAAACATTTTTTTTGCAACTCATAAAACTAACTGATTATAAGTCATGACATTTACAACTTTGTGTGTGGAACAGGTCAGAACAGCTCAATTTAAAGCACTGTAATAAAATAAGCCAGCGATTGTTTTGTTGTTTCTTAACTGTTTTTGGTTTGAGTCATAACTTTAAAAGTACTTTTTACTTTTATGCGAAAGTAATTATCTTTTGAATAATAATTGTAGTTTTTTTTATTTTTGATTGAGTTTGTGAAAAAAATAGAACGTTTGGCTTGGGTTTGCTAAAGTGTTGTAGTTTCATAATTCGATAGGATAAAAGTGAGATCTGCTTTTTAGTGATTGTCCATAAAGCAAAAGTTATACTTTTCAGACAGCCCTGACAGGGGCTTTTTTATTTATTTTTTAATGAAAAAATGAAATACAGCTGATGGCTGGTTAAAAAATGGATTCTTTTTTAATCTGTAAGTCTTGACTATTTATTTTTGGCGGGAGTTAATAGCTTTATTAATGATGTTAAAAAAAATCTGTCTATAAAGTTCAGTTTTATCTGGCTGTAAGCAAAGAAGAAACAGGGATGAGCCATGAGAGTCATCTTTCATTGCGGGTGCTATTATTGGCCGAGTCTGTCGGATACCTGTACATTGTAAATATTGTATGTGATGAGAAAATTTTTAGTAATTGTACTGATGTTTAGCTGTTCATTTAACTTGTTGTTAAGTGGGCAGGAATACAAATCTTTTGAGAAGAAAGAAATGGTTCAAAATGGGGATACTTTGAAATATAGAATTCAATATCCTGAAAAGATGAAACCCGGCAAACATTATCCGTTAGTTCTGTTTCTTCACGGTGCAGGCGAGCGGGGTAACGATAACGAGAAACAACTGGTGCATGGGGCCGAACTTTTTCAAAATAACAAAAATAATAGGAAAGAGCCTGCGGTGATCATATTTCCCCAATGCCCGGAGAATATAATGTGGACGCATCGTACCAAGGAAAAAACAAAGGAAGGTATCTGGAAATTTGAGTTTCCGCTCTACAACGCGCCTACCAAACCTGCGGCAATGGTAAATATGCTCGTTGACGATATCATTAATTCTGGTATCGTTGATACAAAACGGATATATATAATGGGACTTTCAATGGGAGGAATAGGCGTGCTCGATTTTTTATGTCGTTGGCCTGAGAAATACACCGCTGGTGTTGTGATTTGTGGTGGTCATAATCCTGACTTCATTAACAGATATTATAATACGCCCATTTGGTTTTTTCATGGCGCAAAGGATGATGTAGTTCCATTAAAATACTCTCTTGATGTGTATGATAAATTGCATGACGTCAACCCGAAAACCAAATATACCATATATCCTGATGCGAATCATAATAGCTGGGATTCTGCTTTTGCAGAACCGGACTTGTTAAAATGGCTGTTTAAACAAAAGAAAAATTGAAATTTTTTTGATTCTTGTTTATCAATAAAATTCTATATAGTGCTTGCAAGCACTAATAAAAAATTATACTACGAAGCCACTTAAAAGGCGTAATGTAACAAAGGTAAGGGCCGTTTTCTTAATTTAAACGTGAAAGTAATGACTAAATACATTCTCATTTTTTTAATTCCCGTCTTGCTTCAATGTTCTCAGGCAGGTCAAATGCCAGGCATCTATAATGTTTACGATTATGGTGCAAAAGGTGATGGGATAACCAACGATCAGATAGCCATTCAAAGTGCCATTGACGCATGTAAAGGCAAAGGGGGCATCGTTTTATTGTCACAAGGAAATTTTCTAACCGGCCAATTAGTGCTGGGGAGTGATATGACCTTAAAAGTTGATTCCTCAGCGATCCTGTTAGGAATTCAATCTGACAGCGACACTGCTTACCCTCGTCACAAAATCGAGACTCAATTTCCCAATAGGATGTTACAGGATTGCCAACGTCGGTTAATTTATGGGAACCATGTGAAAAATGTTAGCATAACCGGGAAAGGGAAAATTGACGGTCAGGGATTTTACGATCCCTGGATGAATGTTAAAGAGCTGGGAACTGAGAAAGACAGACCTTCTATACTCGCATTTGTGGGGGCTAAGAATATTACTGTTTCGGATATTACCATGGTCAATCCGGCTTGTTGGACTCAGGTGTATATTGAATGTGATAGTGTTAATATCCGTAATATTAATGTGCACACCGGTGAATTGACACCAAACCGCGACGGGATTGATATTGTTGATTGCCATAACGTGTTAATAGAAGATTGTGATATTAAATCTGAAGACGATGGCATTTGTTTTAAAAGCGGAAGTGAGTATGGTTGTAAAGAAGTTGTTGTTCGCAACTGCACCATTGATAAGCTGAATGTAAATGCCGGTAATTGTTTTAAGCTTGGAACGGATGGCTTAGGTAGCTTTATAAATTTTCAGGTTTCTGGCTTAACACTGAAAAATGCACATCAGAATTCGGCTCTGGTTATTGAGTCTATGGATGGGGCGGTAATTGATAATATAACCTTTAGCGATTGTGTTATTTCTAATACAGGACAAGCCATTTTTATGCTTTTGGCTGATAGAAAAAGAACTGTGCCGGGAAGAAAATCACGAATTGGAAGCATCTCAAATGTTCATTTTAAAAATATTAGGGGAAGTGGTTTTACTATGCAATATCCCTCTATTATTACCGGGATTAAGGGGCACAATATCCAAAATGTAACCTTTGAAAATCTTAATTTTGAGTTAAAAGGAGGAGTTAGCACCACCAATCAAACGGTTATGGAGTATGATGGTAAATACCCTGAAGGAAGCAAATTTGGTAACACGAATGCACATGGCTTTTTTATCAGGCATACCGATCGTGTTGATTTCATTAATTGCAATATAACTACCGAATTGCCAGATGCCCGTGACTGGCTTGTACATGAAGATGTGAAATGCGTAAATATCAACTAATCAGGAAGACAGAGATTCTGACTCAATTTGACAAAAAGGCGCTGCTTAACGGTAGCGCCTTTTCTATTGGATAATAGTTTTATCATTTATTCATAATGTTTAAAGAGATACCTCATAATCAATACAAATGTGATGTGCCATAGTATGTCTGTTTTTATAAGTTGGGCACCAGTATTATGGTGCCGACATGACTGTAAATCAAATAATTGCTTCGCTTTTTTATCGAGTGCCTCAGTGGTTTAACCTCTCTCTTCTATTCGGGTTGTCCTGATAAACGATGATCATTGTTTGTTTGTCGATAAAATTTTCCCAACTGTCGATCATATAATATATAAGAAGGATGAACAAATACATTTGTATTAATAACAAAACAGAAATTTAGCATTGGAATAATAAAAATTCATTCCATGAGAAGAATAAATTCTGGTCAGTAAACAAAAGTATTTGAATTGAGCAATTAAGTATGCAGGTCGCTTATTTGAAAGAATATAGTTAGCCAGGTCCTCAAACACTTTAAAATAACAGTGATGGCAAAAATATTTGAAGAAGTCGAGTTATTTGATCCTATTTCGTTAGAAGAAATGGATAAGGTGAAACTAATGAACCGCACCGACACCAAATATTGGTTTCATATAAAAGAGCTCCATCGGTTGCTCGAAATGGTTAAGGCAGATTATTTTATTTTAAATATGCACAACGAGGTTGCGTTGCCTTACGAAACCGTTTATTACGACACAGATGTAAACAGTATGTTCATAGCCCACCACAACGGTAAATTAAATCGGTATAAAATAAGACGACGGAGCTATGTTTCCAGTGGTATTAGTTTTTTAGAGGTGAAATTCAAAAGTAACAAGGGCCGAACCATAAAAAAACGCATCTCAAGCGATTTCGAAGAACGTCGTTTCAATGAGGCTGAGGACACATTTATCCATGGCATCACACCTTTTACGGTTGAAAGTTTAAGACCCTCACTCATCAATAATTTTTCGCGCATCACCTTGGTTAACAGAAATTTTAAGGAGCGTTGTACCATCGATTTTAACCTGACTTTTAAAAGTGACAACCATCAGGTTGCGCTTAACAACCTGGTTATTGTTGAAATTAAGGCGGATGGTTGCTCCTCCGAATCATCGCTGGCCAGAGCGTTGCGTGATCAACGAATCAAATCCTCAGGATTCAGCAAATACTGCATCGGTCGAACCGTTACTGATTATTCTCTAAAACGAAATGCTTTTAAGGATAAAGTAAGGAAGATTGAAAAAACAATAAACACAACAGGATTGTATAACAATTAATTGAGAAAGATGAATATAACGGAAATGGTGGCCAATACATCGCAGCATGTAGTTCACGGCAATTTTGAGGCGTTGCTCAACTGGGCAGAAGACCTGCGCTTTTTAGACATTAAAATAATTAATGTGTCTGATTTTACAGAACTTGTTGTACGACTGGCATTAAATCTATTCGTAAGTTTTTTGGTTGTGCATTTTATGTATGCGCGTAACAGCCGAAGAAAAGATTTTTATTTTAGCTTCTTAGCAGTTGGTACCGTTGTTTTTCTATTGAGCTTTTTGCTTAACAGCGTTAAACTCGAATTGGGGTTTGCACTTGGTCTCTTCGCCATTTTTGGCATTATCCGCTACCGAACCGATGCCATTCCTATTAAAGAAATGACCTACCTTTTTATTGTTATAGGCATCTCGGTTATAAATGCTTTGGCCAACAAGAAAGTAAGTTATGTGGAGCTCATCTTTACCAACTCGGCTATTGTGTTTGGGTTATGGCTGCTCGAAAAGCGGTTGATGCTTAAACAGGAGGCATCTATAAAGCTTATTTATGAAAAGATTGAAAATGTGAATTTACAAAAGGAAGCGGTTTTAATGGCAGATTTAAAGGAGCGTACCGGTATTAATATTAGTCGTTTTGAAATTGTTAAGATTGATTTTCTTAAAGATGTGGCCCATATCATTCTCTATTACAATGTGAACGAAAAATATTAACACAAAACTCCACTTTTTATGAGAAGATTTCAGTCAAATAAAGTCAATTGCTTTTACGACCTTTTTAAAGATCCTTTTACTATGGTTAAATCAATTGTGCGAATTGCTGTTGTGTTGGTGTTTGTTCTGGCACCCCGGCAGGTTCAGGCGCAGGAGGTTAATAATGAACTTGAATACCGGTCAGGGATTGATTTAAGCTACAAACTCAATAAAAAACTGAAGGTTAGTTTTGTTCCCGAAATTCGGTTTGACGATAGTTTTGATTTCGATAAATACCTTTTCGAGGGCGGATTAACATACAAACCGTTGAAATTTTTGTCGCTTGAAGGAACCTACCGGTATACTGTTAATCCACGAACGGGCAAGGATACTGAGTATTCCAACCGATTTGGCTTATCGGCAAAAGCCGAAAAAGAATTGGGTCGTTTTGATGCCGGGTTTAAAATTAGGTATACCAATGATGCGGATGATGGGGCGTCGGACGATGAATTTTTTCGCTACAAATTGTCGCTTGGCTACAATATTCCAAAGAGCAAACTGACCCCCGAAATTGCCATGGAGGCTTTTCAACAGCTGGGAAATGACGGCGGTCTGTATAAAATGAGATTCTCGGCGGGTGCTGATTATAAGTTGTTTAAAAATAATTATCTGGGCCTGTCATACAAATTAGATTATTATCATACCGAGTATCTGAACAAGCATATAGTTTCACTTGGTTACAAAATTAAATTTTAGAAGTTGAAGATGTGAAACGGGCAGGATAGCCGTCTTTTACAAAGATGAATGATTATCCGGCGAGTTCCATGTAACATTAACAAACAAATTATAATTCATGAAAAGAATAAGTTTGATAGCAACGGCAATTTTTATTATGATGTTTAGCGCTTGTCGCGATGATGAAAATATCGTTTTAGATGAGGAAGAGGCTGAAGAAGAGGTTGTTGATACGGCTGATTATTCCGATTGGGACGATGCCACTCACAGTAAGAATGCTGAACTCAATTACGATGTGGTGTTTAACCAAAACGAAGTGTTACGTTTCGATATTACAATTGATCCCGACGATTGGTCGGAAATGCAATCAGATCTGGCTTCAATTTTTAGTTCTGGCAGTAGTCGGCCCGGACAGTCTCTCGACTTTGACAACCCTCTGTTTGTGCCCTGTTCATTTACCTTTAACGACACCGAATGGTACCACGTGGGTATTCGGTACAAAGGCAATTCAAGCCTGCAATCGGCTTATCAATCAGGTAATAACAAACTTTCCTTTAAACTCGATTTTGATGAGTTTGAAGATGATTATCCGGCCATTAAAAACCAGCGTTTTTACGGATTTAAACAGCTGAATCTTAATAATAACTACGACGACGCCTCGCTAATGCGCGAAAAAGTGGGTGCTGATCTGTTTCGTCAGTTTGGACTGGCTTCGGCGCAAACGGCATTCTGTGTGGTGTATATTGACAATGGCAGTGGTCCGCAATATTATGGCGTGTACACATTGGTTGAAGAAGTAGATGATACGGTGTATAAAACGCAGTTTGAGCAATCCTCCGGGAATCTTTACAAACCCGATGGTGATGCGGCTTCCTTTGCCAGCGGAACGTACGATACCGATGAATTCTATTTGAAAACCAACGAGGATTCGGCCAATTATTCGGATGTGAAAGCTTTGTACACTACTATTAACAGCTCCCTGCGCACGTCCGATGTTGAAACCTGGAAAACCAATCTCGAAGCTGTGTTTGATGTTGATGTTTTCTTAAAATGGCTGGCAGCTAACACAGTCATCCAAAACTGGGATACCTATGGTAATATGACTCA
Organism: Geofilum sp. OHC36d9; assembly: GCF_052400685.1. Lineage (NCBI taxonomy): Bacteria > Pseudomonadati > Bacteroidota > Bacteroidia > Marinilabiliales > Marinilabiliaceae > Geofilum > Geofilum sp. OHC36d9. The sequence goes on from NZ_JBQTGJ010000001.1 coordinate 300,024, forward strand.
TAATTATTTTTTATACAATAATCCCGAAACCAGTCAGCTTACATGGATTCCGTGGGATAATAACGAGGCTTTCCAAACCGGAAAACAAAACAGTGCATTGAGTCTTTCGATGAGTGAAGTGAGCAGTAGCTGGCCTTTAATAAAATACATTATTGATCAGTCAGAGTACAATGAGGTTTATGAGTCTTATTTACAGAAGTTTATTGATGAAGTGTTCATCCCTGATGAGATGATTAGTAAATATTCAGCCTACTACGATTTATTGAAAGATTATGCCTATGCTGAGGAGTCTGGTTACACCTATATTACTCGTGACAGTTATTTTGACTCAGCGGTCGAAACGCTTAAAACGCATGTTCAATCGAGAAACGATGCAGTGAGTTCATATCTGCAATAAAATATAATTATCAGCAACCCGGGGGAAAAAGAGATTGGCTTTTCAAGCCAATCTCTTTTGTTTATTACTGTTCGGGCTGCCATTGTTCTTCATTAATTTATTAGTCCTGAACGGGTATATTATAAACATGATGGGTGGCGCCCATTATGTTTTTTTATGCAAAAGACCAGGTCAGGCGAATTTTTAGCTTCGGTATGTAAACAAATTATTACTTTTATTCCTGATAAATAAAGAACTTCGCTTTTACGGGTTTTGAATGTATAAACCATGCCGTTTACGACTGACGAATATGCTGCTAATGCGTAATGGCTGGGATGACATCAACTGAAATATTGAGAACCGGTACCGTCCGTCATTTTTTGGCGGGAAATAATAGTTAACGTCAGATTTTTAAACAGATGAAGCGAACCATGATAAAGTATTTCTCACACAGGGAAATGTTTATACGGCGAGTTTCATATGACCATTAAAAGGAAAATTTATAAACACATTAAAGGAATAAGAAAATGAAAATTGTTGCCGACGATAAGATATTATATATCAAAGGGGCTTTGGAGCCCTATGCTGATGTGGTGTATAAAGAAGGGAAAGCCATTACGGCCGAAGATGTTAAGGATGCCGACGCGTTGTTGGTCAGGACCAGGACCAAATGCAATGGTGAATTATTGTCCGGTTCGTCGGTACAGATGGTGGCCACAGCAACGATAGGTACCGATCATCTGGATACGACATGGCTTGAGGGTGCCGGTATTGAGTGGGCCAATGCCCCGGGATGTAACTCCGGCTCGGTCCGTCAATATATTGCTTCCATATTATCGCATCTTATATTGGACGGGGTCAATCCGGCTAATACGACGCTCGGTATTGTAGGTGTTGGGATGGTTGGGTCAAAGGTCGCGCAACTGGCAGGTGCTTTAGGTTTTAAGGTGTTGTTGAATGACCCGCCACGGGCGCGTCGCGAGGGGGCCGATCTATTTACGCCACTACACGATCTGCTAAAGCAATCTGATATTGTCACTTTTCATACGCCATTGAATATGGCAGGGCCTGATAAATCTTTTCATTTGCTCGATTCATCGACGGTAAAGCTGTTAAAGAAAGGGGCGGTGGTTATTAACTCGTCGCGTGGCGAAGTGACGCAGACCGAAGCCTTGCTTCATGGTCTTGAGCAGGGTATTATTTCCCGATTGGTTCTTGATGTTTGGGAGAATGAACCGAATATTAACCCCGTTTTGCACGGTCGTGTATGGTTTGGAACGCCGCATATAGCCGGTTATTCGGCCGACGGAAAGGCCAACGGCAGTACGATGGCGGTGCAGGCGGTCAGCCGAAAGCTGAATCTTCCAACGGTTAACTGGCAGCCGTCGCACGTGCCAATGCCCGACAATACCACCATTCCGGCCCCCAATAGTATTGATACACCTCTTCAGATGGTTGCACAGGCCATTCTTGAGACCTACGATATTGCTGACGATTCGGAGCGACTGCGGCGCACACCAGATTTATTCGAGCAGTTACGGGGCAGTTATCCGGTAAGGCGTGAGTTTCAGTTGTGGAAAGTTGAAACACGACATAATTATCCGGCCGCAGCGCTTCGTCTTTTCAAGGATTTGGGGTTTCAATTGGTTTGACGTGATGAGGATGATGCCATACGCCTTGTAAATAATATTGTTCCAAACAGAAATGCGATGGAAAAATATCGCAATAAATACCGTATTCCTTCAGCCCGGTTACAACATTGGGATTATGGCACCAATGGGGCCTATTTTATAACCATTTGCACCGCGCATCGCCGGCATTATTTTGGCGCAATTGTTCAGAAAAGATTAATTGCATCAGAATTGGGTATATTGGCCCAACAATATTGGATGGAAATCCCCAATCATTTTTCATTTATTGAATTGGGTCGTTTTGTCGTAATGCCCAATCACGTGCATGGTATTTTAATTGTTGATAAAAAAATGAACGTATCAACCGACGTTCCACCCGTTTCGCCAACCCCACCACCCGATGTGCCAACCCCGGCCCCGCCCCCGACCAATAAAACGGGTGGTTTTGCCGGAAACAAAAATCCAATGATTCATGAAAATATATCGCGAATTATCCGATGGTACAAAGGACGATGTTCATTTGAAATGCGAAAAATAAATAACGGTTTTGGGTGGCAAACGCGTTTTCACGATCATATCATTCGTAACCATGCCGAATACAAACGTATTGACCAATATATTGCCAATAATCCCGCGAAATGGGATGATGATACGTTTTATATCGAATAAATGAATGTGGGATATTTGAAATCGTGAACCATCATTCAATACCACAAAATGGTGATGATTGTAATGATAACGCCCAGCAAAAAACCGGTATATATTTGTGATGGTTTATGGGCTCCCAGTTCCAGACGGGCCGAGGCGGTGATACCTGCAACCATCAGCAGCAGTATCAGATAAAGCGTTAAATCGAGGTTATAACGGATTGACAAGGCTATAATTAAACCGACGATGCCACCTATGCCCAGCATGTGAAGACTGATTTTCCAAAAGGTGGTAATAATGGCCGATATCGTTATTGCCAGCAGTGAGGCGAATAAGAAATGATTGATGACCCCCGATAATCCCATTTTTCGCAGTAGAACCAATCCCAGGTAGTTGAATACGGCGGTGACGACCAAAGGCAAAAGCCGTTCGCGGGCCGTCTGCATGTTAAACGTTTGTATGATGCGAAACTGGTAAAACAACGGCAACAGCGATGCAGGCAGAATTAATGTGGCAAGCAGTACCGTGATATATATGACCCGCTGTGCGTCGAAGGATAAGAATGACAGATGCGTCCCCGAATTAAAGATGATGAAAATGCCCAGCAGTGGCATCAGCATTGGATGAAACAGAAATGATATAATCCGGCTCAGTGATTTCATGTTATGATTTAAAGTTCTTTTCTTAATCGTGCAACGGGTATGTTTAGTTGTTCCCTGTATTTGGCAACGGTTCGTCGGGCTATATTATATGATTTCTCTTTCAGTATTTGTGCCAATCGATCGTCGGTCAGCGGTTTGTGTTTGTCCTCATTGGAAATGCACTCTTCCAGTATCTTTTTTATTTCGCGGGTACTCACCTCTTCGCCGCTATCGGTTTGTAGTCCTTCGGAGAAGAAGTATTTTAAAGGGAAGATGCCAAAATGTGTTTGTATGTATTTGCTGTTCGACACCCTCGAAATGGTTGAGATGTCGAGGTTGGTGATGTCGGCAATGTCTTTTAAAATCATGGGGCGCATACGGGTTTCATCCCCTTCAACAAAATAGTCTTTTTGATAGTTGAGGATGGCTTCCATCACCGTCATAAGGGTGTTTTGTCGTTGTTTAATGGCATCGATAAACCATTTTGCCGAGTCCAGTTTTTGTTTGACAAACATCACCGCATCTTTCTGTTCGCGGCTTTGATTTTTTTTGTTGGACTGGTATTCGCTGAGCATCGTGGAGTAGGTGTTACTGACGCGAAGCTCGGGTATATTACGTGAGTTCAGGCTTAACTGAAACTGGCCGTCTTCCACCTCCAGAATGAAATCGGGAATGATGAGCTGGACGGCTTTGGTCATGGGGTTACTGTACGAACCACCGGGTTTGGGGTTGAGTTTAAGAATCTCGTCCATGGCATCTTTCAGATCATCATCATCAAGATGCAGACGGCGGGCTATTTTGTCGTAGTGCTTACGTGTGAATTCCTCGAAATGATGTTTCAGAATCAGGTAAGCATTGGCCACAACCGGATTTGTCTGGTCTTTTTTTGCCAGTTGAAGCAACAGACATTCTTTCAGGTCGCGGGCACCTACGCCCGGCGGGTCAAAGTCCTGCACCACTGCCAGTATCTCAAGTGCTTCGCGTTCGCTGATCTCCAGGTTTTGAGAAAAAGCCAGATCGTCAATGAGCTCATCTACTTCGCGGCGCAGATAGCCATCTTCATCAATATTCCCAATGATGTATTCCGCAATGTTGCGTTGACGTTCGTTGAGAATTCTCAGTCCCAGCTGGGCAATGAGGTTTTCATGAAATGTGGTGCCATTTGAAAACGGAATGTCTTCCTGCTTATCGTCCTTGGAATAGTTGCGTGCCTGTAATTTGTATGCCGGGATGTCGTCGGTACTGATGTAATCGTCAAACGAGATTTCATCTTTTTCTTCTTTGGGCTCACGTTCTTCAGGTTCCTCGTCGCCATATTCCGTACGCTCGTTATTTTCGTCGGCATATTCCAAAACAGGGTTACCCTCCATTTCTTCCTTGATGCGTTGCTCAAGTTGAAACGTTGGTATCTCCAACAACTTAATCACCTGTATTTGCAGTGGCGATAGTTTCTGAAGCAATTTTTGTTGTAGACTCTGTTTTAGCATAAGTGATTTTGTATTGATGCCTTATCCCTGCAACAAAAATACTTTAATTTCGCTAATTAGGAAAAAAGAGAGGGGTTAAGACGTGGGAATATTCCTTAATGTCAATTTTTAAGGTGGAGGCAATCGCAACGTCATTCAAAATTTATGGCACCTTCATTAAGGTCGGGTTTTTAGCAGGCACCGGTTTTGTTGGATGAAAAAGGATGTTTTGCTACTATCAATAATTTTTTTTATTTTCAAAAGAATCTTTCTTTGTATTCATGATATTGTGTTGATGTAGTTGCCTGATACGATTCGTAATTTTAAAAAGTTGTTTGAGTGACCTTTCGGAGGCCTTTGTTTACGGGGCTTTCACGAGGGGGCAAAAAGTATTGATACTTTTGCCCAAAAGGATCAATACTTTTGCCTGAAAGTATCAATACTTTTCCCTAAAAGTATCAATACTTTTTATTGAAAGTATCGATACTTTCTTTTGAACGGATCAGGACTCTTTTTTTGGCCATTTAAAAAGTGATTGAAATTTGTTCTTTTTTGTGTTAAAAAATGGCTGTTTGATGTCTCGATATGTAACGTGAATTTATAAAACGGAATTTAGGGGTTTGTTGTATGTTGCCTTTTGGGAAGAAATAAATACACACTCATCAAAATGGATTAATGTATGGAAAGAAACCTGTTGGGGTTTTAACCGACGGATGAATGTGGCATTTCTTTGGTACTAACAGCAGTCATAGATGTATCTTCCGATTTTATCGGCCGACCAAAATTTTAAAGCGGATCCACATCGGCTGCAACAGCCACATAGCGCCATCGTTGTTGCGACAGAATGGTGTTGATGCAGTTTTGCATGAGTTGTTTCGATTTAGTGACCGATGCTTTGCGTTCCATCTTGAGCATGATTCGTTCCAGATACAGATCCTGGATCTTATTGATGGGTGGCATCTGAGGTCCTAATACGCGGCTGCCAAAGACTTTTCGTAATTCGTTGCCCAGCGCTACCGCAGCCTGGTGGGTCACATTCTGATTTTTATGACGGATGGTCAGATGCACCAGCCGGTAAAAGGGCGGGTATTTGTAAGCCTGACGTTCCTCAATTTGTTGTTGGTAGAAAGCGGCAAAGTCGTTGCGTTTAACAAAATCGATGACCGGATGTTCGGGGTTGGATGTTTGCAGAACAACGGTGCCCCGGCGGTTTTTGCGTCCGGCACGGCCACTAACCTGTGCCATCATCTGGAAGCTGCGTTCAAAAGCGCGGAAATCGGGATTGTTAAGCATTCCGTCGGCGTTGAGAATGCCCACCAGGCTGACGCGGTCAAAGTCCAGTCCTTTGGTGACCATCTGGGTGCCAACGAGTATGTCCATCTCTCCGTTTTCGAAGGATGAAATGATATTTTCGTAGCCTTTTTTGCTGCGTGTGGTATCTAAATCCATACGAGCCACCCGAGCTTCGGGAAACAATTGTTGTATTTCTTCTTCTACTTTTTGTGTGCCAAATCCGCGCAGTTCCAGCGATGGGTTGCCGCAGGCGGGACACGTGGTGAAGGTGGGGGTTGTGTAACCGCAGTAATGGCACACCAGATGATTGAGATGTTTATGGTAGGTGAGGCTCACGTCGCAGTGGGGGCATTTGGGGATGTGTGCGCACATGGTGCATTCCAGATAGGGTGCAAATCCGCGCCGGTTTTGAAACAGTATCACCTGTTCCTTGCGATTGAGGGCCGTAGTCATGGCTTCTGTCAGGGCCGGACTGAACAAGCCCTTCATGGTTTTTCGGCGGCGGGCATCGCGGGTATCAACCACCACTATGTCAGGGAGCTCAATGCCTTCGTAGCGGGTTGACAGCTCCACCAACTTGTATTTGCCCGTTTGGGCATTGAAGTAACTTTCGATGGACGGCGTGGCGGTGCCTAACAGTACATTGGCATTGAACTGCCGGGCCATCACCAGCGCCACATTACGGGCGTGGTAGCGCGGTGCCGGGTCGTATTGTTTAAAGGAGCTTTCATGTTCTTCATCCACAATGATGAGCCCCAGATTGGTGAATGGCAGGAAGATGGCCGAGCGGACGCCTAACACCACTTCGTAGCCATTGTGCTGAAGCAGGTTGTTCCACACTTCCACCCGTTCGGCATCGCTGAATTTGGAGTGGTAAATACCCAGTTTATCGCCAAAATGAGCTTTCAGACGGCTGGTGATTTGGGTGGTGAGGGCGATCTCAGGCAGCAGGTACAGTGCCTGCCGTCCTTGTTTTATTGCGTCGTCGATGAGGTGAATGTACAATTCAGTTTTCCCGCTGGAGGTCACGCCGTGAAGTAACACCGGCCGGTTTTCGTTAAACCCTTCCTTAACTTCATTGAGCGCTGTGTTTTGTTCGTCCGACAGCGGTTTTTTATCTTTTAACGTGTTCTCCCAATTGTCGAGACGTGATACCACGTGCTGGCTTTGCTGTAATATCTCTTTTTTAATGAGTTCGGCAATGGGAGCCGCGCTGCTGTCGCTGGCTGTCAGTAATTCTTTTTTTGCTATTTCACCTCCTTTTAATGCGGACTCCACGCCGCCGGACTTCTGCAAAAACGTCATAAGACAATGAAGTTGTTTGGGCGCCCGCTCCAGTTGTTCAAACCGAAGGCGTAAATCGTTTTCGTTATGAATGCCCGGGTGAAGCGATAAAAAAGGTTCTTTTTTGGGGCGATAGGATTGTTGTATGCGTTCGTTTACGAATACCGCTTCCAGTTCAATGAGCTGTTTTACTATGGGGTAGCTGTTTTTGAGGCCGGTAACATCGTTGATTTCCTGTATGGAAGCCTGTTTTTTACCGGAAAGAAAATCGAGTATTTCCGATTGTTTATTTGATAGCGGGCTTTCGGCCTCAAAGTCGGAATTGCAGGCAATGCGTGTTTCGCTTTCGAGTTTGAGACCCGATGGCAGTGCGGCTTTGTACACTTCGCCCAATGTGCATTGGTAATAGTCGGCAATCCACTGCCACAGTTGTAATTGGTCGGTTGTTATGACCGGCGCATCATCGAGCACCGACAAAATGGGTTTGGTTTCGTAGGCTTCGGGCGCTTTGTTGTGCAGACTGAATACCACGCCCGATAGCATTCTTTTTTTCCCGAAGGAGACCACCACGCGGCAACCGGTCTGAACCTCATTTTTGAGTTCAGACGGTATTTCATAAGTGAATAATAGTGGAAGAGGAACAGGTAAAATAATATCGGCAAACATATAATTTTTTTTAACCAGCACAAGCCTTGAAACTCCAACTGGACTTGATGATGTAAAGATATAAATATTGTAAGGATTCTTACTTTAAAACATGTGGCGTTGCTGATGAATCCTTTTAGGTGTTTTGTTTATGCGGTTGTACGTCAGAGTGATGCTGTTGTTTTGTTGTTAGTGTAAGACGCGGGTGCTGTTGCAGCAATGTTGTTTGTTGGTAAACTTATATTCCCGTTGTTTGTTTTTTGTTTCATGAGGGTTGATTTTGAAAGGAAACAGTGAAAATTGGTGTGTTGGTCACCAAAAAAGAGCTTTTCGTCAACATACATGAAAAAGATTGAGAAAACATTACGTAATTGTAATGGGTAAATTGTCATAATTTCATAGAACGAAAAGTTACACAGCCTTAACATTCTCTTCAAATGGAATTGTTTTTGGAGAAGTATCTTTAACAACGCTAAAACGAACGACCGGGATGTAAAAAGTTAATTATCAATCTGCAAAATTCCTGTACTATGACGAACTTCCGTTTTGAAAATCAGATTGACCAGAATGCCGTGCTTACGGAAGATACGCTTAATGAAAGAATTATTAAGCTTTGGTCAAAAGAGACGCTCTCGAATGAGCGTTTTTATCAAACAGGCTACGAAACGATATTGTATAACCAGAGCCATTATTATGCCATAGAGACGGTGATAACGTCGGTTTTGCCATGGGATAAGGAGCTTTTACTTATAGGTTCGTCGGAGGCTTGTGTGGTTTTGAAGGAATTGGTGCAGAAGCATGCTATAGCCGGTCATTTAATGAGCGACGAAACCATCAACACCACCAATGTTGCCAATGCTTTGCAGTTTTATCCTGAAATTTCGCATGTATTGATTCATATTGAATCGGCCGAATGGCTGGAACAATTTGCCATCGGCGATATTTTGAAGGCGATAATTCTGGCGGGTCGCGAGATAATTGTTAGTTGCGATGCTTCTGTTACGGGATTGGATGATGTTGTTAAAAGTATGATTGCCTATTTGGTGGGGCCGTTTGACGCCAGTGATGCGCAGTCGTTTGTGGTTGCCCGGCGCAACAAGCTGGTACAGACCGAAGGCAATGCCCGTAGCTTGCATTACGATTTGTATGCCAACTGGCAGTGGTCGATGCGCAAACGTACGTCGGTGATTGAGCCGATGGTGTTTCAATGAAAGGTAGATTATTTTTTCTTGAATATAGCAGAGCGCCTCATTTTGAGGCGTTTTTTTTTGTGCCGATAACGGGGTGCTGTTTTTTTTTGCGTGAGGGATTGGAGTGAAAAGCCCACAGCGGTTGTCTGCCCGATGTGTGATATGAAGCCAAAACCATGATGTGCGGTTATTTTAGTGACGAAGTGGTGATTAGCGAGGACTTGCAACGTAAAGCCCGACCCGAGGAACGAGGGGCACGCCCTGCAAAGGAATGACGTATAACCGTTTTATGAGGTTTTAAAAGGATGACGTTTGAAACCGGGGGTTGGACGGAATATCTTTTAGGGCGTAAATGGAAGGTTTTTGCCGGTGGGTTTTAATTTTGAATAATTTGGGTTTATCTTTGCAATTTATTTGTAGTGAACTGAAGGCTTGAAATTTTTACAATTTATTATACAATGAGTCATCTTGAGTTAAGTGAGCAGGAGCTTGTCCGCCGCGAGAGTCTTAAAGAATTGAACCGTTTGGGTGTGGAAGCCTATCCGGCAGCCCAATACCCGGTAACGCATTATACCGATGAGGTGCTTGCCAAATTTGATGCGTCGCCCGACGATTTTAAAGAGGTGTGCATGGCGGGCCGTATTATGGGTCGCCGAATTATGGGTAGTGCCTCGTTTGCCGAGATTAAGGACAGTAAGGGTCGGATTCAGATTTATGTGCGACGGGATGATATTTGTGCCGGCGAAGATAAAACCATGTATAACAAGGTTTTTAAGCGCTTGCTTGATATTGGTGACTTTATTGGCGTTAAGGGACATGTTTTTAGAACCCAGACGGGCGAGATTTCGGTGCATGTAACAGAACTTACCGTGCTGTCGAAATCGCTGAAACCGCTGCCGGTGGTCAAAGAGAAGGATGGCAAGGTGTACGATGCCTTTACGGATGCCGAACAGCGGTACCGGCAACGTTACGTTGACCTGATTGTTAACGATCAGGTGAAAGATGTCTTTATAAAAAGAAGCCGGATTATAAATACCATGCGTGAGTTTTTTAATGAGCGTGGTTATCTGGAGGTTGAAACGCCTGTTTTGCAGCCGATACCGGGAGGTGCTACTGCGCGTCCGTTTATTACGCATCATAACGCACTTGATATTCCGTTGTACCTGCGTATAGCCAATGAGCTGTATCTGAAACGTTTGATTGTAGGCGGTTTTGAAGGGGTGTATGAATTTGCCAAGGATTTTCGTAACGAAGGAATGGACAGAACCCATAACCCTGAGTTTACGGTCATGGAAATTTATGTGGCTTATAAGGATTACCGCTGGATGATGGATTTCACCGAGGAAATGGTTGAGAAGGTGGCAATGGCGTTACATGGCACAACGCGCCTTCAGGTGGGCGATAAGGTGATTGATTTTAAGCGGCCGTATAAACGGGTGACGATGATTGATGCCATTGCCGAACATACAGGAATTGATATTTCGGGTATGGATGAGGCGCAGCTTCGTGAGGTTTGTAAAAAACTGGACATTGAAGCCGACGACACCATGGGCAAAGGAAAGCTGATTGATGAGATTTTTGGTGCTAAATGTGAAGGTAATTATATTCAGCCTACATTTATTATTGATTATCCGGTTGAGATGTCGCCGTTGTGTAAGAAGCATCGCGATAACCCGGAACTGACCGAGCGTTTTGAGCTGATGGTGAACGGTAAAGAGCTGGCAAATGCTTACAGTGAGCTTAACGATCCCATTGATCAGCTGGATCGTTTTCAGCAGCAGTTACGCTTGTCGGAGAAAGGCGACGATGAAGCCATGTTTATTGATATGGATTTTGTACGTGCGCTGGAATACGGCATGCCTCCTACTTCGGGTATGGGGATTGGTATTGACCGGTTGGCAATGTTTATGACCAACCAGAGTTCTATTCAGGAAGTGCTGTTGTTTCCCCAGATGCGTCCGGAGAAAAAGCCGGTGGTTGATGGTGATGATAAGTTTACGGCGATAGGCATACCGACCGACTGGGTGGCTGTGGTACGTAAAGCCGGATTTCAGAAGGTGAAAGATTTAAAAGATTTGAATCCCAATAAATTACATCAGGACTTGTGCGGTCTTAATAAAAAGCATAAAATGGAATTAACAAACCCTTCGAAGGAAGATGTAGCGGGTTGGTTAGCTAATTTAAATGCATAAATTATGGACGTAACAACGTCGCGAATAGGGATAATCGGAAGCGGGAGCTGGGCAACGGCTATCGCGAAAATGGTGCTGATAAATGAGACTCATATTTATTGGCATTTCAGAAATCCCGATAGTATTAAGCAGTTTGAGAAACTCAAACACAATCCGAATTATCTTCAGTCTGTAATTTTTGATACCGAAAGGATCACGTTTACGACAGACATAAATGAAGTGGTGAGGAATTCGGATGCTCTGATATTTGCCAATCCGTCGGCTTTTTTGAAAGGCATGGTGTCGGCATTAACAGAGCCGCTGACCGATAAATTTATTGTCTCGGCGATTAAGGGACTGGTGCCCGACGAAAATCTGGTGGTGGGTAGTTATTTTCATAAGTTTTATGATGTGCCATTGAATCAGATTGCTGTAATATCGGGTCCTTGTCATGCCGAAGAAGTGGCGCTGGAACGTTTGAGTTATCTGACTATTGCCTGTCAGGATGTGAAAAGAGCGCGTGATTTTTCGTCAAAGGTGCAGTGCAGCTTCATTAAAACAACCATTACCGACGACATTTACGGAACAGAATATGCGGCCGTGCTGAAAAATGTGATGGCAGTGGCTTCGGGTGTTTGTCATGGACTGGGATATGGCGATAATTTTCAGGCGGTACTTATCAGTAATGGTATTCAGGAAATAAAACGTTTTGTGGATACGGTACATCCTATTATGCGCGACATCAAAAGCTCGGCCTATCTGGGTGATCTGCTTGTAACGTGTTACTCGCAGTTTAGTCGTAACCGCACTTTCGGGACTATGATTGGCAAAGGCTACTCGGTAAAAAATGCCCAGTTGGAGATGCTTATGATTGCTGAGGGGTATTATGCGGTGAAAAGTATTAAGGAGATTAATGATAAATATAAGGTGAATATGCCCATCACCGATGCGGTGTATAATATTATATATGAAAAAATTTCGCCGGCTATTGAGATTAAATTACTAACCGATTTGCTGCGTTAGTAGTGGCGTGGCTGACTTTGGCAGCCCGGTGTGAAGCTCTTTTTGTGGCAGAATGTTTTTGATAGCCGGGGCAACCGGTTGACGATGTGATAGCTGTTTGTATTTGCTCTTTTACATCGTGGCTTTGAAAATAGAAATTACAACTAAAATATACTCTATATGCAAAAAATTACCATCGACATTTCGAAAGCTGAAAGCTTCCTGTCGGCCGGAGCCGTAAAGGGTCTGGCAAGTAATGTGCTATCGCAACAGCAAAAATTACACGACAAATCGGGCGCCGGCAATGATTTTTTGGGCTGGCTCGATCTGCCTTCTTCCATTGCTGCTGATCATTTAACCGCTATTAAGGAAACAGCTGCTCGTTTGAGTGCTCAATCGGAGATTGTGGTGGTGACCGGTATCGGCGGCAGTTATCTGGGTGCGCGCGCCGTTATTGACGCGCTGTCTGATTCGTTTGATTTGTTACGTACCAATCGTAAAGCTCCGGTTGTTGTATATGCCGGTCAGAATATCGGAGAAGATTACACCTATGAATTGTTAGATCTTTTGAAAGATAAGGATTTTTCGGTGGTGGTGATTTCAAAGTCAGGAACGACAACCGAACCGGCTTTGGCTTTTCGTTTGTTGAAAGGCTTGCTGGAGAAGAAATATGCGACTGATGAGGTTAAAAATCGCATTGTGGCTGTCACCGATAAGAGTAAGGGTGCATTGCGCACTTTGGCCGATCGCGAAGGTTATCAGACTTATGTGATACCCGACGATGTGGGTGGCCGTTACTCGGTACTGACGCCGGTTGGTTTGTTGCCCATAGCTATTGCCGGGGTTGATATTGAGCAATTGGTTCAGGGCGCCCGCGATATGGAAGCAGCTACTGCTCCCAACGTGGCTTTTGAAGAAAACCCTTCGGCTGTTTATGCGGCTGTTCGTAATTTATTGTATCAGCAAGGTAAGAAGACTGAGATTGTGGTGAATTTCAATCCCAAATTGCATTTCCTTTCAGAATGGTGGAAACAGCTTTTTGGTGAGAGTGAAGGTAAAGATAATAAAGGCATTTTCCCCGCAGCTGTTGATTTTACCACCGATTTGCATTCTATGGGTCAGTGGATACAGCAAGGCGAACGTAACATCTTCGAGACGGTTATTTCCATTGAGAATGTCGATAAAAAAGTGGAGGTTCCTACCGATAAAGATGATATGGATAAATTAAATTTCCTGGCCGGGAAGCGTGTTGACGAAGTCAACAAAATGGCTGAGCTGGGAACTTTGATGGCTCATGTGGATGGCGGGGTGCCTAATATTCGTATTTCAGTGCCTCAGTTAAATGCTTATTATCTGGGTCAGCTGATTTATTTCTTTGAGAAAGCTTGTGGTATCAGTGGCTATGTGTTGGGCGTTAATCCTTTTGATCAGCCCGGCGTAGAGGCTTATAAGAAAAATATGTTTGCCTTATTGGGTAAGCCCGGCTTCGAAAAGGAAACCGCCGATATTCGTAAACGATTGTAAGTTTGAGAGGCCTCGTTGTTTAGTTGGCCTCTGCCGGAAAAATTCGATTGCTGCAATATGCTTTTCCTCAAATGATTATCTGCGGGAGTCAGCTCACATTTTTTTGATTATGCGAGTCTTGATTTTGAACATTTCCGGTGAAGTATTGTGTTATGGAATGACTGTAAAACAATGGGTTAATAAATATGACGGTGACCGTCGGGATAGAACCGGCGGTCACCGCTTTATTTATTCCTGTTCCAGTTCCATTAGAATTTGATCGCCAAATACTGCGTCGTTGGTCTTTATGTGAACGGCTTTTACTTTGGCATTACAGACCGCCAATACCTGATTTTGCATTTTCATGGCTTCCAGAATCAGCAGCGGTTCTCCTTTTTTTACGAGCGTGTCTTTGGTGACAAATACCTCGCATATTTTGCCCGGCATGGGCGACTTTAGAAGAAGCGTCTTGTCGTTGTCGCGCTCCGAACTGTTCATCGCTTTACGTTTAACCACGGCATCGGGCTCCACAACAAATTCATATCGGTTGCCATTTACTTCGACGGTCAGCCGGTTTTGTTTTTTGTGAACGAGTTCGCCGGTATAGGTTTGTCGACCTATTTTGACCTGGCATTTTCCATCTTCATCTTTATGGATTTCACGTTTCTTGCGTTTGCCAATAGTGAAGCCGGAAGTGGCAAAATAAAATTGTCGTGAACCTGTCACCACATATTTTTGTAATTTTTTCAATTCCATTTTTAAAAGAGTTTATTCCACATACGCGAAATCCAGGGCGTGGCATTTTCTGTTTTCATTTCGCCATAGCGGATGTTTTGCATCTCGTCGAGGTAGTATTGCAGGGCCATTAAAGCAGCCGCTTCTTCTTCATTGGCTTCCTGGTGAAAGGGCGTTTTCATACCGGCAATGAAGGCGGTGTTGAAATTACCGGATATAAAGCGGGGATCGTGTAACACGGCTTTGAAAAACGGGATGGTTGTTTTTACGCCTTTAATCCGGCTGCGTTCCATGATTTCAAGGGCGCGTTCAAGGGCTGCTTCCCGGTTGCGGCCCGAAACGATCAGTTTGGCCATGAGCGAGTCATACATCGAGGGTATGACAGATCCGGGTACAAATCCTGAGTCGACGCGCAGACCCGGATAAGCGGGGAAGTTCATTTCATCAATGATGCCAAAGTCGGGCGAAAAAGCAGCTTGCACATCTTCGGCATTGACGCGGAATTCGATGGCCCACCCTTTCTTTTTGACGTCTGATTGCTTAAATGTTAGTGGTTCACCACAGGCGGTACGTATCTGCCATTCAACCAGATCGAGACCGGTGATGGCTTCTGTAACAGGGTGTTCCACCTGTATGCGGGTATTCATCTCCATGAAATAGTGCTGTCCTGCCTTATCCAGCAGAAATTCCACAGTCCCCAATGTGAAGTAACCTGTTTTTTTAACCAGCGCCAGGGCGTCGGCCGTCATTTTTTTTCTTAATTCGTCTGTCAGCGCCGCAGACGGAGCTTCCTCCAGCAATTTCTGATGATTGCGCTGAATGGAGCATTCCCTTTCGAACAGATGGACGGCATTTCCATGTTTGTCGGCCAGTACCTGTACTTCAATGTGACGGGGTTCTTCAACATATCTTTCAATGAGCATGGCGCCATTGCCGAAGGCATTTTTAGCTTCGTTAACGGCCATTTTATAGGCACTTTCGAGTTCTTCGGGTTGATGCACGATGCGCATGCCTTTACCGCCACCGCCGGCAAGGGCTTTTAAAATGACCGGATAACCCGTCTCTTTTATTACCTGTCGGGCTGCTTCTATTGATAAAATGGGTTGGTCGCTGCCTTTTACAACGGTTAAGCCTGTGTCAATGGCTATATGCCGGGCCTGATTTTTATCGCCCATTTGTTCAATGAGTTGCGCGTCGGGGCCAACGAAGACAATGCCGGCTTCGTTGCATAGCTTAGGCAATAAGGGGTTTTCAGAAAGAAAACCATAGCCGGGGTGAATGCCTTCTATCTTATATTGCTTCGCATAAGCTACAATTGCTGCTGCATCTAGAAATATGGAGCGCGAAACGTTTTCGTCGGGCAGAACAATCACTTCGTCGGCCCAACGCAGGTAAACGGCATTGGCTTCCTGTGGTGTTTGAAAACAGAAAGTTTTTATATCCATTCGGTTGGCTGTTTTCAGCAACCGGATGGCTATTTCCCCTCTGTTGGCAATTAATAATGATTTAATCATGGTCTCCATTTTTGATGTTATAAAGGCATATTGCCATGTTTTCGCGGCATTTTATCCATGTATTTGTTTTGTAACAGATCAAAAGCCGAGATGAGTTTGCGTCGGGTAATGGCTGGGTCAATGACCTCGTCGATGTATCCGTATTCATCGGCGATATAAGGATTGGCTGTTGTTTCGCGATATTCTTTGATCAGCTGTTGTTTTAGTGTTTCGGGATCCTTGCTTGCGGCGAGTTCTTTACGGTGCAGTATTTTTATGGCCCCTTCGGGTCCCATCACCGCCACTTCGGCCGTAGGCCATGCAAAATTAAAGTCGCCACCCATGTTTTTGCTGTTCATAACAATATAGGCGCCGCCATAGGCTTTACGTGTTATGACGGTTATTTTTGGTACTGAAGCTTCGCCAAAGGCATAGAGTAGTTTGGCGCCATGACGAATGAGGCCAGCCTGTTCCTGTTCGGTGCCGGGCAAAAAGCCGGGAACATCTTCCAAAACCAGCAAGGGGATGTTAAATGCGTCGCACAAGCGAACAAAGCGTGCGGCCTTGACCGACGAGTTGACATCGAGAACGCCGGCAAGCACTTTGGGCTGGTTGGCCACGATGCCAATAACCTTTTTGTTGAGGCGGGCAAAACCGGTGATCATATTCATGGCGTAATTTTCAGCCACTTCAAAAAAGCTGTCCTGATCCACCAGATTGTCGATTACATTCAGCATATCGTATGGAACAGTATTCTCGTCGGGAATAATGAGGGATAGCTTTTCGGGTCTGGGAGGTTCTATACATTCATTGCCTGTTGACGGGGGCAGCTCGATGTTGTTGGATGGCAGATATTGTAATAGTTTACGTACGCCCATTAGGGTAAATTCTTCATTGTCGTAAACGAAATGAGCTACGCCGCTTTTGGTGGTGTGTATGTCGGCGCCGCCCAATTGTTCGAAGGTGACGTCTTCGTTTAATACTTCTTTAACGACTTCGGGACCCGTGACAAACATTTTGGACGTGTAACGCGTCATAAAAATGAAGTCGGTGAGGGCTGGAGAATATACCGCCCCGCCTGCAGCAGGGCCCAGAATGACCGATATTTGCGGAATGATGCCGGAGGAACGTATGTTACGCAAAAAGATACCACCGTAGCCCGACAAACTGCCGATACCTTCCTGAATTCTGGCGCCACCGGAGTCGATGAGGCCCACAATAGGATGTCCCATTTTTCGGGCCATGTCCTGAACTTTCATGATTTTAGCGGCGTGCGCTTCGCCTAATGAGCCGCCTAAAAAACAGAAATCCTGGGCGTAACAAAATACTTTGCGGCCATTCACCAGTCCGTGACCTACAATAACACCGTCGCCGTAGGCTGAGTCTTTGCCGTCGCGGGCACGTACAAAGGCATCCAGTTCTTCAAATGTGCCGGCGTCAAATAAAATTTCAATTCTTTCGCGGGCGGTTAATTTTCCTTTTTGATGTTGTCTTTCTTCGTAACCGGCGCCGTATTGCTCCTCCAGTTTATTGCGCCGGTCCTGAAAACGGATAAATGCACTTCTGTTGTCTTGTTGCATCGGTTCTGTTTTAGTATTTATTGCTTGTCAGAAAAGTTTGATTTCTGGTTTACGCTTGTCCTAAGAATGGTTACTTACGGCGGTAAACTGCCATTTTTCGGACTTTGTAAGCCTCTAATCTGAACGTTTCTTATTAAGCACTCATTTTCTTGTTTATGCTATTTAATTGTCCGGTCATCTTTAAATTATCCCGTTAAAATCTGTGTCCGGGGATGTCTGTAAAGTCAAACTTTTGCGTTGCAGATGCACACAAAATGGCACTTACGAAAAGGAGACGCCTGTTTTCGGGGTGTCGTAAGTCTTTGACCTGAATCTTATAATTCAAAAATCAGACATTCTGTCGGCAGTATCTTCCAAGCCTATGTTTTCATGCACAGGCTACACGTCAGTCTATATGTCTTTTTTAATACTGAGATAGTCATTTCTTTATTAGAAGGAGTTGGGCGAGCGTGTATTTGCTATTGCTTTATCCCGCGAAGGCAACTGCCTTTATATATTTTGTTGATATAGTTTAATTTATACGTTATGCTTGCCATGAAAACAGTTGTTTACGAAAAGTAAACGCCTTGATTTTTATGGCTTCGCAAGCCTTGTATTTGAACTTTATATTTCAAACACTTGGTTTATGGACAGGCTCTATTTACGTTTGCTTCTTATATTTCACCTTTCCATCTGTCTTCATATCAGTTTGAAATTGTTAGTTCATGGTTTCTGATTCAATCGCTATGGTATTATTTGTTTTGTTGATTACTAACAGAAATCAGGTAACTGAGGCATGTCTTACAACTGCGGTATTGGATCTTACAGTTGTGCGGCAGCTTTACACTGTCAACTAATTTTCTGTTAAACCCGTGTTGTAGGGAGTGTTACTTCAAAATAGTATTGAACGTAGGTGCAAATATACGATTATCGAAAGTAACGCAAGTCTTTTGTCCCATAAAACATAGGGGTTACTGGCCTTGTAGGCTTTGATTGAGCTGATTTTTTGTTAATTACGTCAATTGCTGATTTTTCATTTTAAATGTTAATTTTTATTGTTGTATGAACACAGCGACCTCTTTGTTCAGTTTGTTTTTAATGGACTTCGTCTCTTCGTGAGGATATGCTGACAATGAAGGGTTTGCAGTGAGACGTTTGAATCGGAAATGGTTTTGGCTATTTAGAGTCTGTCTATAAAGTTCAACTTCTGCGTTACGTTTGCTCTCAAAATGGTCATTTACGGGAGTAAACTCACATTTTTCGGACTTCACAAGTCTTGAATTTGAACTTTATATTTTAAACACTTAGTTTATGGACAGGCACTATTTAGTGTTTGTAAGAAATGTGATATTTCTGCGTTACGGTTGTCCTCACAAAGGTCATTTTATATAAAAATGTTTTTTCTAGTTTCATAAGCCTTGAGTTTAAAGCGGCGGACTTTATGCACCAGTGCTATTACAGATGACAAACCCCGTTAAGCAGTAGTTGCTCAACGGGGTTTCATTTTATATTTAGTGTTTGCGAAGATAGACCAACTTCGGTGTTATGCCTGCACTCAAAATGATTAGTTACAATAGTCTATTTATATTTTTTGAGTTGTGCAAGCCCTGAAAATGAGGGTTTGTTATCTGTCTCCCCAGTTTTCGGACAAACACTATATTATGTAGATGTTATAAAAACATGAGAACCATTATTTGTGCCAGCAGTACGCGTAAAAACATAACCAATGGGTAAACAGTGGCATAAGCTGTTGATTGTGCCTGACCGGGAACGATTGAATTGGCAAATTCCAGTGCCGGTGGATCGGTCATTGATCCGGCCATCATTCCGCAAATGGTAAGGTAGTTGATTTTCATCAGGCGGGCAATAATGCCAATGATAAGTAGCGGGATAAAAGTGATTGCTGCACCATATAGCATCCAGGTGTATCCGCCATTAACAATGGTTTCGATAAAGTGTTCGCCCGAAGATAAACCGACGCAGGCCAGGAACAGAACAATTCCTAATTCACGGATGAACAGGTTGGCACCTGGAGTCATATAGAAGTTCACTTTTCCGATTCGGCCTTTATGACCAAGAAACAGAGCAATGACCAGAGGACCACCTGCTAACCCCAGTTTTGCCGGTGCCGGTAGACCCGGGATGGCTATGGGAATACTCCCTAGAATAACACCTGCCAGAATACCAATCAGAACGGGGATAATGTTAGGATGTGATAATTCTTCGGTTGAATTACCCAGGAATTTTGCTGCTTCGGCCAATGACTTACGTTCTCCTACAATACGCACGGTATCGCCAAAATCCAGCGAATCTTCTTCTGTGGCCATAAATTCTGTTCCGGCCCGGTATATACGTGTTATATTAACGGGGAAACGGCGGGACAGACCTATTTGACTAATCGTTTTGCCAGCCAGTTTCTTGTTGGAGAAAACAACATGCATCATACCAAGGTTACCTGTAACTTCTATGTTGCCGGTTTTTGATAAGGACCCTACTTTCAGCTCCAGCGTTGGGAAGTTGTCTTCGGTTGAAACACCATATAAATAATCGTTTTCGCGTAGTATCTCATCTTCGTCGGGCATGAAGAATTCGCCGTCGCGGTACAATCGTGATAACCTAAACTCATCATTCAGGGTAGAGCGCATAAAAGCAACTGTTTTGCCTACCAGTGCCTGATTGATAATTTTGAGATTGATGGCCACTGGTTTGCCCGACAGTCCTGATACTTCTTTTTGATATTTGGCTGTTTCGTCTTTAACCGAGATACGGAATAATACCCGAAGTAATAACATGGTCAGTATAATGCCGATGATGCCAAAGGGGTAGGCAACCGCATATCCCATACCTGCAACCTGAGCCAATTCGCCCGAATGGCCTATTTGTTCGGTAATGACCTGTTGGGATGCGCCAAGACTGGGTGTATTGGTTACTGCTCCGCACATCACTCCGACAATGACCGGTATTGGTAAGTTAAAGGCAATTTTTAAAACCACGGCAACCAATATTCCCAGAACGACAATTCCGGCAGCCAGGAGGTTTATTTTTAGGCCGTTGTTGCGAAGCGATGAAATAAACCGGGGGCCTACTTCTTGTCCGATAGAATAAACGAACAGGATAAGTCCGAATTCTTTCACGAAATGGAGCATTTCGTGATTGGCTTCAGCGCCCAGATGGCCTAAAAATAGCCCGGCAAACAGAACGCCTGCAATACCTAATTTTATGCGAAATATCTTTATTTTACCAATAAGGATACCCGCAATTCCCACAAGGCTCAGAAATACGAGCGTTGAGGGCACGCCACTCTGCGTGAATAGCTTAATTAATTCCATTGTGTTTGGTTTATGATGAGGTTTTGTTTTTTTTAACAATTAGGCGCGAGGATTTTTATTACCTGACACGTTGCTGATTTGTTTTTTTCATTTTGGTCTTGGTTGCATCGTAACGGGTAAGCCGTTGTTCTTGTGATTCTTTTTGTTATACGAAATGTTATTTATGTCGATTTTTCTTGCGTAGCAGTTGATTGCAATTGTAGTTTTTTTTAAAGATGTTTTAAGTTTTCGTTGTAAAATCACGGCAACAAAAATACGATAAAGATGTTCAAAGCTTGTTTTTTACCTGTTTAAAACTTTATTATAAATGTTAAATAATGATTTAATTTCAGGCGTTTTTGTTTTGAATGTTAAACTTCATTAATGTCTTACTAGCTCCGGGTTTAAGATATATTTCGTATAGGTACTTTAGGACAGGCGTTTGGAATATACGATTCGGAATTTCGGATTGCGGAGTTTGATAAATTTGAGTTTTTTGGTGTGAATGAGATCTAAAAAGCAGGCCTGACTATTGGTAAACTCTATTTTGCGTTGAGTTGTCATGCTCTTTTAATGGAAGGCAAGATCCTTTCTTCAATTTTCCCTATCTTTGAATTTCTAAAACAATAATCGGCAATGATTGACCAGTCAACGGTTGACAGGATAATGGAAACGGCACAGATTCAGATCACTGATGTGATATCTGATTTTGTGAATCTCAAGAAAAGAGGGATTAATTACATTGGTAATTGTCCTTTTCATAATGAGAAAACGCCGTCGTTTATTGTATCTCCCAATAAGGGTATTTTCAAGTGTTTTGGTTGTGGCAAGGGTGGTAATGCTGTGAATTTTTTGATGGAACATGAGCAGATCACCTTTGTAGAAGCCATAAAGCTGTTGGGACATAAGTTTCATATTCCCATTGAAGAGAAGGAGGCGACGCCGGAGGAGCAGTTGCAGCGCAACGAGCGTGAGAGTATGATGGTTGTGACCGACTATGCGACTAAATTTTTTATTAAGTCGCTCTACGAAACCGATGAGGGACAATCGGTTGGATTGGGTTATTTTCGTCAGCGAGGTTTTCGTGATGATATTATTAAAAAATTTCAGTTGGGGTATTCGCCCGAACAACGTGATGCTTTAACCAAACAGGCACAGTCGCATGGTTATAAGCTCGAATTTCTCGAGAAAACAGGTCTGTCAATTGTCCGTGATGATTATAAGGCCGATCGTTTTCGCGGGCGTGTTATGTTTCCCATTCATAGTTTGTCGGGTAAGGTTATAGCCTTTGGAGGACGGGTGCTTAAGACGGATGCCAAAACGGCCAAGTATCTGAATTCCCCGGAATCTGATATTTATCATAAGAGCCGCGTTTTGTATGGCATATACCAGGCGCGACAGGAGATTGTGCGTCAGGATCGCGCTTATATGGTGGAAGGCTATACCGATGTGTTGTCGTTTCATCAGGCAGGTGTCACCAATGTGGTGGCTTCGTCGGGCACGTCGCTTACGGTGGATCAAATTAGATTGATTTCTCGGTTTTCGCCTAATATAACCATTATTTACGATGGGGATAATGCTGGTATTAAAGCTTCCTTACGTGGTATCGATTTGGTGTTGCAGGAAGGTATGAATGTGAAGGTTTTGCTGTTGCCCGACGGTGAGGATCCCGATTCGTTTGCAAAGAAAAAAGGCGGAGAGCAGCTACAGGAATATATCAAAGCCCATGAAACTGATTTTATAAGGTTTAAAACTTCGCTTCTATTAAAAGAAAGTGAAGGCGATCCCATTAAACGGGCGCAGCTTATTCAGGATATTGTTCACACCATATCGGTCATTCCCGACCCTATTGTGCGAACGGTTTACGTTAAGGAATGCAGTAGTCTGCTGGAGGTTGACGAACCGGTTCTTTATGGTGAAATAGGTAAACTTCAGAAGCGAAAACAGGGTAAGGAGTTGGTGGCTCGCGGGGCGTCGGCGAGGCAGTCGGGCCCGCAAATGTTTAAACCCCAACAGCAGGAAACCGTTTCTAAGTCCAATTCGGCCAATCCGCTCGAAAATGAAGAACATGAAGTGTTACGATTTCTTATTAAATACGGGACTTATTCGTTGGGCCCCGTTCAGCTGGGCGATGAGGTCAGAAATATGACTGTGGCCGAGTATATTATTCATGAGTTGCGGCAGGATGAACTCCGCAGTGTCGATGAGGTTCATAACATCATCATTGATCTTTACGAGCAAAAGATGAATGAGCCGGGTTTCTCAGTTGATAAGGTGCTGGTTGGACATTCTGATCCGAGGGTCAGCTCTCTGGTCACTGATCTCATTGTTCGCGAATACCCTCTGAGTCGTATCTATAAACGTTACGGTGTCGTTAAAACAGATGAGGATGTGCTGGATGTTTTAGTGCCCAAAGTGGTGACCGAACTCAAGTGGCGGTTGGTTAAAAATCATATTGAAAAGATTGGCGAGGAATTAAGAATTGCCGAACAGGCCGGACAGAGCGATCGGGTCAATGAACTGATGACAAAGATGGTTCAGCTCCAGCAAGTAATGGTGGTTATATCCAAACAACAAGGCGAACGAACTATTATTTGATGAAATGACCGGAATGAAAGTTTTTCACACAGTGGAACGATTGTATTTTGGACGTTTCATCAGTCAATAAAAATAAATTATAAGCGGAATAAATGAAGACTGTTTTTCGGAATGAGCCCTCTTTTATTGAGAGTGTGATACGTAAGTGCGATATCTGTTTTGTGGGGATGGTGACGCCTGAAGGATTTCCTTATGTTATACCCATGAATTTTGGATTTAAGGATAATGTTATTTATCTGCACAGTGCCCCTGAGGGTCGATCAATTAGTGCTTTGGAGCACAATCCTAATGTTTGCATTACTTTTAGCACCGATCACGAACTGGCTTTTCAGCATCCTAAGGTGGCCTGTAGTTACCGTATGAAATCAAAAAGTGTATTAGCCGTTGGAAAGGTTCAGTTTGTTGAAGATATGGAGCAGAAACGAGAGGCGCTTAATATTATTATGGCGCAGTATTCGGATAAACATTTTGACTATAACGACCCGGCAGTGCGTAATGTGAAAATATGGATGGTTCCTGTCGATCAAATTAGTTGTAAGGAATTTGGGACACCTCACGAGAAATAATGTGACTGTGATTTTTGCAGAATGGTGTTGTATAAAATATGGCATTCTGGCAAAGCGTCGGTTTTAAAATATCGCCAATGGTTTTGAACTACATTTGGATAGCCTTTTTTTTGATCGCCTTTGTGGTGGCTTTGCTGCGACTTATCTTTTTGCAGGATGTGGGCATTTTTTCGGAGTTGGTGAATGCCACCTTTGATAATGCTCGTACCGGTTTTGATATATCCATAGGGCTCACAGGGGTTTTGACCTTGTGGATGGGTTTTATGAAGATCGCTGAGAAAGGCGGTATGGTTGATTTAATGTCGCGGGCTATCGGGCCTTTTTTCAGTCGTCTGTTTCCTTCGTTACCCAAAAATCATCCGGCTTATGGCAGTATGATGATGAATCTGGCGGCCAATATGCTTGGTCTTGATAATGCTGCGACTCCTATGGGCTTAAAGGCGATGAAAGAGATGCAGTCGGTTAACAAAGTGAAAGATACGGCGTCGGACGCTCAGATTATGTTTTTGGTGCTGAACACCTCAGGGCTTACGATTATTCCTGTGACTATTATGGTGTACAGGGCACAGTTTGGGGCCGCTAATCCCGCCGATATTTTTCTTCCCATATTATTAGCCACATTTTTCTCCACATTGGTGGGGCTTGTCACTGTTTCGTTGATACAGCATATTCGCTTGTGGGACAAAGTTATTCTTACTTATCTGGGGGGGATGACTTTGTTGGTTGTATCTGTCATTTGGGGTCTTTCGCAAATGGATAAAGAGCAGATGCGGGTTGTGTCGCTGCTGGCGGCTAACCTGATCTTGTTTTTATTTATTATCATTTTTATTGTGCGCGCCGTCATACGTAAGGTTAATGTGTACGAAGCTTTTATTGAGGGAGGTAAAGAGGGTTTTTTTATTGCGGTTAAAATCATTCCTTATCTGATTGCTATTTTGGTAGCGATAGGAGTTTTCCGGGCTTCTGGCGCGATGGATTTTGTTGTTGACGCCGTGGCTCGTGTCGTTGCTTTTTTGGGTGGTGACACTGATTTTGTAGGTGTTTTACCTACAGCGCTGATGAAGCCACTTAGTGGAAGCGGTGCCCGTGGAATGATGATTGATGCCATGAATACTTTTGGTGTCGATTCGTTTGTGGGCCGTCTGGCTTGTACCGTTCAGGGGGCTACCGATACCACTTTTTATATCATTGCCGTTTACTTTGGCTCTGTGGGTATTCGTAATACCCGCCATGCTTTAGTCTGTGGCCTGGCTGCCGATTTTGCCGGCATTATAGCCGCTATTCTTTTGGGCTATTTTTTCTTTAGTTGATGTTTAGGCGGATTGTTATCTTAAAACACGTTTTTTATTCCGTTAAAGTTCACTCTGAATTCTGACGGTGTACTGCCTTGTTTTTTTCTAAAAGTGCGGTTGAAATTTGAGATGTTGTTAAATCCACTTTCATAACAAATTTCTGAAATGCTTTTTGTCGTTTCAATCAGCAGACGGGTGGCATAGCCCAGTCTTATTTCGTTGACAAATTCTATGAACGATTTACCGGTACGTTGTTTTATTAAACGGCTGAATGAGACCACCGACATGTTGAGTAAATCGGCTGCTTCGTTGAGCATGATCTTATTATTGAAATTGGCTTTTACATAGTTGTATATTTTTTCAATTTTTTCACTGTTGTGGAAGTCGTTGTTGTTTTGAAATGAGATGTTTGTGAGTAAATGTTGTCCGCGTGAAATCGAAAGATCATAGAGTAATGACTGAAATTCAAGAAAGGAGTCAAACCCTCTTTTTTGTGATAATGATACAATGCGAGGTTCAATTCGTTGTGTGGTTTCTTTCGTGAATAGAATGCCTCTGTTGGCATTGGTCAAAAGATCTTTTATAGGTTTTAAAAGATTTTTGTTGATGAGTTGCCCCTCAAAAATATCACGGGGAAACTGGATGGTTATTTCATGCGCCAGTTCTTTGCCTGAATTGTGATAATTTTCCCATCCATGATAGATGTTTGGACCTACCATAACAAGTTCATAATTATCTATTTCACCTATGTGATCGCCTACAATGCGTCGCCCACCTTTTGCATTAACGATGAAGTTTAATTCATACTCCGGATGAAAATGAATCGGAAAATTAAAAAGGTTTCTTTTCCGGTCGAAAACCAGGAAACAGTCATCTTCGTTGAGTGGCGTAATTTCCCGGTGTATTGTTTCTGGTAAAGACCCCATATGTTAATATGTTTTATTGTTCGTGTACAAATTTAATAATATCTTGATCATATTGTATAGGTATATGCTATTAAGTGGTGTTTGAGATGTGTATCTGCCTGTATTTAAGTGTTGTTGTGTTGTTTATTTGGTTTTAATCAATAGTTTGTATCTTTTTATTAGCCTGTGAATGTTTTATAATTACTTGTTTTATAGTCTTTTATACTTGCTTTGTAGATGTTAAGATTTGTGCTTGTTTATTAATAATACGCAATAATGACAAGATAGTATTTTTAAAATTGGAAGCATAACAGGATCTTTGTGATACGTATTTTTTTGCTTCATTTTAAAATTGTCTCGCTATGAATAAAGTGATAGGTTTCTTTTTTTTCGTGTTTGTGATGGCTGCATGTAGTTTTGGTAAATCGTCTGAATCAGCATTCGTAAAAGTGAATGACGGGCAGTTTACGGTGAACGGTCGACCTTATTATTTTGTGGGAACAAATTATTGGTACGGTGCAATACTAGGTTCGGAAGGCGAGGGGGGAAATCGTGAGCGCCTTATTAAGGAACTGGATTTAATGCAGTCGGTAGGTATTACAAATCTGCGGGTTTTGGTGGGGGCCGAAGGTGGTGAAGAGCGCCCATGGCGTGTTTGGCCCGCTTTGATTACCGAACCTGGTGTTTACAATGATACGATACTTGACGGGCTTGATTTTTTCATGGCTGAACTTGCTAAACGCAAGATGTATGCTGTTTTATTTCTTAATAATAGCTGGGAGTGGTCGGGTGGTTATTCTCAATATCTTAAATGGAATGGTTATGGCGATATTCCTTATCCGCAGGAAGGGCATTCATGGTCTGATTTCATGACCTATGTGTCGCAGTTTCATTCTTGTCAGGCCTGCATACAACAAAATTATGATTTCATTGAGTTTATTATCAACCGAAATAATCGATACACTGGAGTAGCCTATAAAGACGACCCAACTGTTATGACCTGGGAAATAGCCAATGAGCCACGGGCTTTCTCAGATGATAACAAGGAAGCTTTTGCGCATTGGGTGCGCCAGACGGCATCGTTTATAAAAGAGCTGGCGCCCAATCAGCTGGTAACAACAGGTTCAGAGGGAGAGTGGGGCTGCGAACAGGATATGGATTTGTTTACCCGTATTCATGCCGATGAAAATGTGGATTATCTGACATTTCACATCTGGCCTAATAACTGGAGTTGGATTGATAAGAATGACATTCCCGGGACGCTTGATGTTGCCATTGATAATACGGCTACCTATTTTGAGAACCATATAAAGGTTGCCCGGGAGCTCAATAAGCCGGTGGTATTCGAAGAATTCGGGTTGCCACGCGACAATTTTTCTTTTTTGCCAGGGACTCCTACTACTTCACGTGATCGATATTATCAGTTTGCTTTCGACATGGTGTTGAAGCATGCCCGCACTAATGATGTATTGGGCGGAGTCAATTTTTGGGCTTTTGGTGGGTATGCACAACCGGTTCCCAGGCAAGTATACTGGAAAAAGGGCGACGATCTTATGGGCGATCCGCCACAAGAAGAGCAAGGTTTAAATGCCGTGTTTGCAGAAGATTCTACCATGAATTTGATTCGTATTTTTAGTGATCAACTGAAAGGAGAGTTGGGGAAATGATTAAAGGTGTTGATGTTTCCACTATAATTTAAAAATGATTAAAAAGTATTGAGATTTGTTATTTAATTATTAGGAAGTTTTATCGCAAGGTTCTAATTTTGGCTTATATTTAGTAAGTGTAATTGTTACACCAATCGTTTTTAGTGTTCTGTTAATTAGGAATGGTTGGTTTTTTTTGATTCAGAAATGCTTTTGTTAAAAAAGGTGTAAAATGATTACAAAGTATTCTGTTTTAATTCAATCACGGTTTTCTTAAAGATGCGTTTCTATTTATACTCAATTTAATTTAATTCAAAAACTATGAAAAGAAGAGATCTGATTTTGATTCTTTGCTTGTTTTTAGGATTCACCACGTTTGCCCAAAAAAGGGTGACTGGTGTAGTCTTTGATGAACAGGAATATCCTGTTCCAGGCGTTACTATCCTGGAGAAGGGAACTTCCAATGGCGTTATCACTGACATCGATGGTAATTTTGCTATTGATGTAGCAGATGATGCTTCGGTGTTGGTATTCTCTTTTGTGGGAATGGAAAAGCAAGAGGTCAGTGTTGGAACGCAAACAAATTTGCGTGTTGTGTTATCCTCGGCCACGTCCGATTTGGATGAAGTTGTGGTAGTTGGCTATGGTGTTCAGAAAAAGAAACTTACCACCGGAGCTACAATTCAGGTAAAAGGTGAAGATCTTCAAAAATTGAATACTGTGAATCCCTTAGGAGCTTTGCAAAGTCAATCTCCTGGTGTTAATATCGTGCAATCTTCAGGTATGCCGGGCGAGGGTTTTAAAGTTAATGTGAGGGGGCTGGGTACCGTTGGGAATTCTTCGCCATTATATGTTATTGATGGTGTTGCTGGTGCTGATATCAACGTGTTAAGTCCGTCCGATATCGAGTCAATCGACGTGCTTAAAGATGCTGCGTCGGCTGCTATCTATGGTGCGCGTGCTGCCAATGGGGTTATACTTGTAACTACTAAGCAAGGTAAAGCTGGTAAAATGGTTGTAAGCTACGATGGTTATTATGGGGTACAAAATGTGTATAAAATGCCTTCTTTATTGAATGCAAAAGAGTATATGCAGATGCTTGATGAATCAGCCTTTAATAATGGGTTGTCTGGTTATGACTGGGCCAGTTATTTGGGCGGGACCGATGAAGGTAGCCTCTACAACAAAATAATGAATGGTGAGTGGAACGGGACCAACTGGCTGGAAGAAATCCGTGTTAAGAATGCTGCTACGCAGAGTCATGCTTTAAGTATTACAGGCGGCTCTGACGTCAGTAAAGTTTCTTTAGGTTTTTCCTATACCCAACAGGAAGGGATTTTTGGTAAGCCTGTTCAGACAATGTATGAAAGATGGACAGCCCGTTTAAACTCTGAGCATATTGTATATAAGAATGATGCTTTTGATGTTTTTACAGTGGGTGAAAATTTGACTTATAGTTATGATTCTCGTGATGGGGCACAGCAAATAGGCAATATTTACGGTAATGACATTCATAATATGTTAGTGGCTTCGCCATTAATGCCTGTTTATGATGAGGATGGCAATTATTTTGATTTGGAAGACAAAAAAGCAACCGGGTATGAAAACTATAATACCAATGAAGCCAATCCTATTGCATATTTGGATCTGCATAATGGTCAAAATTTAAGTAAAAATTATACATTACAGGGTAATGCCTATTTTGTATTGCAACCCATTAAAGATTTGAAATTAAGAAGTAGTTTTGGCTATAAGTATCGTGGTGAAAGTTACAGATCTTATTCTCCAACTTTAGAGTTGGCCTCTTCCGGGAATGGTTTAGCTACCGAGAACGGAACCCAACAGCGCATGAGCATGGGCTTTCAATGGCAGCTGGAAAACACTATTTCTTATGTTTTTAATACCGGAGATAATTATATTGATGTGTTGATTGGACAATCCATTGAAAAGTACGGATTGGGTGAAGATATGGATGTCTATAATGCTAAGAATAGCTTTACAGGGTTCGACTATGCCTGGTTAGATAACACTTCTGGTACAACAGCCGGAGTCACGAGTATTGGAGGTTCACCCTGGACCGAAGGTGCCCTGTCTTCTTTCTTTGGCCGTGCCAACTGGAATTTTAAAGAGACTTATATGGCTTCTCTTATTATGAGAGCTGATGGTTCTTCTAATTTTGCCAGTGGAAATAGATGGGGGTATTTTCCTTCTGTTTCAGCGGGCTGGGTATTGACCAATGAAGCATTTATGGAGCGATTTGCCGGCGCCGTTGATTTTTTTAAACTTCGTGGTAGCTGGGGTCAGAATGGTAATGCCGATATTGACCCTTTCCAGTATATTGCAACAATTGGTTTTCCTAAAGAAGTGAAATACTCTTTTGGAAATGTTAAGGATGATCAAGTACAGGGTGCCTATCAGGATATTTTAGCTAGTCCTGATATTTCATGGGAAACTTCAGAGCAAATAAACATCGGTCTTGATGCCCGGTTTATTAATTCTCGTTTAGGTTTGGCTTTTGATTATTATGTAAAGACTACCAAGGATTGGTTGGTTTTAGCGCCTATTTTGGCTACAGACGGGACAAACCCATCGTTTATTAATGGTGGTGACGTGGAAAATAAAGGTGTTGAATTGGCGCTCAACTGGAACGATCAGGTTGGCGATTTCAGATATGGTGCTTCTTTAAATTTTGCTCATAACAAAAATGAGGTGACGCGTATTGCCAATAGTGAGGGCATTATTCACGGTGAAACCGACATCCTTAGCCAAGGAACTTCCGAAATGTATCGCGCCGAAGTTGGTAAACCAATTGGTTATTTTTGGGGATTTAAAACGGCAGGCATTTTTCAGAATCAAGAAGAAATTGAGGCTTATAGAGCAAGCTCCAAAGGGGTGCTCGATAATGCTCAACCAGGTGACGTGATTTTTGTTGATACGGATGAAAATGGTGTTATTAATGATGATGATAAGGTGGAAATTGGGAATCCAAATCCTGATCTCACTTTGGGATTTAATCTTAATTTGGGATATAAAGGTTTTGATTTTTCTGTCACTACCAATGGTGCTTTTGGGCAGCAGGTTGCCAAATCATACCGTTCATTCGCCGATAGTGAGAAACAAAATTATACGACCGAAATATTTGGCCGCTGGTACGGTGAAGGCACTTCCAATAAATTGCCGAGATTAACGCCTGGAACACATACCAATTGGCAAAATATCTCAGATATTTATATCGAAGATGCTGACTACGTTAAGATTCAGAATTTAACGTTAGGTTATGATTTCAAAAAACTCTTTACGAATATGCCGTTGAGTCAGGCGCGTTTATATTTTTCTGCTCAGAATCTTTATACTTTTACTAATTATTCAGGCATGGATCCAGAAGTGGGATATGGTAATGGGGACGACAGTAACTGGTCCAGAGGAATTGATTTAGGATTTTATCCAAGTCCTCGTACTTATTTGGTTGGTGTTAATCTTAAATTCTAATTGTTTATCATTATGAAGAAACTATTATATTTTGTTCTTGGAAGTGCTTTAGTTTTATTTTCAGGTTGCGATGATTTTCTGGATACTGAAAGCTATACTCGAAAGGACACAACTAATTTTCCTCAAGATGCTGAGGATGTGGAAATGGCCCTGGTTGGTGCTTACAATACTTTGAATACGGCAGTCGCCGACCCTCAAAATACTTATTTTTATGCTGCGGAACTGGCTTCTGATGATCGGTTTGGTGGCGGAGGTGAGAATGATAAGCTTATGCAGGCATGGGATAAAATTATGAATTATAGTACCGATGCTTCACAACCTTTCTGGAAAGCCAGATATTATGGCATATTTAGAACCAATAGTGTGATCAATTCCGTTGAAGATATTGGCCTTGAAGGGGATGATATCGATGTTTTGAAAGGGGAAGCTTTATTCCTTCGTGCATTCTTTTATCATGAATTGGCAGAAATGTATGGTGATGTACCTCTTTTCACGACGACCTTAACGTCTAATATTCCAAGGACAGATGTTAATTTAGTTTATGCTCAAATTGCTTCCGACCTGAAGGAATCTATTGGTCTGTTGAAATCGGAACCCTATGATAATACGGAAGCAGGGCATGTTACGAAATGGGCTGCCGAGGCTTTGATGGCTCGGGTGTTTTTGTTTTATACCGGGTTTTATGAAAAAGAGACCTTGCCTTTGGTGGATGGTTCTGCTGTCTCTAAATCTGAAGTAGTTGCCTGGCTGGAGGATTGTATTGATAATAGTGGGCATGGCTTGGTGGGCGATTTCAGAGATTTGTGGTCTTATACAAATCAATATACATTGAAGGATTGGCCTGCAATGAGCAGCGCTGTTGGGGTTGATGGTGAACCGCTGGCATGGGCCGGTGATGGAAACAAAGAATCTGTTTTCGCTATTAAGTTTTCTAATTTCGCAGATTGGAATACAACTATTGGATATTCAAATCAATATATGCTTCACTTTGGGATGCGAGGTGGACAGCCTTATGCAAACACTTTCCCATTTGGACAAGGCTGGGGAGCAGGGCCTGTTAATCCTCAGCTCATTGAGGACTGGAAAGCCTATGAAGATAATGATATTCGTCGTGACGCTTCGGTGATTGATGTTAACACTCTGCCCGATTATTCTTTCGGTGGTTGGAATGATTTTATGGAAGAGACCGATTACTGGCAGATGAAATGTATTCATGCCACGGCCAAAGATGGTACTGATGCCGATGGCAATGATGTTTATGTATCGTCATATTCTGTTCTTGAATTCGGATCAACTGATAATTTTCAGTTGGATGGGGTTAATGATTTGATGTTAATTCGTTTTGCTGATGTTTTGTTGATGCATTCAGAGTTAACTGAAACCAATAACGGAATGAATGAGGTGCGGCAGCGTGCCGGTTTATCTGGTAAGCCTTATACCTTGGAAAATTTAAAGAATGAGCGTCGTTTTGAATTGGCATTTGAAGGTCGTCGTTGGGCTGACATTCGTCGTTGGGGTGATGCACCTGATTTATTGGAAAAACAGGAAGGACAGCCGATCTATCGTGCCACCACTGCTACAACAATGAAAGCTTTTGGTGGTGGCTATCGTGCCAGATACGAGGCGACCAATGGTTTCTTTGCAATTCCTGAATCAGAAATCAATTTATCGAATGGCGTTCTGGAACAGAATCCTGGGTATATTAATGGTGATGGCGCATACCAGGGATGGCAGGGTGTTAATTAATCTATAAAATAGGAAATTATGAAAAAAATATATTTGGCATATATAGCTGCTTTTCTCATTGTTGCTTGTGATCCCATCGAAGATCGGGATCAATTAGAAGGTAACGTGGCTGTTACAGATTTAGATCTTTCGGTTGATCCAATTGTTGAAAACGGTCTTACAACAAATAGCTTTATTGTAGAGAATAATTCCCCGCTATTGAGTCGATGGATCACTGACAGAGAACAGATACAAAATTCTTATTGCACAATTTCGTGTAATACGGCTGGTGATCAGGAGGTTAAGTTTGTGGGTCTGAACGGCGATGGCTCTTTCTTGGAACAACTATTCCCGATATATGTGGACACAATGGTCAATTTACCAGCTAATGTTAAGGCACGGCTGGGAATCGAGTATGCCGATGATGGTTCCGTTGATAAAACATCGGCTCCTTATTTTTGGGGAAAGGCTGATTATACAATTGACGTTGATTATGAAATTAGCATTACTCAGGAGAAAGATGGTGATGTTTTAGGTAATAAACTGACTATTGACTGTGGGGCACCTTATTTGTGTAACTGGACGTTCGGGACTGCCGTGGCCGACAAAAATAAATGCGATATTTTTGTCACCAGTACTGGTACTTTTACGCTGAGTCTTAATTTGACAAAGTCGGATGGAACTGTTATTGAAAATGCTTTTGTTCAGGATTTTGAGGTTGAGAAATTGACCTATGTGCCGCAAGTTTTGTTTGATTTATTTGGTGACTTTGTGGCCAATCCCGATACCTCTAAGACATGGCAATGGGCGCGCAAAGGTAAAGTTTGGGCCAACGGTCCTCTCCGCGGATTTACCGATCCTGGTAGCGGATGGTGGCAAAATGAGTATGCTGACATGGTTGCGCGTCAGGACGGTGAAATGACCTTTGAATTCTCAGATTTGTCTCTGACTAAAGTTGTTACAGGTGGCGATGAAACTATCGATGCCCCAGGAGAATACAAAGGTGGTGTTGTCGTTGATCTCGGGACCAAAACAGAAGGTTATTCTGTAGGTACAATTAAGTTGGACGGTATTACTATATTGAATGGAGTTGATGTTAATGATGGCAATAAGGCTTTTGTTGAAGTCTCTTTGGTTAAAGCATCAGCAAATACTTTGATATTAGGAGGTGATAGCGATGGAACAGGACAAACCTGGTTGTATAAATTTGAAAATGCCAATCCAGTAGAATAAGTAAATCATTTTAATTAGTTTAGCCCGGAGTATCTTCTCCGGGCTATTTTTTACAGTGTAATGATTGTGTTTATTTTATGGTAATATGAAGTGGTTTATATTTTTTTTATTCTGTTTTTTCGGATGTTCTGATAATTACATAAGTTATACTGTTCAAGGAACAGTTCCGAATGTTTCTTTTAGTGGGGAGTATATTTATTTATTTCCTTTCAATAATAATGATCTTTCAATGCTTGACTCTGTGCTTGTTGTTGACAGATCTTTTGTGTATCATGGCCTGGCCGACTCGGTTTATATGATGGTTGTGAGGGCTCGTAATCCTAATTCTCGTTTCGAATTGGAAGATATGTTATTTATTACCCAACCTGGAGATATTACAATTAATTTAAGTGAAAGTAGTTTTGTTAGTGGAACGCCATTAAATGATTCTATTCAAAAGTGGAAAGATGGCAAGGATATATATCGGGAAAAATTAATGAAGATGGGCGATGATGCTACTGTCGATTCTAATGTTAAGGGAGAAATTATCGAATTTCATTATCAGATGGCTTTAAATAACAAAGGAAACCCTTTTGGTCGTTTTGTCGTTTCTATGATGGGCAATTTGTTTAGTGAAGAGCAACTGTCTGAACTATCTCAGTAATCCGTTGCCTATATTGTACTCTAATTTAGGTCTTCGATTTGTTTTTTAGAATGTAACTAGTAACATATGATTAAGAAATTTCTACGGGGAAGGATAGCAGAATCTGTATTGGGGTCTGGTTTATTTGGCATTTTTGTGTTGGTTTTCTATGCATTTTTTTATCCGTATCATCTTCATTTTCAAGAGCAATTTCAGCTATTTATTTATACCGACGATTATCTTTTTTCGTTTATCAAAAGACCGGGGGGCTTAAGTGATCTTTTGGGTAATTTTTTAGTGCAGTTTTATTTTTACTCATGGATAGGGGCTTTTGTGATCGCGTCTTTGCTTGTTTCTCTGCAAGTTTTAGTTTTACGTCTTATATTGCGTTTTCATGCTGGAGCGTATCAGTCCTTTTTTTTACCGCTTTCATTTATACCTGCAATTCTATATTGGGCTTTGTTATGTAATGAAGATTATTTATTGGGTGGTTTAGTGGCGTTGGTGTTAATTTCCTGGTTGATGTTACTTTATGCCAGAGTTTCTACGCGCTGGGGAAAAGTAATATTAGCTTTTGTTCTTTTACCGGTTTTTTATTGGATGGTAGGAGGAATTATCCTCTTTTACGTCATTTTTATTCTATTATATGAATGGTCTCATAAAGAGTCTAAGTTTCTTTTTTTTCTCAGTTATGCTTTAATAGCTTTTGGGCTGATTTATATGGTCGCTATTTTGGCTAAAGGGCCTTTGGGGTTAATGTATCCTACTCCTTTCCTACTCGTTGGCGTGCGTTTTTTTAGGTATCCTGCAATATTGCCTGTTATAGTTGGCATAGTCGCATTGGCGGTGGTTTTTATTCCTTTTTTTAGTCGGTCTATTATAGGTAAATCGGGATGTAATGTGAAGCTGATTCTTTTTTCTCATTGGTTTCTGCTCATTGTGGGTAGCGCTATACTGATTCATTTTTCAGCAGATATGGACAAAGAAGAAATAATGGCTTATGATTTTAATATACGTATGCGTCGGTGGTCGCAGGTTGTTGATATGGCTGAACAGAAAGCGCCTTCGTCACCTTTGACTGTTGCATGCCTAAACCTGGCCTTAGCCAAAACGGGGCTGATCGGCGATAAATTGTTTTCGTATTATCAGAATGGGACCCAAGGGTTAATTCCGGATTTTAAAAGAGATTATCTGTCTTCTTCTGTTACAGGTGATATTTATTACCATTTGGGGATGATTAATACCTCACAAAGATATGCTTTTGAGGCCATGGAGGCTTTGCCTGATTATCAAAAAAGTGTTCGGTCGGTGAAGCGGTTGGCAGAAACAAATTTAATCAACGGGAACTATGACCTTAGCCGTAAATATCTTCGATTGCTTAGCCGTACAACCTATTATAAAAAATGGGCGCGCTTGGTCTTAGATCGCATTGGCGATGAGGATTTTATTAATTCACAAGAGGAATGGGGTTCATTAAGACGGTTTAAACCAACCAAAGATTTCTTTTTTAGCGAAAGGGAGAAAGATATGATGCTGGGCTTGCTCTTTACTCATAACCCAAGCAATAAATTGGCCTTTGATTATCTGTTGGCTTACTGTTTGTTGAATAAGGATTTGCCGCATTTTGTGGAATATTTCCCTTTGGGACTGCATCTTTTTCAGCACCGTATACCGAAAAATTATCAGGAGGCCATTTTTATGTATAATGAATTGGTTACTAATGAGGCAGACTTAATTAATATCCCAATTGATGATGTAGTTAAAAGACGCTTTGTGCAGTATGCACAAATTTATAATAGTTCGGATAATGCGAAGCATATTTTAAAGTCGGACTTTGGAGATACTTTTTGGTGTTATTTGCATTTTTAATCGTTGGGTTTTTAACAAGTGAAATTATGGGTTTAAAAGCTATTGTTAAATTATTTTTGGGCGTAATAGTGTTGTGTACTTCCTGCAGTGACTCTGTTAATATTGTTGAACGTCCTGTTTTGCCTGATATTTTTCCTGATTATGTTGGTGTGACTGTGCCTGTTTCCATAGCGCCGCTTAATTTTCGGATTGAAGGTGATTTTACTAAAATTTCGGTCACCTTTTCCGGATCTAAGGGCGATTCTTTTGTTGTAGAGGGTGATAATGCAATTGCAATTCCCGCTAAAAAGTGGAATAAATTATTGTTGGCTAACAGCGGAGATAGCATCCTGATTTCTGTATTGGGCCATCAGGCCGGAGAGTGGATTCGATTTGCTCCTTTTTCTGTTTACATTAGTGACGACCCTATAGACGGCAGTTTAGTATATCGCCGAATTGCACCAGGTTACGAGGTTTATAGTCACATGGGGATTTTCCAGAGAGAGTTGTCAAATTTTGATGAGAAATCGTTAGTTGAAAACACGCTCTTCACGGGGTCTTGCATGAACTGTCATACTTTTAATAATAACGACGGCTCTGAGATAATGTTTCATGTACGTGGTAAAGTTGGAGGTACTATCATTAAAACCGATAGCGGAATTGTGAAGCTCAATACCAAAACGGAATTTACAATGGGGAAATTTCAATATTCTTATTGGCATCCTTCTAAGAAGTATATTGCCTATTCGGTTAATAAAACCTCTCAAACTTTTCATACTGCTGATGCGAATCGGGTTGAAGTATTTGATGCGGCTTCTGATGTTGTAGTATACGATTTGGAAAATAACAATATTATAACCAGTGATTTGTTATTTTCAGACGGTAGCTTTGAAACGTGGCCTATGTTTTCGGCAGATGGAAGAAGTCTTTACTTTGCATCTGCTTCGGCAAAGTTGGTGCCTCAGGAACTCAAAGAGATTAAGTATAGTTTATGTCGTATTGCTTTTTATCCTGAAGACGGAACATTCGGTTCTGATGTTGATACTTTAATTAATGCGACAATGACAAATAAGAGTATTGCCTTCCCAAGAATGTCTCCTGATGGGAAGTATATAATGGTTACTCAGTTTGATTATGGTAATTTCCCTATCTGGCATAAAGAAGCTGATTTATATCTGCTTAATTTGAGCTCGGGGGACTATTTTCCTTTAGCTGAAGTGAACAGTGGCGATGTGGAGAGCTATCACGGTTGGTCTTCCAATGGTAGGTGGTTTGTTTTTAGTAGTCGTAGAGTTAATGGACTCTACACGATGCCGCATATCGCTTATTTCGGCAAAGATGGCAAACTGGGAAAACCTTTCCTCCTACCTCAAAAAGATCCTAATTATTACGATAACTCATTTTATTCTTTTAACATACCCGAATTTGTTAGAGGGGAAGTTAATATTGATGTTCGCGAACTGGAAAATGTCATTAATAGCCCTGGTCAGGACGTTCGATTTACGGATGGAAAACAGATGGTTGAGGATAAAAATTGAACCCTAAAAAATTGGCATTTATTAAATAGTGCTTGCAAGAAAGGCCAGATTCTTTGTTATGATTGTCCTTAAAGAGATCATTAACCAAAGTGATTTTACCTTTTTTAGACTTCGCAAGCCTTTAATTTAAATATTTCTTATCAAGCAACTGAGTTTTTTGCTGATATTATACAGCAAACTAAAAAAGGGTAGTCTTGTAAAATGAATAGAATTTATTCAATAGTTGAACCGGAAAAAGATGGAACTTTTGAGGCGCAATTAGGTCAATGTCTGAACTCTATAGATCAGTGCGCTGATGCAAATTCTCAATTGTATAGATTAGTGTTTTTTGTGTCCGTAAATTCCAGATCAGAATATGTAAACTACTACGGTTTGGTGGCTAAATCGGTCTATGATAGATGGGGAGAGGGTAGTCCTGTCTTTTCGGTTATTGCGCAATCACCACTCGGGGCGTGTAAAATCAGAGTCGAAGCCGCATGGATTAGTTGTGTGGTAACTGTTAATCGTTTGATCATTAATGAGAAGAGGGTTGTTGAGCTCGTTTTTCCTGATGGAGTCAGAGAGGTTTGGGCGGCTGTACATAGCGATTGGGGCGCTGATTGTGGCGTTTTTGATTCAGCAAATGTCGCTTTTGAAAATATGAGAGACATCCTGAAGGAATTTGGTTTTACTTTTAATCATGTTGTCCGCCAATGGAATTATATCCCCGGCATTTTACAATGCCATGATTTTCAGAAGCAGTTGTCGCAGAATTACCAGCTGTTTAATGAAGTTAGAAGCTATTATTATTCTATTTACCGAACGAAGGATGGATTCCCTGCTGCGACAGGTATTGGAACTTCTTTTGGCCCAGTCTGCATTGAATTTTGTGCTTTATCGGATGATGTGGATTCTTATCCGGTTTTTAATCCTGCACAAGTAAATCCATATCAATATGGTCAATTAGTTTTAGGGTCAGGGTCGGCCCAGGGTATGGACAAGAAGCAACCGCCTCAATTTGAACGCGCCAGGCTTGTGTTGTCAGGAAGTCAGTCTTTTGTTTACGTTTCGGGTACAGCCTCTATAAAAGGAGAGCTTACTGTTGGCGTTGATGATGTTGTACATCAAACCCGCACAACTATTTCTTTATTAGAGCAGTTAACAGCCGTTGAAAATTTAAATAGGAGTTTAAATGGTCAGACTATCTCTGAGGCTCATTGGTGTCTTGTTCGTGTTTATATTAAGAATCAAGAAGATTTCATCCTTGTTCGCAAAATATGTTTAGATTATTTTGGCGAAAAGGTTGCAATGTTTTGCGTGCAAGCTGATGTTTGTAGGGATAATTTGTTGGTCGAAATTGAAGGTGTGATGTCGATATCATGTTCCAATTAGTTTGACTGGTTTCTTTGGTTTCAGGAGAATACTTTACGTTTTTGGTAACAGTCTCTTTTATTGTGATATTGCATCTAATTTGCTTGTTTATAGTTGTCTATATCTGAGGCCAAAAATGGTTGTAAAAACTTGTTTTTTTAGGCTTATCGTATAGCTTTTGATGTAAAATTGTCTTTCTTAATAAGTCGGAGATTTCTTTAATCTTTACAATAGCGGTTTCACTCACGATATTTTTTAAGTTTTAATGTCTACCGTAAGGAATATTACCATTTTATCTGATTTTGATAAAATAGTATTTGTGTCAAATAGCAATTTCTTTGATACGGGAAGTTGTTTTTTTTATCAGTTATTAATAAAGGATTGTTTTAAGGTAAAAATATTTGATGCGGTTTTTTGGCTAAATGGTATCCTTTAGCTCGTTATTATTCAGATTTTTCGTACTTGTTATTTTCGGTTTTTACATTGTGATGAGTTGTTGGGTTAATATAAATTATTTGTTCTTTTATTGTTAATAGACATTAACAGAAAAATATAATTGTATAAAATTTGGATAAAATAGTATTAGTAGAAAGGTTGCTTTAAGTTTAAATTTATAAATTATTTACTGAATGTTATGGAGTCATGCTACTTTAGTGTAACTATTTTACTATGTATTGATTACGCATAACTTGAGTTTTGTAATTTTTAAAATTAATCTTATGTCCAAAAAAATGCGTTTGTTATCTGTTTTTATTTTGTTTTTTAGCCATTTTTTGGTTTTTGGACAAACAAAAACAGTGACAGGAAGGGTGACGGATAATTCCAATGAACCTTTACCCGGTGTTTCAATTGTTATTGAGGGCACTACTAATGGAGTAGTGACCGATATAGATGGTAATTATAGTATTCGTTTGACCGAAGGTCAGAGTGTTTTACTTTTTAGTTTTATCGGTTTTGACGTTCAGCATGTTGATGTTGGTGACCGTACGGTTGTCAATGTTGTTTTGCAGAACTCTGATCTCAGGCTTGATGAAGTGGTTGTGGTTGGTTATGGAACCATGAAAAAAAGTGATTTGTCAGGCGCTGTTGTACAGGTTAAAAGTGAAGAGTTGATGAAAGGAAACCCTGTTAGTAGCATTAATCAAGCCATGCAAGGCAAACTGGCCGGAGTTACCGTAAGTCAAAACGACGGCGCACCTGGAGCAGGAGTTTCTGTTCTTATTCGGGGAACGAATTCTTTTTCAACCAGTTCCCAGCCATTGTATATTGTTGATGGTGTTCCATTCGGAACGGCAGGAACCCCTTCAAGTGATGCCAATAGCAACAATAACCAATCGGCTAACCCACTGGCTCTGATTAACCCGCATAATATAGAATCTATTGAGGTGTTGAAAGATGCCTCGGCTACCGCCATTTATGGTTCCAGAGGGGCTAATGGTGTGATTATTATTACAACTAAAAGAGGATCGGCGGGAAACGATAAGATTGAAGTTTCGGCTAATTTTAGTGTTTCAGAAATTGGCAAGCGTGTAGAGATGCTTGATGCCTACCAGTATTCTAGCTATATTAATGAACAAACACTTAATGATGCACAGTATCTCGGGTCTTCGTATACTAATTTGCCTTACCCCGGAACCTGGGCTTATAGCTATGACGGTGAAGGAAATATTATTCCGGAGACGGGGAAATATACGCCAATTCCCAAAGATTATCTTAATCCCAGAACGATCTATGATAGCTACGGTAATTCATCAGTTATAAGTAGTACCGATTGGCAGGATGAAATTTATCAAACAGGTTTTTCGCAGGAATATAACGTAGGTGTTTCTGGTGGTAGTGACAATGGATGGCATTCTTTCTCGGGTAACTATATGGATCAGGAAGGTATTATATATGGATCAGGTTATGATCGTTACTCTTTATCAATGAATATTGGTAAAAAGATGGATGACTGGATTGAAATTGGTATGACTTTGAACTATACTAATTCTACGACCAATTTTGCAAAAAGTAATGCTTATGATTATAGTATTATTCGTTCTGCGTTAATTTTTCCGCCAACTTACGATCCGGGTGTGGAAGCAAACGTTTCTGACGAACTTAGCTGGCTGGCTGCAAATCCTTATATGTACGTGAGAACCACCAAGGATGAGTTGGTTTCAAATAATGTATTTTCTTCAAGTTACGCCGAATTGAAGTTTACCGATTACCTTAAATTTAGGCAGAATATAGGTCTCTCTTATTCTAATAATAATCGAAGTACTTATTATGGACGTCATACCCAGGAAGGGCGTGAACCTACCAATGGACTTGCAGGGCAGAGTGATAATTGGTGGCGGGGCACTACTGCAGAATCAATTTTGACTTTTAATAAAATATTTAATAACATTCATAATATCAATGCGGTAGGAGCATTTACCTATGAAGAAGGAAATTATGGAAGTAAATCGATGACAGCGAAGAATTTTCCTTCGGATGAGACGGGTGAGTATGATATGAGTCAGGGGCTGGAACCACAGGCTTTACAAAGCGGTCGTGGACAAAACAAGTTGGTTTCGTTGCTGGGTCGTGTTAATTATGTACTTAATGGAAAGTACATATTTACGGCTTCCTTTCGTCGTGATGGATCCAGCAAATTTGTTGAAGGGAATAAGTTTGCCAATTTCGCTTCAGGTGCTGTAGCCTGGCGTTTGTCTGAAGAGCCATTTGTTAAAAATCTCAATGTCTTTAGTAATTTGAAACTGAGAGGTAGTTTTGGTCAAACGGGAAACCAGGGTATTAGCAGTTATCAGACACTACCAGTACTTGCGACAGCAAATTATCCGCTTGGAGGATCTTTAAGCAGCGGTTTTGCTGAACAAAGCTGGCGTGGTCCCCTGAATCCCGATTTAGTATGGGAAACAACCGATCAATATAATGGGGGAATCGATTTTGGTTTTTTGGATAACAAAATCAGTTTTACCGTTGACTATTATTATAAAAAGACGTCTGATTTATTGCAGAATGTAAAGATTTCTAATAGCACCGGATTTAGTGGCATGTGGACTAATTTTGGAACTGTTTTGAACGAAGGTCTTGAACTTAGCGGTAATTTTAATGTGTTTACCAATCCTCTCTTTAAATGGAGTATTGATGCCAATATGTCTTTTAACCGCAATGAGATTGGTGGACTTCATGCCGACCAGTTTGCTCAGGAATTATGGTATTCTGCTGATCAGGCATTTATTCAACGCAATGGAATGCCTATCGGTGCTATTTATGGTTTTGTTGAAGATGGTTTTTACGATAATGAGGCAGAGGTGCGCTCTCGAAAAGAGTACGAAGGGGCTGCTGATGCCGTTGTTAAAGCGATGGTTGGTGAAATTAAATATCGGGATTTGGACAACGATGGGTACATTACCGATGTAGACAGAACGATTATTGGTGATACCAATCCTGATTATGTCTTTGGGTTAACCAACAACTTTTCATATCGGGATTTAACTTTAAGCTTCTTTATTCAGGGGTCTGTTGGAAACGATATTTTTAATGGTAACCTAATGGATATTAAAATGAGTAACATCGGCAATGTTACTGAGGATGCATATAATCATAGATGGACTGCTGATAATACCGCGAATGCCCAATGGCCTAAAGCCACGGGCGGTTATTCTCGTGTATGGAAATTATCCGATCGTTATGTTGAGGATGGTTCCTACATTCGGTTGAAAAATATTAATCTGGGTTACAACCTTCCTTCAATAGTTAAAGGCGTTCAGAGTATTAATATATATGGAAGTATTACCAACTTGTTAACCATTACTAATTATAGTTGGTTCGACCCTGACGTAAATGCCTTTGGAACTGATGCCTCAAGAAGAGGCGTGGATATATATTCGTATCCAAGTGCCAGAACTTATTCCTTGGGGGTTAAAGTTACTTTCTAATCATAAAAAAATTGTGTGTGATGAACAAAAAAATAATATACTTTGCTTCCTTAGTCTTTTCTATAGGAATCATTACAGGATTATCTTCCTGTGAGGAGATGCTTGAAGAAAAGCCATTTGACTTTATCAGTGGCGTGGAAGATTCTGATGCTGGTGCTGATCAACTGGTTATTGGAACCTATAGTTATCTTCTTGATGATATGTTCAGGTGGGATGAGTTTCCTAAAGTCTTGGATATGGATTGTGATTATGCGACGGGTCCTGACTGGTCTCTTTCCGAAATTGGAGCCGGAAATTTTCAAGGAACGATGGATCCTGTGTGGAATAAATCTTATACCTTAATTCATCGTGCTAATAATGCAATAGAAGTGATTAGCACAATGGGAAACGTTTCGGAGAGTAAAAAATTAAATGATCTGGGTGAACTAAAGTTTCTTAAAGCGTGGGCCTATTTTTTATTGGTTAGAGCTTATGGTGATGTTCCTATCTATTATGAGTCTGTCAATCAGGGAACTGACTTTAATCAGCCGCGGCAATCCATAGCTACTGTTTATGAATACATTATTGAATTGTTGAAAGAGGCTGAAAAGGGGATGTATACCAATCAGAATTCAAATTATGTGGAAGGTCGCGCTTCTGCTGGCGCTGCGGCTTCTTTGTTGGCTAAAGTATATGTTACCATTGCCTCGGCCTCATTGCCGTCAGGTGATGTTATAGTTAAAGGAGGAGTACCTTATGTTGAGGTCGATGGTGAAAAGGTTTTTACCAACCCCGTTAGTACCACTTTTACAAAGAATCAGGTAGCAGGATATGAGACATTTGATTCTAAGGAATATTTCCGTTTAGCCATGGAGAAGGCCGAGCAGGTGATGAATAAAGAGTACGGCGAGTACGGCTTGCTTAGTTTTGATAATTTGTGGTCACAGGCTTATAAAAACAAGACGGAACATATATGGAGTATCCAGGCCAAATCAGGAGATAGTAAATATGGTATGGGCCTGACGCTTTATTATACCGGTATTGAAAATTCTTCGGGTGTAGTTATTACTGGACTCTGGCATGGTTTGCGTGACCATTGGTACAAGCTTTTCGAAAAAAATGATCTTCG
Organism: Geofilum sp. OHC36d9; assembly: GCF_052400685.1. Classification (NCBI taxonomy): domain Bacteria; kingdom Pseudomonadati; phylum Bacteroidota; class Bacteroidia; order Marinilabiliales; family Marinilabiliaceae; genus Geofilum; species Geofilum sp. OHC36d9. The sequence goes on from NZ_JBQTGJ010000001.1 coordinate 344,815, forward strand.
CGTAGCTGATGGCGTTATTCACCGCTGGATACGTTCATACCAAGATACCGAACAATGGCAGGGAGGCTCTTTTTATCCTAATAACGATGAGTGGTCTATTAAAGCACGCGGGTATTATGTGACGGGTGAAGATACTGTCAGAACCGACCCAATTACAGGTGAGCCATTTCAAAAGGACCCTTTGTTTGATGATGGACGCGACTATCAAAATGATAATAGCTCTGCCTACATTGCATTTCTTACTAAATATTATGATGCATCAGACCGTACTCAAAGTAAAACTGACGTTAATTGGCCTGTTTTGCGATATGCAGATGTGTTACTTACTTATGCTGAAGCTGCCAACGAATACAATGGTGCACCAACAGCTGAAGCTTTAAATGCGCTTAATTTGGTAAGAGGAAGAAGTAGTGCTTCTTTGAAGAGTTTGGATGGCGCCAGTGGTATTGGCGATTTGGTTAGTTTCAGATCGGCTGTACTTGAAGAAAGAGCCCGGGAATTAGCTCTCGAAGGCGATAGACGTTGGGATTTGATTCGTTGGGGTATTTATTTGCAGGTTATGAATAGTATTGGTGGAAATGATGAGGTAGGCATTCGTAAAATTAGGGAAGAAAAGCATTTGCTATACCCAATACCCACCGATGAGGTGCTAAACAATTCAGCTATTAATAAGAATAATCCCGGTTGGTAGTGTGTGATAGTTCATTTGAATTATTAACAATCGGACAAATTGATGTGATATGAAAAATTTTAAATTTCTGAACAAATTTTTATGGGGAGCGTCATTTTTATTGTTGACGGTCTTCTCTTGTGAGGATATTGTTACATATAACGATGGTTATGACGACCAGCTTACTTCCACCGGCGCTCCGGTAATCGATAGTATTACTTATATGCCAGGTGAAACCGCTATTGAGACGGCTTCTTTAGACGAAATGATAGCTATTTATGGTTCAAATCTGAGCAACGTTGAATCGGTTTTATTTAATGATGTTGAGGCTGATTTGAAATTAATTTATGCAGTTAATTCGAGGATCGTGTTGCCTGTGCCACGTGAGTTTCCGGAAGTGGTTACCAATAAGATAACTTTAAAGACGAAGTTGGGATCCACGGAGACTGATTTTATGGTTAGTATTCCTCAATTGCAGGTTACTGGTTTGTACAATGAATTTGCAACCGCAGGGGATACCGTCAAAATTTTAGGTAAGAATTTCGATCTCTACGATATTTCGGAGGAGTCGGGCGTTGTTAAAATTAATGACTCGCAGGTGCCCATTCTTGAGTCCTCAGCTGAGTATCTGATTGTTAAAATACCGGAAGGAACACCCGATGCAGCAATTATTTCTGTTAGCAGTCCTTCAGTGGACGTGCCGCGTGAAATTTCTTTCAGAGATAAAGGTTTTCAGATCCTGAACTTTGAAGGCACATGGGGAGATACGGATTTGTTTAAGACGGATGGGTCCAACACGGGTGACCCTGTTTTACCTTCAGGCATTGATGCAATGTTAAGAATTACTGGTTCTTTTGATGCGTGGTCGTGGAATGTTCCATACGGAGGCGGATTTAATTTCTCTGATCAGGAAATGAGCGACAATATGGATGATTACTATTTCAAATTTGAAATGCTGACGAAGAGTAATAAGTCATTGGCCATTGGTAATCTGATTATTAATGGGTATAGCTGGAATCCAGGAGCTGGAGGAGTCGCGTTTAACACATATAATAAATGGAAAACAATGACGTTTGAACTCACTGATATTTTTTCTGCCCTGGTGGTTGGCGATTGGAATGGCTTTAATATTGTTTTTCAACCTTCTGATGCAGTGGAGCCTGATTTTAGCGTTTGCAATATGCGTATCGTGAAAAAGTTGTGATGTTTTAATACCTACAGGAGTTGTGAATGAGTACATCCTGTTAATTTAATTTATATGACAATGAAAAAAGGAATTTTTAATATAAAGAGTGGATTGGAGCTTTGTCTGTTCTTGTCTTTATTAGCGTTTTCAGCTTGTGATGAGGATGACAAAGATATCCCTGAAATTATTGGTGAAGTGCCTACTGTTAAGAGTTTATCCCCCAGTCAGGATCTTCGGCCCGGAGACCTCATAACCATAACTGGGACCTTGCTTGATCAAGTTAAACAATTGCGTATTGGGAGCTCTTACCTGTTGGGAAGCGATGATTTTGAGGCTTCCTCTTCCGCTACAAGTCTGGTTTTTGCATTGCCCGCTAAAGCACCTGCAGGAGAAGTATACCTGGTGTCTGCCAGTCAAACTATTCCGAACGTTTTAGCCGGGTCTGTGACCTTGGTCAAACCTATGATATCTGAAGTTTCTCCTCTGGTGGTAGATGTTGCTACCAATGTGGTAATTGAAGGTGCTGATTTGGATCTGGTGAGTACTATAAGTATAGGTGATGTTATTCTTACCGACCTGATTCTTAATGAGACGAATACGGAAATTCAGGCTACTTGTCCTGAAAATATTAAAGGTGGTGTGCTGGTTCTTACAATGGCTAATAATGATGAGATTGAATTTGGAACACCTCTGACATTATACGTGCCACCTATTTTGCCCGAAATTGCCTCTGTTTCTGATGGCTTCCTGGGTGGAACTATTACGATTACAGGGAGTAATCTTGATATGGTGACTTCGGTGTCGTTTGGTGAGGGTAATGAGGTTAGTGATTTTGTGTCACAAACTGCTTTTAAACTTGAGGTACTGGTTCCAGCTTCTGCTTCTACAGGCGATGTTACAATAACACTTGACAGTGAAAATGGAGCCGTCGAAAGTCCTGCTTTTAATATTTTAGGTATCGATCCGGCGCAGTATGTCTTTTTCGATTTTGATAGTAAAAATTTAGGCTGGAAAGATTTGGGTGACGTTATTTCTGATGCAGAGTTGTCTGTTGATGGTTCTAAATTTTACGAAGTTAATGCCACCGTGGATGGTAATTGGACTACTTATTTTGCCGATAATACGGCCGGACGACTTAATCTTGAAGGGGTTTCTGCTGACGGTTATGCCGTTAAAATGGATATTAATGTGATTAATATCAGTTCGGGTATTGTTTTAAAATTTCGTTTAGGTTCTTACTGGTATGTTTGGAATATTGGTGATGCGTATTCTGCCTCAGGAACCGATGGATGGACTACGGTTTATTTCCCATTAAATCAATTTAAGGATGACAATGGTAATGGCACGGCTTTAACTACAGCGGCATTGAATGATGCCAGCCTTGTTAATGAATGGGCGCTCACTGCAGGTTGGAATGGTGGTGATGTTCATGTTAGAATTGATAATGTTGGCTTTGATGTTATGCCTGAGTAAGGTTTTGTAAATTTTTAAAGGGCATTTGTGTAATGAATGCCCTTTAAAAATTTAAACCATGTAAAGGTTAAGTTTCTGTAATTTAATTTATTGGTGTTTAAGTTTTAAATGATTGTCTGACGTTGTCCCAAAACTGGATATTTGTCCTGTAAGGACAGGTCATTTCAGCCCATTACATCGTCGTGGAGTATTTTAGTGTTTGCAAATTGTGACGGATTAAAAAGGTTTTTTTTGGCGGTTTGCGAAGCTTGAAGAATGTTAGTTTAATGGTGTAAATAGCCATTTCGAAAGCGTTCGTAACGCAATAACTGGAAGCTTATTGCTGGCATTATTTAAATGAAATTATCTGTGCCGAAAGCCCGGATTAATTTATCCTGCCTTTATCTGATCACTTACATTTAAGTTTTTTTGAATGCCACGCATTGGCTGTGACTGAAGTAAATTGTTCAGGACGTAAACTAAATTAGGGATTTAAATGGATATTCATTTAAATTTATTTTGCAGTATCGTGATACTAAGAAAATATTAATAACCTCGTTATAAAATCACTTGTTTACGCCTGTTAAATTGCTTTTATTGATTTGGCGTGTCTTGGCTTCACGTTTTTTTATACGATACTCAGAAATAATTAAGTTTTTTTTAACTCAATATAGAGATAGCTTTATTAATAGGCTAAATACATTTTAGTAATGACTTTTTTAATGGAATAATATGTTTCTAAAAATCCCTGTTTATAGTATTCTCATTTCGTTATTTGGTATTATTGCTTCATGTGCTAATTCGGATAATGAAAATGCGATAGCTCCTAATTTTTTGTCATCAACGCCTATTGACGGTGCTGATGATGTAGATATATCACAAACTGTTAGTGTTGTTTTTGACGAAGTGATTTCCCTGGTGCCCAATCATGGTATTACTGTTAATAACGAACAGGTGGAGGTAATTGTCACTGATCGGACGTTAACTTTGGAAGTGAATTTGGAATACGACAGTAATTATATGGTTGTGATACCAGCAGGGAATGTCAAAAATTTGTCAGGAGTAGTACTTCAGCAAACTATTGAATTTTCTTTTACAACAAGGATGGCCCCCTCTGCTCCTGCCTTTTATAGTAGTACCCCAATTAATGGAGCAATTCACGTAAATACTTTTTCTCAGGTTCGTATTCAATTTGATCAGACGGTTGAAAAGACCACTAATTTTAAGCTATCTCTAAATGGAGTCGCTGTCGCTGCCACAATCAGTGATAATATTCTTACCGCAGAAACTAATTTGGAACCAGGAGTAGAGTATGAGGTTCGGTTGGATGCCGGATCTGTTGTCAATCTGCAAGGTCTCACTCTGCAAGATGATATCGCATTTTCTTTTTTTACAGAACCGGTTGCCGAAGTTTCGTCGGAATTAGTTGTGTCAACCCCTTCATCACAAGCGGTTAATGTTTACAATTTTCTTAAAGAGAATTATGGCAAAAAGTTGATTTCTGCTACCATGGCTAATGTGAATTGGAATATTAATGAAGCGGAATGGGTTTATTTTCATACCGGGAAATATCCTGCTATGGCGACGTTTGATTATGTTCACTTGCCTTATTCTCCGGCTAATTGGATTGATTATTCCCAAATTGATTTTGTGGAGGAATGGTGGCGAAATAATGGGTTGGTAAGTGCGGGATGGCATTGGCTGGTTCCCGCTTCGTCAACGGAAGTGGACAATATTCAAAGTTACACATATAAACCTGAAGAGACTTCTTTCGATGCCTCGAATGCCTTGGTAGAAGGAACCTGGGAGAATGATTTTGTGAAGGCAGATTTACAAAAGATTGCCGGATATTTAAAGCTTTTGCAGGAACGAAATATCCCTGTTGTATGGCGTCCATTGCATGAGGCGGCTGGGAATATTTATGCTTATAATAATGGCAAAGCTTGGTTTTGGTGGGGAAGCGATGGCGCAGAAACTTATAAGGCGTTGTGGCGGTTTATGTTTAATTATTTTGAAGATAATGGCATTAATAACCTGATTTGGGTCTGGACGACGCAAACCAATGATGCTGATTTTTATCCGGGCGATGAATATGTTGATATTATTGGTAGAGATGTTTATAATAATCTTGATTCACAAGAGATTTCCGGGCAATTTGAATTGATTCAATCAACGTATCCCAATAAAATTGTGACTTTAAGCGAATGCGGTTCTGTCGCTGATATCTCAGGGCAATGGCAAAGTGGCGCCAGATGGTCGTGGTTTATGCCGTGGTACGATTATGATAGGACCAATGACGTTAACGAAGCCGATTTTTCTGAAACTGATCATGAACATGCTAATGCTGCCTGGTGGAGTGATGCCATGAGTCAGCAATACGTCATTTCCCGTGATGAGATGCCGGATCTAAAATAATGTCCTTTTTATTGTTTGGTAAATGTAAAGCTAGTAATCAGGAATGAGTGTGGGTTGCCTGATTTTGTATTAAATGTACGTAAAATGTTAGTCCCGTGGGTTTTAAAAGTAAGATAGTTGGTGCGATAATTCTTTTCGCAGGAGTTTTGGCTTCATGTCACAAAGAGCCTTATTCGGTGGTTTTTAGTACTAATGAAGGGTTTTTGCAGGATGCGAATGGAAGTGAGTTCCTAATCAGGGGCGTTAATGTCCCTTTTGCCTGGCATCCTGTGAAATCGTACCAGGCTCTTGACGAAATTGCCCGACAAAAGGCGAACTGCGTTCGTATTGTTTGGGAAAGCTCTTTGCCGGCCAGTGGTCTTGATTCTATTCTTCAAAAGAGTATAGATTTAAATATGATACCAATCGTTGAGTTGCATGATGCTACCGGCGATTCAACAGCTACAAAACTTTATCAAATGGCAACCTATTTTGTCAGCGATGAGATGAAGTCTGTAATTCAAAAATATGAGTCCTATCTGTTGATTAATATTGCCAACGAATGGGGTGATAATAATCTTAAAGCTGAATATTGGCGAGACGCTTATAAGGAATGTATTTCTCTTTTGCGTAATTCGGGTTATCGATCTACTATTGTGATTGATGCACCCGGATGGGGGCAAAATATCGATCCTGTTTTGTTGTACGGTCAAGCACTTATAGATTACGATCCTTTGCACAATTTGTTGTTCTCCATTCATATGTATGGTTCCTGGAACGATGAAGAAAAAATCAGACACGCCCTACAGGACGCCGTAAATCAATCTCTTCCCATTGTAGTGGGTGAGTTTGGTTATCATTACAATGAGGGTAATAATAATCTGAACTGTAAGGTTAATCATGAACAAATATTAGAGGTTTGTGCTGAGTTGAATATAGGGTTTTTAGCGTGGTCGTGGAGTGGTAATAATGAAGTAAATCAGTGGCTCGACCTGGTGACAAATGACGATTGGAAAACGTTGACTGATTGGGGGAAGGCGATTTTTAACTCTCCTTTGGGGATTAAGGAAACAGCCCGTAAAGCCAGTGTTTTTAATGATTAGTGAGAGTGTGGGATGAAACGAGCCATGAGAACATCTTTTTGTACAGAAGGAACGAAGTTTGGCAAAGTGAATGATTATGGTATATGAGTTCTGTTATTTTTGAAAAATAAAACGGTTACGGTTATGAGTAAAGTGTTGATAATATTAGCTGTGCAGCTGTTGTTTTGTACAAGCTGTTCAAAAAGCGAGAATAGCACAAGGCCGGCTCCGCAATTTGAAGCAAGTACACCTGAGAATAATGAAACCAAAGTAAAACTTTCAACCAATGTTGAAGTTGTTTTTGATGAGGTGATTTCTTTGGCTGCCAATCACGGGATAATGATTAATCAAGCGCCGGCAGATGTGACGGCTTCTTTTACGAAGTTAATTTTTGCTGTTGAATTAGCCTATGATACCAGTTATTCAATCAGGATTCCCCAAGGTGCTGTTGTTAATACTTTTGGTGTGCCGCTGGATTACGATGTTCAGTTGTCTTTTTCCACTGAAGAGCAGGTTGAGATTAATTCTACTTCCCTGCAATTTGTGGCCAATATGGGTGTTGGATGGAACCTTGGCAATACTCTGGATGCAAAAGGAATTGATGAGACAGTTTGGGGAAATCCGAAAACGACGAAAGATTTGATTGATGCAGTTCATGCCAAAGGATTTAAAACTTTGAGAATCCCGGTGACCTGGCAGTATCATATGGGGCCAGCGCCCGATTATACCATCGAAAAGGTGTGGCTCGACAGGGTTGAGGAGGTCGTGAATTATGGTCTGGAGAATGAGATGGTTGTGATCGTGAATATTCACCACGATGAAGAGTGGATTGTCCCGGAATATGATAATTTGGCGGTTGTAAAAGATCAATTGGGAAAGGTCTGGACTCAGATAGCCGTTCGTTTTAAAGATTACAGTGATAATTTAATTTTTGAAACACTGAATGAGCCCCGATTAAAAGATTCTAAGGAGGAATGGACAGGGGGAACTACCGAAGGGCGCGATTGTATCAACCAATTGCATCAGGTGGCTGTTGAGTCTATTAGAGCTACCGGGGGCGGTAATGACAAAAGGTATATTATGGTTTCTCCTTATGCCGCCTCCTCAAGCCAGGTGGCCATTGATGGGTTAATATTACCTTCATCTGTTAATCTTATCGTTTCCGTGCATAATTATTTCCCTTATGAATTTGCTTTGGCAGTAACGGGTTTTAGTACCCAATGGGGTACCGATGCCGAAAAAATAGCGCTTGAAGCCGAACTTGACCGTGTGGTTAATAAATTTATTAATAACGGAATAGCCGTTGTAATGGGCGAGTGGGGCAGCTTGAATCACGATAATTTGAGCGAACGTGCTGAGCATGCTGCATATTATGCCAACGAATGTATTCTTAGAGGGATTTGTCCTGTTTGGTGGGATAATGGAAATCTCAGTGATTTTGGAATCATCAACCGGGATAGTTATCAATGGGCTTTTCCTGAGATTGCAGAAGCCATTGTTAATGCCGGTAACAATTAAAACTTCAATAAAGCGATTCGTTAGAAAGTGTTTCTTTACACACATAAATGACCAATTCGTGTCGTTACGATAATGCATTGTTTTTGAATTTTTGATTAGGACGTCACAAAGACAAGGCTTTTGAAGATTTAAAACTGAAGGAGCCTATTTATTGTTTAGCTTTGCGTACATTTTTGAGATATGCTATCAGCAAAATTATTTTTTCAGGAGCGGAAGTTTTTTGCGCCTGCATTTATGTATGCCTCGTTTGCATTAGTGTTTAGTACGTGGATTATATACATCCCCTTTATTGTTGAAAAGCTTCAGATATCAGAAGGCAAACTTGGCGCTGCCTTATTTATGGCTTCTTTGGGATCGTTGGTAATGATTCCTGCCAGTAACAGATTGATCGATCGTCTTGGCGTCGGTCGCCAGGCTTTTTGGGGTTTTATATTGTATGGCACCTCATTGTATGGCATCTTTTTGGCTTCGAATTACACCTGGCTTATTATTGCGTTGTTTTATTATGGTATGACCAGTGCTGTGTTTTCCATTGCTTTAAATTCAATGGTCGCAGAGATTGAAAAGCAGGCCGGCAAGTATATCATGACCGGGACGCATGGATTTTGGAGTATTGGGGGTATCATTGGAGCTTCGTTGGGGAGCTTTGTGGCCGGGAAGTTTAACATGCCATTGGTGCATATTACCGTTTTATTGGTGGTATTGTTAACCGTTCAAGCAGGTCTGCGGAAGGAATATATTAATGTGAAAAGTACGGTACGTATCAAAAGTGTCAGTCGTTCTTTCCCTTTTAAACCATTGGTGATTATTGCGTCTATTGCCATGTTAATGATGGCTTCAGAAGGCGCCATTGCCGATTGGAGCGGATTGTTTTTAAAGCACGTGGTAATGGTGGCAGTGCAATATCTGGGTTTGGGTTATGCCTTTTTTTCAGGGGGTATGGCTCTGGGACGTTTTACCGGCGATGCTTTGAGCTACCGGTTTGGCTCGTGGAAGCTTTTAAGTTATGCCATGGCAACGAGTTTGTTGGGCTTTGGCCTGGTGTTGACCACCGTTCCTCTGGCAACTTTCTTCGGTTTCTTTGTTATTGGTCTGGGCTTTTCGATTATAGTGCCGGAATTATATCGTTTGGCATCTAATATTGAAGGGGTACGTGCGGCCGATGGTATTTCAATCATTGCAGCGACTTCGAATATAGGTATGCTTGCCGGTCCGGCTTTTCTTGGTTTTATTGCCGAAGTGTATGGCCTGTTTTTTAGTTTCGTCGCTCTCTCCTGTTTTGTTTTGTTGGCATTGGTCCTCACGACTGTGCGCAAAGGCTAATTTCGATTATGATGTTGCCTAGACTGTTTAAAATGTGTTATTTGCAATAACAAAAATTTGGCGTTTTGATTTTTTCGTCTAAATTTGTAAATAGTTGTTAATTTATTCTTAACTGGTGTTTGTCCGAAAAGACTTGTGTTGCATAATAAAATTTTATTTTTGAGGATTTTGAAGCTTTGAGAATGTTAGTTTATTGTTGTGAATAAACATCTTGAGAGTACGCATAATATAGGGTCGGATTTTATAGTCAGACTTAAAATGCATGCAGCAATTTAATATCTATGAAGAAATAAAACAGCTGTAATTTTAAAGAGTCGTTTTATTTGGCCTTAACGTGAACCGCTTTTACTGATGAAAAGAATATATGTTTTGATGTCTCTAAGTCATTGAAATTAATGTTCTTAATTTGTGATGAGTTTCATTCGGCCTAAAACAAAAATTAAATTTTGTGCGAATGAAACATCTATTTCTACTTCTTTTTCTGTTTTTTGAATTTGTTGCGTTTGGACAGGTGACTGAATATTTTGACGAATATAGGGTGACCCGTACAAGTGATCTTAGTAAAGAAAAAAAATTGTTGAATGAAACAGAGCATTTAACAGAAATATTGCTTCCCTATTTTAACGATTCCTTATTTTATGTTCGCCAAAAGGCTTACTCTTTCATTTTCCGGAAAGGTATGTCTGTTGCAGCCAGTGAAAAAGCATCTTATATTATTTTATTATTAAAAGGGTGTGATGATGCCGATGGTGGTATTATAGGGCAGAATATGATGTGGTTGCAATCATTTAGCCGTAGCGATTATACCGACGATGCAAAGTTTTTTATCAATAAGTTGCTTAATAAAAAACGGTTGCCACACCGAAAGCGATTGATCATGTTGGCAGGATATGTTGGAGCGGGCAAAGAAATATTGCAGCGACAATTGCTACAGCAAAATTTATCTTCCAAGGAACGTTGGTATATCCATTTAGCATTAGCCCGTTTGGGCGTGCAACAGAGTATTGATTTTTGTTCTCAAACATTTGATTCATTGCCTCTCGATAATAATTTGGTAGAATATGTAATGCCGGATATTATTTATACCCGCCAGAAGGCTTTATTGGATTTATGTATTGAACACCTTAATAGCGACCAGCTGGCCTGTATGACTGCCGATCCTGACAATGAAAAGCCTGTTTTATGCGGGTATCGAATTTTGGAACTATTGGCGCCGGTTATCGAAAGCTTTCCGATTGGTGTCAGTGCAATTGGTGGTCTTGATACGCCCGATTACCGTGCGGCATTGTTAACGGCTCGTCAATGGTTTTTTGAAAATCAGGATTTTCACGTGCGAGCTGATTTTTTTTGATGGTTGTATATAATTAGAGTCTGTCCATAAACTAAGTGTTTGCAAGAAAGCTTTTGTGAAAGATAAAGGAAGTTTCATTTTTGAGGTTTGCGATGCTCGAAAAATGTGAGTTTACTGGGGTAAATGACCATGTTGAAAGCGAGCGTAACGCAAGAATTAGTTGTAACAGTTAAAATTCTAACCTAACATGTTGCATAATAATTATTTATATTGGTTTTGTCTTTCCGTTTTTGCCTTGGCGATGTTTTCTCGGGGTGAGGTTAATGCCGCTCAAGTTGACATTCTGGCTCAGGTTGAGCAGTTGAGAGTTGTTAATGAGAAGAAAATTACGGCTGCTTTTGAAGCGATGGCTGCGGTTAAACAAGCTGGTGCTTATATTGATTCATTTTCCGATTTGGTGGAAAGTGGTGAGATAACCTTGCCTGTAGGAGTCAGAAAAGGTGATTATGAGCTTATCATCAGGGAGATTACCTATAATCAGGAGACCGGTAAAAATCGTGTTTATGCCTCTTGTGCCTTTAAGTTTAAGGAAGATGGACAAAAAATTGCTTTTGATGGATACGCCGATATTGAAGGTCAAAAGGGTTTGGGAACAAATGGCTTTCTTGAGTTGATAAGCCCTGTGAGACGTGATTTGGGACATGGTTTAATTCTTGTTTTTAATGTCGGGACAAAGGTTAATTTTGGGTGTGATGGCGTTGAATCTTTTTATGCTAAGATGGATTTATTGGTTGATTCCACTAAAATTAAACCAGTGGATGCAAATGGTAATTGCACAGGTGGCATGCTTAGCACTTCTTTTGATTCTTACTTTGATGATTTCGATAATTTTACGGCGAGCCTCGATTTTAATCAGTCGTTCGGTTTTGAGGGGCTTGATGGTTTCGTTTTTACGCTGCATGGCGCGACATTGGACCAAAGCGATGAATCTACACCCGCTATGGCTGTATTCCCCCAGGATTATGGAGTGGAAGCAGATGAAACAATGCGTAACTTATGGAAAGGCGTCGCAGTGACGAGTGCTTCTGTTGTTTTGCCCAATTTTTTTTCAAAATCGTCTACGAACCCCGAGGGCGATCAGGAGAAACCTATGACCGATAGAATTACATTGGCATTAGAAAATGTAATTATTGATGCTAATGGCTTTTCAGCTAAGTCCGTTACCAGTCCTGATATTTTTAGTAGTGAATTATTGGATAAAGATAAGTGGGATATTTCATTGAGGGAGTTTTCGTTGGAGCTACTGAAGGGGGATGTTGCCGGTCTTGGCTTCGGTGGTGATATTAATATTCCGCCGTTTGGTAAAAATTCGTTGTTACCCTATAAGGCTTCTTTTAATCATAGTACCAATAATTATGATTTTCAGATAGGGTTGTCGGGAAAATATGACTTTCCTGTTTTAGGCAGTACTGTCGATTTAAACAGTAATTCCTATATCGAGATTGAAGTTGCAAACGGAGGAATATATCCGACTATTAATGCTTGTGGTTTACTGTCTGTTAATGCGCCGCTTAGCAATAGAGATGATGCAAAAAAGTTGAAAATACCCGATATCCCATTTGAAAATATGCAGATCAGTCGTTCTGCTCCTTATTTTAAAATTGGCTCAGTAGGCTTAACAGGTGAATTGAAATCACCTGAGTTGGCAGGCTTTCAGCTTAAAATTGACAGTATTGCTCCTTTTAACAATGATGAAGGCAGTGGTTTAGCTTTTAATGTAGGCGTAAAGTTAAGTGAGATTTTTGGCGGTAACGCCGGCGTGCAATTGTATGGTGATTATGTGGGATGGAAGTTTGATCACGTTGGTGTCGATGAGATTTTTGTGGATTATAAATCGGGCGGTTATAGTATGAGTGGCTCTGTGAAATTTGAAGATGGTGATGAAATATATGGGACAGGGTTTCGGGGCGACATCACATTTGGATTGTTAAATAAGTTTCAGTTTGATGCTGTGGCGGTATTTGGCAAAAAAGATGATTATCGGTATTTTTTGACCGATGTATTTTATGAAACGTCGCCTGCTTCAGGTCTAATTCTCGCGCCTACGCCTATCTCTTTCTACGGTTTTGGTGGTGGTTTGTATCGAAAGATGCAACAATCCAGTGGTTTGGGAGCTCATAGTGATTTTGGAAAGTCGCTGTCTGGGATCAATTATGTGCCGGATAAAAGTGTAGGGATGGGTTTTATGACATCTACAAAATTTGGGTTGGCAGGCGTTTCAGCGGCTTTTAATTCAAAAGTGAGTTTCGAAATTCAGTTTAATGATGATGGCGGGTTGAATTTTGTACAGTTACGGGGAGATGCTGCTTTTATGGATGACCCCGCTAAATGGGGCGGATTGGCTGATAATATTAATGAAGCTGTTGGAAAGTTGGAGCAGAAAGGTGGAAAGCTGAAACTTTCTGCTAAAAGTGACTTAGCTATTCCTGAAAATAAAAAGTCGGGATTTTTAACGGCTTCATTGTTGATGGAGTATGATGCGGCCAACCATGTTTTTAATGCAGACTTGAATTCTTATCTCAATGCCGGGTTTATAAAAGGGGTGGGTGACAATGACCGAATGGGCTGGGCTTCAATACGCATTGCTGATGATAAATGGCATGCATACCTTGGAACACCTAAAGATCGGCTTGGGGTGGAAATATTGGGATTGACCCGTACTGACAGTTATTTTATGATTGGTGATGATGTGCCTGAATTGCCAAGTCCTCCCGATAAAGTACTTAAAAATTTGAGCCGTTCCAAACAGCTGAAGCTATCTAATCGTAGTACTTATGATATGGCACAGGGTAGCGGTATCGCTTTCGGACAGTCAATGAGTGTTGATTTCAAGGCTGAGTTGATGCCTTTTTATGCCTCGATGGGTGTCGGTATGGGGGCTGAATTCCTTTTGAAGAATTATGGCGTTAACGCCTATTGCGCCGGAGGTGAACCCCCTTTGGGTATTAACGGGTGGTATGCCAGAGCGCAAGCCTGGGCATGGGTGGAAGCCGATATTGGCTTACAAGCCACATTGTTTGGACATCGCAAAAAGTTTAGCATCCTTGACATTGCGGCCAGTACCTTATTGGAAGGTGCCGGACCTAATCCTTTTTATTTTTCGGGTGCTGTGGGTGGTCGGTTTAGTGTGATGGGAGGACTCATATCCGGGCGTTGCGATTTTGACTTTGAAATAGGTGATGAGTGCAAGGTTATGGGCGGTAGCCCTTTTGGTGAAGAAATTATTGCTCAGCTAACACCTTCGGCAGGAGAGTCGGATGTGAATGTGTTTGTGGCTCCACAGGCAGTGTTTAACATTCCGGTTGGTCTGGAAATGGAAGTAGAAGAGGATGAAGGAAAGAAAGCCTGGTATAGGGTAACTTTAGAGGAGTTTAAATGCATTTATAAGGCAACTGGGAAAGAGGTTGCAGGGGCTCATCAGCTAACCGACGAAGGACGTGTACTGGTACTTGATCCAGACGAGGCTTTGGAAAGTCAGTCTGACCTACTAGTGCGCGCTAAAGTTGGTTTTGAACGCCTCGTTAGTGGTGACTGGAGAAAAGTTTTGGATTATGATGGCAAACCCGTTTATGAAGAAAAGGAAGTGGACTTTAAGAGTGGCGACCGACCAAAGTTTATTTTGCCTGAACATGTTAAATACAGCTATCCGGTGGACCGGCAATATAACTACTATTCGGATGAGTACGATCAGGGCTATTTGCTGTTAAGTGAAAATTATAACTATTTGTTTTCTACTGAAATACCTGAAGGATATACCCAGGAGCTACGACTGACAGATAGCAATGGAAGTTCTCAGAATACTGAGTTTTCTTATAAAACACATGCTGGTGGAAATGAAATAAGGATGGAGATTGATTTTTCTACTGCTGCTTTTAACTTTAAAAATGATGAGATTTATCGGCTTGCTATATTGAATATACCGGAAACTATTTCCGCCCTAAGCGATAATATCTCCACCACCACCACCCAATTGGGTGAGGCCGACTCCCTGTTTGTCCAGAAAAAACAAGCCGAGGGCACCTTGGATTTACTTGAGGAGGATCAAATTTATGCCATGAATTTTCGAACCAGCTCATATGATACTTTTACAGAGAAGATCGGGAATGTGAAAGGGAACTCAGGACATTTATGGCAATTGTACCCACATGTTAATAGAATAGATTGTGGATTGTATGATTATTCTTCTCTTACAGAAATGTTTGATTATAGCGAGAACAATATGCCGGATGCCACCGACAATATGGTTCAGGTTAGCCCCCTTTATAATTCCACACCGTGGTTTATAAACCAAGTTAAGCCGCTTATCTATGGCAATGTGGATGTACTGAGAGCATCTGCAACTGAAGGGCTGATGCCGACCGGTGAGCCGGGAGTGGTAACCATAGGTGCTTATTCTACATCCAATAAGCTCACTGACGAGATGGTGAGAATGAACAATCGGGCAAATGTTAATCCTTTTGGTGCATTGAACAATGAAGTCACTTATTATATTGACAGGGATTATAAATATCTGCGCCGTGTTTTGGCTAATACTATAGTTGATAGAAAATTGAGAACTGAAAATCTTGCACGTTTTCTTGCAACCAATCATATTCCTGATCAGACATCCGGTAATTATGGTTTGGAGATACGTTATGTGTTGCCAGGAAAAGGAATCGTAACTTCAAAGATAGAGCGAATCATTGAAGTAAAATAGATTTTCATCGAATGGATATAGAACGCCATAAAGAGAATTTATATTTAACATCATAATATGAAACGAGCCATGAGAAAGCTTCTCACAAAGGCGCATGATTATCGTAGTGAGTTTCATGTGGCAATTGAAAAGCAAATTTTAAACACCTGAGAGTTATGAATTTATTACTCAATTTAATCCTTGGTATCACAGTTTTTTCCTTTGTTTTTACAGAACGTGAAAAAGAAGAAATCATACTTAGCGGCATTTTTTTTAAACCCACGGAATTTTCTCCGAAAGATGGCGAGATTATCGCCGGGCTTGAATCTGGGATGTCAAACATACGTTGCGTGAAGAATATCAATTAAGACTTTAATTATTTCTGTTGCTTCTTTAACCAGCAGTATGTTTGCTTTGCCTGTCAGCTTTTATAATTAATCACTGAGACTATGAATCTGCTTCGAAAGTTATTGGCGTTTATTATTGGACTGTTTATATTTTGTTCTCCTGCATTGGGGCAGGAGGATAATAAGAATCAATTCAAATACTGTATTGCTATTAAGCAGACGTTTGAGTCATGGGGTAATTGTAATCATGGTAAACCCCAGTTTGTTAAGGCGAATTTAAAACTGGAAACAAGTGGTAACAATCTAGTATCGGAAGAAAAAATAGCCTCGGAAGATTTGGGTGTAATAATTGCATTTAGTGAAACATTTAAAAGATCTTCTGATTCCAATATAGACCTTCCGAATCTAGAGTATGATAATAAAGCTTTAGAGGGGGTTGTTATTAATACTGAGGCGAAGGACATTAGAGTGGATACAAAACTTAGTTATACTGCAACCTCAGAAACTTGGAGAGTTGGGGTGAATGAGCCTGTGAGCGGAAGTGCCTCTGACCCTTGCAGCTGGCTTAATTTATCGGGAAACCGGGAGGGTTATACTATGTTTACAACTGTAATTATTGATGATCCTGTTATGATTAACTCTTTGCGGCAAGAACCTTTTGATGCGGAAAGTGAGTACTTGCAATTGGAATTCAATAATTTTTATTTGTCTGCTGAACATCAGGATGTTGTCCTGCAAATGAAGGTGAATTATGGTAAGCATGAGTGGGAAGACTTGAAGGAATTCAATATTAGACCTGGAAAGAAAGCCTATATTTCCTATTTTGATATTGCCGGCAACAAAAGTGATTCAAATTCTAATTATTATACATGGCTGGATAAGCCGATAAAATTTCGGATTAAAAAAGTGCTTCTAAACGACAGTATAACCTACGGTAATACAGTAGAAGCAACGTTTAATAGCAACGGGCCCCAATTCAGGGTTAAAGAAGTCAGGCGCATCTGGTGTGTAGATGAGCCAATTATTGAGGTTGAGTTTCTGGATCAGATGGAGATTGCAGCCATCGATGATGCAGCGATTAAATGGGAATTAAGGGGGCCGATTGCCGAGGCTGTACCTTGTGTCGGTAAAAAAGTTTCCGGCAATACCTACAGGATTGAGCCCGAATCCTCAACCCCTACAAGTCCTTTTACGACGGCTGGAACGTGGACCATTCAGCTGCAGATGACCTCCAGATCGGATTTGAAATTTGCTACAGAAACATTTGTTATACCCGAAGTGCTTGAAAAAGTAGAAGCTCAGCAATCTGCGGCTCTCTTCCCAGCTAGCGAACCAAAATATCACCTTCTTAGCGAAGAAGATCCTTATGCAATTATTAATATTTCCGATTCCGATAATCGTTTGCCTTATGTCATAGATAAAGTGGTGGGTGAGGATACGCTATTCGTTGATTCGTTGCATGTACAACCTTCTAATTTTTCGCTATTGTCGGAAAACGAACAAGATGCCATATATCAAAATTTCGTGAATAGATATTATTATATGGAAAAAGGGAAACGGAATACAAATTGGGAGAAGTACTTTTATTTGAGGTTTAATGATTGGTTTTTTGAGAATAAGCGGCCGGTTAAAACAACGATCGCTAACAAAACTAACTTTGGGAATTGCAGTTCTTCGTTTAGCTTTGAATATCTCTTTGTTATGTCGGACAATGCAAATTTTTTGGGAAGTGCTTATTTTTATAATTTAACAAATTCTAGACCCACTGGATTCATAATTAAGTTGACTTATGAATCCCAACAGATGGCAGAACAGTACCATTCTTTTTGGAAGAATTTTGCAAGAAGTGATGAGTTTTCATTTGACGAGGGTACGGCCTCGTCAGGGTCTAATTCGTTCAACCCGGGAACATGGTTAAGAATTGATAATGCAGGGCTTTGTGAGGCAAAATATCATACTTATAGTTACACTTCTGTATCTACTGGGGTGCCAGTTAACTATCAATTGGTTAATTATAATGGTTGTTCAATTGTTGGCAAAGATAATTCTGATAATTTCCATTTGGTGGGCACTCTGGGTGACGCATTTGGATTAAAGGTTGATCTTCCAGATTATTTTGACGGAATAATTGATGACACAGGTACAAAGTGTGCTTATCGAAATGAGGATGGCTCAAAACTTTTTTATTATGAAAGAGGAACAGGTGGAGTCCGTTTCTGGTCAGGAGCTCTGATTAAAAATATTCGATATATCAACACTACATCATTTCCAAATTACATTGTTTACGAAACAGCCTCAGGCGATAGATACCAGCAATTTTTGATTGATGAATCGAATAAGCAAGATGTCGCAGATCGTTTTTTTAGCACTGAAAGTTTATATATTGATTGGTATGATGATTATTTAGAGGAACAATGGCAATTATTTCTTTCTAATAATTACGGTTATCGGCTTTATAACCATACGTCAATAAATCCACCAAAAGCCGAGACTTACATCCTCACAGATAAGGATGGGTGTTCTTATGAATTTTTTATTGAAGTTAAAGTCCCTGAACAGCCTGACTTTGAAATTATCCAAAAAACGAATCCAAGTTCAAATTGCTCTTCAGATGGTATTGCAACTTTAAAGTGCACCAAAGGTTCTTTGCCTCTTAGCTACACTTCAGGGATAATTACTAGTTTAGATACGCCTTTTACTATTGAGGGGTTGAGCTGGTCAGACACAATTGAGTTTTATAATTCTGAGACGAGTCTTACGTATGCTTTCCCAGTTTATTTTGAGGATAATGCTTCTGGAATTCAAAAGATTACTACTGCACCACAAACCTGTGAATCTGCCCCCGACGGCTCTATAACGGTTCACTTTGCCACAAACTCAACTGGTAGCAAAACGTATAAATTAAAGAATTTACAGGGGGAATTGAAACGTGAAATTATTACAGATAGTAACGTGTGGACGTTTCCTGACTTAGAAGGGGATTTATCCTATCAGGTTTTCGTAGAAGTTGATGGATGTACCCTTGGAGGGGATTCTGTAATTGTTGTGGAAAATGAGGTTTTTACAATGCGTGTAGATGAAACTAATGCTGATGAAATTGGAGGGCTTGGGAATGCAAAAATTACTTTAAGCAACCTGCCAACCAATCCAACTTGGATTGGAGAGGCTTTTACTGAGGATATTACTACAAAAGACTATTCAGTTGGTTCATATACCATAAAAGCATTAGATGAAGGTTGTGTGACGCAATACACCTTTGACATTTTGGAACCAGGATTTTCTGGAAGTATTGAAGTGTTGAAAGACGATGAGGGTTTTAAGTTAGATGTTTCTGATTTAGTTTTTAACGATTTAATTAGAGACGGGCATTTTGAGATAAAGGATGTTGGGGGTGAAGAATATGCCTTTAATCAGAGTCTTTCAGACGGAAAGGTTTATGTTATAAATTTAATCTACGATGGGAAAATAAAAGAAGTTTATCGCTTTTCTAATGCTTTATTTAACACAAGCTCATTGGCGCACAGTATAGAACTAAGTCAACAAGTATGTCCGGATGACGAAGTGCAGGTCAAAATAGTGCCTGAAAGTACCGAAAGTGACTTTAAAGTGAACTTTGATGGGTTGTTTCTCGATGATTTGGAGACTTCGACGAATCAGGCAACACTGGAATATATGGTTCAAACTTCGGAAAGCCAAATAATAAAGATAGCCACAAGTCAATTGAATGTAAATAAAGTGCTCCAGGCTAATCGATCTGTGGAGATTCCTCATACACAAGTCGTTTCTGGACGTGTTTCGTTTGCAGATATTTCCTGTCACGGCCTCAACAACGGTCAAATTTCTATTCTGAATCCATCCGGTGGCAGCGGCAGTTATGCATGGCGTTTGGGCAATAGCGATGTGTGGATGGATACTGCTCAGGTTGCAGAAAATTTACAACCAGGGAATTATGATGTTTATATAAAGGACGATGTAAATAATTGTCCGGAAGTAAATGTGGGTTCTGTTACTCTTGAGGAGCCTGATGAAATGGTTGTGGCCGACTCCTCCTGGGTTGCTCCGGTTTGCTCGGATGGAAAAGGTTCGGTTTCAATGTCTGTGAGCGGTGGTAATGAGTGGTATAGCTTTGTTCTGAAAAATGATAGTACTGAGTTGGATGCGTATCCAATGGAGGAGTTTACCGATGAAACGAGCGTGACTTTTGACAGCCTGGTTGCTGGTGAGTATATACTTACTGCTACCGATCCTATGGGGTGTGCGGTAGATGCACAATTTGTGATGGAGCCTTATGATAATCCGGTAATTGATGGTATTTTGGTTGAGCCAGTTGTCTGTAATGGTGAAAGTAATGGTTCTATGGAAGTTTTGAATACGACTGGAACAGCTGATCCCGACTCGTTGTTTCTGTTTGATTTAAATACGCATGAACTTGGGCGATTGAAATGTCCTGATCAGAAGTTTGAGGCCCTTTCCGCCGGTACCTATAGGTTATTGTTGCACGACGTCAACGGGTGTGTTTCTGATACAGTGCAAAGAGTTGTTTATCAGCCGGATTCTTTGAGGCTGGAAATCGACACAATTCGTTCTGTTATAGGTAAGGGAACGGATTCGGGGTATATATTGAGTCGTGTGACGGGTGGAAATACAGCACAGGCAATGACTGCGTTGCTAACTCCATTAAATGGTTCTTCGCCGACAGTCCGGCAGCTTTCTGTCAGCGAACAAATTCCTTTTGTTTTTACTTCACTTAAGGCGGGTGCTTATCAGGTTGAAGTAAATGATTATAAAGCCTGTTCTGTAACAAGTGCTCCTATAGAGGTTTTTGAGCCTGATGAGGCATTGAGAGTTGAGGTGATTGATGTTCAAAATGCATTATGTAAGGCCGCCATTGGTAGTTTTACCATTCAGGGCGCCGGAGGCTGGGGCGATTACGTCTATAGGCGGGCAACCGATAATGGTTTGGCTCCAATAAAGACTTTTAACCGGTTATCGGCCGGTTCGTATAAGGTTTTTGTGGAAGATGCTTTGGGTGCTTCTGCTGATACCACCATTGTTATTACCGAACCCGATTTGCTTACCGTTGAAGAGGCTGGTGTTGTATTGCCTACTTGCAACGATAATGGGGTGCTTGAAGTGGCCGTTGATGGCGGAATGTATCCTTACAATCTGGTTTTTAAGGGGGATGCTGATACAACAAGGATGACGATTCCGGGCCGTTATTCTTTCAGCAACCGGTCGGTTGGTGGTTATCGGCTTGCTGCCATCGATAATAATGGTTGTAGAGCTGTTGTTGAGTCTTCTTTATCGGATAGCCTTCTTTTGTCGATTCAGGACATTGAGTCAGGCGTGCCTTCAAAACCCGGGTCTACGGATGGCTGGATGCGTGTTAAGGTTAAGGGTGGAAGGGAACCTTTGTTTTATGAATGGCGGTGTTTGACAGAAAATGCAACGATTTTAACGGCTGACAGTGCCACTGTATTAAATATTCCTTCGGGTTATTATCAGGTAACGGTTCAGGAAGCCGGTGGCTGCACTGTGTCACGTAAGCAATATTTACACGATGTTAGTGATGGGCTGTTGTCAATTACGGCAATTGGACATGAAACTTCATGGCAAGCCAATGATGGCTATGCAAGTTTTTCATCGGCCGTTTTGGATATTACACGTGTTGAAGTTTATTATCCCAACAATGCCGTAGTGCAATATGCAGGTAATGAGGATTCTGGTAACTTTAATATTGACGAAGCAACGTTTTCATTGACCAATCTCACTGGTGGTGAATATTTGGTTTTTGCTTATTCTGATGCAGGTGTTGAAGTGGCCGAATTTGAGATTGATACTTACGAGGCGTTCAAGTTTGGTAATATTGAGGTGCAGGATGTTGCGGCTCGCGGTGATGCGTCGGGTGTTATTAACGTCACGGTTGAAGGGGGTGTCCCTGATTATGATTTTCGATGGGAAGCCCTTGACGGTGGTAGTTTAGAGAATGCAGGTTCTGTGAATTATTTCAATGAGAGTATTGTGGAAGGAGTGCCGGCTGGAAGTTATCGTGTGGCGGTGACAGATATCTATGATAATTTAATTGAGACGGTTGTTGATGTTGCTGAGCCTTCTGCCAGATTGAATATTGTGGTGTCGGATATAACAAATCAGAGTTGCCGCGATTCTGTTGATGCTTATGTTGAAGTTGAGGCTTCTGGTGGGTGGGGTGACTATCAGTTTAGCTATGCCGATAAAGACAATTATCAGGATCTTAATCGTTGGGACGCCTTGCCCGTGGGGCGACACTGGGTTTATACCATTGACAAGAATGGAGGTGCTGATAGTATTTTCGTGATTATTGCAGAGCCTCCTTATCTGCGTGCTTCCCAGGTGCTGGTCGATAGTGCTAAGTGCTATAACGATGCCAGTGGAAAGGTCCTTTTCGACATCGAAGGAGGCACCGGTCCCTATCGGTTTGCTTTGGTTGATGATCCGTTAGTTTGGAAAAGTACCACCGAAATGGTGGATGCCGGAGACGGGCTTCGTGATTATTTTGTGGACGACAGATTGCCTGAAGGTCATCGGGTTTACCGTTTTACCGATGCCAATAACTGTCATAGCCTTGATACCCTGGCTGTATATATTCCCCAGCCCGATGAGTTACTTCTCAGCTTTACCGATGTTGTGCATACGACTTGCAATACCGACAATGGCAGTATAGAGGTTGGATTAAAGGGTGGCACCCTGCCTTATCGTTACGAATGGATCGATAATTCGGGCACAGTAATCAGCACTGCGCCCAGTGTGTCAGACCTGCGGCAACATGGTTTTTATTCACTGGATGTGTGGGATAAGTATAATTGCCATCTCCAGTTTGAGCAAACGATAAAGCCTTCTACACGGCCTGTTATTACAGATGTTGAGACCAATCCGGTGTTGTGTTATGGAGATAGTAACGGATCGGCCTCAATTACAGGGGTGGTCGCAGCTGAGCCTTATGCGCCATATCGTTTTTATTGGTCTGATGGCCAAACCGGGGATTCTGTTTCAGGTTTGGCTGCAGGTAGCTATTATGTGACCATACGGGATACTAACTTGTGTGAAACCACCAACTTTTTTGATATTAATACGCCCGATACGCTTGGCTTAAGCTTATTACAACTCCGAAATGCACATTGTTTTGGGTACAACGATGGGTTTATAGAAGTCAAGCCTTTGGGCGGAGTGGAAAACTACAGATATTTGTGGAGCAATGGCGATACAACTAACAGGGCGGTTGACCTTGTGAAAGGTGATTATCATCTTATTTTTACCGATGGTAACAAATGTGCCTTTGAGCAAAGCTTTTTTGTTGATGAACCTCCGATGGCAACGGTTAATATTGGTGACGATTTCACTATGTGTCCCGGCAATTCGGTGGTTATTGACGGGCGCGATTTTGCATCTCACCAATGGCAGTGTAACGGAGACATTGTTTCGGATGAACGATATATTACGGTTTCCGATGAAGGCAATTATTTCCTGAGGGTGACCAACGATATTGGTTGTTTTGCCTATGACACCATCACGGTAGCTATTGGGAATGATGCTTTGCAGGCCGATTTTTTGATGACTGCAGAGGCCTTTATTGGTGATACGCTTATGCTTTTTGAGTTGTCAAATTTGCCATTAGACAGTTTGTCGTGGTCGTTTCAGTCAACGGCATTTGTCAATGCAACGCCAGTGGGTGTCGACGATTATATTCTTCATTTAAAGACACTTCAGGAGGGCATGTTCAATGTTTCGCTCTATGCCTATTCGGGGGGCTGCTTCTCAAAACGGATGAAACAGGTAGAGGTGCAAAATGGTGAATATGATATGGATGGTGACGATTTATTGGGTTATAGCGATCCGCTCATTGAGTCGTTTATTGTTTCACCCAATCCCAGTAGTGGCCTTTTTAATGTTAAAGTAACGCTTCGCGAGGAGGCTGAAATACAGTTGTCCGTATTTAGTATTAGTGAGGGGGCCAAACTTGAAGAGAGAACTCGTAGCGGGTTGAAGGTATACGCCGAACCATTTGTGCTGACCAATGTCAATACAGGTGTGTATGTTGTAATTCTTACCGCCGGCAATGAGAGGCGTCAGGTTAAA
Organism: Geofilum sp. OHC36d9; assembly: GCF_052400685.1. NCBI lineage: Bacteria > Pseudomonadati > Bacteroidota > Bacteroidia > Marinilabiliales > Marinilabiliaceae > Geofilum > Geofilum sp. OHC36d9. The sequence goes on from NZ_JBQTGJ010000001.1 coordinate 368,928, forward strand.
ATAGTAATTGAATAAGCTTTAATTGATGCGAAAAATTTTAATCATATTATTGTTCTTTTTTCGGATGTTTGGGGCTCCGTTGTGGGCGCAAAGTAACTATCCCATATTTGTGTCGCCCACGTTGATTCCACCCTATTCGCTCAATTTAAGCGATTACTGCGCGTATGGATCACAGCGACTGATGGTCTCTATTGTGGTAAACGATCTTGAAGTTGCTAATTTACCTGTTAAGTTGCATATTAAAATGGAAACGGCAGGTGTAACCATTGAAACGCCTGTAACCATTAATACTACACCTGTTTTTATCGATGGTGGTAGTGCGACTATTCTGTTTGGTGAAGATTTGTGGGATTATTTTAATCCGGACAATCTGCAGTTTCGGGGTTACAGCAAAGAGGCCTATCGAAGCACCGGGATGTTGCCCGAAGGGTATTATAAATTTACCGTTGAGGTGCTACACTACCATACCAATCGTGTCATTTCAAATGCGGGAAGTGCGATGGCGTGGATGGCTTTGGGAAAACCGCCGGTGCTGCGTTCGCCTGTTAATGAAGGGCAGCTTGGGCAATATGCAGGTATTCCGTTAACATTTTCGTGGCTGGCGAGTAATGTTGGCAGCCCGGTGTCAGCAGGTACGGTGCGCTATAAATTCGAAATGTGGGAGATGCGTGTGCCAGGCGTTAGTCCTTATAATGTGGTCGCATCCATGCCTGTGTTTCATGAGTCTGTCACGTCCGGAACATCCTATAGTTTTAACCCTGCCGCTGTAATGTTGGAAGCTGGGATGAACTACGCATGGCGCGTTACGGCTTACGACGAAAGTGGGCTGGTCCCCTTTGAGCAGGATGGTAAAAGTGAGGTCAGAACATTTACCTACAAAGCACTTTGCAAAGGCATCGATAATATTGAATCGACGGTGTCAGGTCTGAAAGGCGTTTTTTCATGGTTGTCCGAACCTACCCATACATCCTACAATGTGGAGGTGCGTAATGCTGACATGAGCTGGTTTTCGGCCAACGAAACGTTCGATAGTAAAGTAACGTTTTATGACCTTCAACCCGGACAAACCTATGAGCTTAGGGCGCAGGCTGTATGCAATGGAGACCCTGCCTCGACCAGTGATTTTTCAGACTGGGCAGAACTCCGCATTCCCGAATCGGAACCTCTGATCGATAAAGAGGAATGTCCCAACTGTGGTTGTGATGATGTTATTCCGACTGTTGAACTGACTAATTTTGAGCTTCGTAACGATTTGTTGCCAGGTGACATACTAACCAATAAAACCGGGACCACTCGTTTTATCGTTAAAAGTGTCGAGCAACAGGGAGATGGTATCTACAAAGGGGTCTTTTTATTTTGGGCTGAGATATGGGGTTTAAAAATTCCATGTGAGTTTTGGGATCTGCAGGTGAATACCGATAATGTTATTGTTAACATGGACTATAAAAGTATCGATGATCCTACTTTTATGTTCGATGTGGATGAGATGGTTGAGGCTTATAGTGATTTGCTTGACAACGCGGCTGTTCTGCTCACTGACGTCACAGTTAATGACACACTTTGGGTCACGGAATCCTATGATGCCCTGTTTGTTGATAAAGACGGCAGTCTGATAGCCATCACTTATGGTGAAGATGGTTCGGTTATCGATTCATCGGTTATAGCCAATGAGCAGAATCTTGATAACACGCTGATAAAAGCTAAGGACTCAACGCCTTTAGTGGTGACCCGCAACGGCGATGTTATGGGACTTGAGGAATTTGAAGAAACGGGCGGTAATAGTCAATTACTAAAAAATTACAACGAAGCGAAAGAAACGAATGAATTGGCCGCTACCGGAATGGTGGATTTTGTCGCTGCAGGTGATCAAAAGTATGGTTTTGATGCTTATTCAGATATAAAAAAGAGTATTGAAGCTCGTTATCCATCGTTAGCCAATGGCTATCGGCCTGCATTTAAAAGTGTGTCAAGTTATGGCCTCGATAAGGTGGGGGTAGATGTTTCGCCGGCTGTAACTTTTCGGGATGAAATGGGCGTGCCGTCAGCGGTTATTGGTGATGGAGTTGCCTTACGTGGCGCACAGGATGGCAGTATCAGTACATTGTATGCCTACCGTTCTGAGAATGATTCTACCGAGACGGTCGTTGGTAAGCTTAATGTGGTGAGTTTTGACAATGAAGCCAAACAAGTTCATATCATATCAGTTAATAACGCAGCTTTACCCTCGCCTTTAGAACTTCAACAAACACTAAATGACGTTTATCGACAGGCAGTCACCACATGGACGGTGGTTCAGGAAGATCCTGTTTTTGTTGACTTCCCGGGTGGCGTTATGACGCACGGCGGCTCCGGAGGTATTCAAACCTACAACGCTGATCAGAATGCAATAGTAGATGCCTTTGTTACCAACGACCGTCAGCTGCAACGCGGTGACTTGTATCTTTTTTTCGTGAAAGATGTTACCTTTAAAGATCGCAGTTTGTCAGGATATATGCCCCTGCAACGTCAGATAGGTTTTATTTACGGCAACCCGACCCTGAAGGTCGTTGCCCATGAGTTGGGACACGGCGCATTTAACCTGCGCCACACATTTAGTCCCCAGGCCCTGATTGCGCCCGAAGGGAAAACCCAAAACCTGATGGACTATGCCGGTGGTACCGAGCTGTGGAAGTACCAGTGGGACTTAATTCATGACCCTCAAAATATGTTGTTCGCATGGGCTCAAGATGAAGAGGAAGGGGCTTTGAAATCGGGAGATGATTTAATTACCGATGTATTAGGCAAAATTAGATGTGCCAAAGCTTCAAACAGAAGTAAAATATTTATTGGTTCAAATGGTCGTTATGTTTTAGGAAAAAATAAAACTCCTGAATTTTATGCTGAATTATACTTGGATGACAATAAAAGTAGATATGATTATTATGATATAAACCTTACATATACAAAGACTGAGTACAATTCTTCAAAGTATAAATATGATTTTGGAAATGATTTATATATCATGGTTAGCAAAGAAAAATCAAATGTTTTTGAAACATATTTAAGTAATTCCGATTTTACCACAGAATATAATACAATCTCACAACTTATTGCTAATGATAAAGCTTCTGAAGCAATTGATGAATTATATGATTTCTCATACTGTGTTTATGAGAAGCTATCTATTCCCGAACGCAAAAAATTACTATTAGCATTTGCAGATAAAACATTCTTACCTGAGAATTATGAAGATATGGTTTTGAATTTACTGCGTTCTTCATATACATCAGGAGAAAAAGAAGGAGCTAAAGCGGCATTAAATGCAATATTTAATAAGCGTGTTGAAAGGGGTATTGTGGGACAGCTTGCAGATAAGAGAGAGAGAACTTTATTTGATGTTCTAACTTCAGGTATGGATGATGCTAATGGTAAAGCAAACTACTCGGAATGGATAAAGGAATTGACTAATCTGTTCACCATTGCATATAGTGAAGAATTGAAAAATGGGAAATATCCCGATGGGGTAACTGTATTTCCAAACGGAATGGCAATTTCCAGTTCTACGCCATACTATTTTTATAATTGGAATTATGTAGGAGGTTCGGATGTGTCATTATATCTTGATAAGTACAGGTTGAATTTGGTAAATGGAACGAAAGAAGTTCGACCTAATGACATAATAAATATCCATTTTGGTCGTGATTTTGAGTTCACTCCTGAAGGTACAAAACCTGTTATTGCTATGCCAGCTTTTTGTTTGGTTTACCTCTTAAACCATGAACAGTCTAAATTAAAAGCTGATGTTGCTAAATTTATAATTACATCGGTCAATATATACGGAGCTTCACGAAAGTTAATTGTCACAAAAGGTAGTAAGTTTTTAGCGTCACTTGCGCTATTGAAAGAAGTTGCAGACCCTGTTTTTGGTAATGAAGATTTTCAAGCGTGGGCAGAAAAAGAATTAGGTTTATCTGCTCAGTTCTTTAAGATGTGGGACTATATAAATGCAATTGAAGTGACAAAGGCAAGTGCTAGTTCTATTGTTGGGGTAGTTACAAAACAAAATTGGTTTGGCACATTTTACACAAACTGGAAAGCAATTCAGGCAAATGAACAGCTTAAGAATAAAATTACTGCAGCAAAAGTAAAAGAATTGAATCAGGCAATTAACGATGTTAAAAACCATTTAGATAATGAAGGTATTGTTTACTAAAAGAATTAAAAAGCAATTATTAAAGACTTATGAATATGTTGCAGCTTTATGCGTTTTATTTGTTGTATTGTCTTATTTTTCTGTTCCCACGATTCTTAAGGGTAATATTAATGAAATTGAAGGGACAGTATCGGATATTTTTTTAAAACGAGAAGACACTTGGGCTAGGACTGCAGGCTCTAAAGGCTATATTGATTATTACGATATTTTTATAAGTGGTGTAGAGAAACCTTTTAGAAGCTATTCATTAGAAGAGCTTAAAATGTTTGGATTAGATTCGCTCAAAAAAAAGGAGGTTAGAATGATATATTTCCAGCATGATGATTATAAGGTGATAAATAAACTATATATTGATAGTAATGCAATTATTAAATCAATCAAAATAGGCATATTTCCCTTTGCTTTGTTCGTAGGTTTAGCTGTTATTACATTAGTTTGGTCTATCTGGGGCTTTTACATAACTTATCTTGCTTCTGATGAGAAACGAAAAGAAGTATTAGGAGAGTAAGTGTTATAAAATTGATTGAATTTTTCTCTTAGCAACAAATGCTTCAATTACGGAGAATATATTTTTTCGGTCTTCGTCTTCGAACTTAGAGACTTCAATAATAAGTTTTTGAATGTCTTTATCTATTTCCACATCCACCTTTCCAGTAAGGTAATCTAATGATACATCGAGAATATCTGCAATTTTACGGGCAATCTCCCCCGCTGCCGCACGAATCCTTTCGTGTGGTTTTAATTAATTGCTTAGTTAAATTAGCTTTAAGTAGAATTGCCCCCGCTACCGCACGATTGCATCGTGTGGTGTAATAACTAATGTCAACTGACAATTCAATAAAAATAATTATTTTAGTTCAACCAAGTTAATGTATCAGGGATGAGCTGAAATTATAAATTTAATAATCCTTTAGGCGTTTATTTTGTGAGCTTTGCAGTAGTTGATTGGCTAAATTTAAGGCCTGTGAAGTCATAAAAATCAAGGAGTTTACTTTTCGTAAATGACTGTTTTTATGACAAGCATAACGCAGAAGTTGATTTTATAGACAAACACTAAACAGAATAAAACCAAACCAATGAGTCGTAATTATAAATTCCATAATCCAGAAGGCGTATACTTTGTAAGTTTTGCAATTGTAGAGAGGCGCGATGTATTTACCAGAAATGAGTATAAAGATATTTTACCAGAGATTATAGTGGATAACAAGGTTTATTAGAAGGAGTAGTTGTAATAAAGTAAAACCACACGAGAGGAATCGTGCGGCAGCATGGGGTGAATGGCCAGAGGCCTGGGTGATACAACGTAGCGGGACGCTACGCCGAACGGAGAAACGACACTCAAACACATTAATCATCACCGGAGCCATCATCGATGCCGCAGTGTAAAGACGCACAGCCGTGCGTCTCCATATTAGGGCCTATGGCACCAATGGCCTAACCACAAAACACAAAAAAACATAACAGCATGGAGCAATCCTGCAGGAACAAACGCAGCCGATGAAAAAGAAATCATCTTTTTTTTTTATGGCGACCAGTCCGGAAGGAAGCCGTCGTTAAATACGCCGGGGAACTGGGTGAGTCAGTCACCTGGTCTTAGAATCTTTCACATTGAATGCACAACCTGATGTCGTTTTGTCGAAGTCTTGATGTGGCTGCGTCGAAGTCTTGATCTCGCTGCGCCGAAGTCTTGATGTGGCTGCGTCGAAGTCTTGATGTGGCTGCGTCGAAGTCTTGATGTGGCTGTGTCGAAGTCTTGATGTCGTTATATCGAAGTCTTGATGTGGCTGCGTCAAAGTCTTGATGTGGCCGCACCGCTGCCGCACGAGTCCCCTCGTGTGGTAAACTAAACTAAGCTAAGCTAAGCCTTTGGAATTTATTGAGTACTTAGAAATGATATATAGCCCCATTTTGCTTTTGGGTGGAATGGTACTATTGGGGTCAAAATGTACCCATGTGTCGTATTTAATATTTATGAGCAAAATGCTAAGCCTCTAAAAGAAGGTTCTATTGTATTGTATATTTTTTTAAAAAGATTCATGATTTTTAATTGTTACCGCAAAGCCTGTTTTGCTGTGTCTCCCATCTTCCAAACGCCATGTTTCTGCCACATTATTAAAGGTGCCCTCATGAAAAGATTTCAACACATGAAGAGCAATAATTTGCTTCTGTTTTTGCTTTTTAGAAGTTGTTTTGAGTGGCTTCTGAAGCCCTTTGTTTATAAGCCTTTCAGAAGGGGGCAAAAACTATCAATGCTTTTCCCTGAAACTATCAATGCTTTTTGGGAGAACCCTCAACAGATTGTTGGAAATCTGTACGATAAGATTTTTGTGGTTGGAAAAAGTAAGTGACATAATTTTTCTATCTTGCATATAATTACATTTCTTTAGCCGCAAGCGAGAACTGCTTTTTGTACTTTATTAAGTGTAAAAATCGGGAAATGGCTTATTTCTGCTGCCATTTATTTTTGGTTTAATACGCGTCGTGTTTAGTGCTTGCAAATAAAGCTTGTAGCCGAATTGTTCAACTTTTAACCCAGCAAGTCCAGATATTATGAGTCATGCATTAACTTTACCCCCTGTCAGTCAGCCATCCCGGGTTGTAGTATTTCTCTTTTTCTCTTTTTTTCTCTTTTTTTATTTTGTAGCAATATTTGAAAGCAGCGCCCAAACAGCAGGAGTAAAAGTGTTGGGTAGTCCGCGGGATTCCGCAATATTATTGAGGTGGGCACCTTCTTCACCTGCGGTATGGCGGTTGGGTAACCAATATGGTTACATGGTAGAGCGTTATACCGTGCTTCGTGATGGTCAGATACCGGACACAATCGAGGGCTTATTATTGCTTAACGATCCGGTGCATCCACAACCTTTGGAGAAATGGGAGCCTTTTGCCGATGACAAATATGTGAGCATAGCGGCCGAGTGTCTGTTCCATTCGCTTTATAAGGGGATTAGCAGTGGAGGCAACCCGCATGTTGTGTATCAGATGTATAAGGAGGAGCAGCATCGTTATAGCTTTGCTATGTATGCAGCAGATCAGTCATTGGTAGCCGCCGGGTTATCGGGTTTATACATGACTGATGCATCTGTCAGACCCAATGAAAAATATCTTTACAGGGTATTTATTTCTTGTCCCGACTCACTGGCTGTTGATACCGGGTCGGTCTTTACAGGGCTGTCTGAGTTTCAGCCTTTGCCCAGGCCTCAGCCGCCTGTCGCCCTGTGGGATGACAAGAAAGTGTCGTTGTCATGGAATATCTTTTATCTTAATCATATTTATAGTAGTTACGTGTTGGAGCGCTCTGGCGATGACGGTAATACTTTCGATCGGGTGAGTGATAATGCTATGGTGCAGTTGACCGACGACGATGTGTCGGCTCATTATATGTATCATACAGACACGTTGCCTGATAATCAAACAGTATTTTATTACAGGGTAAGGGGGGTTAGTGCTTTTGGTGAGTTGGGACCGCCTTCTGATTCCATATATGGTAGTGGTCGTCGGCATATCACCAGGGCGCCTGTGGTGGTGAATAAAGAAGTGATTGATAATAAGCAGGTGCGATTGACCTGGGAGTATCCGGCGGATATGAATCCTTATATTACGGGTTTTAAGGTTTATCGTTCCACGGGCCCTAAGACTCATAAAAAGGTTGTTTTAAATGGGCGTGATCCGCAACAGCGTTTTTTTACTGATTCAATGCCTGATATGACCAATTATTACCTGGTGTCGGTTTATGATGAGACCGGGGAAATGATAACACCGGAGACAATCTATGCGGCGCGGGTAGACAGTTTTCCGCCTGTAGCGCCGGTTGGATTAACAGGAAAGGTGGATTCTTTGGGTGTTGTGACAATTAGCTGGCTGCCCAATGGCGAGACCGATCTGCAGGGTTATAGGGTATATATGTCAAACCATCCTTCATTTGAGTATTTATTGGCGACGCCGTCGGTCGTAAATGATACTGTATTTCGCGATTTTGTCAATATTCATACGCTGACACGTTTTGTATATTATAAAGTGACAGCCATTGACGTTCGTGAAAATCAGTCCTCTTTTTCAGAGAGTCTGGAGTTGCAACGGCCCGATGTTATTGCGCCTGTGGCACCAAGGCTGTTATCGGTGTCGGAGACGAAGGAGGGGGTTGCGTTGAAATGGGTTAACAGCTCGAGTGACGATGTGGCGAATCATTCTATTTATCGGAAAAAGGCGTCGGACACTCTGTTTGTTCGTCTGGCTAACCTGTCGGATACCCGTGAGGAGATCTCCATCTATCAGGATCAGACGGCCGTGAAAGGCGATGCGTATTCGTATTATGTGATTGCAGAAGATGAGAGCGGCTTATTGTCCCCTGCATCTAACCAGGGTTTTATTCGTTTATCGGGTGATTCACCCGAAGGTATTCAATTGAGTTTTGTTCAACGAATTGATCGTGTGATATTGCAATGGAATATTACCTGTTCTAAAAAAGTGGCACGTGTGGTGGTTTACAGAAGTGAGGGCGATAAACCCATGCGTCTTTATGGAAATTCTGTTGAAGACGTATTTGTTGATGCGGTTTTGAGTCCGGGTACGGTTTATAAATACAGGGCTAATGCCGTGTACACCGATGGCTCAGTCTCGCCCATGAGTTTGCCTGTTACTGTTGAATTTTAAAAGCTGACTTTTTTTACCTGTTTAATATTAACCATTTAGGTATGCCTAATCCTTGCCGTATTATAATTAGTGCTTGCAAGAAAACTATCGTGGTGGATAAGAAATCTTTACTTTTGAGGCTTGCGAAGTCCGAAAAGTTTGAATTTGCAATGGTAAAGGACCATTTTGAAGACAAGCATATGGCAGAGGTGGGGTTTCTCATGCGCGTGCTAATTACTTTTTTAGTGTTTGTTTTGATGAATGTCCGGGCATTCAGTCAGGATGTTGAGCAAGTGGTTAAAGCCCCTATGCTAATTACAAATGGGGGCTTTAATGTGAGCCAGATAGCTTATTATTCGCCAGATTCAGTCGCAATGGGGAATGATTACGCCTGTTATTTATCAGGTAATTTTAACGCCTCTTTGTTTGGGGTCATTCAGTTGCCTTTTTCGTTTGCCTATACCAATAACCAGGCGACGGCCAGTTTACCGCAACCTTTCAATCGCTTTTCTTTGTCTCCTTCGTATCGGTGGATTACTACGCATCTGGGTTATGGGGCCATGTCGTTTTCGCCTTATACCTTGTCTGGTCATGAGTTTTTGGGCGGAGGGGTGGAACTGGCGCCTGATAACGGATTTCGTTTTTCTGCTCTTTATGGTCGTTTCAGGAAAGCGGTGTCGGTCGATAGTATTGGCGAACAAACGCCTTCACCTCGGCGCATGGGCGGGGGCATTATGATTGGATATGATGGAGACCGGCTGGCGGTGTCGGTTAATGTTTTTAAAGCCAAAGATCAGATTAGCTCCATTGATTGGACTGACGATCCGGCTTTTGAAGGTGTGAAGCCGGGGGATAACCTGGCTGGAAGCATGCGCCTTAGTTATCGCACGGAAAATGGATTTCTCATGATGGGCGAATATGGGGTAAGCGCCATTAATCGTGATATTAGTAGCAGCGATAGCCTGGCAACTGATTTTGGCGATCATCTTTTTAATGGTAATGGCGATGTGACTGTCCATCATGCTTTCAAAATGGCCATTGCGCAAACTACTTCGTTGGGCCGTATTGGCGCATCTTACGAAAGAGTGCAACCCAATTATACTACTTTTGGGGCCTATTATTTCACCAACGACTTTGAGAATATAACGGCAAATTTGTCTTCTACTCTCTATAAAAAAGTGACTATTGGACTTGATGCGGGCTACCAACGCGATAATTTGGAGAATCAGAAAACCAATACGGCCAAACGGGCTATTTATTCGGCCAATATTTCGGCGCCGGTCACTAATCGGTTGTCGTTGGGTGTTGCCTTTTCTAATGTTCAGTCGTATATGCACATTAAAGATATTTATGACGAAGTAACACGGTCAAATGAGTACCAGGATCTTGATACGCTTAGCTTTACGCAGCTAAACAGGTCGTTGTCCGTCAATGCTGGTTATGTTTTGCGGGCAACAGAACAGCAGCGGCAGAATCTGAACGCCGTTTTTTCCTGCCAGGAGGCCTCCGAACAGCAGAGCGATGATCGTCGGTATGTGGGTAGCCGGATTTATAATTCAACACTTTCGTATCTGTTTGCCGTTACGCCCTCACGTTTAAGTATGGCCGCCACGGTTAATCATAATCAGAATAGTATGCCCGGGATGACTATGCACGTGCTCAGTTACAATGTGTCGGTGCAAAAAGTTTTTGTGAAACAGTTCCGTACGGCTTTTACCGGTACCTACAGTAACTCGTTTAATGCCGATGATGCCATTGCAAATATTGTTAATTTAAGGCTCACGGGTGGTTATGCGCTAAAAAAACGACATAATTTTAATTTAAGCCTTGCAATGGTTAATAATCAGGCTCAACGTGGGCATACTACCAATTATTCCGTTAATCTTTCCTATAGTTATGTTTTCGATATGAAGTTGGAACGAGGAAAGGATCGCTTAAATTTTGAGGGTCATTTTTGAATTCTGAATTATTCTTATGACGGTTTGCGAAAATTAAAAGTTCCGTGTGACAATGACTGGTCAAACGGAACTGAAACCCGTTGCTTTTTCTCCGAAAGGAATTTAACAAAATTGCTTCTCTGATAATACTATAAAATCTGCAAGGGGTATTTCATTAAACAACTAAATCTAGCACTTTTTTTAGAGATGTTTTAAATGTTATTTCCTGACCAATAGAACTATATGTGTTTTTTAAGGGGCGGCTAATTATTAATATTTTACAACTTTTATATTTGATTGTATTAACTGCCAGAGGTTATCCTTAGCACGAATATTGTTTTTAGTAACATACGTGCCAGTAAGTAACGATTTTACTATTAACTGGGAACAATGGGCATTGTTGAAGCTGTTAAGTAATCTTAATTTTGAATTAACCTACTACTAATAGATGGAAGACTTTATTTAATCCTTGTGCCTGTACTTTTGCTTGTTTCATGCATTGCATCTGTTTTATTAAAAAGTGGTAAGAATACGATGGCGGTAAATATTAAAGCTTTAATGGTTTTAAGTGTTGCTGGTATCGCATGATGGTGTAGAATAAGTTAGTATTATAAATCATTCAGGTAATATTAGTTTAGGGTGAGAGTGAATAATAAATTAGGAATTTATGAAAAGAAGAGAATTTGCGAAGTTAGGTTTATTTTCAGCTGGAGCGCTTATTTTTCCATTTGGGTGTAGGATGAATTCAACACCTCCAATAATTGGTGGTGATGAAAAGCTTTTTTTGAATGAGCAGGATTTTGAACGAATAAGAGAAAATATAAAACGTTTTGATTGGGCAAAGAAACGTTTTGAAGTTTTAAAGAATAATGCTTGTAGGTCAGAAGATGAGTATTTTAATAGTCATTGGAGGGGCAGCTGGCGCCAATGGTCAACCGGACAATATTTGAAATATATAGCAATATATTACCGGCTAACTGGTGAAGACACAAATTTGATTCAGATTAAAAAGCATCTGATAAATGAATTTAAGTTGGACAAGATGGAAACCCCCTTCAATAAATTAGGGTTGCCGGTCAGCAAGGCAATCTGGTCATGGGGGATGTCTAGAATGAATTATTTCTGGGCATGGGACATGGTCAAAAACCATCCACTGATGAGCTCGATCAAGGATGCCTTAATGATCCGTTTTGAAGAGATTACCCGACAGTATTTTCAATATGAGGATAACTTTATTGGGCGATTGGGGAATACTCAGTTTTGGGGTATATCAGCAATGGGGGTCATGGGATTTTTAACATCAAATGAAGAAGCTATTGAACGCTCTATTAACGGTAAATTTGGCTTTAAAACTGTTCTTGAAAATAAAATACGGGATGGTAAGTTTTGGCCTGAACCAACGAATTACACCATCCACTATGTATTATGTGCTATGAGTTTATTGGCTGAAGCTTCAAGGATGAATGAGTATGAGGATTTATACCATTATGTATCTCCAGGTGGAGGTTCAATGAAAGGTATAATTGACGGATTGTTCGAAATATGCTATCCCCAGGGTTTATTAGTTTCGAATGGAGATGCAGCTTATCGTGCTATCACAAATTCAAATGGAGAAATAGTTAAGAATCAATATTCTGGAGGATATCTGTTTGATGATCCGTCGGATCGCGTGGTAAACAAATTTGAAATTTTTTATAAGGCCTACAAAGACCCAAGATATGCATGGGTGATTAACAAGCAAGAAGATCGTTTTTGTTTGGATGTGACTGTGTGGGGTGACAATACGCTTACTCATGGAATACCTTTGGAAAACGAAGCGGTTCCATCATTCAAAAGCTCGGTATTTAAGAGGTTTGGACATGCTTTGATCAGCACTGTGGAGGGTGAAGAGTATTGGAATGGTAAAAGTAATATCCTACATGTTCGAAATGGTAATACCACACAATACCACGGAAACGATGATCCTTTCCACATAGACCTCTTTGTAAACGGGAAAATGATATATCTTGACTGGGATTTAAGCTGGAACTATTTAGCCCCAAAACCTTCAAGAAACAATCGTAATAAAACCCCAATTTCGCATTACAGTTTAGGGCATAATACGGTGGTAGTCGATAAAAAAGGACCCGATAAGAGAAGGTATCAACTCCCTCAGCGCGTTGAAGAATTCAACGATATTGTTTTTTCTGAGATTGAAGATAGTGGCCGAATGAAAACAGTCTCGCTTGAGGGATCGATCTATAATGGTGTAACCCAAAGACGAACACTGGGAATAACTCCCAACTATCTTGTTGATATATTCGATTGTGTCAGTGATGATATTCACACTTATGACTATATTTTACATGATGAAGGCCGCTTTGAATTTTACACAAAAATAGATCTGGAAGATTATGATGATTTTAATAAGGATTACAAACTGGAACCGATAGATTCTGAATCAAAGGAAGAAGGTAATTCCTGGTTGAGAAAAGGTAAGAAAGGTTTCGTTAATGAATCCTGGCAGGGTGGTTTTACCGATGAGGATGAAAAACGTGTCATAATAAATGTTGGAGGCGAAGAGGGGACTGAGGTTTTTGCAACAAACACACCGATGTTTGTCGGCAATGGATGGGATGATACGCCTGAGAACATAAAAAGGATCTCCAAGCCAGTACTTATTATCCGACGGGTATGTAAAGCAACAAAATTCATCGTGGTACATCAACTGACAAATCTGGATAAACCGTTTAAAGTGAATAGGGAAAGAAATAAAATTGAGATTATTACAGCGGATTATTCGGATGTGATAGAACTAAAAGGTGATAGTATTTCCCTGACATCGAAATGATATTTCAGGTTATTTGAATCTTTAACGCATATCTTATGAAACGAGTCATGGAAATTGTTTTACACACAGAAGTATGATTATTCCGGCGAGTTCCATATGACCTTAAAAAATAAATTATAATCATATGAAGGTATTAAAAAGATGTGTGTTTCAAGTTTAATTATCGGTCTGTTCCTATTGGTTTTATATGCTCTTCAGAAGCAAGAAAAATTAATCAAAACAGGCAACAATTAATATGTAAACAGAAGGACTCAACTTTCCCGGTTCTGTAATGCTTGATTCTTTAAAAGTTGAAGCTTCGGAGATTAAGGAAACAAACAAAGATTGTGTTTTGAAAGAAGTAATTTATGACGGTCTGCGAAAATTAAAAGTTCCGTGTGACAATGACTGGTCACACGGAACTGAAATGGTGTTAGCAAGAAATTTTCAAGGCTTGTGAAGTCCTGAAAATGTGAGTTTACTCCCGTAATTGACCATTCTGAGGACTAACGTAGCGCAGAAGTCGGACGCTTCTGGTAAGCATTTAATATATGCGTTTATTTATCAGGCTTCTAAAGCTTGTTTAATATCTGCAATAATATCATCCGCATTTTCGATGCCTACTGAAAAACGGATTAAATCAGGTGCCACGCCGGCAGCTATCAACTGTTCGTCGGTTAACTGGCGGTGTGTGTGACTGGCCGGATGCAGCACCGAAGTACGTGCATCGGCCACATGGGTCACGATGGCGGCCAACTTCAGGTTATCCATGAATTTAATGGCGACTTCGCGTCCGCCTTTTAAGCCAAATGACAATACGCCACATGAGCCGTTGGGCAGATATTTCTGGGCGAGGTTGTAGTAGGTGTCATTTTTTAAACCGGGATAATGAATCCATGCCACTTCTTGTCGGTTTTGTAAGTATTCGGCAATCTTTTGGGCATTGTTGCAATGTTGCTTCATGCGTAAGTGCATTGATTCCAGCCCCAGGTTGATCAGGAAAGCATTTTGAGGCGACTGAATGGCACCCAAATCGCGCATTAATTGCACCACCGCTTTGGTGATGAAGGCGCCTTTGCCAAAGGTTTCGGTGTAGGTGATGCCGTGGTACGACGGGTCGGGCTGGGTGAGTCCCGGGAATTTATCGGCATGGGCATTCCAGTCGAAATTTCCACTGTCAACAATGGCGCCGCCAACGCTGCTTGCATGGCCATCCATGTATTTTGTGGTTGAATGGGTGACGATATCGGCGCCCCATTCAATGGGCCGGCAGTTAATAGGTGTGGCAAATGTGTTGTCAATGATTAAAGGTATGCCATTGCTGTGGGCCACACGAGCGAATTTTTCAATGTCGAGAACCATCACTCCGGGGTTACTGATGGTCTCAGCAAACAGGAGCTTTGTGTTGGGCCGAATGGCGGCTGCTATCTCTTCTTCTGAAGCATCCTGGTTGACAAAGGTGCTCTCAATCCCCATTTTTTTCATGGTAACGGCCAGCAGGTTAAAGGTGCCGCCATATATTGCTGATGAGCTAACCACATGGTCGCCGGCTGAGCAGATATTAAAGATGGTGAAAAAGGTGGCTGCCTGTCCGCTACTGGTGAGCATCGCGGCTGCGCCTCCTTCCAGTTCGGCTATTTTTGCTGCCACCGCGTCATTGGTGGGGTTTTGTAATCTGGAATAGAAATAGCCACTTTCTTCAAGGTCGAACAAGCGTGCCATTTGCTCGCTGGTCTCATATTTGAATGTGGTGCTTTGATAAATGGGTAATACCCTGGGTTCTCCCTTGCCCGGATGCCATCCACCCTGAACGCAGATGGTTTCTTTACTTTGTTTTTGTGTTGACATATTTTTTGTTCAATTTTTTGATGCTATAATAAAATGACGGGTCTTTAATCTTTTCTTTTTAAATTTTCATAGCTGTAGGTTAATCCGTTTTTTTCATCGGTCATCGGGCCTTCCTGTTCTACCATATCCCAATCATCGTAATTGATATCAGGAAACCAGGTGTCGGCATTTCTAAAGGAGTGATGAATGTGTGTGATGAGGAGGTGGTTGGCCAGCGGCATGAACATTTTATATATTTCGCCGCCACCAATAACGAATAACCTGGATTCATTTTTACAAAGGCTAACAACTTCTTTTGCTGTTGTTGCCATTTCGCAGCCGGGAAGTTTAAGTTCTTTGTTTCGCGTGAGCACGATGTTTCGGCGGTTTGGAAGTGCGCCTTTGGGCAATGCCTCAAAGGTTTTGCGCCCCATAACAATGGCATGGCCGGTGGTTAGTCGTTTAAAACGTTTCAGGTCGCCGCTGATGTAAGCCAGCTGATCATGTTTAAATCCAATGGCCAGCTGTTCGTCGATGGCAACGATGATTGTAATTTTCATAGATGTTGTTTATACCGAGATGGCACCTTTGATATGCGGGTGCGGATTGTAGTTGGATAGTTCAAAGTCTTCGTATTGAAACGCGTCGATTGTTTTAACAGCCGGGTTAATGGTCATCGTGGGCAATGGCCTTGGTTCACGACTGATTTGCAGTTTTACCTGTTCAATATGGTTGGTGTAGATGTGCGCATCGCCCAGTGTATGTACAAAATCACCCGGTTTAAGACCCGTTACCTGCGCTACCATCATTGTGAGCAGCGCATATGACGCGATGTTAAAGGGAACTCCGAGAAAGATGTCGGCACTGCGCTGATAGAGCTGGCAGCTCAGCCTGCCGTTGGCTACATAAAACTGAAACAGGATGTGACATGGCGGCAATTGCATGTCGTCTATCTGCCCAACATTCCAGGCACTAACCAGATGACGGCGCGAATTGGGGTTGTGTTGTATTGAGTCGATGACCTGTTTTATCTGGTCGATATTACCTCCTTTGTAGTCGGGCCACGAACGCCATTGGTAACCATAAATTGGCCCCAGCTCCCCATCTTCTTTGGCCCATTCATTCCATATCTTTACCCCGTTATTCTGAAGGTAGGAAACATTGGTGCTCCCTTGCAGAAACCATAACAGTTCATAAATAATGGATTTTAAATGTACTTTTTTGGTCGTAACCAATGGGAAACCTTCTTCCAGGTTAAACCGCATCTGATGACCAAATACGCTGATGGTGCCCGTGCCTGTGCGGTCTTCCTTTTTAACGCCTTCCTTTAGCACTCGTTTTATGAGGTCGAGATATGCTTGCATGGATTCTGTCTTTTTTGTGAGAGGGTAAATTTAAACATTTTAAATATTATCAAGCAGTGCTATTATACTAATTCGTGCCTGCCTATAAAGTCAGGCGTTTGAATTGGAAAATTCAAATCCGGGGCTGCGAAGTCCAAAAAAAATATGAATCTATTGTGGTATATGACTTTTTTGAGCACTAGCATAATGCGGAAGCTGGATTTTTCTTGCCAGCACTATATCAGCCAATAAACGATAATGATAGTCTGTTAGTAGCGGAATACTATCACCAATGTTCCAAAATAAGACACTTGTGACAACTTGTTATATATATGCCACATATTTGAAGTATTAGGACAAAGTGTTTTTGTTTATTGAGCATATTTTTGTGAAGGTAGATAAAGTATTTTGTATGAATATTAAAAGGATGATAAATGAAATTAAAGTTTGTAAAACGATATCTGGCCGTTTCTTGTTTTTTAGTGGAAGACAAGCTGTTTAAATGGTTGACAACACATGTAATATTATGAGTTTGATTGCAAATCGATGATCTTAAGTCTTGTTAACAGACTTATTAGTTATTAAAGAACAAAATTATTTAACAGATCAAATTTTTATATATGGAAATGCACGGTTTATTTCGTTTGGCGAAAAATCATCTTCGTTACCTAATTGTCATTTTACTATTGTTGACAGTTAACTCCGGATACGCACAGGAAAATAGAAATGCGCTATCTGGTTTGACTATTGAGGGGCAGGTTATTGATGATGAGGGGATCTCTATTATAGGCGTTACGGTAATAGAAAAGGGAACGACTAATGGGACGATCACAGATGTGAATGGGAATTTTACACTTGTTACTAAGAGTAATGAACCTACATTACTTTTTTCGTTTATCGGGTTGGTAAGTCGCGAAATAAAAGTAACGGATAATAATAAGAAGCTCTATGTAAGGATGACCTCTAGTGCTATTAATATCGATGAAGTTGTTGTTGTAGGATATGGTGTTCAGGAAAAGGAGAGTTTGCTTTCGGCAATTGATCAGGTTAGTGGGGAGAATATTGAAAAAATTGGGGCATCAAATGTTTCAGCCGCATTAAGTGGCTTGTCTCCTGGTTTACTGTCAATGTCAACCAGCGGACAGCCTGGCGCTGACCAATCGGACCTCTACATCAGGGGGCGCTCTTCATTAAATGATGATAAGGCACTTGTTGTTGTTGATGGAATAAAAATAGAGGGTGGTTTTGAATATATGGATCCTGAAGAAATATCTTCGGTTAGTATATTGAAAGATGCAGCTGCAACTGCTGTTTATGGTGTTGAAGGTGCTAATGGTGTTGTTATTATTACAACCAAACGGGGTCATAAAGGAAAAGCCAGAGTCTCCGTTAATGCCGATTTTACACTGAAACAGCCCACCGAACCTCTTGATTTGCTGGGTTCCTACGACTCGCATTCTCTGTATAATGTTGCTGCCAAAAACGATAACCAATGGAGTAAATTAACGAGTGATGAAGCACTTCAGCATTACAAGGATCAGGATTTACCTTATATCTATCCTGATGTAAATTGGTACGACGAGACAGTGCGCTCCTTCGCATTTGCTTCAAGAAGTAATATAACGGTTTCAGGCGGAAGTGATTTGGTTAATTACTTTACAACGGTGGGGTATTCCTACGAAGGTGATGCTTTTAAAAAGGGCGATTTTGAGTTGCCTTACGATTCACAAAATTATTTTCATAAAGTAACTTATCGTACGAATCTTGATTTTCAAATTTCTCCTACAACAACGTTCAGCACCGATTTTGCAGGCCGTTTTGAGGAACAAAATGAAAGTGGTGATTTGGATGAGATCATGAATAATATGTTTGAGTATCCATCCTGGGCAACACCCACATATTATCCGTCTGACATTTTGGATTCATATCCTGATTCAAATCCTTTTGCGCCGGCGTATGGGCAAATCAGATATGCCGGTAATTCTGAATTTACAAATAGCGACAATCCGTATATGTCCTTATATGGAAATGGGGTCACTGCAATTAGGCGAAATGTATTAACCGCCAATTTCGTGTTAAAGCAAAAACTCGATTTTATTACTAAAGGATTATCGGTTTCAGGTCGGTACAATTTGTCTGCTAATTATGCCTATACTCAAGATGTTGATTATAGTGCTGAGCAGTATGTGTTGGCGCCTGACGGTTCGTGGTCGAATCTTAGCAACGATGAGGATATTCAACAAAAAGCGCAGTTAAGTAGTCAAGACGCAAAATCAAAAAGTGATCGTTATTATTATAATGTTCAATTTGATTATAAACGTTCTTTTGGAAGTCACCATGTTTCAGCTTTAGGGCTTTGGAGTAGAAGTAAAAGAGTTTCCGGCAGTAATTTTCCAGACTATAAAGAAGATTGGGTGGGACGTGCCACTTATAATTTCAGAAAAAAATATTTAATGGAATTAAGTGGGGCCTACAATGGTACCGATCGTTTCTTGCCGGGAAATCAATTTGGTTTTTTCCCTTCCGGATCCATAGGTTGGGATATAGCCAAAGAATCTTTTGTAAAAGACAAATTTGATTTTTTAAACCAGCTTAAGCTGCGTTATAGTATCGGACAATCGGGAAGTGAAGCTGGCTCTACCAAGAGAATGTATTTCGGCTCTTTTGTTTATGCCGATAAAGGCGATGATATTGATGGTACAAAAGCTGAAGGGTATGGAGATATGTACTTTGGTGAGTATTTTGGAGATCAGGGCGGCTATGTGAGAGAAGATGAGGTTGGAAACCCAAATGCAACCTGGGAAACTGCCACCAAACAAAATCTGGGCGTCGATTTTGCTCTGTTTAACAAGAGGATTAGTGGTAGTGTTGAGCTTTTTAACGAAAAACGTGAAAATATTTTTCTGGATCCATCTAATACCATTCCTCTTTATTATGGTTCAACGGCAACATTTAAAGATGCAAATATTGGAGAGGTTCAAAAACATGGTTACGAAATTTCACTTAATTATTCAGAAGCGCTTAAAAACGGAATAAGCTATTATGTTCGGCTAACTTACGGTTTTAACGAAAATAGGGTGGTTGTTGCCAGTGAACCTTCCGAAACGCCTGAATACCAATCGCAGGAAGAAAAACCCATTGGCACCAATCAAGTTTATATTACCGATGGTTATTTAAATAGTATAGATGAGGTTCTTAATTATGTGACGCCAAGTTTTGGTGGAACTCAATGGCAGCCCGGAGATTTGATGTATGTCGATTACAATGGTGATGGCATGATTGAGTCGGAAGGAGATAAAATCTATTATGGATCGCCAAAGCTTCCGCAAACACAATATGGAATAACCATTGGTGGGCAATACAAGAATTGGAGTGCCAAAATATTTGCCACTGGAGTTGGGTCCCGTAGCATTAATGGGAGTAGTTACCTGGTACCGTTTCGGAGTGAATTGGCTGTTGGTGCCAGAGACATCCATTCCGATTATTGGACGCCGGAGAACCTGGATGCTTCTTATCCTACACTTCATGCTATTAGCGATGGATATAGCCGAATTAATCAAGCCAGCACATTTCAACTATTGGATGCCTCGTATTTCAGAATTAAAAATGCTGAAATAGCTTATAGCTTTAATATCAAAAAAAATCGGTTTGGCGTTGATCAACTGAGATTGACGCTTTCGGGTTATAACCTTTTAACATTTTCAGATATTGATGTTGGTGATCCGGAATTATCAGGGCCTAATAATTACCCTATAATGAGACGGTATACATTGGGATTTAAATTAGACTTCTAAACAGTTTTCTGAAAACATAAAATGTTAATACAATGAGAAAGTATTTTATATTTATTTCACTTGTGGTGCTAATGTCAAGTTGTGAGGACTACCTGGATCAAAGGGAGATTACTGATTCTATTGATGAAACAGAGGTGTTTGGAAGTTATTACAATATGCGGCGTTATCTGGAAGATGGTTATACAAAATTGTATCTTGTTGATGCCACTGAAACCTTTTCTTCGGGTAAAAATCATACCCATGTTTCTCAATTTAGTGACGAAGGTTCAACAAACAGGGATCGGGTTCCTGAATTTAAAAGTGGCGCCTGGATGGAGTACTTTGGTTATAAGTATAATATTTTTGGAGACAATGGAAATGGTATAGTCGAGTTTACAGCACCCTACGTTTTGGGTTGGCAAGGTATACGAATTGCCAATAGAACAATTCAGGAAATTAATTCCCCCAAGGATATTACGCCTGAACAACAAGAGCAGTTGTTGGGTCAAGCTTATTTTATAAGAGCTATGTGCTATTTCCAAATGCTGGAACGTTTCGGCGGAATGCCTTATTTTACAGAACCTTTGGACCAAAATAGCTATTTGGGGTATGAACGGCTTTCTTATCAGGAAACAGCCGCCAAAATTGTAGAGGATTGTGAGCTTGCTTTTCAGTATTTGCCTTTGGAATGGGATTCTGATAATATCGGACGACCGGTTAAATCGGTTGCATTGGCTTTAAAATCGAGAGTTTTGCTTTATGCAGCCAGTAAAACGTATAATCCCGGTAATGATTTGACCAAATGGAAAGAGGCCGCAGAGGCTGCCGATCAACTTATCAAATTTATTGAAAATGAGGATCCGTACCATGAGTTAGTTGATGCTTCAAATGCTATCAATGCCAGGGTCAGTAGTGTAAACGATGCTGATTATGCCGAGCCTGAGATAGAAAGCATTATGGATTACAGAAAAATATTTCTTTATGTTACCAGAAGTCCTGAGACTTTATTTAGTGTATATAGAGAGAGCGTTCGTGCTTCAGGAGGAAACTCATGGAAACGTTATACAACCAATTTAACTTATTATAGTGGCAAGGCTTATTTGCACAACAATACGCTTACGACCAGTTTATCTCCAAACGAAAATTTTGTTGAAAAATATGAAACGGTAAACGGTCTTGCTATTACTGATGATCCGGATTATAACCCTCAAAATCCTTATATTAAGAGAGATCCGCGTTTTTATAATAGTATTATTTATAATGGCGTTAACTGGCCTATAGGATCAACCGATAATATTGTTGAATTATATGAAGTGGGATCCGATGGCACATCCGGAGATGAAAGAACCGAAACCAATACCCCATATCCTCATACAGGATATATGATGCGCAAGTATTGGGCAAAAGGCGGATCTTCATCTGTTGCTGACGGAGGTCCCCGAGAAGTGGAGCTTAATATTCCTTATTTTAGAGTTGCCGAAGCCTACCTAAACTATGCCGAAGCAGCGTTCGAAGCTTCTGGCAGAGGTAATATCAACGCCGCTTATTCCAGCGATGGAACAGGTGCTGCTTATACCGCACTCTCTGCGCTTAATAAGGTGCGAAACCGTGTAGGTATGCCTGATTTACATTCTATGTATCAAAATACGAACCGTTTTATGGATAGGGTGAGAAATGAACGTGGCATTGAATTTTGTTTTGAAGGCGGGCACCGTTGGTTTGATATTTTGCGTTGGCATATGTTGGACCAAATAACTAAAACATACGGTATTCATCTTACCTGGAATGATGATATAACGACCTATCCAACAGGTTATAGGTTCGAAAAATATGAGATTGAAACTCTTGAAAAAACCTTTACCGATAAAAATTATTTTTATCCGATTGATCCGGAGGAAGTATATCAATATCCTGAATTTGAGCAAAACCCGGGTTGGTAAATGTGATGTGGAAAAAAGTGTGGTTTAAATAAAAACGAACTCAAAACACCCTGTTATAAGATGAATAAAGATAGAATTATAGTATTAATGTTTCTAATATTTGCGGGATTTACGATGACGGTAAATGCCCAAAAGAAGCAGCAATTTGAATCTATAGATATATCCGGTCGTGTTTATAGTGACTTCGGAAAACCCTTAGCCGGAGTTTTAATTTTAAACAGTATGGGGAATGTTTCTGTTTCAGATTCAATCGGAGAATTTACTATTAAAACAAAAGTGTTCGATTATATTTCTTTCGAGTTTGAAGGGTATAAAAGAACAATTGTTGAAGTAGATGGTGGTACGGTTAAGGATAGTAAAGTGGTGATGCAACGCAATGGCTTTTTTAATCCTGCTGATGATGTTGATATTCCATTTGGTAAAATAAGCCCGAACAGTTCGACTGGTAGCGTAATTCGTATTTCTGGCGAACAGTTACAGAAACATCCCAGCGGACAGGTTTATGAAGCGCTTACCGGATTGATACCGGGTCTTCAGATAAAACAGACCGGTTCAAGACCAGGTTTGGAAACTTATAGCGTGCAATATCACGGAAATGATGTTATGGTTCTGGTGGATGGGTTGCCAATGACTCAGAATCTTAGTTTAATGGAAGTCGATGAGGTCGTATTTATGCGTGGGGCTTCTGCAACTGCTTTTATGGGGGAAATCGGGTCGGAAGGTTTGCTGCAATTTAAAACAAAGCGCGGTGTAGCAGGTCCACGAAAAATTACGGTACAGGCTGAAACTAATTATGGTTTTCCAACCTCAATGGCCGATATGCAGAATTCCTATAATTATGCGCAGTCTATTAACAATTCACTAATCAGTGATGGCTTGAATCCCTTTTACAGCCAGAATGATCTTGACGCTTATAAAAATCATAGCGATCCGGTAAAATATCCGGATGTCGATTATCAGGATTTGGTGTACCGGGATATGGTTACACGCCAACAATATACTGCTCAGATTACAGGAGGTACAAATAGTACAAAGTATTTTGCTAATTTCTCTTACAATGGAATGCAGGGTATGGAAAATTCATCGGACCGAAGAACCAGCGAGGATTTTAATTTCCGAACGAATCTTGATGTTCGCTTAACCGACTTTTTAGATATGGATTTGGGTTTGATGGGATCATACAATGATCAACATACGCCGCAGATTGGTAGTGGTACTTTAATGAGCAGTGTAACCTCTATTCCTCCAAATGCCTTCCCGGTTATGTTAGGCGACTCTATTTACATTACGTCTCAGCAATATGGCAGAAATTTAAAATATGAGATGGATGAAGCCGGATATATTGATCAAACGGATCGTGTTATGAGTATTAATTTAGGCTTAAATTTCGATTTGGATCAAATAACCAAGGGGCTCGCGTTGAATCTTCGGGGAGCAGGTGATGTGTGGAATCAATCGCAGATAGGTATTAATAACGATGGCGATGAATATGAATTGATTTTTGAACCCTTATATGGCGGCGCAGACACCATGATAATCAATCAAACAGCGTGGGCTGACCCTCAGCTGAGTGCCAGTAGTCTGGGTACTTCCGTTCGGAGACGTTATAATTTTTCAGGTTTGCTGTCGTATAACAAGGTTATCAACGACCATGCTATTGATGCCGGACTTCTCGCTTATTTGTACAGATATGATTTTGATGATGATAATATCGACCGGTTTGTTTCCAATAGCTTTAATCTGAGAACAAATTACACCTATAAGCAAAAATACGCAGCTGAAATTATCCTAAATTACGCCGGGACCAATAAGTTTAATGATGGAAACAATTATAAGTTATTCCCAACGATTGGGGCATCCTGGATTTTGAGCGAGGAAGGGTTTTTACATGAAAGTGCTACAATTGATTATCTGAAATTAAGGGGCTCCTGGGGCCAACAAGGTTATCTTTCATCTTTTAATAACTACTATTCCTTTTTGGACAATTGGCGGATTACCGACCTTACCAAATTAACCGGCGTTGGAAGTAGTACTTCAAGTACGGCAGTTACATATAAGTCGCAAACAGCTTCTAAAGGACTCGACTGGCCGGTGATTACAACTACCAATGTTGGTATGGATGCTGTTTTGTTTGGAAATTTACTGACCGTTCAAATGGATTATTTCCATACCACAAAATCAGATTTGATTGCTCGTGGCGTTATGCTTGATATGGCGGGCGGAAGCTCTTATTATGCCTATCGCAATCAAAATGCAGAGGATGGAGATGCCTTTGAATTGGGATTGGCTTATAATAACCTGATCGGTAATTTACGTTATAGCATTGGTGGAAATATTGGCTATTTTAAAGCTGTGAGAACCAAATATGCTGAACCAAATTATTCTAATATTGAGGATCTGAGAGAAGGTGATGCCACCGATGCCATTTATGGAATGGTTGATAACGGATTATTTGCGACAGATGCTGCGGCTCTGGCTGCAGACCAATATGTTGGCGATGTATTCAAGGATGATATCGCATATCAGGATGTGAATAACGATGGTATTGTCGATACCAAAGATATCAGAGTGATTGGTAATAGTGATCCGCGGATTAACTATGGAATTAATGTCATGCTTGCCTATAAAGCTTTTAGCTTATACTTAAATGGAGCTGGGTTTGCCGGATACGACATTAATTTAAATGGAAACAGCCAATATCAGATTTCCGGTTTCGATTCCCGTCCTGTTAGTATGTACGATGAGTTGCCCAATGGTAAATCGGCTCCCCGTTTAACGGTGCTTGGCAGCGATAACAATTATCGTACATCAACTTATTGGTTAGTTCCTGGTGATTTCTTCCGATTGGAAAATGCTGAATTGGCGTATAACGTTCCTGCAAAACTCACCAGCCGTTGGTTTATATCTTCAGCAAAAGTTTTTGTACGTGGCAAGAATATGTTCGTGATGTCTAAATTTGATAACAGTGATCCGGAGTTTGTTGACGGAGGTTATTCTGATTATCCATTGTTTAAAGAATTTTCATTAGGATTTAATTTGTCATTTTAGGTTTAATTCTAAAAATAATCAGTTGAAACGAGTCATTGGGAGTTTTTAATTTAGTAGTAACAGCTAATCTATTCAATTCTTTATGACCACTCAAAATAATTCAGAATTATGAAAACTAATTATATTAAAATTGTTTGTGCAAGCATTACAATATTAACACTTGCTGGGGGGTGTTCTGATGTCATTGATCCTCAATATGTAGGGTATGAGGAAGATGTGGATGTTTGGTCAAACAGTAAATATGCACATGGTGTTTTGGATAAGGTCTATGACTGGGTGAACGATAATGCATCTGATTTTTATGGCATAGAGGATGATTACTTATCAGATAACTCGGTGCAGAATAATGATGTAACCAGGTTTGCCACAGGCGGAGCAAGCGCATCCTATTATCCCATTGGTAAGTGGGAGTTTCATTACCGGAATATTGTTAATATAAACCAGTACCTCGCATATGGATTGGATATTCCTATCAAAATGGAAGATACCATTCCTTCAAATCGGGTAGAGGAAAAATTATACCGTTTTGGAGAAGCTCATTTTTTGAGAGCCTGGTCCGAGTCTGAATTGCTTAAACAATATGCAGGACCGGTTGATGCTGCAAAAACAAAAATGCTGGGGATCCCTCTTTTAAGGGATGTTTATAGCACTGATGAGATTACTGAAATACCACGATCTTCTTATCAGGCATGTGTCGATTCTATTTTGGCAGACCTTGATATTGCCATTGCCTATTGTCCGTTTTACTACGACGGAAGTAGTGTTCTTACCAGTGTTCAGTATAAAGGGAGGGCAACGCAACGGGCCGCCTTGGCCTTGAAATCCAGGGTACTCTTATTTGCTGCAAGTCCGGCCTACAATGCTACAAACGATGTTGAGAAATGGACGAGTGCTGCTTCTGCTGCCTATGATGCCATTATGATGGATGGCGGTTTATTGGATTTGGGCTCTTTAAGTGATGAGAACAACGAAGAGCATGTGGATGTGATCTGGAAAACGTTATTGTCAAAAAATAACGATATGGAAAATTCACACTTCCCGCCTTCTTACTACGGTTCTGGCCGTTGTAATCCTTCTCAGAGTTTAGTAGATGCTTTTCCAATGGCTGACGGAACGCCCATTGTTGACGATGCAAGTACCTATAATTTTACAAATCCATACGAAAATAGAGATGCTCGTTTTGAAAAGTTTATTGTTCATAATGGAGATCCTTTATACGGATATAAAACGATACAAACATATGTTGGCGGAGCTGATGCTAAAGGCGGACTGAGAAATGACGCCACCAGAACCGGATATTACATGCAACGTTTTACGGTTGATTGCGCAACCGATAGCGATCCCAGGGTCAAGGACGGGAAATCAAGTAGTGGATTTAAATTTGTTCGATTGTTGGACCGCGAAGAGGTGTATCTGAATTTTATTGAGGCTGCAAATGAAGCTGGAACTGATCCTCTGTTAGTTCTTCCAAATATGAATTTTTCTGCTTACGATGTATTCAGAAAAGTAAGGGCCAGAGGTGGCGATAATGCTTTGGATTACACCGACTCGCTTGCCGCAAATGGACTTTTAACCAAAGAGCTGTTTCGGGAAATAATAAAGAACGAACGACGTATTGAATTTTGCTTTAGAGGATTCCGCTATTGGGATTTGCGTCGTTGGCTGGAGCCTTTGGATGTTATCAATGCGGCGGTTACTGGGATGGAGATTATTCGTGATACATCGTTGGGTGTTGAATTATATGAATATAACGTGATAGACGTTGAGTCACGTCGTTACCTTCAAAACACTTATTATGGGCCGCTTCCGTATGACGAGGTCTCCAGATCAGAGGCTCTGGTTCAAAATTATGGATGGTAACCTGGTGATCAAAATTGAAAATCGATAAAATGAAATTTTATCAGTTGTGTTTTTTACGATCAAAACAAATTAAATGTTGTATTATGAAAAATTCGGTTATCTGCGTGGCAATAATAGCGCTGTTATCTTTATATTCTTGTGAAAAGTATGATGACTATTATGGTGATTATGAGTATTCAACTGCCTATTTTGCCAATAGCAGTATGGATAGAAGTGTCATTATTGACGAATACGATTATATTCAGGTTGGAGCGGTTCTCGGTGGAAAAATTGAGAATAATCGCGATGAATGGGTGAAATATGAATTAGTTGACTCATTGGTTACAAATGCGGGGTATGAGGTGCTACCGGCCGATCTTTATGATGTGGAAAATAATAAGCTTGACGGTGTGACAAATGTTATTACCATCCCTCAGGGTTCAATGTTAGGTTTGATGAAAATTAATCTGAAAGCTGAGTTTTTTTCAGATCCAAAGGCCATTTCGTCTACTTACGCGCTGGCATTCAGAATTGTGGATGCATCAACGGATAGTATTGGTAATGATGTAACCATTGTTACTTTTAAATATGTAAGTAATGCTGTCGGAATTTATGATCATAAAGGTATCGCGATTTCTGATGTTGATACATTATCTTATGGCAACGAAGCTGTTGAATTGACTACTAATACACCTGTTGGAACCAATAGTGTGAGAAGTGAATCGGTACTTATAGGATCAGGAAAACTGGTCTTTGATTTAACGATGGATGCCGATAACAATATTGCGTTTTCGAGTGGTGATGGAAGTACCATTGATATAACGCCTGTTGAAGACGGGTTTTTCGACAGAGAAAATGACCACAATATCTATTTGGATTATACTTTCGATTATAACGGAAATACCTATCACGCTCAGGATACTTTAGTTTTTGTGAAACGAGTTATTGATAATGTAATTCAGTGGGACACAACTTATTTTTAAGATGTTGTTTGTGTGTAAGTGTTTTATGGAAATTTAGCTTTCACGTATGAACTATAAAATATCAATAGTAGCGTTCTGTTTCATTTTGTTAGCACAACTGGTTGCAGCTCAAAATGAGACAGATGGAGAGAACGTGGTTGGTGATCATACAATGCTTAATGTAATTATGATTATGGCCGATGATCTGGGTTGGGGGGATGTTGGCTTTAATGGTAATACTAAAATTATTACCCCTCATCTCGATAAAATGAGTAATTCCGGAATCCGGTTTACTCAATTTTATGCCGCAGCTCCTCTGTGTAGCCCATCCAGAGCTGCTTGTCTTACTGGTCGTGATCCTTTTCGACAAGGTATTTATGCTGCCCATACCGGTGGATTACGTGTGGCTGAGACGACCATTGCCGAGATTCTACAAAAAAATGGATACGCTACCGGAATATTTGGTAAATGGCACCTTGGTTGGGTTGAACCCGATGCAATAGATAAACGGGGTTACTATTCTCCTCCATGGCATCATGGTTACGAGGAATGTTTTATCACCAAAAGTGCTGTTCCTACATGGAATCCAACCAAAACGCCGGAGGGTTGGAACGGTTTCGGCTCTACAAAAGACGGTTCGTGGGGTGGATCCCGGTATATTCATAACGGGGTGGTCGTAACTGAGAATCTTGATGGTGATGACAGTCGCATTGTTATGGATCGAACCATTCCTTTTATCGAAAAATCGGTGGAAAGCGGCAAGCCTTTTTTTGCTACTATTTGGTTTCATACACCGCACGAACCTGTAGTTGCCGGGCCTGAATATCTTGCAAAATATCCGGGATTACCTGAAGAGCAGAAGCATCTGTATGGGAGTATTACGGCCATGGATGAACAAATTGGCCGTTTGGTTTCATTTTTAGAACAAAACAATCTGCTTGAAAATACGGTGATATTCTTTTCCAGTGACAATGGCCCCGAAGGACCAATTACCAGGCGAGGGATCGCTTCTGCTGGGCCTTTTAAAGGAACTAAGCACGAGGTGTGGGAAGGCGGCATCAGGGTGCCTTCATTAATGATGTGGAAAGGTCATTTGAATAGTGGCGAGTGTAATGCTGCTGTTTGTAATGTGGATTATTTGCCTACCATTCTGGATATATTAGATTTTAAACAAACAAAGAAACTACCTATTGACGGCGAGAGTTTCCTGCCTGTTCTTGAAGGAAAGAAGTTGAAACGTGAGAATGCATTAGCTTTTGGTTATAAACGATTATATAAGAAAACTGAAAAGTATGCGCTTATCAATGGCGATTATAAATTGGTTATTCCAAAAATGGGAGCTAACTCTTTTTTGTTTAATCTGGAAGTGGATTCTTGTGAGCAAAACGATCTGTCTGAACACGAAGCGCAATTGAAAAATGCTATGTTGGATCAATTGAATAGTATCATTGAGTCGTGGCAGAATAGTGATGATGGAAAAGATTATACATGGTAGTTCTGAATGTGCGTCTTCGTTTAAATTGAAAATTTAAAGAATAATTGGTGCAGCTATTCAGTCAGTATTAAAATGAAACCAGCCATTGACGTATTCCTTTGCACAAACCAATTTCTTTGGTGGATTTCATCGGATACCTATAAGGCACAAATAATTTTAATGAGATGAGAAAAATTCCTTTTTTAGTATTTATAGCTTTTTTGTTGGGTTATTTTCCATTTGTTTCATGCGACAAGGATTCTGATGATATTAACATCGTAGACGAGCCTGATTCAATTCCTGATGACTCGGCGTCCGAGGTTGTTGGAGTTTATATTGAGACACAGGAAGATTTCGATAAATTTAATAATCTATCATATTTACCTGGTGCAAATATATTTTTTGCCGCGGGCAAGTCTTTTAACGGACAATTTGCGCCCAAAGGGTCTGGTACCGCAACTGAACCAATTACTGTGACGGCATATGATCCTGAGACTAAAGAAATTTATTGGGATGATATTGACAACAAGCCGATCATAAACGGGCATGGAACGGTCAATTCTGTTTTTTATCTCTACAATGAAGATAACTGGATAATAAGTAATCTGGAAGTTACAAATACGGATGGAAGTGACGATGATCAGGGTGATTTGAGAGGAATATACGTCGTACAGGAGAATGTGGGTGATGCTGAAAATATTACGATCCGGAATTGTTACGTACACGATGTGAATGGAAAGGTTGAAGGCAAACAAAGGGGTGGTATTCATGTTCGGGTACTTGGAAAATCTATTCCCACAAGAATTAATAATGTACTTATTGAGAACAATGTAGTTAGCATGATAGGAGGTGTGGGAATTGGTAATACTTCGAGTTGGGGAGGTGTCAAGGATGAAGACTATTATCCTTGGGAGAATTATGTTTTGCGCAACAATCGTGTTGAATATACCGGACGTAATGGTATTATTATAAGAGATGGCATCGATCCTCTGGCTGAGTATAATGTTATTGCTTATTCAAGTCGCTATAGTACAGGACATAATATCTTTAATTTTAACACTCTTGGTTGCATCATGCAATACAATGAAGCCTATGGAAATACAGGTGATATTGACGATCATGATCGGGGTGGATTTGATGCCGATTATAATAATGAAAATACCATCATACAATACAATTACAGTCACGACAATCATTGGTTTTGTGGCATTATGTGCAAGTATAATAAAGGTGTAACCATTCGCTATAATCTAAGCATTAATGAAAAACTGGGAGCTTATGAATACGGCTTTCCCGACGATAACGAAATGGAGGATTTGTTGATTCATAACAATACCCATTATTTTGGAAGCGACATTTATCAGGCCGTTCCTTTTGTCAGCCCATCAAAGGTCCGCACGCCAAGAAACACCTCTATGTACAACAATATTTTTTACTTCGAAAATCCTACAAATTGGGGACTGATACCCGATAATACATGCGATGTAAGCTACAATGCCTATTATAATATTGCCGGTTTTGGAACTTACAGTTTGAGTGCGGATCCTTTATTTGTTGATCAGGGTAATGCTCCTTTTGATGTCGATATGACCGATCCCGACCGGCTTTCGGGGTACCGTTTAATGGCGAATTCTCCATGTATTGATGCCGGTATGGTCATTGAAGATAATGGCGGATTCGATTTTTGGGGTAACCCGGTTAACGATGGGAAACCTGATATTGGGGCTTTTGAAATGCAAAATTAAGGATGAAACGAGCATGAGAGTAATCTCTCACACAGGTGAATGATTAATTCCGGTGAGATCCATGTGATCTTAACAAACAAATTATAAACACATGAAAATGTCTGATAACAATTCTTTTTTTTATAAAGGTTTATTCTTTGTTCTGTTGATATTCATGTTTGCCTGTAATCTGGCTAAGGACAATGAAGTTGCCCGGGTGAACCATTTCCCGATTTCAAATGACGAGCTAAAGTTTTGGATGCTCCTTCAAAGAGCAGAGGTGTACAATTATTTTTATGAAAAATATGGCGTTGATGATAGTGACGTTTTTTGGAAGCAGAAAATTAACGGCGAATCGCCTTTGGAGATGCTTAAGAATCTTGCTTTGAAGAAAGCTGTGCGTTGCAAAATACAGCAAATCCTGGCTTTAAATAAAGGGGTGGTTCAACAAATCTATTTTGACTCTATTATGTCAAAAATGAAAGTTGAAAACCAAAGAAGAAGAACAAAAGTTGAAAATGGGGAGGTGGTTTATGGTTCTTTGAAATTTACGAATAGAACTTTTTTTGCTTATGAGTTTGATAAAATGCTGATAAAATTAAAAAGTGAACTTTTAAAGGAGGAACTGAGACCTACGGAAAAGGATTTGAGATTATTGGCTAATGATAAAGATTATTCGTTGGAGGATAATTATGGTTTCTATCAGATGCAGTATGTTGAAAAGAATTACGAAAAATTCATCGATGGGTTGGTTGAGGTTGCCGAAGTTGAGATTAATAATAAGAACTGGAATGCTGTTGATGCCGATTTTAACTAGTGTCAGCAATAATGCGCCATTTTCCCTATACTCTCGTTTCCAAAACAGTCATTTACAACAGTAACCCGCATTTTCAGGGCTGCGCAAGCCTTGAATTTATTTTTTTAGTTGAAAATTATGATTTTAATGGCAGGCACTAATTAATACCTATTCTATATGTCTTGATGTAGCTGTTGCAAACAGTTTGCCTGTCTTTAAAATTTTAAAATATTAAAACAAAATGAAAGCAAAGCTTTATAGTTTGATTGTAATGTGTTTTTGCACTCTCAATGCGATGGGGCTCGATCCCGGTTATCATATTCAACTTGATTTTTCAGATGGATCAAGTGATAATATCTCTGGGTGGACTACCAATGTTAGGTCTGAACACCCAAAAGGAGGCGTGCAAGTTATTAGTGGCCTGTATGCCCGGTTTAGAAATGGTGTGGCAGCCATGAAATCAAATTCTGCTTTCGCCTATGCAGGAACTTTGTCTTTTGTTTTAAAGCCGGATTCTTATGGCACTAATAATCCCTCCTTTAAAGTATATATTTCAACCGATGGAGCAGATTGGGATACTGGATGGACTCAGGTGTTTGAGATAAGTTACGATCAATTGCCAGGTGAAGGGGAGACTTTTAATGTGGACATTAATAGTGGAAGCACCGCCGTTTACATTAAACTGGAGAGCGTAAATGATGATGTTGATGACTCGGGTACGGAGTATTCATTTCAGATAGATGATCTTGAGCTGTCGGATGAGACGCCTGTTTCAGCTGATAATGTGGAAGTAGATGCCTTTGTGGCAAGTTGTATGTCGGTTTCGAGCGAAGCACTTCTTTTTGAAGAGGGAGCTGATAATGTTTATACTGCCCATGATTCTATTGGATTTGATGCTGATTTTAGTCTGCAATGTTTCCCGGTATCTCCTAAAGCAAGCGTTGAGGTTGTAAAAATGGCAAATCCTTATCCGGGGACGAGTGATACGGCTGTGTTTAAAATTACAGCCGAAGATAATGTTAACACTGCCTTGGTGAAGGCCATTGTGGCTCGCTCTGTCTATCAGGCAAAGTTTGGGTTTGTTTCTTCTATCGATGGCAAGACAAGCGAGTTTGACGGTTGGACTTTTGGTGGTAGTCGTTTCCCCTCAGGCAGTAAAGGGAATGGTGGTGCCTATCCGGGTGAAAAGGCCATGCGCCTCTACGAAAGTTCTGGAAGCATTACTTCGCCTATGTTTTCGGGGGTTAGCACGCTGAGCTTTGTCGCCAAATTCTCGAAGACCGATGGCGAAGCTTTAAAGATACAGAAAAGCTACGATGGTATTAATTTTACCGATGTTATTACTTATACGCCTGATGAGGGGCCGATTCCTGCTTACACCTCTGAAAGTGTAAATGATCCTCTATCTGAAACACAAACCGTTTCAATTAACGATAGAAATGTGTACATAAAATTTTTGTATGTCAATGGCGATTCAAAGAGTTCCCGCACTATGATCGATGACATTGCCTGTAAGGCTCTGTATGATCCTGATGAAACCTATGAAGCGGTATTTACGGTTACAGATTTTTATAACAATGTAGTGGCGGGAGCACAAGTTACACTTGGTGATGAGCAGCTGGTAACTGATAGTCAGGGTGAAGTCATATTTACTGATTTGTCTTTTCAAATGGAATCTTTGCCTTTTAAGGTTTCTAAAGGTGATTTTCTTGATAGGTTGGGTTCTGTTTTGGTTAAAAATGACATCAGCAAGAAAGTGGTGCTTACCAGTGAGGAGTTGGATATTTTCCTTGCCCTTGGTCAATCGAATATGGCAGGCAGGGCCGATATTGGCGATAACACCGACACTCTTAATGGAGCGTATTTGTTGAATAGTGAGGATGTGTGGACACCTGCCGTCAATCCGATGAATATTTTTTCAAATATCCGTAAAAGTCCTGAAGATCAAAAGCTCGGACCGTCCTGGTCTTTTGTTAAAACGATTTCGAAATATGTTGAGAATCCTGTTTGCATTATAACCAATGCCAGGGGAGGAACTTCAATTACAGCTTTCGCGAAAGGTGGAACGTATTATGAGCCGTTGATGACGCGCATATCCAAGGCCAATGATTTTGGAACTGTTAAAGGGGCTATCTGGCATCAGGGTGAATCGAACAGTAATAATTTTGGTTCCTATCTTGAACTGCTTAATTCATTGGTTGGCGATATGAGAGAAGCGGTGAATAACGATTTTTATTTCGTTGCCGGACAGTTAGGTGGGTGGTATTCAAAATACGAATCTTTTAATACGAATTTAACCAATATTCAAAGTGTCATAAGTAATTCTGATTATGTTGTTAATGACAGATTATGGCATATTGGTGATTCAACACATTTTAACACCTCTTCTCAGCTTTTACTTGGCGCCAGGTATGCTCAAAAAGTATTGGAAAAAGTTTACGATTTACAAATTGGTGTTTATGAGTTTTCCTTTTCTGACGAGCTGTTCCTGACCAATGGAAATGATACCATTCGATCGGGTAACAGAATTATTTATACAACACTTTGGAGCGATGAATTGACATTTGAAGTTCATGCCAGCGATGGTGAAGTGTTTCAAAGTTTAATGATAAATGGAACCGAAATAAGCAATGTGGACGGAATGTTAAGTTATAAAATTGATCCGGCTTCGAGGGATTCTGTTTTCAATATTGATGTAACGCTTAAAGGTGAGGCATCTCCTGTGAAAATATTATCCGGCGACGAATTGTTTTTCTTCCCAAATCCGGCCTCAGGAAAAATCTTCTTTCGAGGTGGAGCTGATGATAATTACAACGTTTCTGTTTTTGATATGACAGGACGAGTGCTTTTGGAAGAATCCGGGAAACCGGAGTTAGAGATTAATTCTCTTAAGCCCGGGTATTATGTTTTGTATTTGAAATCAGGATCGCAGATGGTTTCAAAACAGCTGATTGTATATTGATGAGATTAAATTGTAACTATTTCTAAACTAAGTGTTTGAATATATCTTGTCAGTTACTTTATTTTTCTTGCTTATACTAACAATAATTTTAGATTGGTTTTATGAAACGAGCCACGAGAGTGAATTCTCACAAATGTGAAAGATTATTTCGGCGAGTTACAGATGGCAATTAAGAAACAAATTATAAATATATGAAACGAACATGAATTTTAGCATTCTAAAATACACACAGGAGAATGATTAAAATTCATCGAGAGTTCCATATGACCATTGAAAGATAAATTTAAACATATGAAACGAGCCATGAGTAGGATTTTTCGCAAAGGAAGATTATTGTGTTGGCGAGTTTCATGTGACCTTAAAAATTAAATTATTACCACATGAAAAGTAAAAGCTTTATTTTTTTACTGGGTCTTATTTTGACCAGTTGTAGTACTCCACATCGGGATTTGGATATTTATCTGTGCATAGGACAGTCAAATATGGCTGGCCGGGCCACGATTGATGAAACTGTTGAAGATACGCTTGAACATGTATTTCTATTTACAAACGATACAACTGAAATGTGGGTTAAAGCGGCTAATCCGTTAAATAAGTACTCGACCATTCGGAAGAGTCTTAAAATACAGAAGGTCGGTCCTTCTTTTTCCTTTGGCGAGGTGATGGCAAAAATGCAGCCGGATAAAGAGATTGGACTTGTGGTTAACGCAAAAGGTGGGACTTCGATTAACCAATGGCACCCCGATAGTCTTTTTTTTAAGGAGGCTGTTCGTCGAACGAAATTGGCTATGAAATACGGACACCTGAAAGGCATTATATGGCACCAGGGGTGTGCTGATGCCCGTAAGTGGAATTCTTATTTGCCTAAGCTGCAATATATGGTCGCTCAACTTCGGAAGGAATTGGGAGATGCTGATTTGCCTATCGTTGTAGGGCAGCTGTCTTATGATAAACCCTTTAGAAAGTCTTTTAATGAAATGCTACTTGCGGTGCCCGATAGTATTAGCCATTCAGCGGTGGTTAGTTCTGAAGGACTTACTACAATTGACAAAACGCATTTTGATACCAAAAGTCAAGTTGTTTTTGGACAACGATATGCAGAAAAGATGATAGGTCTGATCAGTGCTCGCTCAGATAAGCCTGTGGCAGATTAGAAATTTTTATATCGGAGGTTTGTGAAGCTTTCAAAATGATTCTTTACTGTGGCAAATGACCATTTTGAGAGCAAGCGTAACGCAGAAGTTGACTTTATAGACAAACACTAGATAGTGCCTGTCCATAAAGTCGGGAGTTTGAGCTATAAAGTTCAAAATCAAGGCTTGCGCAGCTCGAAAAATGTGAGTTTACTTCCGTAAATGACCATTTTGAGAGCAAGCGTAACGCAGAAGTTGGACTTTATAGACAAACTCTAGATAGACTCTAAGAGATATTATTCAACACTTTATTACCTTTTTAATAGGATATAATTGGGGTGGTAACCCATTTATTTGATAGATGAAACGAACCATGGGAATTGATTCAGACACAGAGGGATGATTAACTTCGGTGAGTTCCATATGACCTTAAAAAACAACATATAATCATATGAAACAGATATTATTATTGCTTTTATTCGGCTTGTTAATTTTTGATAGCCAGGCTCAGGTTAGGTGTGAGTATTCCATTAATTCGAATTGGAAATTTTGTAAAGGGGATATTGATGCTGCCTCAAATGATGCCCGTTGGGAAAATGTTTCAGTTCCTCATTGTTGGAATATTGATGATGTAATGGACGATGAACTTGGCTATTATAGAGATACCGCCTGTTATAAAAGAGATTTGTATATCCCGGGTTCATGGCGTGATAAGGAGGTATTTCTCGTTTTTGATGCCATTGGAATTAGTGCAAGTGTATACATTAACGGACAGTTGGCTGGCAGTCATACAGGCGGGTATACTGCTTTTAACATCCCAATTACAAAATATCTTAATTTTTCAGATGAAGGGAACTCAAAAAATCAACTTTTCGTTAAAGCCAATAACAGTTATAATAAGGATATTCCTCCTTTAAGTGGTGACTTTACTTTTTTTGGAGGTATTTACCGGGATGTTCACCTCGTTGCCTTGGATAAGGTTCATTTCCGGATGGATCAGTATAATTCACAGGGGGTTTTTTGGACGACCCCAAAAGTTTCAAATGAGTCTGCTGAATTAAATTTAAAAGGTGCTTTTTCCAACTCTTTTTCTCGAACAAAGAAAGTGGTGGTGGAACATGTGGTGATGGATAATGCCGGAAAAGAAGTGCTTAATTATGAGAAAAAACGTACTGCTAAAGGAGGCGAATCAGTCAGTTTTGATTGTAAGTTAAAATTGGAGAACCCCAAATTGTGGTCTCCCGAAAATCCGTATCTGTATCGACTAATATCCCGGCTCAAAGTAGATGGAAAGATTGTTGATCAGATTGAAAACCCGATTGCTTTTCGTTGGTTTAAATTCGATGCCGAGAATGGTTTCTTTTTAAATGGTTCGCCTTATAAGCTAATTGGTGCTTCCCGACATCAGGATTTCGCGACGCTGGGTAATGCGTTGGATGATGCCGTACATATTCATGATGTGGAATTGCTTAAAGAAATGGGCGGTAACTTTTTACGCATTGCGCATTATCCGCAGGATGAAGCTGTTCTTGAGGCTTGCGACCGGCTGGGGGTACTCACCTCTATCGAAATTCCGTTAGTAAACAGCATTACAGAATCGGAAGCTTTTTTTCATAATTCTGAAATCATGTTACGTGAAATGATGGCTCAATATTATAATCATCCCAGCATTATAATTTGGGCTTATATGAACGAAATATTTTTGCATACTCCTTACGAAAAGGGATCCGATGAGCTGGCGCATTATCTTCATTCAACGAACCAACTTTTTACAAGGCTCGAAAATATTATAAGGGAAAATGATCCCTATCGTTATACGATGATGGTTGGCCATGGTGGAGGGCAGATTTATTCAGATGCCGGACTGATAAATATTCCAAAGATTTTTGGATGGAATATTTATACCGGATGGTACGACGGTAAAAGCTCAAATATTGGTAAAACAATGGATAAGAGACATGACCTGTGCAAAGGGGTTCCAATACTTGTTACTGAATATGGTGCCGATGTCGATTATCGAATTCATAACTTTGACCCCATTCGATTTGATAAGTCAGTGGAATATGCCATTGATTATCATCAGGAATACATTAAAGCATTTAAAGAGCGGAAGTTCATAAGTGGAATGGTGGTATGGAATCTGGCCGATTTTAGTTCTGAAACAAGAAATGAAACAACGCCACACATTAATTCCAAAGGGCTTCTCACGTATGATCGTAAACCGAAAGATACTTATCGCTTTTATAGAGCTAATTTCGGCGAGGAACCTTATTTGGAAATAGGATCAAAGGAATGGAATTTTAGAACCGGTCAGCAAATTTTGGCGGATAATGATTTTGTAGAGCAGCCTGTTCAGGTATTTTCAAACCTGAAGGAAGTTGAATTCTTTCAAAATGGTCGCTCTCTGGGGCGAAAAGAGGTAATTAACGGGATTGCGACGTTTAATGTGCCGTTTAAACAAGGTGAAAATCGATTGTTAGTCAAATCTGCGTTTAAGGGTTATGATGTTGCAGATCAGGCAAGCATCAAATTTAACATTGTGCCTAAGGTGCTTGATGATCCGGATCTTCCATTTCAAACCTTAAATATTAGTCTCGGTGACAAGCGATTTTATACCGATTATAAAAATCATGAAAACTGGTTACCTGCTCAGGAATATTTTCCTGGAAGTTGGGGGTATGTTGGTGGTGAAGTTTATAAGATGAAGAATACCAAAAGGCAAAATTTTGGTAGCGATATAAATATTATTGACAGCGATATGGATGCTGTATATGCAACGCAACAGCTTGGAATTGATGAGTTTCGGTTTGATGTGCCGGATGGAATTTATGCCCTGGTGCTTCATTTTTGTGAGCTGTCATCAAATGTTAAACGTCAGAATTTGATCTATAATTTGGGAAGTAATGGTGATAACACTGAGAATAATGAGGAACGGGTTTTTTCTGTGACTCTCAATAATAAGGAATTTATCAGTAATCTCTCAAATAACGAGGAGCTCCTGCCTGAAAAGGCTGTTTCATATAAAACAACAGTTGTTGTAACTGATGGCAAAGGTATTTCTGTTAAGTTTGATGCAATTAAAGGTAAACCCATATTAAATGGCATTCAGTTGCGAAAGAAATTGTGATATGGAATCTTTTTTCCTGACGATTTTATCATGTTAACTGATCAACCTGTACATTGTTTTTGTTAGTAAATCCGGCGAGTTTTAATATTCGCCGGATTTTGTTTGTTATTGGCGATTCAGAATATGACTAGAATTACGGCCAGGTGGCTGATGACTTTGCATCGTTTTATTCAACATACCCACATAAGGGAGGCGGAGTAGGCGCCCTAAATTCAGTCGTTTGTATCCTGAAAAATAAATGACCAGTCCCTCAATAAATGCAACGCCGAAGTAGGGCTCTACAGACAGTGATTGTTCATAAAGTCGGTCGTTTGACCTGTAACACAGCTCTTAATGGTTGCGCCGCGATTTATCCTGGATATATTCACTCGGTGAAATGCCATATTGTTTTTTGAACGAGCGTGTGAAATAGTTGTGAGAGTTGAAACCCACGGCATAACCTATTTCATTGATTTTTAGCTTCCCTTCATCCATTAATTTTATCGCATTCTTAAGACGTATATTTCGAATAAATTCAGTGGCAGATTGATTGGTTAAAGTTTTTAATTTTCGATACAAGTGCGTCCGGCTAAGGTTTAATTGTTCGGCCAATTTTTGAACCGATAAATCAGGATCACTTATATTGGCCTCTACCACGCTTACAGCTTTTAAAAGCAATTTTTTATCTAAATCAAATGATGAGTATTGATCTTCCCAGTTTTGGCGGTTGGAATCAAATGATTGTCGAAGTATTCTTCTTGATTCCAGTAAACTATTTATTTGCGCAATAAGTAACTGTTCATCAAATGGTTTTCCTAAGTATGCATCGGCGCCGGAATTGAGCCCGGTTATCCTGTCTTTGACGGAATCGAGCGCGGTAAGCAGGATGACCGGAATATGGCTGGTTTTAATATCTGTTTTTAACGTGTCGCACAGTTCAATTCCATCCATCTCTGGCATCATTATATCCGAAATCACTAAATCAGGAAATAGGGTATTTACCTGTTCCATCGCGAGTTTTCCGTTTCTGGCTTTTGCTACCCTGAAATAATTTTTTAATATGTCGCTTATATAATTTAGTAATTCAACATTGTCTTCAACTATCAGGACAAGAGCATTTTCATTAATTTCGTCTTCTTTGTTGAAGCTTTGTTTCTCATTTACTGCGGGGGTATTTTGAACCGAATAATTGGAAATAGTTGTTTCAATGGTTTCATCTGAATTGTTAAACTGTAATGATTCCGATTGATTTTGAGGTAGATAAATAGTGAATTCAGTGCCTGTATTTACCTGGCTATTTACTATTAACGTTCCTTTATGAGCTAAAATGTAGTTTTTGGCTAATGATAAGCCTATTCCGGTGCCTTGCCGGGTATCGTTAATTTGATAAAATCTTTCGAAAATTGCCGCTAAGTGTTTTTCAGGTATTCCGTTGCCCGAATCAGAAACGGTTATTTCTAAAAAATTATTTGTGATTTTTTCTCCGATGGAATAGGTATTACCCGAAAATTGTGAAACATGTTTTGCATTACTATATATTTCCAATAGTATTTCACCACCATCGGGAGTGTGTTTAAATGCATTTGATAAGAGGTTGAATAACAGTTTATCTACCTTGTCAGGATCAAAATCCATTTTAAGTTTCGATAAATCGGTGACGAAATTAAATTTGATATTCCGGATTTTTGCATTTTCTTCAAAGCACGAATAGATGTTACGACAAAAAGCTATGATTTCTGCATTTACCGGATTCAGCTGTAGCTTCTCTGAGTTTACCTTTCTAAAATCCAGAAACTGATTGATCAGACGCAATAAACGGTCTGTATTGTTTTTTATCAGTTGCAATTGTTTATATGATTCTTCTGGTTGAGCTTCGTTTTTTAATAAGTGATTAACAGGTCCCTGAATTAGTGTCAGTGGTGTCCTGAATTCGTGAGATATATTGGTGAAAAATTGAAGTTTTAGCTGGTGCAGTTTCTCCTTGTTTTTTCTGTTGATTCTTTCTAATTCAATTTCACTCTTAAGGATTTGTTGTTTGATAGATTGTTTTCTGATAAAATACAGAATAATTAAAAATGCCAAAATGTATGTAACATACGCATACCATCGCAGCCAATAGGGTGGAATAATTTCAATGAATATTTTAGTGGAATTCTTATTCCACACGCCGTCATTGTTAGCCGCTTTTACTTCGAAAGTATAATCTCCCGGCGGAATTTTGGTAAATGTTGCTGTTTCATTGTACTCAATATTAATCCAATCATCGTTAAACCCAATTAATCTGTATTTGAATCTGTTTTTTGATGGATCAATATAGTTGTTTGTAACAAACCTAAATCCAATGGAGTTTTGGGTGTAGTTTAACTTGAGGTATCTTGTTTTTTCTATTACATCATCTAAAATTTTTGTCTTTTCTCCAGGTATTACAAGCTCATTATTGACATAAAGCTCTGTGATTATAGTGGTGGGTGGTGTAAGGTTTTTGGTAATATTTTCAGGTTGAAACCGGATGAATCCATTGGTGCCTCCAAAATAAAATACGTCATTAGAGCAGATCGCCGAATTAGGGTTGAATTTATTGTTTAGTATGCCATTGGTGTTATTAAAAGATCTGATGGTCTTTGACTTCGGTTCAAATAAACAAAGCCCTTGATTAGTGGTTAGCCAAAGGCGATTGTTTTTGTCTTGAAGCATTGAAAATATTTCATTGCCTGTGAGGCCGTCTTTTGTGGTATAATGATCTGTATTATATGTTACAGTGTTGAAATAGTCAAGCCCTTCACCGTTTGTCCCAATCCATAAATTCCCTTCATCGTCTTCAAGCATGGAATAAATGAAATTACTGCTTAAACTCGTGGAATTATATTCCTCATGAAAGAAATGCTTGATTTCCTGGGATCCTTTTTTTAGTAAATTAAGCCCATTGCGGGTCCCAAACCAGATATTCCCATGCTTATCTTCTAGAATTTGTCTGACATTGTTGTTCGATATGGTATTTATATTTAACGGATTATGAATAAATTGTGTGAATTTATTTGTCTCAAAATTGTAAAAATAAGCGCCATTTGGATAATTACTCACCCAAAGACCTTCATCGGTTGCCAGTAAATAGAGTGCTTGAAATCCTTCGGTGAAAGGTGGGGTCAGTTTTTTGAATATAGTTGACGATTTTGTTTGATATAAAACGCCATGGCTGTATGTCCCGACCCATAAAGTGCCATTTTTATCGAAGCACAAGGATTTAATATTGCTTACGCTAATGCCATTGTAAGTCACTTTAGTCTGGGTGATTTTTTTCGAAATGGGATCAAAATAATTTAAATTGCCGTCTTCGGTGCCGACGATTATTTTTGAACTGTTCGGCACTTCTGTAAACGAACTGACAATATTAAAGCTTAATGAATTTTTCGAACTCGATTGTGTCTGATGATTGAAATAATTGCTGTGTTTACTGTGGAAGCATAAACCACCACAAAATGTCCCAAACCAGATGTTTTTTTGAGAATCCTGAAACAAGGACCAAACAGAATGGCTTGGCATCTCAGAATAGTTTTGCGGATTAATGACCGAAATGACCTCGTTGTTTTTAATAATGGCAATTCCTTCGTAAGTGGCTGCCCAAATCTGCCCAAGTTCGTCTTTTACTATACTTCGGACCTGATTGTCGGGAATTGCTGTTTGATCGTTATTCTCCGATTTGAAGTAGGTC
The DNA here is from genome assembly GCF_052400685.1 of Geofilum sp. OHC36d9. NCBI lineage: Bacteria > Pseudomonadati > Bacteroidota > Bacteroidia > Marinilabiliales > Marinilabiliaceae > Geofilum > Geofilum sp. OHC36d9. Next base: position 412,134 of record NZ_JBQTGJ010000001.1, read on the forward strand.
TGTACCGATCCATCCAAATTTAGACAAAGCAAACCATTTGTTTCATAAGCGATCCATAACTTATCCTTGTCAATTAATGAGGAATGAATCGGCTGGGGGTATGCTTTTGAAAAATAGTAAAACGTATCTGAATCCTTGAGCTTATAATAAATTTCGCCGTCAGTGTAAAATACCCAAATAGAACCTTGGTCATCATTTGTGATAAGGCTTACTTTATTTGTTTTACCATCAATGTTTTTGTAAAAAACCTGCCTCTTATCTATGTTGAGAGTGCCAAACCCTTTTTCATCAGAAAACCAATATGTGCTGTCTTTCGTTTGGAAAAATGAATTGATATCCTTACCCGATAAATTGCCAAATTGATCTTTCAATGTGTAGCTACTGAAGTTGTCTTGTTTTCTGTTATACAGACAGAGTCCATTTTCAGTGGCAATCCATAGTCTGCCATATAAATCTTTATGAAGTTTATTGATTCGGTTGGTAGCGATACTGTTTGTGTCATTCTGGAAATGGCTGTAGCGTTTAAAGTCAATCGAGTTATAACGGTATAAACCATCGTTTGAACCAAACCATATAAATCCCATTTCATCTTCGGCTATACACATTATTGAATTATATGTGACGCCTCCCTCCGGGGTTACTCTTGTTAATGAAATAGAGGGTTCTGTATTCGCATTTGTATTTATTGAAAGCGCAATAAATATTATACAGGCAATGATGAATTTCATGTGTTTGAAATTTGTTTGTTTTTGTCACATGGATCTCCCATGAAAATAATGATTCTTCTAATTGAGAATTCCTTTCTCATGGTCGTTTCATGTGTTTGTAATTTGTTTGTTTTTGACACATCTAACTCGCCAAAACTAATCATACTTCTGCTTGAAAAGCAACTTTTTGTGTTCGTTTTATCTGATTGTCTTTTGTTTTTTAGGGTAACAAAGAACTCGCATGAGATAATTATTCCCCGGTATGAGATCTTATTATCCGGTAACAGCAATAAAATTCAAATGCTTGATAAAAAATTTTCAAATTCAAGGTTTGTGAAGTCCTGAAAATGCGGGTTTTTGAAGGTGAAGGTAAATGCCCATTTTGAGGATAAGCATAACGCCAAAGTTTGACTTTTGTTGCAAACACTGTTTGTTTCGATTCTGATGAATGCTTCGCATTTTATTTCAATTGACACATGAAACCTTGCATGAAATAATTATTCCTCCTTGTTTGTCAAATTTTCCTGACATAGTTTTTTTATGTGAGTTTTAGTCTTTTTTAAGAATCAACTTTATGCAATATACACTTTTTAAGGCATTTTGATTAGCACAAATGTCGTTTCAGGGAACATGTTTATTAGTAAGGAACAATATTACAATAAATTGGAATCCTTGATGTAATCTTTCATTGTTTAGCATTTTACATTTGTAATGTTAGATGTTGTATGATTTATATAAATAAAACAAAAGTAAAATTTTATGAGATTATATGTTTTTTTGGGGGTGCTTCTTTTTTTGGCGGTTTCCTGTAAAAGTAATGTAACGCAAAAACAATCTGACTCAGATCAGGAACTGTTAAAAAATATTTATGATCAGGAATTTTATGCTTTGAATTTGGTCAATAATTATAACGACAGTGACTATAGAATATTTCCCAGAACTATTGGTGCCAATGGGAAGTTGAAAAAAGTTGGTAGAAAAGACTGGACAAGTGGCTTTTATCCCGGCGTTCTTTGGATGATGTATGAATTAACCAATGACACAATGTGGATGAAAGAGGCGGCTAAATTTACAGGTCTTCTTGAAAAAGAGAAATATAATGGCGGTGATCATGATATTGGTTTTAAAATGATGTGTAGTTATGGACAGGGTTACAAGCTTACAGGCAACAAAGCCTACCGTGAAGTATTGATTCAGTCTGCACGTACTTTAATAACTCGTTTTGATGAAAAGGTCGGTTGCATACGATCATGGGATCATCATAAAGATAAATGGCAGTATCCGGTTATTATTGATAATATGATAAACCTGGAATTGCTTTTTTGGGCCAGCAGAGAAACTGGTGATTCTGTATTTGCCAATATTGCCATTAAGCATGCTCAAACGACCATGAAAAATCATTTTAGATCTGATTATAGCACCTATCATGTGGTGAGTTATGACACGATTACCGGTAAAGCGCTTAAAAGGCAGACGCATCAGGGGGCTTCTGATGAGTCATGCTGGGCAAGAGGGGAAGCCTGGGCTTTGTACGGTTATTCAATGGCATATAGGGAAACGCATTTGACGGAATTTTTAAGCCAGGCCGAAAAGGTTGCTAATTACATTTTAAACGTTGCTAAGCTTCCTGAAGATAATATTCCTTATTGGGATTATAGTTTGGCCGGTCTGCCCAATGAACCGCGCGACGTTTCTGCCGCAGCTGTTATGGCAAGTGCTTTTTTTGAGTTGTATTCGTTTGGTGTTGAGAACGGCGAGCAGTATCTGGAAGCGGGCAACAAAATAATGAAATCACTCCACTCTGAAGCTTATTTTAATGAAACCGGCACAAATGGTGGCTTTTTACTACGCCATTCAACCGGATCAAAGCCTTCCAACTCAGAAGTTGATGTTCCTCTTATTTATGCCGATTACTACTTTTTGGAAGCATTGCTAAGAAAAAAACAAATAGAGAATAGTCATTTACAATCTGTTAAATTAAAAGGATAGTCATGAAAAAAAATCTACAAATTTTGAATCTTTCATTAGCATTTATGCTATTTGCATCGCTGAATATCTTTGCGCAGGATTTCCATTTTACGCAAGGATTTGAAACCTCTTCTACGCCTGATGGTTGGGTGGCTGAAAATGTTTCTTATTCAAGCTCTACTAAAAATGCGGCCAATATGGTTGCAACAGATGCTGTTTATGCGGCAAAAATGAAAACGGATGAGTCCTATTCTTCGTTACAAACTCCCAAAATTAATGGTGCAACAGATTTAACGTTTTGGTGTAAAGTAAAGGATGCTGACATTGTCCCAACTGTTAAAATACAGACTTCAACAGATGGTATTGAGTGGACTGATTTTGTGACTAATCCCACGGGGTTGGACCTTGAAAATACATCAGATTTCCAAAATGTTACCGTTTCACTTAATATTGAGGGTGATGTTTATGTCAGGTTTTATGTCAGTTCTGAAACACCAGGTACTTCAAGTAAGGGCACATTAACGATTGATGATATTCAGATTGGCAAACCTGCTCCCGCCGTTAATGATGTATCTCTTTCATCATTAACCATCGATGGTGTGGTAATAGATAATTTTGATTTTACCAATACCAGTTATTCGGTTGAAATACCTTACCATGGAAATTATACAGTAGCCGCTGAAACCAATAATCCAAACGCAACGATTGAAATCACCCAGGTGAGTGATATTGATGGTACCGAGGCTGAAAGAACAGCTTCCATTGTTGTTACTGGCGAAGACGGTGTAAGTCAGGCCACAACAACGGTTGTTTTTGTCAGATCTGATTACTTTTTTAAAGAGGGATTTGCGTCTGACGCAGTAAGTTTACCCGGTTGTGTGAAGAGTCATACTTATCAATCGGCCAATAATGTGCCTGCTGGCAATCAAAATCTATACCCGGGCGACGAGGCTTTGAAGTTTACCGGAGGACCTGAAACTGACCCGGGTTATATCTTAACGCCTAAAATTAAAAATGTTGGAACGCTTACATTTTGGGTGGCAGCGCAGGCTGTTTTCGAAGGTCAGAGTTTAACCGTATATGTAATGAATGGTAATGATAGTACCGAAATGATAAGTCTCGATTATAATGAGCTGACGGTTGATTGGCAGGAAGTGGTTGTTCCTATTAATGAAACGACTGATTCTATTCAGATCAAAATAAGAGCGATTTGTGATATTAACGATGAATCTACCAGCCGGATTTGGATCGATGATCTATTGCTTACGGCTTATGAAAAATCAACGTCAGTATCAGATTTTGACGCGCCTAAGGTTCAGGTTTTTCCCAATCCTGCTATTGATAAATTAAATATCCAATTGCCGGACGATTTTTATCAAAGTGCCGAAGTCTTTAATATGGATGGCCGTATGGTGTTACATGAGGTTATTAATTCTGATCAATTAACCTTAAATATTAGTGGTTTAAGTAAAGGGATTTATGTGATATCTTTATCAGGCGAGAATAAAGTTTATAAAGCGAAATTTGTAAAGGAATAATGCTATAGCTGAAGGTGGGTGTTTGAATCTAACTATTTTTTAGGATGAACAGATCAAACACCCATTTTTTTATCCATTTTCATTATTTCTGTTTTATCCGTATTGCTAAGCCATCCAATTTGGATTTGTATATAAAGTTGAGCGTTTGATCGAGGCCATGCAGATTCAAAATTTTCGAAGCTTAAATCGTGGTTTTATTATTAAAATAATTGTTTTGAATGCGGGTTAACCGGCGAAAATGGTACTTTTTTGTAACTCTGTTTTATTAGTGCGAATGGTTTGTGTCAGTTTTTGAAGAGATTATAAGTTTGAATGAGTAATTTATTATTACCCGGTATTATTGAATTTAATTTTAATAAAAGAAATGAATCGACTAAATATTGCTTTGATTCTAATGCTTTTATTGTCAGCTTGTTCTGAAGCTGTTGGTAGAAAGCCAAATGTTCTCTTTATCTCAATCGATGATTTAAACGATTGGGTTGGCGCATTACATGGAAATAACCAGGTGTTAACGCCAAATATGGATCAGCTTTTCGAACAAGGGGTGTTATTTAGCAATGCACATTGTTCCCAAGCGGTATGTACAGCTTCCCGCAATTCCTTACTCAGCGGGATTCATCCATCTACTTCTGGATGGTATGCTTCAACTAAAGCAATGCAAGCGACCTATGACAAGGTGATGGGTGACCATAAAATGCTGCCTCAATATTTCAAGGATAACGGTTATGAAACCTTGGCCGTTGGTAAAATTTTTCATAACGGTGTTAGCGATTATAAAGATAAAATAACTGATTTTTGGGATGAAATAGCGCCTGACTATAAAGTCCCCAAAGACTTAAGAGACAGGGGAAATGGTTACAAGGGTAACCGGTTCTATCCATTCCCCAAAAATGGGAGTCAAATCGTAAATCATTACGGAAAGGAATTTTCCAATGGCCAATCTTTGTGTTATGGCGCGCTGGATCGTGAAGATATGCCCGGTGGTAAAATGTTTGATGAGCTCATTGCTGAATGGGCCATTGATAAATTAAATGAAGAACATGAGAAACCCTTTTTTCTCGCTGTAGGTTTTGTACGACCTCATGTACCCTATACCGCCCCCAGAGAATTTTTTGATTTATACGATTTCGATTCCATTAAATTACCTGAGATGCCGGCAGATGAAATGGCGGACATTCCTTTAATGGGTAAGTCTATTGCCTACGGAACTATTAATGGAGGGGATCATTATGCGGTTACAAATTTAAGTGATACTTACTGGAAGGAACTTATTTATGGTTATCTGGCATGTGTTTCTTTTGCTGATCATGAATTGGGCAAGGTTATCGAAGCATTGGAAAACAGTAAATATGCCGATAATACGATTGTTGTCCTATGGTCCGACCATGGTCAGCATCTTGGTGAAAAACACCATTGGCGCAAACAGGCGCTATGGGAAGAATCCACCAGGGTGCCTTTGTTCTTTAAAGTCCCTGGAATGGATGCGGCCGGTGAGGAATGTGATGAAGCGGTCAGCCTTTTGGACATTTATCCTACACTGGTGGATTTATGCAGCCTGCCGGATGATTCTGTATTAGAAGGAAATAGTATTATTCCTTTAATCAAAAATCCTCAATCTTCCTGGGACAAGCCGGTTCTGAGTACCTGGTATTACAAAAATCATTCGGTGCGTAGCAATAAGTGGCGTTATATCCATTATCGTGATGGAGGTGAAGAATTGTACAATCATCAAAATGATCCGGGCGAGCATGTTAATCTTGCAGGTGACCCTGAGTTTGAAGATGTTATTAAGGAACTGCGGAAATACCTGCCTCAGCACGATGCACTACCGGCCGGCTCTGATAAATGGGCAGGTGATGTTTTGGACCGAAGAATCAAGCATTGGATGGACAACGATTCAATCCCTTATTGGCTCAATTAGTAGTCGGGAGTTTGAGCTGGGAAGTTCAGATCCAGGGCGTACGCAGCTCGAAAAGTATGGGTTTATTGGTCTAAATGATCATTATGAGTGTAAGTATATCACAGAAGTTGGACTTACTTATTAGTACTATTATTGAGTTTAACTTTATCACAACAGAGTTAGCTATTATAAAGATAAAATAGCTGATTTTTTGGACGAAGTAACACCTGACTATAAGGTATCCAAAGATTTAAAAAACAGAAAATGGTTCCCATGGTAATAGGTTTTATTTATATTTTAAATATGGCAGTTAAAGAGTGAACCATGATGGAGACGTTTTAAATAGAAAACGATGAAAAGTGCATTATTTCAGTTTCTGTATTTATTTATAATTGTTGTTTTTCCGGCAATTGAAGTTTTAGGAAGTAAATCAACACGCATTGAACAAGTGTCCGCAGAATGGGATAGTTATTCTGCTGCCTATGATACTTATGTAAGAGCCGGATGCCATGAAAAAGAGAGTTTTGGCGCTGAACCTACTTCGGAATATGGCAATACTGCATATACAGACCAAGGTTCGACAACTGATGCATCTTATAATTCTCGTGTATCGGCATTCAATGCTGGTGATGAATCTGACTGTTTCAATGGGGCAACTGCGGGAACCGATGATGACATTATTCGGGATAATAAGCCGGGTAATATTATAAATACGGCCGATTACCCCTATTGGCGAGCCTTGGCAGACACTTCAGCTCTTTTCGCAGCAATGAAAGAGGATGCGCTTAATAATGATGGTACTGAGACCCGTGACGTCATGGGCGCAAATGCGTTATTATATGTCCTCGATCCGCAGAACAGAGCGGCTTATATTGCAAATATCTATGATCAATTTGAGTCCAGAATCCGGACTATGACTATCCCGATCAGTGCCTATTCATCTGTTAACTCTCACGAATTGTTTTTTGCTTTGCTGGCGCTGGACGTTGTCCGTTATGATATGGATTCCGATGCTCTTGCTGAATGTGAGGGCTGGCTTGAAGAAAAGATCTTTGACTTGGTGCTTGGCCGTTGGGACCCTCATGCCTGGGCTATGAGAATGTTATGGTATAAGTATAAAGGTGATGAGGCTGATTTTCAGGCCGCAAAACAGGCGTTTGATACCGGTCTGTCTGAACATTATATGCCCGACGATGGCGTGTCTCCAGCGGGTAATGGTTACTGTGTACAACGTTGGAATAGTATTGAACGTAGCGTTAAAAATACCACCTTGAATATTATGGAATACATGGGCTACAACGAGTACTATACCAACCCGGGAATTATCGGACTTAAGGAGTATATGTATGGCTATGCCGTGGCGCCCTTTGGACGTATTTTATTGTATGGTGATTCCCGGGATACTGAGGCTCAGGTGCCATGGCATCTCGAGGGGGATAATACGATTTTGTCGCCTCACATTGTTTCTGCTGCCCGTTTTTCGCCCGATGCCTATAAATATGCGATGTGGGTATTGCGTAATGGGGCTGGTGTCACCAATGGAAAACTAAAGGGTTATTTGTCCAATTTCTTGATTATGGCGGGCACGGCAGAAAAGAATGATCCCATAGGTTTTAATACGGATGATGCTCAATTGGCGCCGAGTCGAACATTTAAAAATTATGCTGTCTTTTTAAGCCATGAACAGTCCACTGACGCCCTCTTTTTAAGCATGCTGAACCTCACCGGGAACACTGAGTATCATACTCACTATGAGACCAATGCTTTAGCAATGGCTGCTTATGGCGAAATTTTATTGCGTAATGCCGGCTATGATGGTCCGGGTAACGATGTGACGGTAGATGGGGTAACAGCTACTTTTGATTTTTTGCATTCCGATTCAGAGGCGGCTAACGCCTTAACGATTGGTGGCAAAAGACATACGGAAAAAACGGGTGATGGCATACTCGAAGGCCTGCTGGGTTTGGATATTGAATATTTTCGCGGATCAGGCTCTGCGGCTATTGCAGGAACCCATTTAAGAGATGTGGTCTTTATGCAGCCTTCCAATGGCGTAAATGGTTACTTTTTAGTAATGGATCACGTCACCACAGATAATGCCGATGATAATGTAAACATTACCTGGCATCCCAATGCTTCAATACTTAAAACTATTCAAGGTGAAACCGAGTATTTCTCAGAAATAAAAATGGCCCCTGGTGCTCACGGACCTCGACTGTTTTCTGAAAATGAAGCGACATTGACCACTTTCCTTGGCACAAAGCCTGCTTCTGTGGAGATAAAACGGACGGCTAATCAGTCCAGATCAGGATATGCCTATGCGGCAGATTATATGTATGCTAATTATTGTACTCTGAATAATAAAGCTGACCTGCTAACGGTCCTTTTCCCGGGCGATAAGAGCCATACAACGGGCGATATGGATAGGATTAAATCAGGTGCATACTTTGGCGTTAAGATTGTACAGGAAGCTATTCAGGACATTGCTTTTACATCAGATGGATCAACAGCTGCCAGCTATGACGCGACTGATTTTAAAGGCGAAGACGTGGTCTACCGCAAGTCAGAAGGTCAATTCATTTCTTTCTTTGTGAAAGGGCTGTTATTTGATGATTCGGATTATGGTTTTCAGTCGGAAGATCCCGTTGCTCTTTATTTGAAAGCGTCTTCCGGCTCAGGTGGCATGAGCGGAAAGATCAACTCAAAGGGGACTGTTGTTACCTTCTATTGTCCGGGTATAGAATCGGTGCTATTGGATGGCCGTGCTGTGGATGTTATAGAGTCAGGTGCCGGTTGGATAAAGGTAGAGGTGCCTGTTGGAACGTTTAATGTAAGTATCGTTTCTAATGCAACGGTATTAGTGCCTCCTTTTTGGTCTGAGAAATCGGCACTGTCTGCTTTAGCCTGTCCCTCCTGAACAATAACTGCCTGTAACCCGGAGATATGATATTTATTAATGGACAGTCGGACTTTTTACAGATAAAAATTGAATAATATGTACAAGATAGTAGGATGTTTAATGTTATTGTTCCTGGCCGGTAGCTGTTCAATGGAAAAGAAGTCCATTGAATTGGACAGGCCAAATGTTGTATTTATTTCAGTCGATGATTTAAATGACTGGGAAGGCGCATTAATGGGACATTCGCAGGCTATAACACCGAATATGGATCGGCTTTTTAAGCAAGGTGTGTTATTTACCAATGCTCATTCTTCACAAGCGGTTTGTACTGCATCCAGAAATTCGGTCCTTAGTGGTCTTGACCCTTCTACAACCGGTTGGTATAGTTCTATTAAGGACATGCGCAAAAACTATGATCAGGTGATGGATGGCCATATGATGCTTCCTGAATATTTTAGGGCTAATGGCTATAATACCTATGCAACGGGGAAAGTTTTTCATGAAGGAGAATCTGATTTCCCCGATAAAACCTCGGATTTCTGGACCGAATATTCCCCCCATTTTTGGAATAATATGGAGCCTGAAATTAAAAAAGCAGGCTTTGGATATCGTGGTCGAATGTTTTATCCTTTTCCAAAAAACGGGGGACAGTTGGTCCAGTTATATGGCGAGGATTCCATCAATAATTACTATCGGCAGACCAATCGGTTTTATTCGTTGTGTGGAGGCCCTTTGTCTGAGGATGAAATTCCTGAAAAAGGAATGTATGATGAGCAAATTGCCAGCTGGGCCATTAATAAGATTAATGAAAAGCATTCCAAACCATTCTTTCTTGCCGTAGGATTTATTCGGCCGCACGTACCATATACAGCGCCCCAAAAGTATTTTGATATGTATAATATGGATACGTTGGAGATTCCCTCTGTCCCGGATAATGAATTTAATGACATCCCTTTGATGGGTAAGGCAATTGCTTATGGATATGCGCCCGGCGGAGGGTGGTATAATGTGGCTCAAAAGAAGGAGATTTTGCCCGAACTGGTTCAGGCTTATCTGGCTTGTGTCACATTTGTGGATGATCAAATCGGAAAGGTGATGGAGGCGCTCGAAAAAAGTCCAAACGGCAAAAATACTATTATTGTTTTATGGTCTGATCATGGCCAGCATCTGGGCGAAAAACGTCATTTCAGAAAACAGGCGCTTTGGGAAGAATCAACACGCGTACCTCTTTTCTTTAAAGTCCCCGGTCAAAAAAAACGTTCGGTCAATCGGGATCAGGTGGTTAGCCTTTTGGATATTTATCCGACGTTGGTCGACCTTTGTGGGCTTCCGGTGTCCGAAAAATTGCAGGGTAAAAGTTTGGTGCCATTACTTGAAAACCCGGATGTCAAATGGGATAAACCTGTTTTGAGTACCTGGCTTTATAAAAATCATGCTGTGAGAAGTGATCGTTGGAGGTATATCCATTATCGGGATGGCGGAGAGGAATTATATGATCACCAAAATGATCCTGGCGAACATGTAAATCTCGCAGGCGAACCCAAATTTGAAAATGTGATTATGGAACTCCGAAACTACTTGCCGAAATATGATGCATTACCGGCAGGTTCTGATGAATGGACTGGAGATGGCCTCGATCGGATAATCAATAGCTGGGCGGCGAATGATTCCATTCCAATGTGGCTCAGATAATTATTCAATATTGTTAGGCCTCTCATTCGTCGTCGTAAACTTGAGCTGGATGTCGAACTGAAAGAAAAATACAGTGAATTTATTCGAAAGCAAACACATGATGTAGTCATGAAACGAACCAGGAAAATTGTTTCACACTCCGAAGTATGATTAATCCTGATGAGTTCCGTATGACAACTGAAAGACAAATTATAATCAGATGAAAAAAATAACATTAATAGCTTTTTTCACATTGGCAGTTGCCTTGCTTTCCAAAGCACAGGAAACACGTCCCAATATATTATTATTAATCGCCGATCAGCACAGCGGTAAGGTTTTAACACAAAACGGTTATCCGTATCTTAAGACCCCCGGCATAGATAAATTAGCCGACGAAGGGGTCACTTTCACCAGGAGTTATTGCACTTATCCGGTATGCACTGCTTCAAGGTCTTCTTTTATGACGGGCGTAATGCCCAGTAAAAGTCAGCCCAACCTTACTTCCTATCCCGGTTTGGGCAATGCTTTGAAAAATGCGGGTTATGAAACCGCTTATTTTGGGAAATGGCATGTGGGTCACTCAAAAATTAAGAAGGTTGAAGACTGGCATGGATTCAGTGTTTATAAAGACGAAAGAGATGATTCAAAAACAGAAGCTATGACCATCGACTTTTTAAAGCAAAAGCACGATGCCCCGTTCTTTTTGGTGTCATCTTATCTAAACCCACACGATTGCTGTGAACTCGCCAGAAATATTTCGGGTCTGGGGGATAATTATCATGATGGACCGGTTGAAGAGAAAATGGCTGTTGACCAATGTCCGCCACTGCCCGTTAATTTTGCAATTCCACCGGATGAGGCAGAAGGTTTTTATTGTCGAAGAACGCCGGATCCTTCAGATCGTGTTATGTTTGGTAAGCATCCGGTGAAATATTGGGGCGAAACCGAATGGCGACAATATATGTATGGTTACGATCGCTTGGTTGAGAAAATGGATAGTCACATTTTAAGTGTTGTAAATACACTCGAAAAACAAGGTTTACTCGAAAATACTATCATCTTTTATACTTCTGATCATGGTGATGGTCATGCTTCTCATCAGTGGAATCAAAAAATGAATTTTTATGAGGAATCGGTCAATATTCCCTTTATCATTTCCTGGAAAGGACATACTAAAGCCGGCGTAATTGATTCTAAGGTTTTATTATCCAACGGGCTGGACTTGTATCCTACTATTTGTAAGTTAGCAGGTGCTGATTATGATGAGTCTCTGTTGGGCGAAGATATAAGTCAATATTTGCTTGGACATTCAAAAAAATTAACTAAAAAACGCAAGTATGTTGTTTCTGAAATCAATCAGGAAACCAAAACTGAAGATGGAAAGGTGGTTTTTAAAGGACGAATGGTCGTGAGTCAACGATATAAATATTTTCTCTTTGATGGTGGTGAAAACCGGGAACAGTTCTTCGATCTGAAAAATGATCCGGGTGAACTGAAACCTGTTACTGATGATCCTAAATATAAAAAGCAGCTTAATATTCATCGTCAATATCTTAAGGAATGGATTGAAAATGCTTCGGATGAATTCTTAATTACCAATATTCCTCAGATTTAGTTTGTGAATGATTGTTGCTGCCACCTTCTTTCTCAAAGACAAAGTGCTGACTATTGAAATGTTAAAATTTGAATATAATGATTATCAGCAAGCAAACTAAGGTGTCTGTAGATAAAGGTGGCAGTATTGTTCGAAACATCGTAGTCTGTAAAATTTTATGATGAATCGGGTGGTAAGGGTGTTTCTTAATACAGGGAGATTTTATCGGATGTCTGGACATCGTAAATGATTTGTAATGCGGAGGGTATCGATCCAGCCATAACGGACTAAAAGTAGTTTAATATTTTTTGAATTTTAAAGATCTTACTATGAGGACAATAATTGTAATTCTTTTTTCTGTTTTATTATTTAGTGGTAAGCAGAATGAGCATAATATTGTTTATATCAATACGCAGGCTGATTTTGATCGGTATAAAAACGCCGAATTTGAACCGGGTACGCAAATCTTTTTCGCGGTTGGGAAATCATTTAGCGGACAATTTGCTCCAAAGGGGTCCGGCACAAAAGATCTGCCGATAAAACTTACTGCTTATAATCCTAAGTCAAACAAAGCTTATTGGGACGACATTGACAATAAACCTATTATTAACGGGCATGGAGAAGTAAATTCTCCAATTTATCTGTACAATGGTGCTTTTTGGGAGATTAACAATCTTGAAGTGACCAATACAAATGGGACAGACGAGGAGCAGGGGGATTTAAGAGGCATATATATTGTGGCTGAAGATGCCGGGATTATAGAAAATATTACTGTTAGGAATTGTTTTATTCACGATGTAAACGGCAAAGTTGAAGGCAAGCGTCGGGGTGGAATACACGTGCATGTGAAGGGCAAAAAAGTAAGAACTAAGTTTCATAATTTGCTCATTGAGAATAATTATATCAAGAATGTGGGCGGAGTAGGTATCGGAAATTCCTCAAGCTGGGGCAAAATTAATTCCAATGATTATTACCCCTGGACGGATTTTGTTATCAGGGGCAACAGGGTGGAATATACCGGAAGAAATGGAATTATAGCCCGTGTGGGGGTTAATCAGATTGTTGAATATAACGTTTTGGCTTATAACAGCCGCTATAGCACCGGACATAGTGTTTTTAATTTTGCATCGATTAATTGCATTATGCAATACAATGAAGCTTATGGAAATACCGGGGATCCCGGCGATATAGATCATGGCGGATTCGACGCCGATTACAATGCCAGGGGAACCATTATTCAATATAATTACAGCCATGATAACAACTGGTTTTGTGGCATTATGCGACGTTACAACCGCGATATTACCATCCGCTACAATATTAGTATTAATGAAAGATTAGGAGCTTACGAATATGGCTTTCCACAGGATGATGAGGCCAGAGGCATCTGGATTTATAATAATATTCACTATTTCAGGGCGGGCCTGAATGCCAGTATCTTTGCCAGCCCCGGGAAGGTTCGTACGCCGAGCTATTCTTATTTCTATAATAATATTTTTTATTTTGAAGACAAAGGCACCTGGGGGGTTGAGCCCGATGAAACCTGTGAATTCAGAAATAACCTTTTTTATAATGTGGCGCCAAAAGGTAAAGGTGCAATTGTTGCAGACCCTCTTTTTGTAAATCCGGGGAAGGTCGATACAGATATAGACATGCATGATCCGGAACGATTGGCAGGTTACATGCTCAAGGATAACTCGCCTTGTATAGACGCCGGAATTGTGATAAATGACAATGGCGGCAAAGACTTTTGGGGTAATCCGCTTGGAACTGAATCTATTGATATAGGCGCTTATGAGCAGCAGAAGAATTAGTGTCTGTCCATAAACCAGGTGTTTGAAATATAAAGTTCAAATATTCGGTTTGCAAAGTTCTGAAGTGTGAGTTTGCTATTATAAAAGACCTTTTTGAAAGCCCGGGTGACGAAAAAAAGGCGTTCCTTGCTGACCCGGGCAGAGATAATTTTAAATCTAATTTTGACATATTATGTTATCGAAATTTCTTTTGTTAGTTGCATTTTTATATAGCACCCTGATTTGTTTCGGTCAGACCAGTCCAAATATTCTGGTCATCATTACGGATCAACACTCCGGGGCTATATTGAATCAAAAGGGGTATGACAATGTACAAACACCCGGTATTGATAAAATTGCAGAGCAAGGTGTTACATTTACTCGCAGCTATTGCACTTATCCCGTTTGTACTGCATCGCGAAAGTCTCTTATGACCGGGATGATGCCGAGCCTGGCCACTCCAACCAATTATACTTCTATTGCAACTAAACTGGCTGATGCGGGGTACGAAACGGCTTATTTTGGAAAATGGCATGTGGGCTCAACGGATATCGGTGAAGTTAGCGATTGGCACGGATTTCAGACGTTTAATGATGGTAATGACGACACTGAGATATCTGAATGGAGCCGGGATTTTCTTAAGCAGGATCATTCTAAACCTTTTTTCCTTATCACCTCTTTTCTGAATCCTCATGATTGTTGTGAATTGGCCAGAAATATTTCCGGTGAATCTGATTCTTATCATGATGGTGCGGTTGAAGAGCAAATGGATACTGCCTATTGTCCGCCAATACCTTTTAATTTTGCGATTCCTGAAAATGAGGCAGAAGGAATATCTGCCCGAAGGAACCAGGATCCGGGTGATAAATATTGGGATACTAATCCGTATAAACTATGGACTGAATCCCAATGGCGACAATATATGTACGGTTACGATCGCTTACTTGAAAAAGTTGATGCGCATGTGGAATCGGTTTATGATGAAATGAAAGACCAGGGGTTGTTAGATAATACCATCATTATTTATACTTCCGATCATGGCGATGGTCATGCTTCTCATCAATGGACTCAAAAAAAGAGCTTTTATGAAGAAGTGGTCAATATTCCTTTTATTGTTTCCTGGAAAGGAAAAACCAAAGCAGGAGTTATCGATAATAAAACATTGGTGTCTAATGGACTGGATTTGTATCCAACCATTTTGAAAATGGCAGGAATAGAGATTCCGGACTATTTGCAGGGAGAAGATCTCAGCGCAAGCTTTTTAGAAGATGCTGGTGACGAATCGCCTCTTGAGAGAGAGTATGTCGTTTCTGAAATTAAACAATCGGTTTATAAAAGTAATACGCCGGGTGATTTTGATGGACGAATGCTTGTGACGCAAAGATTTAAATATTTTTTATTCGATAATGGAGCCAATAAGGAACAGTTATTCGACCTGGAAAACGATCCGGGAGAGCTTTCCCCGGTTACTTATGATCCGGCCTATCATGACGATCTTATTGCCTGCCGCAATATGCTTAAAGAATGGGTGGCCAATAACAATGATGATTTTGATGTGGATGCGGCTCTGTTTTCCATCAAATATAATGCGAAGCGGCTGAATAACAGTGTGCCGATTATCACACAGGAAATGTTTACAGAAGCCGGTGCTGAAGAGGAAGGTGAAGATATTAACGGGCCGAGTGTAATTCGTATTCCTGATTGGATTGCGCCGGAGAACCGTGCCGACCCGGAGGCTGTTTACTATTGTTATTTTGCGCATCACAAAGGGGGGTATATCAGAATGGCCTGGGCCGCCGAAATCGAAGGACCATGGCATTTGTACCAGGTCGGTGCAGATATTCCTGTTGGCGATCGTGGTGTGCTGGATTTGGGCGATGACGTTATTAACCTTGATAATGGGATCGTTATTCCCAATAACCATCTTGCATCCCCGGACGTTCAGATAGATGATGAAAATCAAAGAATCGTAATGTATTTTCACAGCGGTTCATCGACTTATGTAAATGGCGAGAAAGTGAAAGATCAGTTGACTTATGTTTCTTACTCACCATATGGTCTTGATTTTTATGAAAATATACAACCCGTATTTTTGGGCGATTCATATTTCCGTGTGTTTAAATACAAGGATGATTTGTATGCTTTTTCCAATGGTGGAAGTATTTACAAAGCTCTGGATGCAGATGATCCATGGACGCCTCCTACAGGCTTTGATTTCACAACTAAACTTTGGGAAAAAAGTTCCTTCAATCCTTTTCAATCTGATATTACGGATATCGATGGAATTTCATCTTCCGAACTGCGGGTGCGGCATACGGCCATTAGATTAGTGGGCGATGAATTACAGGTCTTTTATAGCCGAAGAGGCGATCTGTTGGAAAATATCCAGATGTCAACAATCGATTTAAGTGCCGGCGATTGGAAACAGTGGGATGCCACCTATCCCCCCTATCAAATTTTACAATCATCACCCGGTTGGGAGGGTGGAGATCTGACTCCGGCTCCCTCTGAATCAGCCAGTGCTCCCGAAGATGTGAACCAGTTGCGCGATCCTTATGTGTTTGAAGATGTGGATGGTTCTCTCTATTTGTTTTATGCCGGTCGTGGTGAAGATGCAATAGGCCTGGCTCAACTTTATGAGGCACATGCGGACGTGAGCGCGACTAATCCCAGGCAAGATGCTTATGTTGAGGATGGGGGGGCTTCAGATACGAATTTCGGGACAACCTCTGTTCTTAAAGTTACCCAGGGAACCGGGTCTGACCTTCTTAATAAAATTTATGTGGAATTTGATCTAAGTCAGATTGACGAAGCCGACCGGGCTTTTGTCAGACTTTATGCTGAGTCTGAAATTGCCTGCTCTGTAACTGCTTATGAAACTTCAGATGACTCCTGGATTGAAGATGAAATTACATGGAATAATGCCCCTGAAATAGGGGTTGCCATAGCTACAACCCAAATTGGCGCCGAAAAAGGATACTATGAATGGGATGTGAGCAATTATGTTAAGGAAAATGTGGGGGGAAGTGTAACCATTGCTTTCCTGGATGCCTCTGCAAGTGATAACACGGTACGATTTAGCAGTCGTGAAGGTGAAAATAGCCCTGAACTGAGAATCTTTAATTATAGCTCAGAATATAAAATGCCACCTGCAGCTCCTGCTCCGCTTTCCGTCAGTGCAGTCTCTCCTTCCGGAATTAATCTTGTTTGGACCGATAACTCAATTAATGAAGATGGTTTTATAATAGAGCGCAAAACAGGCGATGGCGATTTCATGGAAGTAGCTACCATGGGGGTTAATATTACTTCCTATAGCGAGACAGACCTGGAGAGTTCTACCAATTATACATATAGAGTCTCTGCCTTTAATGACCAGGGACTATCGGAATACTCAAATGAAGCTTCGGCAAAAACGTTTTCAACTAATTTTGTCTCTTTTTCATATAATGTTCTCGAGGATGCTTTTGTCAGAGGGGGCGAATCCGCCAATAGTAATTTTGGAACAGAATCAGATCTTATCGTCAAAACAGGTAATAAAGAGAATTTCTTTCGTAAGACATTGCTCAAATTTGATTTGAGCAATGAAAATATTACAGTTGACAATTTGAGGAGTGCTGTTATCAGACTTTATGCAAATAAGGCCGAAGATTGTACTATTACTGCCTCGGAAGTGGATGACAACTGGACGGAGACTTCTGTTACCTGGTCAAGTGCTCCTGTCTCGGTAAATTATATTTCAACCGCCCAAATTTCTGCAAAAGGCACCTATTATGAGTGGAATATTACGCCGTATCTAAAAAATCAGATTTCGGAGGATGGAATTGTTTCTGTCTGTCTTGAGGAGCTGGAAGGTGTGGGGGCAGATGTTTTTTTCAATAGTAAAGAGGCGGCTGGTAATAGGCCTGAATTAGTAATTAGCGTAGATGAGAGCCCCCTAAGTACGAACGATCGGCTTGATAATGGATGTTTAATCAGTCTGTATCCAAATCCTGTTTCTACTGTTTTAAATGTTAATGCTGGGGATTGTACCATAAACAGAATTGTTATTTATAACCTGACTGGTCAAATCGTATTAAGTGAGAAAGTGGTGTCAAATCCTTTCCGGATTGATGTTGGTTATCTTAATGAAGGCATTTACTTACTCAAAGCGATAGGTGATTCAGAAGCTTATACCTTCAAATTAAATGTGAATAGTAGCGAAATATGCTTAAAATAGGATGATTTTTTAAAATAGTGTTTGCCCGAAAGCTCCGGTGGTAGCTTATAAAACTTTATTTTTGAGGCTTCAATATCTGCGTAAGCCTGAGTCCCCTGTCGTAATAACCATTTTGCGAGCAATCGCAACAAAAAAATGGTGTGTACTTGCCGATACTATCTGATACACGATTTGGAATTTTATAATTCGCCCAATTCGTGCCTGTCCATTACTTTAGTGTTTAAAATATAAAGTTCAAATTAGTTCTCAAAATGTGAGTTTGCTGTTGTAAACAACCATTTTGAGAGCAAGTGTTGATAGACATTCATCAATTATTTCCCGACATCAATGGTTGTGACAACCGGATAATGATCTGAGTAGTCCATGCGTAGTCGTTTGTACCCCGCAGATGTGAATGCCTGTGAGTGGAATATGTAGTCAATGCGGAAGTTGGGAAGCTGTCCGTTATAAGTACCGCTAAAGCCAAATCCCGATTCACGGAAGGCATCTTTTAGGTTGCCCTTCATTTTACGGTAAGTATATGACACCGGTGTGTCATTAAAATCGCCACATACAATGACCGGGTAGGGCGAATTCATTACCTGACGGGACAATGCTTCGGCTTGTTTGCTGCGCATCAGAAAGGCTCTGTTTAGCTTGCTGAATATGTTTTTTAACCCTTGTTTCTGCGAATGGGTCATGCGGAAGTCGAGACTGTCTAACACCTGTAGCTCGTGTGCGTTAAAGCCTATCGATTCCAGATGATTATTGAAAAGGCGGATTGTTTTGCCGCCGATGTTCAGATCTGCGTAGATCGACAGGTTGTTGCTGTTTTCAAATCGTATTACACCGCTGTTATTTATGGGATATTTGGAAAAAATGGCCAGTCCGTATCCGGTATTGCCTTTATGGGTTTTTAAATACTCCACGTGCTTGTATTTGTATCCGCGGAAGCGGGCTGCAATGGCATTGGGGGTGTATTCTTTTTTTCGTAATGTGGTGTAGTATTCCTGAAAACAGAGAATATCGGCATTTTCGTTTAATAACGCTTTAAAAATGACTTCGGGTGTGCCTGTCAGACCTGAATTTTTGTAGAAGTCGAACAACCGGGTATTGTAGGTCAGTATTTTTACCGGTTGCGCCATGAGTTCGGGTGACGCAGCCGTCCCTTTTATCTGAAATACGTTTTGCCAGCTGTTCCAGGTGATCACAAGGGCCAGAATAGGCAGTATAAAATGCCATTTTTTGCGCGCTATCAGCCAAAAAGCCATTGCTAAGTTAAAGAGCCAGAGAAGCGGAAATGCGAAGCCCGGGAAAGCGAAGATGTTAATATTTGCCGGGTTAACATACGATGTTCCCATTGCGCCGATTAATAGAATGGCCGGTATTACAACCAATAAAAGCTGGACTGAAGAAAAGAATTTTTTCAAGGAATGAGTCATTTGTTTGATGGCGACAAAATTATTGGTTTTGTACCAGTGTGTCAATAGCAATTTATTGGCAACCTGAATTAACGATCTTTGCTGGCATCAAAAAGCATCTTTTTCTCTGTTTGTGTGAGACTATCGTAGCCGCTGTTTTTTATCTTTTCAAGGATGCGGTCGATCTCTTTTTGACGTTGTACTTTAAGCGTGTTATACTCCATATCGGTTAACGGGCGTTTGTGCGATACCGTGAGGTTTGTTTTTTTGGATGGCCAGTTAAAAAAAGCTGAACCGCCGATCGTTGGCTTTGTCGCCGGAAGACCTTTGGAAGCCCAGCGCCATCCCAGGTAAAGCCCCATCAGCGCGCCTCCGATATGCGATAAGTGGCCTCCGGTATTACTCATGTTAGGGATACTGACGATGTCGATAACAAAAGCTATTAATGCCACATATTTTAAACGCACTTCGCCAAAAAACATAAGGTTTACGGGGTGGTTGGGCTGATAGGCGGACACGGCGAATAGAATGGCCATAACGGCTGCTGAAGCGCCCAGAAGCGTTGATGAAGCTGAAAATTGCCAGAATCCCGGTATCAGATTAAAGGCCAGAATATAGAATGCTGCTCCTGCCAGACCGCCATATAGGTAGGTACGTAACAGCAAACGGCTGTTAATGACGTGGGTAAATAGCTTTCCAAACCAATATAAATACAGGATGTTAAAGATCAGATGAATGAAGTCGTAATGCAGAAACATATAGGTGACCGCACTCCATGGGTGTGTCAGTAATGAAACTGGCGCCGATGGCACTGATAAAAACAGTATCAGAGGCTGTATGAAATCGCCATTGCCTGTTGCCAGAACCATAAGGAGCTGGATGAGTCGCAAAACCAAAAATACGCCTATGTTGATGTATATTAGTCTTGTTAATACCGAGCCGTAGCGGAACGATTCTTTTATTTCTCTGTATATCGACATAGCTTTAGTTAATAGTTAATGCCTTTCCGTTGCCAGTATTTGATGAGTATAAAACCAAATAACATACCTCCCAGATGCGCGAAGTGCGCCACATTATCGCCCGAGAAATTATGGATACCCAAAAATAATTCGGCCACACCGTACATCATTACAAAATATTTGGCTTTGAGCGGAATGGGTGGAAATAACAACATTAGTCGCAAGTTGGGGAATAGCATGCCAAAGGCCAGCAGAATACCAAATACGGCCCCCGATGCCCCTATTGTTACATGGGCATTAAGGAAGTCGGCACGGTAACCAAACAGATATTCGCGTGCTAAACCGGCTGCCATGTCCGGATCTGTGTTTGCTAATTTATTGTAAGCTGCCACAAACGCATCGAAATTTTCTTTCATTGCGTACGTGCTTATTTTCAGGTTGTTGTTGATGAATAGCTCCAGGTTTTCGTGCGTCGAGTTATTCATGTAATGGGTGATGGCTTTGAGCATTGGCATAACATCAATGTATTGCGTCATGAGGTGAACCAATGCGGCGCCTATACCTGTTACCAGGTAATAAAACAGAAAACGTTTTGGACCCCAAACGGATTCCAGCATGCGTCCAAACATAAACAACGCGAACATGTTGAAAAAGACGTGTGAAGGATCGGGGTAGGCATGTACAAACATGTAGGTGATCAGCTGCCAGCTCCTGAATTTGTCGGCCATAGGCAAATGTAAACCCAGATACTCCTCTATGTTGATACCCATGGAGCTGTGCAGCACTATGCTTGCCAGATAAACCAGAACGTTTATTATGAGGAGGTTTTTGACCACCGGTGGCATCCCTCCAAAAGGTGAATTTCCAATACGCATATAATTTCTTTTAAAGCAGGATTACCTATTTGGTGAAAGCCTGACTGTTTTGATCTTTTTATTTCTATTCTGCAATAAGAAGCCCTGACAACCCGAAAGTGAATTTCAGTGTTACGTTGTTGGTCTGAGAATGGAATAGCATTTTATCGTAAACAATAATTTAGCGGAAACGTTTTTCCAGTTCTTCATTGTCAATGATTGAAATAATGGTTTGTCCCCCTGGTGTGTAATGAGCCATTTGACAGGAAAATAAATTTCCTACCAACAGGGCCATCTCTTCCTGGGTAAGTGTTTCACCATATTTCATACAGGCATTGCGTGCCATGATGGCAGCCAACTGCTGTCGTACTTCTTCACCCGGATTTACTTCTCCGGTTTTATAGGCTTCTAACAGGTTCTCCAAAAGTTGTGCCGTATTCACATTTTCAAATTCAGAAGGAATCCCTTTCACTGTAAAAGTGTTATTCTCCTCCTTAATATCGAAGCCAAAAATGGCCAAATCGTTTTTTATGTCTTTTAACAAGGCTGTCTCTTCGGCGTTGAAACTTAATGGTTCTCCAAATAAGAGTTGTTGAGTGGTGCTTTTGCGAGTTTGTATTTTGTTGAGAAAACGCTCGTAAAGGACCCGTTCGTGTGCGCGGCGTTGGTCAATAATCATCAACCCCGATTTTACCGGCGTGAGGATATAGCGACTTTTAACCTGGAAATAAGCCGCCGAAATTTCGGGTGCCTCATTGAGTGAGGTATTATTTTGCGGCATGTCAATGTTATTGCTGCGCGATGGCAGGACAATGGTTTCGGGTGCCTCAAAATCATCGGGCTCGCTGCCGGCTTCTGATTCGAAACCATTGTACAGCGATTCCCAATTGCGTGGTGCGGACTGGCGGTTGTGCGTTACGTTATTGCCCGTGTTGAAGGGGTTGTAATCCGGGTTAAAATGAACTTCCGGGATTTTGACCTCCGCATTGGGATTGAGCGTTGGAATGTTGACTTGTCCTTCGGTGTCGAAATCGATGGATGGTACGATGTTAAATTTTCCCAAACTTTCGCGTATGGAGGCGTTGAGTACTTTCCATATCAGTTTTTCGTCGCTGAATTTTATCTCTGTTTTGGTTGGGTGAATGTTGACATCAATATATTCAGGGTCAATGTCAAAAAAGATGAAATAGGTGGGGATGGCATCCGGCGAAATAAGGTTTTCATAGGCATTCACAATGGCCTTGTGCAGGTAGGGGTGCCGCATAAAGCGATTGTTGACGAAGAAATACTGATCGCCGCTGGTTTTACGGGCGCTTTCAGGTTTTCCGGTGAACCCTGTGATGTTAACCACTGTCGCATCACTATCTATCGGTATGAGCTGTGTATTAATCGATTTATTCATCATGCCGGAGATGCGCTGACGCAGATTGGCTGCCGGCAGGTTCATCAGCAGCAGATTGTTGTGCGTAAGTTTAAAACTTACACGTGTGTTGGCCAGTGCCACGCGTTGCACTTCGGTAATGATATGCCGGAGTTCGGTGGTGTCCGACTTCAGAAATTTACGACGGGCCGGGATGTTGTAAAAGAGGTTGCGGATGATGAAGTTACTGCCTTTGGGGCAGCTTACCGGTTCTTGTTTCTCAATTTTTGAGGCCGCTATTTCTATGTGAACGCCCAGCTCGGACTCTTCGCGTCGTGTTATCAGTTCTACCTGTGCCACCGCGGCTATTGAAGCCAGTGCTTCACCCCTGAAACCCATTGTGCGAATGGAAAACAGATCGGTAGCCTGCCGTATTTTTGAGGTGGCATGACGCTCAAAAGCCATACGGGCATCTGTCTCTGACATGCCTGTGCCATTATCAATTACCTGAATCAACGTGCGTCCGGCATCTTTTATTACTATTTCTATTTCTGTGGCTCCGGCATCAATGGCGTTTTCTGCTAATTCTTTAATGGCCGAAGCAGGACGTTGTATCACCTCCCCGGCGGCTATTTGGTTGGCCACCGAATCGGGTAATAGTTGGATTATATCTGCCATCTGTTTTCCTGCACTTTTTTTGGTGTGGTTGATGTTATGTTGCCCTTTTTTTGTGTTATAGAAATTTGCTGTACCAGTCGTATCCGGCATTTAACAAATAATAAAACAGGGCCATGAGAATGATCAGAATCACTACAAGACGTAAATTTGAGGTGCGGCGTTCTTGTTGTCCGGCGTCGTAGCGGGTCCTTATCTTTGGCCGCATCTGTCCTTTTATGCGGCTCTTGAAGGTCGATTTATCCTCTTCGGTGTCGGCCGAGGGTGAAAGCCCCAACTCTTTCCTGATGCGCCGTTCTCTCTCAATGCGTTCTTCCCTGGCCTCATCATAATATATTGGCTGAAGGTTAAACTTGCGGTTTGAGGGGGTTTTTATGAATGAAAATTTCATAGTTGCTTTTTTTTTAAGCTGTTAACCGTAGTTAAAAGTTCTTTTTAATACAATGTATATAGTGTGCCAAATTGTTTTAACTTTTCTATAGGGGCCCCTGAATATGTTTTCTCGTCACAAAAATACAAAATTGTATTGGTCTTTGCAGATTTCTTCTTTTGCTGTAGTAGGCTTGTCGCATAAATGGATCAATGTCTTTTTATCATCCACCGGGTTTTAAATTTTTGCATTGTCAGGGTTAAGTTTTTGTTTTTTATTACCTTGTATGGGTTAAACCTTAAACTTATTAACTCATGCTTGTAAAAACATT
Source organism: Geofilum sp. OHC36d9 (assembly GCF_052400685.1). Classification (NCBI taxonomy): domain Bacteria; kingdom Pseudomonadati; phylum Bacteroidota; class Bacteroidia; order Marinilabiliales; family Marinilabiliaceae; genus Geofilum; species Geofilum sp. OHC36d9. Next base: position 436,369 of record NZ_JBQTGJ010000001.1, read on the forward strand.
TGGTGCGGCTGTTACTGGTATCGATGCTATTACTATCACGATTGAAGTGGATATATCGCGTGGTATTCGCTTCTTTTTGGTCGGGCTGCCTGATAATGCGGTTAAAGAGAGTCAGCAGCGAATTGAATCGGCTTTTAGGGTCTACCATTACAAATGGCCGGGTAAACAGATTGTTATTAATATGGCTCCTGCCGATACCAGGAAGGAAGGCTCGGCGTATGATTTGCCCCTTGCTATTGGTGTTTTGGCCGGTGATGAGTTGGTGTCGGATACCATGATTGGTGACTACATTATGATGGGTGAGTTATCTCTGGATGGTAGTCTGAAACCTGTGAAAGGCGCATTGTCGATGGCTGTTTGTGCTTTACAGGAAGGCTTCAAAGGCGTTATTTTACCCGTATCCAATGCCCGTGAAGCGGCTGTGGTTGAAGGTCTGGAAGTTTATGGGGCTTCTAATATCGGCGAAGTCATTGATTTTTTAAATGGCAAAGGGGGGTTGCAACCCACGGTGGTCGATACCAGAGCTGAGTTTATGAAAGGGTTATCCGGGAGTGATCTTGATTTCTCGGATGTGAAAGGGCAGGAGAGCGTGAAACGGGCAATGGAGGTGGCTGCTGCCGGAGGACATAATATTATCATGATTGGTCCCCCCGGATCCGGAAAGTCTATGCTCGCCAAACGTTTGCCGTCTATTTTGCCGCCGTTGCAATTATCTGAGGCGCTTGAAACCACTAAAATTCATTCCGTGGCCGGAAAACTGGCAGGTCATACTGCGCTTATTACTCAGCGTCCTTTTCGCAGCCCGCATCATACCATTTCTGATGTTGCTTTGGTAGGGGGTGGAACCTATCCACAGCCGGGCGAAATATCACTGGCTCACAATGGTGTGCTGTTTCTGGATGAGTTACCCGAATTTAAACGGGCTGTGCTCGAAGTGTTGCGTCAGCCCCTCGAAGATCGACAGATTTCTATCTCCAGGGCGCGTTTTGCATTGGATTATCCGGCCAGTTTTATGTTGGTGGCCAGTATGAATCCTTGCCCTTGCGGGTATTACAATCATCCTGAAAAGAAGTGCGTTTGTAGTCCCGGCGTGGTGCAGAAATATTTAAGTCGTATTTCGGGTCCGTTGCTCGATCGCATCGACATACATATTGAAGTGGTACCTGTTCCGTTTAACAAATTGTCGGAGGCGCCTGTTGCCGAAAAAAGCAGCGCCGTACGTGAGCGTGTCATCAGGGCCCGCGAGAGGCAGCAGAAACGCTATGCCAAATATCAGAATGTTTATTGTAATGCGCAGATGAGCAGTAAGATGCTCCGCAGCTATGCCATGCCCGACGAGGCTGGTAGCCTGATTTTGAAAAATGCCATGGAGAAGCTTGATTTGTCGGCCCGCGCGTACGACCGCATTCTAAAGGTGTCGCGTACCATTGCCGATTTGGAAGGCGCTGATACCATACAGGCGCACCATGTGGCCGAAGCCGTTCAGTATCGAAGCCTCGACCGTTCAGGCTGGGCCGGTTGATTAGAGTCTGACCATATGAAACGAGCCATGGGAATTGATTCACACACAGAAGTATGATTATCCGGCGAGTTCCATATGACCACTGAAAGATAAATTATAAACATATGAAACGAACATGAATTTTAGCATTCTAAAATACACACAGGAGAATGATTAAAATTCATCGAGAGTTCCATATGGCAACTGAAAAACAAATTATAAACATATGAAATATAAAAAGAGTTTGGGTGATAATTCTTCCCAACTGGTTGATGGCAGTTGTTTTTATTTTTGGTGACTGATTAAATAAATATCTGTTTTGTTTGATCAAATTTATTTTTGTTTTAAAGTTATAAAAGCCGTTATTTTGTAACCTATTTTAAGCAGTTCTATGATAAAAAAAGAAGAAAAAAAAATTTCAGAAGAACCTTTAGAAGAAAAAACACATTTGGAAAAAGATATGACTGCAAACAGTTTAATGGATCCTATTGGCAGGTTAATGGGGCTTAGGTATAAATCACATCCCTGGCATGGTATTGATATTGGGGCTAAAGCGCCCGACGTGGTAACTTGCTTTATTGAAGTGGTGCCTACCGATACAATAAAATATGAAATTGATAAAGTAAGTGGTTATTTGCGTATTGACCGTCCTCAAAAATACTCAAATGTGGTACCAACTCTTTACGGGTTTATTCCGCAAACCTATTGTGGCGATAAAGTGGGGAAATACTGCGCCGATAAAACCACGAAAACGAATATTAAAGGCGATGGCGACCCGCTCGATATTTGTGTGCTCACCGAGAAAGATGTGATGCATGGCGACCTGATAGCCGAAGTTATTCCAATAGGCGGCTTCCGGATGATCGACGGCAACCAGGCCGACGATAAGATCATTTCGGTGCTTAAAGGGGATGTTGTATATGGCGGTTTTACCGATGTCAGCGATTTGCCCGAGTTGGTGCTGGAGCGTCTAAAACACTATTTCTTAACGTACAAGGACATGCCGGGCAAGACGCGGGAATCGGAAATTACCCATGTTTATAATGCCGCGGAAGCACGTGAGGTTATAAAATTATCGATGGTTGACTATGAGGCGCGTTTTGAAAAATTACGCAATGCCTTATCGTCGTATTGATTTTAATGAAACGCCCGAATGGGGGCTGTAATCCGAAAATAAGTCTGTGGTATTGATAGTTATTGGTGTGAACAAGTTTTAATGCCATGGCTTATTAGTACATGATGAATTTCCCGCCTATCGAAATAATATTTGCTTTAAAGCCTGTATTTCTGCTATAGTTATTGAATAACAGGTCGATGCTTTTTAAGCCTAATTTCCAGATGTGTCTTTCTGTGAAGATGTCTGTATAGCTCACCCCAACGCCAAACTGATTGGCATTGAATTTGGATAAATCGTAGTCGGACGTATAGAAGGCCTGTGTGGAGACGTGTTGCTCATACGGTGCAAAATAATTGGCGCCCGATTGGTTATAGAACCGGTACGATGGGTATATCGTGAATTTATCCGTTATTTTGATGGGAAGCTCTATGTTTGCTGTATTTGATTGAATGCCCCAATCATCCGTATAGAATCGGTAATATCCCCTTACCACAATAATTTGATTAATATAGTAGTGTAAACGACCGCCAATGGCATACTTAAGCCTTGAATCCGGTAGCCGTTCAATGTCATCTGCCAGTTGAAAATTTTCGATGTACGAGTTTTCTACGTCTTGAAAATAGACTCTTTGAAACGGTGTTGATAATAAACCTTTTTGTTGGATAAAATCGAGCGCTACTGAGACTTGTAATTTTTTTGATAGTATCTGAGAAAATGAAATTCCCAATGCATAGGAGTTTCGACCTTTGTTGTCAAAAGGCTCGAATGATGGACTATAATTGGCATTACCCGTTATGGTGTATGCGTTAATGTTAAAAGGATGCTTATTGCTGCCGCCATCCAGCTCAACCGGGTATATGGGATGCCATGTGTCGAGATACATATTTGCATGTATCCCCAATTCCGTATTCTTTTCATTGAATAGTTTGGCATAGCTGCCTCCAAAACCAAATGAGGAATAGTCGAATTCGTTGGAGGCGGATAGTTTGGTTGACCAAATTTGGTTTCTGTCATCAGAACTATGACTGTACGAAATGGTTGCATTGCTCCACAAATCGCTTGATGATGCGCCCGAAGAGGCCTGATAAGGGTCGGCTGGTTTATCTCCGTCAAAAGGATTAATATTGCTGGAGGAGGCTGAGCTATAGGCCGAAATGCTGCCGTCGATGGTTAATATATCGTCATCATTTAAAGGAATAGATATCACAATTGACCCGGCACCATCGATTAACTCCTCTGTGCCGATACCGCCTCCAACAGCCGAATTATCGCCGTCCTGTGAATAATAGCTGTCGATAAAATCGACTTCAACCGTTTCAAGTACACGTTTTTTATAAACGTTTGCTTCATCGGGAATCTGCTCCTGCGTGTATCCAACGGTTGCAAGTAACATTAAAATGACTGTTCCTATCGTTTTTTTCATCCTGATTATTTCTTAATTTATAGACATTTCAGGCAAATCACCATGATGATGCGTCTGTGTGAAATCTCCTCTTATGACTCGTTTTATAGCTTAACAGCGGTTTTTTGTAATTGACAATTGGTTTAATTACAGCCACAACCGCCGCCCGTTTTTCCTTCATCGGCACCTACGGCAGCTTCCCGGTATGAATGAAAGGTTGACACATTGCGTTCTGTAGTTCTGTTTGATAACGCCATGTCTGGATCGTTTATATAGATTTTCTCATATTCTTTTAATGTCGCACACGAAGTAAAAAGAACTAAGGTGATTGCCAAAAGACCAGCTTTTTTTATCATAATTTATTGATTTTAATATTGTTGGATGTGAATATAGCCCCCTCGTCATCTATTATTACGCATTCAACTTTGGGTAATTGGTTAATTCTGTTTAAACCCACCTCTTTGCCCATCACGAACACGGATGTTGCCAATGCGTCGGCCAATTCGGCTTTTGGTGCGAAAACAGTGACACTTATGATACCTCTTGACGGATAACCTGTTCGGGGATCAATAATATGTGAGTAGCGTTTATTGTTAAATCGTACATATTTTTCATAATTGCCTGAAGTTACTACAGCTCCATTGCTTATTGGGAGTGTTGCAAAAACATGGTTTTTATTCAGCGGGTTTACTATGGCCACAGTCCATTTTTCTCCATTTGGTTGATTTCCCCAGGTTTTTATATCACCCGACGCATTTATGATACCCGATGTGACACCGGCATCCACTAAAATTGATGCCGCTTTATCAGCCGCATAGCCTTTGCCAATTGCCCCGAAACCAATTTTCATCCCTTTTAATTTCAGAAATACAGTATTGCTTTCTTTGTTTAAAATGATGTTGGTATAGCCAACTTTAGCAACGGAGGTCTTAATCTCTTCATCGGTTGGCATGGACGTCATGGTGCCATCAAATCGCCATAGCTGACTCATACCGGCAAAACTAATGTCAAAAGCCCCATCTGTAAGATGTGATATAGCCAGAGACCGCTCTATCAGCTGAAATAATTCGGCACTTACTTTTACCGGTTTAATACCGGCATTGCTGTTGATTTCTGATGTTTGTGAATTCTCATCCCACGATGATATGAGCTTTTCAATTCGTAAAATTTCATCCACAGCCATGTTAATATATTGCCCGGCCTCCATTGAATCTTTGGCTGAAACGGTAATCTCAAAACGGCTTCCCATCAATAGCAGCGTTTGTTTAAATGGCTGTGCGGCACATGAATGATGAATTAAAAGGACCAAAGCAATTTTGATAATGAGCTTCATCTGTTTGTTTTTTGTTCTTGACGGCTACCTGATGTTTTTACGAAAGACGCATCTCCGTATGTGAGCGTTTTTTATTATGATGATTGCATGTCTGTGCTATAAATAAAAGGATTCCAGTATTTTAATGTAGTCTTTGGGCGATGTTTTTTTATAACCTGTGGCACCCAGTACCGTCCCGTTCTTGTCGAGGACCAACACATATGGGAAGTAACCGCTTTTGTTATACATTTCAGCCAATTGGTTGTTTTGGGCCTGTTGTTTTTCATTCAACATATTTTCTTTTTTTCGTGGAAATTCAGCCTTGAGCATCACAAAATGGTCTTTGGCATAATCAATAAATTCGTTGGTGCTCCATATTTCTTTGTTTAGTTTTATGCATGCTGCGCACCAATCCGAACCCTGAAATACCAATATGATTGGTTTGTTATCTTTTGCGGCCATCGCCTTTGCCTGTTCAAAATCTGTTTGCCATACCTGGGCGTTACCATAGCCTGTTGCAAATAGAAATAGAAGTAAACCAATAGTGCTTGTTTTCATATGTTTATAATTTGTTTTTTAAGGTCATATGGAACTCGCCAGGATAATCATTCACCTGTGTGAGAGATCCCTCTCATGGCTCGTTTCATTTTTATATTTTTTTGAAAATAGATGTTCTCTTTTATGTTTGTTCTAATGCCAGCAGAGACCATTATGTCTTGTTGATTTCAGAAATGTTATAATACAAATCAAGCTTAGTTTAAAAACCACGTGTACTTTCAGGAAAAATCACGTGTGATTTTAAAAAAAACACGTGTGTTTTTTTTAAAATGACGTGTGTTTTTTCAAAAAAGACGTGTGTTTTTTTTGAAACCATGCGTATGTTTTTGTTATCAATCACTGATATTGCTCTGAGCCTTTGTTTTTCGGGCTTTTGGCGTGCATTAAGTTTTGTTGTAAATGGTTTTTAAATTTTAATCGGTTTGCCGGATCGTTTAGCCCATAACATTGAAACTGTTCGGAAGATGGTGCAGCATGCCATTTATTTTTGATGCTTTTAAATGAGGTATAACGACAATCATGAAACATTGAATTAACAGGCATTTGTCTGGTGCCCTCCATTTGATTATCCTAAACAGCCGACAATACTGAAAAGTTCATTTTCGTATTGCCGGCTGCTGTTATGTAATGGTTATCAGTTAATCACATCAGGTTCCCAACCTTTGCAGTCGCTTGTTCAGTTGTCGTAATCTGAAGGTTTCGAAGTAATGTATGATACGGCGCAACACATCGAGGTAAAGCATTCCGTAAAGTATTGCAATGCCTAACCATATAACAATGACATTAAATACCGGCGTAGAGATGGTAAGCGCGCCCAAACGTTTGGCCGGCGCATAAAAGTGGGCGCGTCCCCACCGGCCGGTAGGTTCCTTAAAAACCGGGTTCTTTTTCTGAATAAATGTGTTGTTCACGACTTCAAATTGGAGCACCTCTTTTCGGGCCAGCAGCCAATCAGCCAATGCATCGTTGTAATATTTCTGTTTGTATTTTACCACTGCATCTACCGATCCTTTTTCCTGAATGAGTGCTTCTGTTTTTTGGTCTTTTAAATGTGAATAATAGCTGTATTGATTGATGAATTTTTGGTGAGCCCGGTTTAGCTGCTCCTTAATTGTTTGGTGTTGCGACGATGTAATATTTTTGTTTGTCGGAAGATTTATTGTGATCAGGTCCGGAACGGCCTGTTGTAGCTGCTGCAGGCCCGATAGTAATAGCTTTGTTTGTGTTTCTGCCTGTGTATTACCTCGCTCCTGCTCCCACAAATAGGCATCGTTGATGCGCATCAGCTCAGGAATCAGGGTGCTGACGTAATACGAACTTTGACTCATGGCCTTTTCTACCTCAAAAAAATGGGATTCGTAGGCGTTGTTTTTAAATTGGTTAACGGTTAGTGCTTCATATCCCCATCGCGTTACCATGACGTCGCCTATGCGCGGAACAAATTCGCTGGAGGTGAGAGTGGGGTGTAATTTGGTGAAATCTACTATAACACCGCTAAATAGCAGGTGCGGCACCAATATCAAGGGTATCAGAACATAAATGGCAACCACCGAATTAAGTCCGCTGCTGATGTTGAGTCCGATCATATTGGAGAAGCAGGCTACCGAGAACAGTATGGCCCAATAGCTAAATGTCAGTCCCTGAATTTCGAGAATGTAATTGCCTATTAACACAAAACTAAGTGTCTGAAAGGCTGATATGATGAACAGGACAAATATTTTGCTGTTTAAGAAACTGAAACGACTTAGGTTTAGAAACGATTCTCGTTTTAGCAGTTTCCGATCTTTTATGATTTCTTCGGCGCTCACATTTAGTCCTATAAACATGGCTACTACCACACTCATAAACAGGTAGGCCGGTATATTGACGTTGCCCGAGAACAGATAGGTGGCATTGCCTGATCCCCCAACTACGAGGTATTTGGTGCAAAAGCCCAGAATCAGTGCTAAAATAGGCGCTTCAAGGATGTTGATGGCCAGGTATTGTTTGTCTTTGAGTTTTGACAATGCATCGCGCATGGCAAAAATGCGAAACTGTTTGCGTCGTCCTGGTATGCTAAACCAGTTTTTGGGTAGCGGCTCTTTTTTCTCAAGGTCAGTACGCTCCTTCCATTCGTATTTTTTTTCGAAATTGTCGAGGTAAAGCTGATACCACTCCTGAGGTTTTACTTTTCGTTTACGGATGAGTTTACCGTAGGGGTTTACCATACGTGCCTCAACGATACGCAGTGGTTGCTCTGTTTTGACGTTGCCGCAGACGTAACACTCTCTTTCTTCCGGGTTAACATAGTTGGCTTCTTTCTTGAAATAGGCAATGGCATCCATTGGGTTGCCGCTGTATATGATGCGACCGCCTTTGTCTATCATTAATAACTTGTCGAGTAATTTGTATAAGTCGGACGATGGTTGATGGATATTGATAATTACCAGTTTCCCTTTTAAAACCTGGCGTTTTAGCAATAACATAACTTTTTCCGAGTCCATACTTGATAAACCCGATGTTGGTTCGTCAACAAACAGTATCGATGGTTCACGTATCAGTTCCAGCGCAATATTTAAACGTTTACGCTGGCCGCCGCTAAGTATTTTGTTGAGGGGGGTTCCCACGACCAAATCGCGGGCTTCTACCAGATCGAAGTCCGAAAGGGCATCTTCAACCTGTTTTTTTATTTCTTCTTTTGTTAAGTTGTTGAAACAGAGCCGGGCGTTGTACCAGAGGTTTTCAAAAACGGTTAGTTCTTCTTTCAACAAGTCATCTTGTGGCACATAACCAATGAGACCATGTAGCTTTTCTTTTCCCTGGTGTAAGTTGTAGCCATTGATAAGTATGCGGCCGGCGTCTAATTTATAGTTACCGTTAAGAACATTCAGCAGGGTTGATTTTCCGGTGCCACTGCCCCCCATAATGCCCACCAGTTGCCCCGAGCGGGCTGTGAAACTGAACGGGTGAATGCCTGTTTGGTTGTTATTGAATTTGTATGAAACGTCAATGGCCCGGTAGATGATACGGCCGGCTTCTTTTTGATGGATGAATTTTTCTGCCACCCGGCTGTAATAGACGGGTGGCATCATTGAGGTCTTGATAACCGAGCCTACGGCCAGCGTATATGCGCGGTTGCGTTCTATTTTGTGCCCGTTGAAATAGAGGTTCCTGTCGCCTGAATATCTGAAAATAAAGGTGTTGGTGCTGGTGATGTGTAGAACCCAGACTTCCACCTGCTGTTTGGGGTTAAAAAGTAATTTGACGTCGGGGTGAGGTTTTTCGTTGCTGCCGCTGATGTATAGAAGAAGATTTTTGTCTTTTACCTGTAGCGGATCATGCAGAATGAATTGCTTCAGGTTGTCATAATCCGATGGTTCTATTCGGAATTGCTCGGCTAACAAATTGAGAAAACGGGTTTCGGCATCGCCTACCTCTTCATCTTTTGTGAGAAAGTCGAGCAGTTGTGCCAGCAGGATGATTTTGGGTTCCTGCTCCATTTCTTCATTTATTTTAGAGGCAATGCGCAGAATTCGTGAGAGGTTTTCGCTGCTCTGTTTTTCTCTAAGGTCCGGGTTATCGTTGAAAACTTCCGAATGGTAACGGTTGAGATAGACATCAAAACGCCCCAGGTATTGATTGACGTATTCGTTGTTGAAGTGCTTCGAAAGAAAATCCTGTACCATGGGACGAGCGCGTCCTGTTTTACTCTCCTTTCCAATGTCAGTTAGCAGGGCAAATAATTGCATTAAGGCTTCCAGCAGGGTTTCACTCATTTTTTGTCCAGGATTTAAGGAATCAGCAATCTATAAATCTGGGTGAAAGATAATAAATTTTCAGTTTGAAAGCGAAGATGGTTTTGCTTTGAAAAATAAAAGGTTGCCTGTCAGTCCGATAAAATGTGCATCGTCTGGCAAACAACCTTGTTTTATGCGAAAAGTTCTGTGTTATTGTTCCCTTTTTAGCATTTGTTCAATGCCCATCTCAAGACCGGTTAGTTCAGCCAGCCCTTTTAACCGGCCAACGAGTGGATAACCGGGGTTGGCCTGTCGGCTGTAATCATCGAGTAGTTTTATGCCATGGTCGGGACGAACCGGCATACGGGTGTCGCTGCGTCCTTCTTTGATGCGTCGCTGCTGTTCTTCCAGCAGAGCTTTCATCACTTCGTACATATCTACTACGCCGTGAATGTGTCCATATTCGTGGAAACATCCGTCGGGAAGTAATTGGTTGTTGCGTAAGTGAAGGAAGTGGATGCGATGACCAAATGAATGAATCATATCTACCAGTTTATCGCTGCTCCGAACCGATAATGAGCCGGTGCAAAAAGTGATGCCATTTGAGATGGAATCCACCTGTTGGGTGATCCATTCAAGATCTTCTTTGGTGCTAACAATACGTGGTAATCCCAATACCGGAAACGGTGGGTCATCGGGATGAATGGCCAGTCGAACGCCATTGGCTTCGGCCACAGGAATCACTTCAGTCAGAAAATCTTTCAGATGCTGGCGCAGACGGTCTCTGTCAATGGCTTTATAGGTGTCGATGAGCTCAAGGAATACTTTTTTGTAATCGGGCGTTGAGCCATCAACGGCCCCGTCAATAAAGCCCTGCGTTACCACAATAATATTGTAGGCCAGTTTTTCGGCTTCGGCAGGCGTCATCGATTTGAATCGTTCCCGCGCCTTCGCAACGATGGCGGCAGGATAATCATCTTCTGCGCCCGGACGCTTTAATACATAAGCATCGAAAGCCACAAAAGTGGGGAAGTCAAAATACATGACTTCTCCGCCCGATGGTAGTTTATAATGCAGGTCGGTACGTACCCAGTCGAGTACCGGCATGAAGTTGTAGCATACCGTATCAATGCCGCACTGACCAAGGTTTGTTAACGACTCCTTATAATTGTTTATCAATCGGGGCCAGTCAGCTGATTTGGTTTTGATACCTTCCGAAACAGGCAGACTCTCAACCACGCTCCAACGCATGCCTTGGGCTTCGATGGCCTTCTTTACTTTCATAATTTCGGCAACCGGCCAGACTTCGCCGTTGGGGATGTGGTGTAACGCCGTAACAACACCTTCAATACCCATCTGTTTCAGATCCGACAAGGTTAGCTCATCTTTTTGAAAGCCAAACCATCGCCATGTTTTTTCAAATGCCATAGATGATTATTAATTGTTATACGCCGCTAAAAGCACTGAATCCACCGTCAACAGGAATAATGGCGCCGGTGATAAAACTGGCTGCATCGCTACATAAGAATTGAACGATACCATTTAATTCGGTGATGTCTCCAAAGCGTTTCATGGGTGTTTTAGCCAAAACTTTTTTGCTTCGTTCGGTATATGATCCATCGGGATTGATGAGTACAGCCCTGTTCTGGTCGCCAATAAAGAAGCCTGGTGCAATGGCGTTAACTCTTACTTTTTCATCAAATTTGGTGGCGAGTTCCATGGCCAGCCATTGTGTGAAAATATTAACACCTGTTTTTGCGACTGAATAACCGGGAACGCGTGTGATGGCATTGTAGGTTGCCATTGATGATATGTTTATGATACTGCCACTGCCCTGCTTGGCCATGGCTTCTCCAAATACGAGCGCTGGATATACCGTCCCGTTCAGGTTCAGGTTGGTGACTTTATTGAAGTCTTCGATCTTCATGTCGAAAACCGTTTGCTCTTCAGTTAAAGTAGCGCCCGGCATATTGCCTCCGGCTGCATTGATGAGAATGTCAATACGACCCCATTTTGACATGATTTCTTTGCGGACGGCTTTTAAACTGTCCATGTCCAGTACATTACATACCAGACCTGTTATTTCTCCGAGCTTTTTAAGATCGCTAATGCGGTTGTCCAACGCTTCCTGACGGATGTCCAGAACAATGACTTTGGCGCCTGCTTTTAACAACGCTTTGGAGATACTACTTCCCAATACGCCCCCGCCACCGGTTACGATGGCTATTTTATTGGCAATACTAAAATTTGATTCCATATTTTTGTTTTTTATTTACGCCTTCGCGCAATGAAAATTAATTTATACAATGTGATTATGTCTCAAAGGCAAATTTAAGGCTTCTGAGTTCTCCCGACAAATACTATATTTGCATTGAATTGTATTCATTTTGCAAAATGCTAATGTTAAAAGATTCCAGAAATATTATGCACGAACAGGTGGTTATTCCTGGCGGCAGTCCCATTCGTGTTAAATGGAATGATTTTCCTCATTTTACTTTTCCCTGGCATTTTCACAGTGAATATGAAATTGTGTATATATTAAAGAGTCACGGAACACGTTTTATTGCCGATTCATTGGCGCCTTTTGAAGAGGGTGATTTAGTTTTGGTGGGTAGCCAGGTGCCCCATTATTGGAAAAACGACAAGGCTTTTTATGATGAATCAACGGCTCTGAGAGTTAATGCTATCGTGGTTCAGTTTTCGGGTGATTTTATGCGTCAGGCAATACTTGACTATCCTGAAATGGGGCACATAAAGGAGTTGTTGAATCGTTCTTCGCAAGGTATTCATTTTTCTTTGTCGTTTGCCAGACGCTACGACGGGTTGATAAAGGCATTGTTTCAGAACAAAGGCTTTAGCAGGTTGTTAAAGTTGTTGGAATTGTTGGATGGCATGGCCCGAACCAAAGAGTATTGCTTGTTGGGGAGCCCTGATTTTGATCAGCAAATGCCCGAAATAAGAGATCATCGGTTAAATAAAGTGTTGAATTATATTAGTCTGAATTACACCCAAAAAATGGTGGTGTCGGAACTGGCCTTTAAATTTGGGATGAATGCGGCAGCTTTTAGCCGGTTCTTTAAATCTAAAACCGGAAAGACGCCGGTTGAGTACATCAATGATATGCGGATAAATTATGCTTGTAAGTTACTGCAAAATGGTGATCTGTCTGTTTCGCAAACCTGCTTCGAATGTGGATTTAATAATTTGTCGAATTTTAACCGTATTTTTAAAGGTAAAATGAATATGACGCCCAAAGAATATTTGGTTCAGTTGGGAGGCTGGTGATAAATTGCGATTGTCCGGAAACGTCTGTGGCCGATAAAAAAGTTTTATTCTTGATGTTTTAGAAATTTCTGAAATGTGAGTTTAATGGTGTAAATGACTGTTTTGACAGCCACCGTAACGAGAAGGTGAACTTTATTGCCTGACTTTAAATGCGTCTGTAGGATGTTTTTCGACGTTGTAATTAATGATGTTGATATAGAAATTGGCTTCACTGAAATGGTTTGGTTTCTTTGTAGTCTTAAAATAAATTATATATGACCAGAACGGAATTGTTAAAGGCTGTGGCTCGTGAGCGTATTTTGTTACTCGATGGGGCTATGGGCAGTTTAATACAGAAGTATCAACTGAAGGAGGCTGATTTCAGAGGAGAACGATTTGCGAATCATCAGTCGTCGGTTCAGGGCAATAACGATTTGTTGTCGTTAACGCGCCCCGATATTATTTCTACCATTCATCGTCTGTATCTGGATGCCGGTTCCGACATTATTGAGACCAATACGTTTAATGCCAATCGGATTTCTCAGGCCGATTATCATATGGAGGGGCTGGTGTATGAACTGAACAAGGTGTCGGCACAACTGGCAGCTGAAGCTGCTGCTGCTATGTCCACGCCTGAGAAACCCCGTTTTGTGGCCGGGTCTATGGGCCCTACCAATAAAACGGCTTCGTTGTCGCCCGACGTGAATAACCCCGGTTATAGAGCTGTGACCTTCGACGATCTGGTGGAGACTTATGCTGAGCAGGCTGTTGGTCTACTGGATGGCGGTGTGGATATGTTGCTGCTCGAAACGATTTTTGATACGCTGAACGCCAAAGCGGCCTTGTTTGGAATCAAAAGAGAGCTCAGAAAGAGGCATCTCGAAGATTTTCCTGTCATGGTGTCTGTCACGGTGGCAGATGCCAGTGGGCGTACCTTATCGGGACAAACGCTTGAGGCGTTCCTGATATCAGTGGAACCCATGCCGTTGTTTTCCATTGGTCTTAACTGTTCGTTCGGGGCCAAAGAATTGAGAAGTTATGTGGAAGAATTAGGCCGCAAAACGTCTTTGCTAATTAGTGCTTATCCCAACGCCGGACTGCCAAATCAGTTTGGCGATTACGATGAAACGCCCGATGAAATGGCGCCTCAGATTTTTGAGTATCTAAATCAGGGGCTGGTGAATATTATTGGTGGTTGTTGTGGTACTACACCTGATCATATCGCTGCTTTTGCACGTTATATTAAAGACGGGAAGCCACATGTGCCACCGGTATTAAAACCGCAAACAAAGTTAAGTGGACTGGAGCCGTTGGTGTTTTCTGCTGAAATAAATTTTGTGAATGTGGGAGAAAGGGCTAATGTGGCCGGGTCTAAACGTTTTGCCCGTTTAATTAGTGAGGAAAAGTACGAAGAGGCTTTGTCGGTAGTTCGCGACCAGGTGGATGGTGGAGCTCAGATTATTGATGTTAATATGGACGATGCCATGCTAGATGCGGAGAAGGAGATGGTGACTTTTCTCAACCTGATGGCGTCGGAACCCGAAATAGCCCGTCTGCCTGTCATGATCGACTCGTCACGCTGGAGTGTTCTCGAAGCCGGATTAAAATGTATGCAGGGTAAATCGGTGGTGAACTCGATCAGTTTAAAGGAAGGTGAAGCTGTTTTTCTGGATCATGCAGCTAAAATTCGTCAGTATGGCGCGGCAGCTGTCGTGATGGCTTTTGATGAAAAAGGACAGGCCGATAGTTTTGATCGTCGCATTGCTATCTGCAGCCGTGCGTATAAGTTGTTGACAGAGAAAATAGGGTTTCCGCCCGAGGATATTATTTTTGATCCCAATGTGCTGGCTGTTGCAACCGGTATTGAAGTTCATAATAATTATGCCATCGATTTTATTGAGACCACCCGTTGGATAAAGGAAAATCTGCCACATTGCAAAGTGAGCGGTGGTGTCAGCAATCTTTCGTTTTCTTTCCGGGGTAACGACAAAGTACGTGAAGCCATTCATTCGGTGTTTTTATTTTATGCTATCAAGGCTGGCATGGACATGGGTATTGTTAACCCCGGAATGTTGCAGATTTATGATGAAATAGAACCTGAATTACTGGAATTGGTGGAGGATGTCGTATTAAACCGACGCCCGGATGCCACTGAGCGGCTGGTTGATAAGGCTGAAAGTTATAAGCTGGAGCCCACCGATGCTGTGGTGAAACATGATGCATGGCGCGACGAAACGCTGGAGAACCGTTTGCAGCATTCGCTGATTAAGGGGATTGTCGATTATTTGGAGGAGGATTTGATGGAAGCCAGAGCCATATATCCATCTTCACTCGATATTATTGAGAAACCCCTGATGGATGGAATGAATGTAGTGGGCGATCTGTTTGGATCGGGAAAGATGTTTTTACCGCAAGTGGTAAAAACGGCTCGTGTGATGAAAAAGGCCGTTGCCTGGTTGCAACCTTTTATTGAAGAGGAGAAGCGGGCTTCGGGTCAGGAACCCACAAAAGCCGGTAGAATATTGATGGCTACTGTTAAAGGGGATGTTCATGATATAGGTAAAAATATTGTGGGCGTTATACTGGCTTGTAACAATTACGATGTGATTGATTTGGGCGTGATGGTGCCGGCAGCGAAGATTCTGGAGGAGGCTGTGAAGCAGGATGTTGATATTATTGGGCTGAGCGGACTAATAACGCCTTCGCTGGAAGAGATGGCTAATGTGGCCCGCGAAATGGAACGCAATGGTTTTACCATGCCGTTACTAATTGGTGGTGCCACAACATCGGCTGTGCATACAGCGGTTAAAATTGATCCTTTTTATTCGGGTGCGGTGGCTTATGTTAAAGATGCCTCAAAGAGTGCACAGGTTGTGGGAGCCTTGATGTCACCGCGCGATCACGATAGTTTTATAAGCGGTATAAGTGACGAATTTAAGCGACTTAGGGTCGCTAACGATAATAAAAAGAAGCGTTCTTATCTTTCGTTGGCTGCGGCACGCGAAAAAAAATATACCATCAATTGGGATGCCGGTCAGGTGCATGTACCCCTTAAGCCTGGTATTCATGTCTTTGATGATTATCCCATTGATGAGATTATCCCTTTTATTGACTGGACGTTTTTTTATCACGCGTGGCGTTTAACAGGTAATTATGATGGGATGGATGCATTAACCGATGCGGATTCGGTTGATATTTGGCTGGAGAGGTTTAAGTCTGACGACGCTAAAGCAAAAGCCGGCGAGGCACTTAAATTATATCGTGATGCATTGCAGATGCTTCAGAAGATTAAGGATGATAAAATGGTGCGTCCCAGAGCCGTTATCGGTATTTGGCCGGCCAATTCGGTGGATGATGATATTGAAGTTTATGATGTTGATGATCCCGGAAAAAGAATGTGTACTTTTCATCACATCCGAGAGCAGCAGGAAAAACCAGGCAAGAAGAATTATTACTGTTTGTCCGATTTTGTGGCTCCTAAAGGGAGTGGTGTGAAAGATTATATTGGTGGTTTTGCGGTATCGGCAGGCGAGGGTATAGAACCATGGATTGAGAAATATGAAGCCGATAGTGACGACTACAAAGCCATTTTGCTTAAGTCGCTGGCCGACCGTCTGGCGGAAGCGCTGGCTGAGTTGATGCATTTTAGGGTGAGACGCGAGTTCTGGGGCTATCAGCCTGATGAGGTATTTGATCATGATAGCCTTGTGCGGGAACGGTATCGTGGTATTCGGCCGGCGTTAGGTTATCCGGCCTGTCCTGATCACAGTGAGAAACGGGCATTATTTGATTTGTTGCATGCCGAAAAAAATGCGGGTATCTCTTTAACTGAACATTTTAGTATGTACCCTAATGCCAGTGTTAGTGGTATCTATCTGGCACATCCCGAAGCTATTTATTTTGGGGTCGGTAAAATTCAGTCCGATCAGGTTGAAGATCTGGCCCGACGAAAAGGGGTTTCTGTTGCAGAGGTGGAGAAATGGATTCCTACAATGTTGGCTTATAAATAGTGACTGTCCGTAAAATTAAGTATTTGAAATATGAAGTTCAGCGTCATTATAATTAAGGTGTTTCCTTTTCGCAAATGGCTGTTTTTATGGCTAGCATAATGAAATCGTTGGACTTAATAAACAAATTCCAGATCGTTGTATTGTTTCCTTAACTGTGTCAATTATGTTAACAGCTGCCCAGATGATTCGGGAGGTCTCAGCTCCTTCTTTTTCGTTTGAATTGTTGCCCCCGTTAAAGGGGAACAGTATCAAACGTGTTTTTAATACGGTGGAGGTGTTAAAGGAATTTAAGCCTTTGTTTGTAAATATTACTTCGCATCGTGATGAGGTGTATCAACACGATGAGGAAAGCGGGCTGGTGGAACGTCTGGTTTTTCGTAAAAGACCCGGTACTGTGGCAGTTGCGGCGGCCATCAAACACAGGTACGGTCTGCGGGTGGTTCCACATATCATTTGTAACGGCTTCACAAAAAGTGAAACGGAATATGCGTTGATCGATCTGAATTTTTTGGGTATTCATGATTTGTTATTTGTGCGGGGCGACAGTCGTTATCAGGGTTCTCATTTTCAGTGGCGGGACGGAGGTCATAAACATACCCTGGATTTAATTCATCAGGTGACTGAACTTAATAAGGGGCATTTCCTCGATTCAACAGCAACTGAAGTTTTTGAAACGCCTTTTAGTTTTGGTGTAGCTGGTTATCCCGAGAAACATGTTGAAGCGCCTGATTTGGATTCGGATGTTTATTGGTTGAAAAAAAAGGTGGATGCGGGTGCCGAATATGTCATTACCCAGATGTTTTTTGATAACAACCGCTTTTTTGATTTTGTGAAGCGTTGTCGAAAGGTTGGAATTGATGTTCCCATCGTGCCCGGGTTGAAACCGGTAACGACCAAAGACCAGTTGAGCGTGCTCCCCGATATTTTTAATATACAATTTCCAACTCAGCTGGCTGCTGAGCTACGTCGTTGTAAAACCGATGAAGACGCTGCTCGGGTTGGCGTGGAATGGTCTGTTTGTCAATCTAAAGAGTTGCTGGCAAACGGCTTTAATCTGATTCATTTTTTTTCGATGATGGCGACCGGCAGTGTGAGTAAGATTGCCGGACAAATCTATTGAATGAGGTTTGAGTTTATCCGTCTTTTAGGTTATATTCGTATAAATCTTCATTAAATATGATTTGTTATGCTTATAAGATCCGTAAATCCTGCAACAAATGAGGTGGTTCGTGAGTTTGAAGAGATGCAGATGAGCGAGGTCGATGAAGTTCTCGATCATTCATTAACCGCTTTTTATAATTGGCGCAAAGTTTCGCTTGATAAAAGACGTGATTTAATCCTTTGTCTGGCTGTTTTATTGGAGGCCCAACGCGAAGGCTTAGCCTATAATATCAGTATTGAAATGGGTAAGCCAATTCGTCAATCACGAGCCGAAATTGATAAGTGTAGCTGGTTATGTCGTTATTATGCCGATCACGCTGAGGCTTTTTTGTGCCCCGAAGTGGTGGAAACTTCATTTTCCAGTTCTCGCGTGGTTTTTAGACCGTTAGGTCCGGTTTTGGCCATTATGCCATGGAATTTTCCCTTTTGGCAGGTGTTGCGATTTTCAGTGCCTGCATTGTTGGCCGGGAATACGGTGATTTTAAAACATGCCTCAAATGTTTCGGGGTGTGCTCTGGCCATTGAACAGCTCATGAAAGAGGCCGGTTTCCCATTTAAGGTTTTTCAAACTATTTTGTTGAGTAGCAACCGTATCAGTAGGGTGATTGGTGACAGGCGTATTCGGGCTGTTACATTTACCGGCAGTACGCCGGCAGGACAAGCAGTAGGTTCTGCTGCCGGGCAAAGTCTGAAAAAATCGGTCCTCGAACTGGGAGGAAGCGATCCTTATATTATTTTGGCTGATGCCGATGTGAAAAAGGCGGCCGAAGCCTGTGTGAAAGCCCGACTTGCCAATGCCGGACAGAGTTGTATTTCGGCGAAACGTTTTATAGTGGAGGCCCCTGTTTTTGACGAGTTTCAGCAATTTATGGTCCAGGGATTTTCTAAAGTGAAGATGGGCGACCCCCTCAATGATGATACTGATTTGGGGCCTATAGCACGGGTCAATTTGCGGCTCGATCTGGAGGCTCAGGTTAATAATAGCATTGAAAAGGGGGCCGGGTTGGTTTTGGGTGGTGCTATGGCGGGTATTTCTGGTAATTATTATCCGCCGACGATACTGAATGATGTGAATTCCGGAATGCCTGCCTGGCACGACGAGTTGTTCGGCCCTGTGGCGGCTTTGATAAAAGTACAAAATGCCGAGGAGGCCGTTTCTGTTGCCAATGACACTAATTATGGGTTGGGAGCGGCGATTTTTACCTCCGATTTGGATCGTGGTATTTATTTGGCCGACAATGAGCTGGAGGTAGGAACTTGTTTTGTGAACGATTTTGTTCGGTCCGACCCCCGATTACCTTTTGGAGGTGTTAAGGATAGTGGTTATGGCAGAGAATTGGGCTTGTTCGGATTGCGTGAATTTGTGAACGTTAAAACGGTGGTGGTGTGCTGATGGATTTTGCTAAGGCATTTGAGAAGGCCACTGCTTTGTGCGCCCGTAAAGAATACTGCGTTTCTGAAATGGTGAGCAAGTTGAAGAGATGGGAGACGCCGGAAGAATTGATTCCCCAGGTGATCGAAAAGTTAAAGGCAAATGCTTTTCTCGATGAAAATCGATATGCCCGGTTTTTTGTGCGCGATAAGTCTAAATTTAATAAATGGGGCGTTCGGAAGATTGCCTGGGCTTTGCGTCAAAAAAAAATTCCCGAGGATATTGCCGGGGAGGCGTTGGCTCAAATTAGTGCAGATGATTCGTTGGATACGTTGATAAATTTACTCTCAGGTAAAAACAGAACCTTGAAATTTGATGATCCCTATAAACGAAAAGCGGCCCTGGTGCGTTTTGCCATGTCAAGAGGATTCGATTATGAGATGACTCTTAAAGTTGTGGAGCGTTTTTTGTAACTTACCGACGATGAGTTTAAAGAGATCTGTGTCATTTATGTGAATGATATATTTGATCCTTATTGTTCGATAATAGCATCTGAAAACCTATATATTATGAACCGCATATTTTTAATCCCTTTTTTATTTTTTTTGTGTTATCCGTTGTCTGCCGAAACAGCGCGTAAGCCTCACTGGGTGAAACACAGGCCTTCGGGCGATGCGTATTATATCGGGATTGGCATGGCGCGTAAAGAGGCATCAGGCATGGAATACGCCCGTGAGGCGCGCAATTATGCGCTTCGTGAGTTGAGCTCTGAAATTAAAGTGACCGTGGCTTCCAATTCCATATTGAGTCAGTTTGAAAATAATTTTCAGTTTCGGGAGCAGTTTGAATCTAAGGTTTATACTTCTGTTGAACAGACTCTGGAAGGTTATGAGGTTCAAACCTGGGAAAATAAGAAGGAGTACTGGGTCATGCTACGCTTGAATAAGCAGCAATATGCCATGCGGCGTCAGCAGAAGCTGGATAAAGCCAAAATGTTGGCTTCAGGTTATTTTTCCGAGGCGCGCAGGAGTGTGTCTAAAGGAGATGTGGTGGCGGCTTTGACTTCATATTACAAGGCCGTAGAGGCTTTACAGGATCATGTTGGTGAAGATTTGACAGATCGTTCGGTGGACGGAACCGTGAATTATGCCACTGATATAATGAGCGATTTGAGGTCCTTGTATCGCAATCTCGAATTTAAGGCCGCATCGGGAACCTATCAGGCTGCTTTTTCGAAGTTATCCTCCCAACCGTTAATGTTAAATGTCAGGTTTTTTAATGATGGACAGGCTTTCCCGGTGGCGGGTTGCCCTGTGAAATTTGAATTCTCATCGGGCGATGGTGAATTGAGTGCCGATGCTGTTACCGAGGCAGATGGAATGGCTAAGGCCCTTATCACCCGTTTTATTTCAAAGCGAAAGCTTCAAACAGTTACAGCCAGTCTGGATGTTCAATCCTTACTTAAAAATACGGGTATCGAAAGTGATCTGGTGAAATGGTTTTTGCCCCAGTCTGAGATTCCTATGGCGTCGTTTAAAATAGCATTGCAGCGGTCAACGGCTCTTTTTTCTGCCGAGGAGGTTGTCTTTGGCTACAAGGACGATCGTCTCACTTTCTCAAATTTGGTAAAGTCGGTGTTGAATGATAATTATTTTTCTTTTACTAACAATCCCGATAAGGCAGAATATGTGGTTAAACTGCAGTTGCAGTTTCGTAAAGGAGAAGAAAAAAAGGGAACTGGTTACGCTGTGTTCCTGGTACATGCCGATATGTTTATAACGATTTATGACGTTGTGCAGCAGACGGAGATATTTTCTGAGAGTTATACCGACGTGAAGGGGATGTTACCGGGAAGTTATGATAAAGCTTTGCGTGAGGCACGTGATAAGCTGATGCAGAAGGTGGAATACGAACTATTGCCCCGACTGGATAAGCTGGATATTTGATGGTTTGTAATGGGGAAATGGCATTTCCCTCCTGATACCGGTGTTTTACTTATTGTGAGGAAAGGATGTTGGCCGGATGAATGGTATATATTATGCCCGGCAGAGCGGTGATGGCCGATGTTACGTAGAATAATAAGCTTAGTGTTACGGCTGTATTGGCATTGACTCCCAGTTGAGTGGCACCCCACATGAAGACCATTTCGCGTGCCCCGATTCCTCCAAGCGTTATTGGTACCGATCCGGCTATTGCAGAAAGAAAAAACAGGAACAGATAATCATCGTAACCGGAGCTGTTATTTACCCCCAATGATTTTAGAATCATGACCGCTGCAATCATTTGTAAACTTTGACTAAGAAGGGACCATAGCAGCGTCTTTATAAAGCCGGGTTTGAGTTTTTCGTTAAAAAAACAGAGAAAGAGGTAATAGCCCAGGGCTATCAATGGAACGGTAATCCAGAGCCATTGTCGTAGCGGAATTTGTATTTCAATAAATGCAAC
This sequence comes from Geofilum sp. OHC36d9, assembly GCF_052400685.1. Lineage (NCBI taxonomy): Bacteria > Pseudomonadati > Bacteroidota > Bacteroidia > Marinilabiliales > Marinilabiliaceae > Geofilum > Geofilum sp. OHC36d9. Next base: position 458,227 of record NZ_JBQTGJ010000001.1, read on the forward strand.
GAGCACTGCCAGCATCATTACAATGATTGCCAGTCCGCTGACGCGGTCAGAGAGAATGGCGCCTATTGTTTGTCTAAGATTATTGTTTTCGTGTTTGTGAATGAGATAGACTTTGAAACCGTCACCGCCTACACCACCCGGTAAAAAGAGATTGTAAAAAAGGCCCAGCCAGTAAAGCCTTAAATTTTGGATAAAAGTAATATTCAAGGGAAGCAATTTGAACAGAGATAGTAGGCGGCGTGACGCAACAATTTGTGACCCGATAAAAAATATCAGGGCTATCAGAAGCCATGCATAATCGGCTGAGGTGATTTTTTCCCAGGTCTTGGCGAGATTGATGTTGGAAAAAACGTAATACAGCGCAGCCGAGCTGAGTGTTATTTTGAGAATTAAATTGAGTAGCTTTTTTCTGCTCATAAATTGAACTCCTTTTATAAAAGGTGTAAAATTATAATTTTATTTAATTTTTGCTAATCGGGCAGCTGTTTGTCTATCAGTAAATGTGCCAAAAAAGAAGCAGACCCCAAAGAATTATATCTTGTTGGATCTGCTTTTGTGTGTTTGAATCAGCAATTATGTATTAGTCAAGAAGCATTTCGGCTAATTCTTCTTCAAAGAAAAATTCTTTTTTTCCGAAGGCCGGTTTTAAGTCGTCTATCCATAGTGCCTCAGAGCTGTATTTGGCAAAGAAAGGACGTGTGGTCCACTCTTTATTACGGCCTTGTATAAATTCCATTACAAATACTTTTTCGCCTAAGACTTCAGTTACTCCCACAATGCGGATTTTACCTGCTGTGCATGACATGCTGGGCCCGCGCACGGTTCTTGAAATGCCACTTACTTTGTTATAGGCGCGTCTGAATATGTCCCATGCCCGAACCAATGGTATGCCGAAATATTGCTGGGCACCGGTGTCACGTGCTATAAACATATAATATGGTATCATTCCCAATTGTACTTGTTTCTTCCACATTTCCGCCCATATTTTGGGGCTCGCATTAATGTGGTTGAGTAATGGCGATTGGGTTCTTATTTGTGCGCCGGTACTTCTGATGCGTTCAATGGCTTTTTTGACCGCTTCAGTGCTTAATTCACGCGGATGGTTAAAATGGGCCATGAAGGAGAGTGACTTCCCGGCTGCAGTGATTTTTTTGAAGATTTTTAGAATGTCGTCAGCATCGGGATCGGTAAGGTATCGATAGGGCCAGAATGTCAGTGATTTAGACCCGATACGGATGGTCTGAAGATTGGGAATATCCGCCTCAAGGATACTGCTGATATAAGCATCCAGAATATTGGCTTTCATTACCATAGGGTCTCCCCCTGTAATCAGAAGATCGGTTATTTCAGTATGTTCTTTCAGATAACCTATTATCTGATCAACCTCTTTCATGGCGTATTTCAGATTGTCCATACCGGTAAACTGTGGCCATCTAAAACAAAAGGTGCAGTAAGCATGGCATGTTTGTCCCTGCGATGGGAAAAACAGCATGGTTTCATTATATTTATGTTGTGCTCCGGCTAGTTTTTCACCTTTAAAGACGGGCACATTATGACTTTGTCCGGCAGGATGGGGGTTTAGTTGGTGCCTGATCTCATTGGCTGCTTTTTTGATGTCTGCTTCGCTTGCGCCGGAGGTCATAAGATAAGAGATGCGATTGAAGTGTTCTGTGCGAAGCATGTCCTTTTGTGGGAAGTTGAGGATAAACATGGGATCAGATTTATAATCATCCCAGTTAATTAACTCGTTTACCACATAATTGTTTGTTTTAAAGGGTAACACGTTCGCTACTACATCTATATTATGCAGGTCTTCTGCACTTATTTTTGCGATTTGGTCAATCTGTTTGTAGTTACGTGCCGTGTAAATTTGATACTTCATGGGCATGTTGATTTATTTGGTTGTTACAAAAATGCATAACTCGTCTGGTACGGGTTCTAGGCGTAGCAATCAGAGATTGATGAAATCGGTTAACTGGCTTGAGAGACAAAGGCCTGAAGTAACGAGGCCTTTTATTCATAATTTAATCAAATATACAACTATAAAAGGTTTTATACAACCTTTTATTCGAACATTTTTTATTTATTTTCAAATCCGGATTGGGTGTTTTCTGAAATAGAGTTAGTTGTTAACGAATTAACTGGGCTCTGTTGGTGTCGAGTTTCAGAAAGATAAACAAGAGGATTGTAAAACCCCACAGGGAGGAACCGCCATAGCTGAAAAAAGGTAACGGAATGCCAATAACAGGTGCCAGACCAATGGTCATACCAATGTTAATTGCCATGTGAAGAAAGAATATGGCTGCAACGCTATAGCCATATATTCTGCTGAAATTTGAGTGTTGGTGTTCAGATAGAATGACCAGGCGGATTAGTAAAGCCAGAAAAATCAGAATGACACCGGAAGTTCCGATAAAGCCCCACTCTTCGCCAACGGTACAAAAGATAAAGTCGGTGCTTTGTTCGGGTACGAAGTTGAATTTGGTTTGGGTGCCTTGCAGGAAGCCTTTCCCGGAGAACCCTCCTGAGCCAATGGCTATTTTTGATTGGTTGACGTTGTAACCGGCGCCCAACGGATCGTCTTTTAACCCGAGCATTACCAATATACGGGTGCGCTGATAATCGGTCAGCACTTTTTCGAAAAAGTAATCGGTTGAATAGGCAAATCCTATGGCCCCCCAAAATAAGGTGAGCGATATGAGGATGTGCTTTAGACGTTTTGACAGTGCGTTGTATAGAAGCCATAGGCTACTGAGAATAGCGCCCGATAACATAGATTGGTATTGGTTAACCGTATCGGAGGATGCACGGGTGATTATCGCCATTAGTGTATAGCCGGCTATTGCCACTATGATGGCAATAAAAGTGATTTTTCCGGTTTTTTTTAAAAAAAGATGAATAATGGTTGATGCGTATAATAGTCCAAGTATTAGTTGGTTGGAAATTAGAAGTGTTGATATGAATACAGCAATGGCGATAACACCAAACAATAGGATGTAAGGTGTCATCCCTTCCCTGAAAAATACGATCAGAAAAGCAAAAAATACAAGAGCTGACCCGGTATCATTCTGAAGAATAATAATGAGTATGGGGGCTAACCAAAGTGCTCCCAGGGTTAGTCTGTCGGGCCATTTGGTCAGTGAGAATTGAAATCGACTCATGAGTCTGGCAATGGCCAGCGTTGTGGCTACTTTTGCGAGTTCGACCGGTTGAAATCTGAAAGAGCCAACTTGAAACCATGAATGGGCTGCGTTAACTTCTACCCCTATAAAGATCACGGATATTAAAAGAATTGTGGTTATGATGTAAAATATGTTGGCAAATTCGACATAGAACTTACTGTCGATTAGGAAAATGAATCCTATTGAAATAGTAGATATGCCAATCCACAGTAATTGCTTGGTATATTCTTTGTCCATGGAAAGACTAAACGGAACGCCGGGTTCGGTATTCGCGGCATAAATGTTAAGCCATCCAAAACCAACCAGCAGGACGTATAGAATGACTGTTAACCAATCGATATTTTTCAGGGCTCTCGTACTGTTACTTGTCATTTTTTCCTGTCAAATTAAGGTTTAACATACGTTCTTCAAGCCATTTTCGCGATGGCTGAATGGCCCCTTTAAGGTACGATTCGGTGAGCAGACTGGCAATAGGTGCGGCTGATGACGACCCAAAACCGGCATTTTCTACATATACGGCAATTGCTATTTGGGGGTCGTCCTTCGGTGCGAAAGCGATAAATATACTGTGGTCTTCACCATGGGGATTTTGAGCGGTACCCGTTTTTCCGCAAATGGTGATGCCTTTAATACGTGCTATTCTTGCTGTTGATTCAAAGTCACTCCAAACAGCTTGTTCCATTCCTTCAATTACTGTCTCGAAATGATTTTCATTAATATTGGTGTTGTGAGTTGTCTTAAATCTTGAGGGGACAGTATCTGATTTGATGCTTTTAATCAGGTGTGGTGTCAGGTAGTACCCACGGTTGGCTATTGTTGCGGTCATGTTTGCCATTTGGAGTGGCGTAACAAGCATCTCACCCTGTCCAATGGCCAGCGAGATGACGGTAAGGCCTGCCCAACTTTTATGATAAATTCTGTCGTAATAACTACTGCCTGGTATGTTCCCTGTTCCTTCGCTCGATAAATCACTGTTCAGACGGTTGCCTAATCCAAAACGTGTGACATATTCACGCCATATATCCAAAGCCTTTTGTGGTGTCTCGTATTTGGGATTGTCAATCATGTTTCTGAAAACATTACAATAGTATGCGTTACATGATGTGCAGATGGAATGAATCAGATCAAGCGGCGATTGGTGATGGTGACATCCCACCGATAACCCTCTTGTGTGATAACCACTATTGCAGGTGAATTCCGTTTTTGGTGTGACAATGTTTTCCTGAAGCCCTATCAAAGCCATCAATGTTTTAAAGGTTGATCCCGGCGGATAGCTCGACATGGCGGCCCGGTTAAGTAAAGGTGAGAGGGTGTCGTTTGATAACACCGGAAAATTGACCGAGCGTTGACGGCCAACAAGTAATGTGGGATCGAATGATGGGGCTGATACCATTGCCAGGATATCTCCGGTGGAAGGCTCAATGGCGATGATGCTGCCTGTTTTGTTTTGCATGAGCTTTTCGGCATATGCCTGTAATTCAATATCCAGTGTCAAAGTAATGTCTTTCCCGGCAACTGCGGCTGTATCAAGACGTCCGCCACGCATGGGGCCTTTCTCACGCCCATGCACATCAACCATTACATATTTTGCCCCTTTTTTACCTCGCAGAAACTTTTCGTAGGTGTATTCAATGCCGTTAACTCCGGCGTAGTCACCCAATGAATAATACGGATCCTCTTTGAGTAATGACTCGGTGGCTTCGGCAACATAACCAAAGACGTGCGCCGCATTGGGATACTCATATTTTCGTACGGTTCGGCGTTGTACAAAGAATCCTTTGAATTTGTATTGTTTCTCTTGAAAAACAGCGTATTGTAAGGTCGACATTTGTTTGTAAAAAACCGATGGCTTAAAACCTGATATTTTGTTTCTCCTGAGATTTTGTTTGATTTCATTGAAGAAGCTTTCGCATTCTTCTCTTGTTATTGTAATGGATTCACAAAATTCGGTGGTGTCGAAGGGCACAACTTCGCGTGGTACGATCATTAAGTCATACACGGGTTGATTTGAGATCAGAAGTTTGTGATTGCGGTCGTAGACCAATCCGCGAGCCGGATATTCCGTAATTTTTCGTTGCGTGTTACTGGCTGCTGAGAATTTATATGAAGGGTCTACAACCTGAAGCACGAATAATCGTATGATAAACAGAATGCTTATCAATACAAAAATCAAGATTATGACGATGCTTCGATTGTTATTTCCCATGATCTGATCTTAAAAGCGTTTTTCTTTTTGATGGCCAAACAACATGGCAATTGTAATAATGAGAAGGGTAAATAGAGTGCTTACTGTTGTTTTCCATAAAGTGGCAAAGATGTTGGCAAAAGTAAAGGCTTCAATGAGAAAGAGAAACAGGTGGTGTGCAAATACTGTGATGGCACTGTATTTTAGAAACCATGAAAAACCAAAATAAGAGGGCGTGGGCAGGCTGCCTGGTTCATAGCCATCGCGGGGAGCCAGAAAACGCAGTAGAAAAGGCCTCAGAAAGGCGATGAAAACCGAAGCTGAAGTATGCATCCCCAGTGAGTTTAAAAAAACATCCATCAACAGTCCCAAAAAGAAGCTGATAACCAGTAATAACCAATCCGGAATCTCCACCGGAAGCGTCAGGATAAATAATACGTACAGAAAAGGGTTGATGTAACCACCCAAATTTAGGTTATTAAGTATTATAACCTGAATAAGGATAATAATAATGAGATTGAATAGATATCGCCCTAAATTGTTAATCATCTTCTGTTGTTTTTTCCAGTTCTTTTTGTTCCTTTCCGCTTATCTTTTCGACGACTTCAACATAGGTGAGACGACTGAAGTCAACCGATAATTTTACGGTGATTTCGTAGAATCCCTCGCCTTGTTTCAGCTCGTAATTTTCGATGGTTCCAATGAGAATACCTTCCGGAAAGATGGCTGAATAACCGCTGGTGATAACCGCATCGCCCACCGATAGTTTGGCATGGCCTGGGATTTCATAGAGGGTGGCCTGTCCGGGCGCTCCTCCTTTCCAGGTTAGTGAGCCAAAAAAGTCCGAATCTCTGAGTTTAGCTGAAATTTTTAGCTGAGTATTTAAAAGTGAGATGACGGTGGCATAATGGTCCGAGACATGTCTGGTAATGCCAACTAAGCCGCGCGCCGAAATAACGCCCATCCCTGATTTTACGCCTTGTAATTTACCAGCATTGATGGTCAGGTAGTTGTGTAGCTTGTTGACGGAATTATTGATGACTTTTGCAGGGGTGAAGAGGTACTGACTGTCTCTTTGTGCTGTGAATTGCGGTGAGTTGTGTTTTTCAATCTCCCCACTTGAGGCGTAGTCGTATACCCGGCTTCTTAACAATGCATTTTCTCTCGACAGTTCATCGTTGGCTCTTCGAAGCGAGAAGTAATCTCTAAAATTGGAGGTTAGTTCAAAGATGCTGGTTGCCAAACGTCCCGAAGAATTTAAAAACAATTGATGTTGATGCTGATTGTAGTTAACCAGTAAGTAGAAACTCAATGTTTCAAACAACAGAAACAATAGAAAGAAATGATATCTGAGGATGAACCGAATGATGTTTCTCATGGTTATGAAAACGTTTTTAAACTCCTAACATAACTGTTGGTTGTTGCCGTATAATTAAAAGTATAAAGAGACCGTCTGCCTGTATTATGTTAGTATTTTCAGGGTTTGAGGTCTCTTTATTTGGCTTATATTGCTGTTAGCGAATAAGAAATTGAAATTTGTGGCGATTTTTAAGCGCTATGCCAGTGCCGCGGGCCACTGCAAGCAAAGGGGTTTCGGCGATGTGGAACGGGATGTTTAATTTATTGGTTAAACGTTTATCTAATCCGCGTAACAACGCTCCGCCGCCGGCCAGATAAATGCCTTTGGCTACTATGTCGGCATACAATTCAGGCGGCGTTTGTTCCAGTGCATTAAGAATGGCCGTTTCCATTTTTGAAATAGATTTTTCCAGACAATGCGATATTTCCTGATAGGAGACAGGTACTTCAATGGGAAGCGCTGTCATCTGGTTTGGCCCACTTACAATGTAATCAGCAGGTGGCTCATCCAACTCAGGCAGCGCTGATCCTACCCTTATTTTTATTTCTTCAGCGGTTCTTTCGCCTATCTTAATGTTATGTTGACGCCGCATATACTCCATGATATCGGCGGTGAGATCGTCACCGGCAATACGGATGGATTTATTGGTGACAATGCCGCCTAAGGAAATAACGGCAATTTCGGTGGAGCCCCCACCGATGTCAACGATCATATGACCCTCTGGCGCTTCTATGTCGAGGCCAATACCCAGTGCAGCGGCCATGGGTTCATAAATCATATAAACCTCACGTCCCCCGGCATGTTCGGCCGAATCGCGTACCGCACGTATTTCAACCTCGGTGCTCCCCGAAGGGATACATACCACGATGGTTAAAGAAGGCGTAAAAAGACGTTTTTTATTTTGATCAATCATTTTGATCATGCCACGAATCATTTGTTCTGCAGCATTGAAGTCGGCAATCACCCCATCGCGAAGTGGACGGATGGTGTAAATGTTATCGTGGGTTTTCCCGTGCATTTGACGGGCTTTCTCTCCTATGGCAACCAATTTGTCGGTTCGTCTGTCAAGGGCTACAATGCTCGGCTGATCCACCATGATTTTGTCATTATGAATAATGACGGTGTTAGCGGTACCCAGGTCCATTGCTAATTCCTGAGTCAGAAATGAAAACAATCCCATTGATTTCGTTTTTAATGTTTGAAATGTCTGTTTCCGGTAAAGACCATTGACAGATTGTTTTGATTGCAATAATCGATGGTGTCCTTATCACGAACTGATCCACCGGGTTGAATAACCGAAGTAACTCCGGCTTTATGCGCAATTTCTACTGAATCGGCAAAAGGGAAAAATGCGTCAGAAGCCATAACAGCGCCATCCAATGAGAAATTGAAAGAGGCTGCTTTGCTGATGGCATGTTTCAGGGCATCAACCCGTGATGTCTGTCCTACGCCGCTTCCCACTAATTGTTTGTTTTTTGCTAAAACAATTGCATTCGATTTTGAATGTTTTACAATTTTATTGGCAAATAACAAATCTTCTATTTCGGAGTCCGATGGCGTCGTACTTGTGACAGTTTTTAAGTCGGCAGGTGTTTCAGTCTTCAAATCACGATCCTGAATCAGAACGCCATTTAACAGCGAACGTGAGGTCGTTGAGCTGGTTGTTTTTGCTTTTTGAATCAGTATGATTCGGTTCTTTTTTTGTTTTAATATTTTAAGTGCTTCCTCGTTGTATGTTGGTGCTATAACTACTTCGAAAAATATTTTATTCATTTCTTCTGCTGTGGCTGCGTCAATTTCGCGGTTGGAAATGATGATTCCGCCGAATGCCGATAATGGGTCGCCGGCTAATGCGTCGATCCATGCTTTGGTGAGGTTGTCGCGAGAAGCCAGACCACAAGCGTTGTTGTGTTTTAGAATGGCAATGGTAGTATCATCAAAGTCGTCTATTAATGCGGCGGCGGCATCTATGTCTAACAGGTTATTGTATGATATTTCTTTGCCGTGCAGTTGTTCAAACAATTGATTGAAATCGCCGTAGAAAACACCTTTTTGATGTGGGTTTTCGCCGTAGCGGAGGCTCATATTGCCATTGATGGCCTGACGTGAAGCCGGGAAATTGTCTTCATTGAAATAGTTGTAGATGGCCGAATCGTAGCCCGAAGAGACCGCAAAAGCTGCCGTTGCAAACCACCGTCTTTCTTCGAGGGTGGTTACGCCCTTGCCTGTTTTAAGTATTTCAAGTAAACGTGTATATTGTTGTACCGATGGAACAATAACAACGTCGTTGTAATTTTTCGCGGCGGCTCTGATTAAAGCAATGCCTCCGATGTCGATTTTTTCAATAACACTGGAATGATCAGCCCCGGAGGCTACCGTTGCTTCAAAAGGGTAAAGGTCTACAATCACAAGGTCGATGCCCGGAATTTCATATTCGTTCATCTGCTCCTGGTGTACCTTGTCTTCGCGGCGGCCTAAAATGCCTCCGAAAACTTTTGGATGTAAGGTTTTTACTCTGCCTCCAAGTATCGACGGATACCCTGTGAGTTCTTCAACGGGCGTCACTTTTATACCTAATTTTTCAATAAAAGTTTGAGTGCCACCGGTTGAATAAATTTTTACACCTTCCTGGTCAAGTGTTTTAACTATTTCATCTAAGCCGTCTTTATAGAATACGGAAATCAGTGCGCTTTTAATTTTTTTGGGAGTGCTCATTTTTCTTTGTTAATAATGGATAGACGCAAAAATAAGAAAATAAGCACAGTTAGCAACGTGTATTATGTTTTTTGTTTTTAGATTTAATGGGGCTTTAATTATTGGACGTAAAGAACTTGTTGGCGATAATGTGTGATTAATGCCGTAAACTCTAAATGAGGTCTTTGTTTTAAACTGAAAGTAATGTTGGTTTTGATGAGGTGATACATTTTTCTACTATACCCATCTGCTTTTTTCAATTGGCGTAGCCGGCCGTCATGATGCTGATTTTTATGTTTTTAATCGGATATAATTTTTGGGCACAGGCTTCGAGGGTGGCTCCGGTAGTAATAATATCATCAACCAGCAGAATGTGGTGATTTTCGAGTGAGGACGAGTTGACGACGAAAAAGTTGTCTTCGACATTTAACCATCGTTCGTAGTGTTTTTTGTGAGTTTGTGAGCTGTGGTGTGTTTTTCTGAAAAGGATGGAAGTGTTTACGGAAGCGCCTGTCATTTCGGCGATGCCTTTGGCCAAATATAAGCTTTGGTTATAGCCTCGTGATTGTTGTTTTCGTGGATGTAAAGGTACCGGGATGATGGTGTCAGGGTTTTCAAATAGTGTTGATTTCATTATTTTTTGTCCCATTAATCGACCTAAAAAAATGCCTGTGTCAGGTTTGTTTCTGTATTTTAACTGATGGACCAGTTGTTGCAGTAATTCGCCTTTTCGAAAGTGAAAAGCTGAGGCCGCAAAGTGTATGGGAACGCGTCCCCAAAATGTTTGAAACACAAGATTATTGGGTTTGTTTTCGAAGCCTGTTGATGGAAGATTGGCGGTGCAGGCTCTGCATAAAATCATCTCATTTTTGTTAAGCAGGATATGACAATGTAGGCAATGGTCCGGAAAGATTAAGGTTGATAATCCATCCATATAATTTTTAGCCATGCTTTTCAAGCTTGTCATCATTTTTTGAGGATTAATGTTTGAGTAATAAAAATCAGGTATTTTTTTTAAAATGTCAAATTGAAAACCTCTTCTCACCAGCGGGCCTTATTTTGGCGTATTGTTATTACATTTGAGACGTTAAACGAAAGTGTATGAGAATTCATTTTATAGCCATAGGAGGCAGCGCAATGCACAATCTGGCCATTGCCTTGAAGCAAAATGGACATATTGTCAGTGGATCGGATGATGAGATTTTTGAACCCAGCCGGTCGCGATTAACTAATCATGGGTTGTTGCCTTCAAAAGTTGGCTGGCAGCCTGAAATTATTAATGATTCTTTGGATGTTATTATTTTGGGGATGCATGCCCGTCCTGATAATCCGGAGTTGCTAAGGGCGCAGCAGTTAAAGTTGAAGGTTTATTCATATCCTGAATATCTTTATGAACAGTGTCGCAATAAAAAGCGTGTTGTTATTGGTGGTAGCCATGGTAAAACCACGGTGACGGCAATGATTATGCATGCGTTGCAGTACAATAAGGTGGATTTTGATTACATGGTTGGAGCGCAGTTGGATGGCTTTGACACCATGGTTCGGTTGTCGTCTGAGGCTCCGCTGGCAATATTTGAAGGTGATGAGTATTTGTCGTCGCCTATAGATTTGCGACCTAAATTTTTGTGGTATAAGCCTCATTTGGCTTTAATTACAGGTGTAGCCTGGGATCATATAAATGTCTTTCCGACCATCGATGCGTATAATCTTCAGTTTAAGTTGTTTGTGGAATCGGTTCAGCCAGGTGGTTACATTACCTGGTTTGGTGAAGATGAGGTGTTGGGATCTATAATGGAGAATGCCTCAAATGTTAAATCGGAAAGCTATTTTTCAGTTAAAAATAAACTGGAAAATGGTCGGTCGGTTGTTTTGTTTAATAATCAGGCTTATTCTGTACCCGTCTTTGGATCTCACAATTTTCAGAATATGGCCGGAGCAATGAATATTTGCAGGGAACTAGGGGTTTCTGCGGATGACTTTTTGTCATCGATGGCTACTTTCAAAGGTGCTTCAAGGCGGTTGCAGATTTTAGCCGAGAAGCCCGGCGGAACTGTTTTTTATGATTTTGCTCATGCACCTTCAAAGGTGAAAGCTACTGTTAAGGCCGTTAAAGAACGGTTTCCGGAGCGTAAGTTAAAGGCCATTCTTGAATTACATACTTTTAGTAGTCTGAATGCGGCTTTTTTGCCGCAGTATCTTGATTCTATGGCTTGTGCCGATGAGGCATATGTCTTTTTTAATCCGGAGGTTCTGGCTCATAAAAGGTTGCCCGCTATCACGTCCCGACAGGTGGCAGTTGCATTTAATATTCCTGAATGCAATGTGGTTACGACCACTGAGGCTGTGGCCGGATTGATTCGCGCAACGTCTTTGGAAAAATCGAATTTGTTGGTTATGACGTCGGGGAACTTTGGGGGGTTGAAACTACAGAAACTGGTCGATGAATTGTAATTGGATGTGATTTAAAAATAGATAGAGTTTGAACTTTTCAGCTCAAATTTCTGGGTTCATCGACAGATACTAAATAGTGTCTGTCCATAAACTAAGTGTTTAAAATATAAAGTTCAAATTCAAGGCCTGTGAAGTCATAAAAATAAAGGAACTGACGAACGAAGTAAAGGCACAAGCAAAGCTATTGCTTTGATTATGCTCTACTAAGGAGGAAGAAGACGGAGACAGTTTACTTTTCGTAAATGATTGTTTTTATGACAATCATAACGCAGAAGTTGATTTTAATAGACAAACACTAAATAGGCGGTTCACATACAGTGACCGCCTATTTGGTTGGAGTTTGAGTAACGCGTTATTTTTAGCGTCGAATAAATTTATAATGTGGACCAAATCTTTCAAAGGCTGCACGGTCAAGCATCTCGCGATGGTTGGGGTGGGCCACTGATATAATCAGGCGGGCGCGTTCCTGAAAAGTTTTGCCATACAGGTTTACAGCCCCAAATTCGGTCACCAGCCAATGCATGTTGGCACGGGTTGTTACCACGCCTGAACCCTCCAATAGTGTGGGGGATATTTTCGAGACACCTTTGGCCGTGACTGAAGGCATGGCTATAATAGGCTTTCCTCGTTCAGAGTGCCCCGCACCCCGGATGAAGTCGATTTGTCCGCCAACGCCTGAATAAAAAGTCGTTCCTATGGAATCGGCACAAACCTGTCCGGTTATGTCAACTGCCAAAGCTGAATTGATAGCTGTTACTTTGTTATTTTTGCGGATGATATCAACGCTGTTGGTATGGCAAACGTCCATCATGGCAACCATTGGATTGTCGTCAACGAAGTCATAAAGAGCCTGCGATCCCATTAAAAAGGAGGCAACCATCTTTCCTTTGTCAATTTGTTTCCGTTTACCGTTAACAACGCCTTTCTCAACTAACGGAAGAATTCCATCGGAGAACATTTCTGTGTGAACACCTAAGTCTTTATGGTTTCCCAGTTCGGCCAATACGGCGTTTGGAATGCCGCCAATGCCCATTTGCAGGCAGGCGCCATCTTCCACCAATTCGGCCACATTACGGCCAATGGCTTTTTCGGTGTCGGATAGGGGTGCGTTGTTATGAATGAAAAGAGGTTCGTCGTGTTCAACCACGTAGTCTATTTCGGTGAGGTTGATCATGGCGTCACCCCAGGCACGCGGCACGTGCTTGTTGACCTGAGCAATTACGATGTCTGCATGTTCCACAGCAGCAAGGCTGGCGTCTACCGAGGTTCCTAATGAGACAAAACCATGTTTGTCGGGTGGTGAAACCTGAACCATAGCAACATTAACCTTAAGGTAGCCTTGACGGATGAGCTTTTGCGTCTCACTTAAAAAGACAGGAATATAATCGGCAAAGCCTGCTTGTGTTGACTTTCGTACATTGGCACCTACAAAGAACGATTCCAGTTGAAAAACTCCTTCAAATTCAGCGTCGGCATAAGGCGCCGGACCTTCGGTGTGAATGTGCTGAATTTTCACATCCTCAAATTCTTTGTTCCGGCCACGCTCAACCATAGCTCTGATGAGTGCATGCGGTGTTACGGCAACACTGCTTAAATGTATTCTGTCGCCTGACTTAATGACTTTGACTGCCTCTTCGGCGGTGACTTTTTTGTAGCCCATCTGTTTGTTGTTTAATTATTTATTATTTAATCTGGTTTTGCCCGGAATAGATATGCAGGTGAGCTTCCATCCTGCCTGGGGTTGAACAAAAAACGACTTTCTCTGTTTTTGACCTGAATAGGGGGACTTACTATCACTACGAGTAGCTTTTTCCCGGTTTGTAGGACCTGTTTTCTGAAAACCGAAGCAAAAATACCATTTTATCTTTATTTTGTCATGGTCTGAAAATCTGTTTAATATCACATTTTCTCTCTTTTTTGAGGATCAATTTGGGCCGATTAATGTTTTGTTGTAATGGAAAAAAAATTGTCAGATATACGTACCGATTTTATAAAGGGTGGGCTAGAACGGGATGATTTGTCCCCGGATCCACTGACTCAAATTCAACAGTGGGTGGAGCAAGCTGTTTCTGCTAGGGTTGATGAACCAACGGCTATGTTATTGTCGACGGTTGATCAACAGGGAATACCTGATGCCAGAGTTGTCTTGTTGAAAGGAATTGAAGATGGGCTTATTTTTTATACCAATTACGAGAGTGTAAAAGGTCAGCAATTGGCTCAGAACGCAAATGTTTCAGTTGTCTTTTTTTGGCCTCAACTTGAGCGTCAGATACGTTTACGCGGCGTTGCTGAGAAATTATTGCCCGCCGCGTCCGATGTCTACTTTGCATCCCGGCCGCGCGAAAGTCAATTGGGGGCATGGGCGTCACCCCAAAGTTCCAGCATTGAGTCGTATGAATGGCTGGAGAAGAACTATTTTTTTTATGTGGATCGGTTTCAACAAACAGATGCGATACCGCGCCCGCCCTATTGGGGTGGTTATAGGGTGACGCCTTTGTCTGTCGAGTTTTGGCAGGGGCGTCCCGGACGTATGCACCAACGTTACAGGTATGCGCGCAATGAGGCGGAAGCATGGCAGATTAATGTCTTAGCGCCTTAGATGGTTAATGCGTGAAATACCTCCTCCAATGATTGTTGATGGGGAGTTGCTTCGAGTATCATGGTCCCGTTGTGTACTGCATAATTAAATATGGCAGGACGTATATCAATTTCTGGGTGGCCTGTTAGGAGCCATCGGTCGCCTAACAATTTTGCTTCTTCGATACCCGGAATTGTTATGATTTGTTCAAATTCAGGTCGGGGTTCAAACAGTACTTCAACTGTCATACGTTTAGTCAGACCGAGATTTTCCAGTTTGTCGGGATGTTCATCGGCTACAATCTGACCCTGATGAATGATAATGACTCTCTCGCAGATGGCTTTTACTTCTTGCATGATGTGTGTGGAGAGAAGTATAGTCTTCGATTTTCCTAATTCTTTGATGAGCTCCCGTACGCCGGCAATTTGGTTCGGATCAAGACCAGTCGTTGGTTCATCCAAAATCAAAACTTCCGGGTCGGGAAGTAGAGCCTGAGCCAGACCTACTCTTTGCTTATATCCTTTCGACAGTTGTCCCGTTTTTTTATGCCTTTCAGGCGTTAATCCGGTTAATCGGATGATTTCTTCTACTTTGTCTTTTAAATTCGGTATTTTATATATAGAGCCTGTGAAATGTAGATATTCGGTTACATACATATCCGCATAAATGGGGTTTTGTTCAGGCAGATATCCTATCTGTTGTCTGAATCCGGTGCTGTTTTCATTGACATTAAAGCCACAAACTCTGGTTTCGCCTTCAGATGCGGGCAGATAACCGGTCAGAATTTTCATCATTGTTGATTTGCCTGCACCGTTAGGCCCCAGAAAACCAACAATCTGGCCGCTTTTAATCTCAAATGAAACGTTTTTAAGGGCGGCCTGGCTGCCATAATATTTAGATACGTTGGAGACGGAAATTGACATTTTTTATTTTTTATGGCTTAAAGTTATGAATTTTCGATTTAGAGAGGATAATTTAGCAGCTTAAAACAGAACTATTATGTCTTTTTTAGAAGCAAAGCCTTTGTACTGTAATTCATTATTTCAGTATCAACGGAATAAAACCTTTGAAGTAAAGGTTGGGAATCTGGTGATTGGCGGTTTAAATCCTATCCGGGTGCAATCAATGACTACGACTAATACTTTGGATGAAGAGGCGACAGCGGAACAAAGTATCAGAATATGTCAGGCCGGTGGCGAGTTGGTCCGTATTACGACGCAAGGGCGACGCGAAGCTTCGGCTCTTGAGGGTATTATTGACAAAATTCATCGTCGTGGTTTTTCTTTTCCCTTGGTGGCTGATATTCATTTTAATCCAAATGCCGCCAATATTGCTGCAACCTGGGTTGAGAAAGTGAGGATAAACCCTGGCAATTTTACCGATGGGGCTAAAAAGTTCAGAAATAAGGTATATTCCGATGACGAATATCAGACCGAATTGCAAGAGATAAGAAACAAGCTTTTGCCATTCCTCAATATTTGTAAAAAGCATAATACTGCTGTGCGTATTGGTGCTAACCATGGTAGTTTGTCCGATCGGATAATGGCCAGATACGGCGATAATCCCAAGGGTATGGTGGAGTCGTGTATGGAGTATCTCCGGATTTGCAGAGAGGTGGATTTTCATAATATTGTGTTAAGTATAAAATCGAGTAACACACGGGTGATGGTTCAAACGGTGCGTTTGCTGGTCGCTACAATGAAAAGTGAAGGGATGAACTATCCGCTTCATCTGGGTGTAACGGAAGCCGGTAGCGGCGAGGATGGCCGGGTGAAGTCGGCTGTTGGTATTGGAGCGCTTATGGCCGATGGTTTGGGTGATACCATTCGCGTTTCGCTGACCGAGGAGCCCGAAATGGAAATTCCTGTGGCGCGTGAACTGGTGACACATTTTGATCAGTTGACAGATACTCAGCCGGTGGTTCCTGTTTCATACGATCAGTATCATCCTTATGAGTATGTTCATCGCCAAACGCATGTGGTAGCTGGTTTTGGTGGTGATAATCCGGTTGCTGTAATGGCCGATGTTAAAGGAAAGGAAGTTCATGCCAGTGCTTTTGTTCCTGATGCTGTTCTGGTGGATTTTGAGGATCAGCCGTTGCCTGACAGCTGGTCGCAGGCGGTTCGTATTATCAATTATAGCGAAGGAATTAAACCCTCTGATAAACGGCTAGTTTTGTTTTCCAAAGAAGAGTGGTTGTCGTTACAAATGGGCGGTCCTAAAATGGTAGCACTGACAGAAAACGATATCGACGATTCGCTGCTTCGTGCACTAAAAAATGATTCACAGGTGGTGATTTATCTCAGTACAAATCATCGTAATGGAGTGGCGGCACAGCGCGCTTTCTTTTTGTGGCTGTTGCAGCACGAATTGACTCATCCGGTGGTGGTAGCCCGTAGTTACAGGTCTGATGATGAAGAAAAAGTTCAGATCACGGCTGCTGCCGACACCGGCATGTTGTTTTTGGATGGCTTTGGGGATGGGCTCTCCTTGAATTTGCCCAATCTATCGTCAAAGTTTAATGTTGAACTAATGTTTGGGATTTTACAGGCGTCCAGGGTCCGGTTTTCAAAGACTGAGTATATCTCTTGCCCCGGTTGCGGACGGACGTTGTTCGATTTGCAATCGACAACGGCTTTGGTTCGTGCAAAGACAGGGCATCTTAAAGGTTTGAAAATGGCTGTGATGGGTTGTATTGTTAATGGTATTGGCGAAATGGCCGATGCTGATTATGGCTATGTAGGAGCCGGACCTGGTAAAATATCTCTGTTCAGAAATCGGGAATTGGTACTTAAAGCCATCCCTCAGGAGCAAGCTGTTGATAAACTGGTTGAATTAATTCGGGAGAATGGTGATTGGGTTGATCCTGAGTAGTTTATCTGTTGTTGATATCTTTATTGGCACTTTAGTGTGTTGTTAGTCAGATTGTTATGCTGTTTTAGCGGTGTTGCGATACCTTAAATATCTTAACAGAATTTCTGTTTCTTTTAAAGAAAAGATTAACTTTGGCTTTCATCGAAGAAGTTTTTTTTCGTTTTGCTGTGAATTTTAAACTAAATGTTATATGGCAAAAGTTATTGCTCTCGCTAACCAAAAGGGTGGGGTTGGAAAGACCACTACAGCTATTAATCTTGCCGCCAGTCTGGCTGTGCTTGAATATCGTGTTTTAGTTGTGGATGCCGACCCCCAGGCTAATGCTACCTCCGGATTGGGGTTTGATTTGAATGAAATTGAATATAGTATTTACGAATGTATTGTTGATAAAGTTGATACAAATAAGGCGGTTTTAAAAGCTGAAATTGAGAATCTTTTTTTGCTGCCTTCACATATCGACTTGGTGGGTGCAGAAATTGAGATGCTTAATATGCCTCAGCGCGAGTATGTGTTGAAAGAGGTTCTTGACAGTGTTCGCAACGATTATGATTTTGTATTAATTGATTGTTCACCGTCACTGGGGTTAATAACGGTAAATGCGCTTACTGCCGCCGATTCTGTTATAATACCGGTTCAATGTGAGTATTTTGCACTCGAAGGATTGGGTAAATTGTTGAATACCATTAAAATTATTCAGGGACGACTTAATCCTGAATTGGAAATTGAAGGCTTTCTGTTGACCATGTACGATAGCCGTTTGCGGCTCTCAAATCAGGTAGTTGAAGAAGTTCAGACACATTTTCAGGATATGGTATTTGAAACGTTGATAACCCGAAATATCAAGCTTAGCGAAGCTCCGAGCTATGGTAAAGCGGTAGTTATGTACGATGCCGCATCGAAGGGGGCTCTGAATTATTTAAATTTGGCCCGGGAATTACTTCAGAAGAACAATATGACTAAGATGGATAACGATAAAAAGGTAATCGATTAATTTTTTTTGATACTGAACCGATAAAATGGCAAAGAAAAACGCTTTAGGACGCGGATTAGGCGCACTAATTGACAATACTGAAGATGTCAGAAGGAATAACGTTCGTCCGGCTGCATCTATTATGGATATTGATATTGATAAGATTGAGACCAATCCCTGGCAACCTCGTTCTCATTTCGACGAGGATCGTTTGGAGGAATTGGCGACATCTATCAAGGCAGTCGGTATTGTTCAACCACTGACATTACGTAAGATGGGTGAGAATTCTTACCAGATTATTGCCGGTGAGCGTCGTTTTAGAGCCTCAAAATTGGCTGGCCTTAAAACGGTCCCTGCATATGTGCGTGATGCGAATGATGATATCATGCTGGAGATGGCTCTGGTGGAGAATATTCAGCGGGAAGATCTGGATCCTATTGAAGTGGCCATTAGTTATCAGCGATTGATTGATGAGTGTAGCCTTACTCAGGAAAGCCTTTCGGACAGAGTGGGTAAAAAACGTTCTACTATAGCCAATTATTTACGTTTACTGAAATTGCCCGCTGAAATACAGTTGGGTTTACGATCCAGACAGATTTCGATGGGCCATGCGCGTGCCATTATTAGTGTTGAGGATTCTAAAACTCAGCTAGGTCTTTTTGAACAGACTATAAAAAATGACCTCTCAGTGCGTAAAGTTGAAGAATTGGTACGACAATTGAGTGTTAAGTCAGATAATGAGCCGAAAGAGAAAAAGTCCGGAACTCATGATGAAGGATATGGAGATTTGAAACACCAGTTGTCTAATTTTTTCAAGACCAACATCCAATTTTCCAGAAATGAGAAGGGTAAAGGAAAGATTGTTATTCCTTTTCATTCGGATGAAGAGTTGGAAAAGATAATTACGATTCTGGATAAGGCTAATAGCTAAATTGAACGGTTATTCTGTGGTAAAAAAAAAGTTAAAGAATTGGTTGCAGGCTATATGGATCAGCTGTATGCTGATGATAATGCCTTCCGTTTTTGGCCAGTTAGCCGACTCAACCAGACAGACAGCGCCATCTGTAAATGCGAGTGATTTGTTGAGACCCAGGCATTCGCCTCATAAGGCTTCTATATATGCTGCTGTTTTACCAGGTCTGGGTCAAATTTATAATAAAAAATACTGGAAGGTTCCCATTCTTTATGCTGGAATTGGCGGCGTCATTTATGCCATTCAATTCAACTCCACTTATTACGAAAAATACCGCTCTGCTTATCGTGATTTTTTAATTATGGATCCTCTCAATAAGAGTTATGAAGAGTTCGTTCCTGCCGGTTTAACCATTGAGGATGTTGAGGGGACTTATGCCGATTGGTTTGAAAATGCGTTGGACAGTAAGCGTAAGTATTATCGTAGATATCGTGATATAAGTTACTTCGGAATGGTAGCTGTATATCTTGTTCAGATTATTGACGCCACTGTTGATGCTCATTTTAAAAACTTTGAAGTGAGCGATGATCTTTCTCTTAATATCGATCCTGTTATTTTACCATCACCTGAGTTGCCTGTTGGAGGAGCTGTTGGCTTTCAAATGAGAGTGACTTTTTAATGTAGTTCCTTAATATTCGGTCGTGATAAATGATCTCAGATGCAGAAATGATTATTTCCGGCGTGTTCTGTGACATCATAGTAAATAAATTATAATCACATGAAACGATCATGCCAGAGATTTTTGAGAGAGAGGGGGGTGATTGTCTTTATGGATTTTCCTTGTAACCTTAACAAACAAATTATAACCACATGAAAATAGCGTTTCTGATTGGAGTTTACCTGTTGGTGTCCTGCGGTGCATGGGCCAAGTCGCCTGATGAAGACAAGCTGCAGGTTACTATTGACGAGTATGAAAATAATTTGGACAGTCTCATTACTCTGTGGCATGCCCGTACGCTTTCAGATTCATTTGTGCTAGATTCAATCAACGAAAATGAGGAACAGTTGGTTGAGGAGTTGCCCGACTCCTTGTATATTAAACGGCTGGCGGAAATTCAATCGCCACTTGTTTTTCCATTTAATAAACAGGTGAAATCTTATATTAAATTATATACCCAAAGGCGACGGGATCAGGTGTCGCTTATGCTGGGACTGTCTGATTATTATTTCCCAATTTTTGAAGCGGCCCTGGATGCTCATGATATGCCGTTGGAATTGAAGTATTTGCCTGTAATAGAGTCGGCATTGAATCCCAGGGCTTTTTCACGCGCGGGAGCTTCCGGTTTGTGGCAGTTTATGTATTACACCGGCAAGCAATATGGTTTAAAGGTGGATTCGTATGTTGATGAACGACGTGATCCTTATTATGCAACTGAAGCTGCGGTTAAGTTTTTGTCTGATTTATATGATATTTATGGCGATTGGTACCTGGTTATTGCGGCCTATAATTGTGGTCCCGGAAATGTTAACAAAGCCATTCGACGTTCAGGGGGCAAACGTAATTTTTGGGAAATTTATTATCGATTGCCGCGCGAAACAAGAGGTTATGTGCCGGCTTTTGTTGCTGCGGCTTATACTTTTACCTATGCACGTGATCACAATATAGTGGCTTCGCGGGTAACATTGCCTTTGGCTACTGATACGATTATGGTTTCACAACCACTTCATTTTGATCAGGTCGCCGATTTGATTCGTGTGCCAAAGGAAGTGCTTCGTGAGCTTAATCCCATGTATCGCCGCGATGTTGTCCCAGCTGGGAAACAGGTTTATCCTTTGCGTTTACCTTTTATTGATGCAACGTTGTTTGCTTCTATTGAAGATACCATATACACGCATCGGCGTGAGGACTTTTTTCCGGGAGGAAATGTTGTTGTAGAACCTTCTTCAGACTCGCATTCGGTGGTGGCCCCTCCAGGATCTAAGCCGGTTTATTATAAGGTGAAATCGGGTGATGTGGTAGGCTTAATTGCCGAATGGTTTGATGTACGTCTGTCAGATCTCAGGTATTGGAATAATATTCATCGTAACATGATTCGTGTGGGGCAAAAGCTGGTGGTGTATGTTCCACAGGGTAAAGTGTCGCATTATGAGGAAATAGCACGAAAGCATGGCACGTCAGGAGCTGTGTCTGCATCTGCATCGGTTTCGAAGGCCGTTCCTTTAGATGCCGGCTCGGGCAATTATGTATATCATACCGTGCGTTCCGGCGAGAGTGTCTGGTCAATAGCCAAACAGTATCCCGACGTAACCACCGATGATATTCTCAGGATGAATCATCTTACAAATGGCAGCAAAATAAAGCCGGGTCAGCAATTAAAAATTAAGCCCCGGTCCTGATTTTTTACCTTTCGGACTGCCATCATTATGCGGACGTTTGATTGGCAAACTTTTTGTCGTGTGATTCGTTGTTACAACTATAACTGGAGGTTTTGTTATGATGAATTTTCCTTTATTACTTATTTTTATTTTTTTTGCGTTGGCCAGCTGGCTGGTTAGTTCTCAACTGAAAAGCCGTTTTAAACGGTATTCTAAGAGTTATTTGCAAAGTGGTTTGTCGGGATGTGATGTGGCTGAAAAAATGTTACGCGATCATGGTATTACTGACGTTCGGGTTTTGTCGGTAACGGGCCGTTTGTCTGATCACTATAATCCTGCCAATAAGACAGTCAATTTGAGTGCTGAAGTATACAACGGACGTAGCGTTGCCTCGGCTGCTGTGGCAGCTCATGAATGTGGCCATGCGGTTCAGCATGCGCAGGCTTATGCTCCTTTGAAGTTACGTTCGGCTCTGGTACCTTTGCAAAATGTGAGCGCTCGTTTGTTGAACATCATTTTTATTTCAATGTTTGTGGGTGCTTTTTTGCTGCCGAACCTTATTTCATTTGATTTGGCTTTACTTGTAATAATTGCTTGTTATGGTGTTTTTACATTGTTTGCTTTTATAACACTACCCGTTGAAATTAATGCCACACATCGGGCTTTGTTATGGCTTAACCGAGCCGGTATTACGGGCGGTCAACAGCAAGCTGAGGCCAAAGACGCGCTTAAATGGGCTGCCTATACTTATGTGGTAGCTGCTTTATCAGCCCTTGCTACTCTTTTGTATTATGTTATGCTGTTTGTGGGGCGAAGAGATTAATTAATTTTTAAGAGAGATTTGTAATTCTCGCGGGTTTGTGCCGCCTGAATATTTCGGAGTCAGATAAGGAAGCTTCATTTTTGAAGCTTCCATTTTTTGATCTTATTGCGATCTGGCTTGTTTTTGGCTGATTTTCATCAATATCGTATGTTCATTGATAACTTATTCAGTCGCTTTTTTGTTTCAGCGTATTTGATGGATGGCGTTATAGTCTTTTATAATCGTTTCCAGAAATTCGGTGTCGGACAGGTTGCTTTCGACGGCAATTTTTTTTGCAATGGCCTGGCAGGCTTTTCGTTGTATTTTTTCTTTTTTGCTTTCGTTTTTTTGTCGTCCTGAAATTTCCAAAACTTCTTTAACTGTACGAATGTCTTCATCCGACAGATATTCCACTTGTCGGAATTGTGGCTCGTAATTATCTTCTATTTCTTGCCAGATTGAGGTTTTTAAATCCTTTTTACGGGGTAGTTTTAATACGGTGGTGGCAGCTGCCAAATCGCCTAATCGTTGCCCTTTGCCATTGAGGATAATAATGAGAACTGCAATGGCGCCCATAAATATCGTAATATCCACGAGTCTGAAAATCCATCTGATAAAACAACTGCCGGCGGTCAGTGCCGAACCATCGGTTTTTATTACCTTGGTACGCAGAATCATTTTTCCCGGGCTTTGACCGTTGAAAAGTAATTCGAAAATGAAATGGTATAAAAAAATCGGAATGAGAAATATTAGTTGCCAGATAGCGAAATCGATGTCCAGTTGAACAAAAATAATTAAAGCACCTAATAAATAGATGCCGCTAATTAATTGATCAAGAAGTGTGCTCAAAAGTCGATCGCCTACGCTGGCAATTGGATATTCAAGGGTTACATTTTGAGATGTATTGAGTTGATAGGTTTCCATTTAACGCTTTTCTGTTAGGCATTATTTCTGTAAAATTAGTGAAATATTATATTTTATTGAGCAATAACTGCTATTTTAGACGTTGTTTAATGTTTAGCAGTTTTTAAGGTGCGACTTTTTTATTTGAAATTAGTATGCGTATTTCGTTTTAGTACGAAAACTTAAGTGCTGATAATAAATGTTTACATTCAAGGTTTTAGCAGTGCGAAAAGTGTTCGTATGCTGATGTAAATGAGTGTTTTGAGTACAGGTGTAATGCGGAAATTGGCTTTTTTTAGACAAATTCTAAAGTACATTCACGGACTTCAGTTCGGGCCTACACCTTAATTGTCAAGGGATGAAAGAAATTGCATTTATTAGTCGAAATAAAAAGAAATGGGAGGATTTTGAGCATCAGATCCATCATAAGGTGTCTGTAACACCTGATGAACTGGCTGATTATTATATAGAGTTGACGGATGATTTGTCGTATGCTCGGACATTTTATCCGGGGTCGTCTATTGTGGGTTATCTAAATAGTTTGACGGCCGTAGTTCATAATCTTATATACCGAAATAAAAAGGAGAAGGGCAGTCGATTGTTTAATTTTTGGGTGACTGAGTTACCCCTTTCGGTTTATAATTCGCGGCGTGATTTTTTGATTTCACTTCTTATTTTTGTCGTTTCCTTTGTTGTTGGTTTGGCTTCGGTGTATGCCAACGAAGATTTCTTGAGAGTTGTGCTGGGCGATAGTTATGTCAATACAACGCTTGATAATATCGCGAAAGGAGATCCATTTGGAGTGTATGGATCCTCCGAATCGCTTCCAATGGCTGTGTTTATTGCCGCCAATAATATAAGGGTTTCGGTAGTGGCTTTCGTTATCGGAGTTTTTACGCCAATAGCCGTGGCTCTTATTTTAGCTTACAATGGCATTATGACTGGTGCTTTTTTGGGTTTTTTTATGCAGCGTTCCATGGGGTCAATGGCGGCTTTAACAATTATGCTTCATGGAACCATGGAATTGTCGGCTATTGTTTTAGCTGGTGGAGCCGGTATCCTGCTTGGTAAAAGTATCTTGTTTGTTGGAACTTATCCTCGTAAAATTGTTTTTGTGAGGGGGGTACGACAGGGAACGAAAATTATTCTTGGACTGATGCCTTTTTTTATTGTGGCTGCCATCATTGAAGGTTTTTTTACCCGTTATTATTTAGAGGTGTCACCGTTACTGTCTGGCGGGGTGATTTTTGTGTCGTTGGTGCTAATGATTTGGTATTTTGTTATTTACCCCAAAAAAATATATTTGCAAAACCTTAATATTACTCAAAATGGAAATGTCAGAAAAACCAACCGTTGAACTTGAAAAAAGACGTGAGTTTTCAGAAGTTATTAATGCTACTTTTTCCTTCGTCGGGCAGGAGTTTAAATCATTATTAACTGTGGTCGCGCTTTATGCCGGATTATTTATTTTAGCATCAACTGTTTTAGCCATCGTTTTTTCGGGGAATCAGTTGCAGGTGTTGCTTGATCGAATGCAAAGCGGTGATTTATCCGGTTTTAGTGCCGGTAATTTTAGTTTCTTATATGTCTCTTACTTGTTTTCGTTGTTGTGTATCGTTGTGTTATCTGGTCTTGTGTCTGCCTATATGGTTGTTTATGCTGAAAGGGGTAGAAGAGGATTTGTGCACGCTGATGTCTGGAAAACGTTTATAGCATCTTTTGTTCGCCTTTTGCTTCTTTCGCTTTTAATCCTGTTGATATTCGGTTTGGTTGCTGGTGTTGGGTCTATAGTTATAGGCGTTCTGGCTACGTTATCGATGCCTGTGATTGTTAAAGCAATTGTGATTTTTTTTGCTGTGATTGCCTTGATCGCTGCAATGTGTTATGTGTGGGTTCCTTTATCTTTATCGCATATTGTTTTGTATAACGAGCGCAACGGTGTGTTTAACGCAATCAGCCGCAGTTTTAGTTTGGTAAAAGGGAATTGGTGGCTTTCCTTTGGGGTGGTTTTTGTTTTGGGACTGGTGGTAACTGTTCTGAGTTCTTTTTTCTCTATCCCGGCTTTTATGTCAGGTTTGTTTAAGGGTATTACGGCTGCCTCAGGTGAAGCGACAATGGACGTTACTTCTATGTCTTTTGTTCTTACAACGGTAATTAGTAGTTTGGGACAATATTTTATATATCCTCTTATTTTTGTTGGTGTAGCAATTCATTATTTTAACCTTCGCGAACGTTACGATAATAATGATTTGCTGCGGCGGGTTGAACAAATGAGTGAAGAAGCATAGTGGTTTTTTGCCTTATGTGCACGATTAAAATAGTTTTTTGTGGTTAAAAGATTTAATATTTTTCTTTGCTTGTTTTTTTGCCTTTATGGCGGATTCCCGGAAACAGTTTGCGTGGCGCAATCCGTTGCTGACAAAGCGGTTATTCCCTGGGATGAAAGTTCTGTGGTAGAGGTTCGCCGGCCGCCGGAACAGGAATTGAATGCACTCAGGCAAAATCCGGAATATTTTTATGACCGGGATGACCGTGAACCTAATTTTTGGGATCGCTTACTGGCTTTTTTGTACCGTTACTTATTTCAAAGTATTGGTGAAGTAAGTGCTGTAAAATACTTTTTATCGGCATTGGTTGTTTTGGTATTTGTCGTAATCATTGTAAGATTATTGAGGATTCCGGTAACTGGCTTCTTTTCTTTTTCGGCCAAGGTGCAGGGAAGCGATCTGACATTGGTAAACGATGAAAGCAGACGTGAAGATGAGCTTGAACAAATGCTGATGCTATACAAAAGCAATGGCGCTTACCGGGAAGCTATTCGTGTGTTATATCTTATTTGTCTGAAGAAGTTGGACCGAGGCGGTTTGATTCGTATGCGCGAAAATAAAACCAATCGGGAATATCTTTATGAGTTGAATGGTGATGCCGATCGTCGTTTTTTCAGACATATTGCCCGTATATATGAGTATGTGTGGTATGGTCATTTTGAACCCGATGCCGAAGCATTTAATAGTATAGAGGTTGATGTCCGAAAGCGCTTTTCGACTGATGGAAGGGAGGTGCAAAATGGCTGAGAAAAAGGCGCCTAATTGGTTGTGGTTTGTTCTTCTTTTGGGGCTGGGACTGTTAGTTATTGTCGTTATTAAGGCACCTAAACCGGTTGACTGGACCGTTAGTTTTTCTAATCGTCATGATGTTCCGCTGGGAAACAGGTTGGTTTATAGTGTAATGCCAGCATTGTTCCCCAATCAAACAATGATCGAGGCGCATTCTGAAATAGACCACTTTCTCGGCGATTTGCCGGACACGTACAAAAATTACATCATCATTAATAATAAGGTCGAAATGAGTAATGATGAATTTCAGGCAATGATTGACAGAATTAAGGATGGCAATAATGTCTTTATTGCAGGAGAACACTTCTCGCAGAATTTTACGGATAGTTTGGGGTTGGATATTTTTTATAGTGTCGCATTGCCAACTGTTTTGACCAACGATTCCGTTGGGTTTAATTTTACAAATAAAAGATTAAAAACGGCCTACGATTTTTGGTTTCGGAAGGCAATTTCAAATAATTATTTTATTGCTTACGATACAGTCAGGACGTCTGTGTTAGGCTATAATCATGAAGGTAAGACCAATTTTTTGAGAATGAAGATCGGTGAAGGGTGGCTTTTTGTTAATTGCAATCCAATGGCTTTTTCAAATTATCATCTTTTGGAGAAAAATAATGCCGATTACATTTTTGGCTGTTTGTCTTATTTACCGGTGGCTCCTACTGTTTGGGATGAGTTTTATAAAGCGGGTAATAAAAGAATTGCATCCCCTTTGGTGTTTATTTTGTCGGACCGCAGCTTGCGGGTGGCCTGGTTTGTATTTTTAATTGGGGTGTTGATTTATTTTGTTTTTGAATCAAAACGAAGGCAGCGACCTATACCGGTTTTGGCTAGACCTGAAAACAAGTCTTTGGCTTTTGTTCAAACGGTGGGGCAACTCTATTTTTACAGTGGTGATCATTTATCTATAGCAAAAAAAAGATACCTTTATTTTGTTGATTTTCTTAAAACACGCTACTATATCAACTTTGGAAGTGATGAAAGTCGCTTGATTGACGAGGTGGCATTGAAGTCGGGTTTGCCTGAACGCAGTGTTGCTTCTTTGTTTAAAATGGCGCGCAGGCTTAATATTGTCAGCCGTATTTCAGAGGAGGATTTGCAACAGTTTAATAATCAGCTTGAGTTTTTTTATAAAAATTGCAGATAACTATGACATTTGACGAAAGTACTCCAAATAATGAAGAGACCTTGTTCGAGAGTCGCATCAAGGTTCAGGAATTAAATCATGTGGCCTTCCGCATCCGGAATGAAATATCGAAGGTTATTGTAGGCCAGGAAAAGGTGATTGATCTTTTGTTGACCGCACTGCTGGCCAACGGACATGTGTTGATAGAAGGGGTGCCCGGCGTAGCAAAAACTTTGGTGGCTAAGCTTTTGTCGCGTAGTATTGATACTGAATTTTCGCGTATTCAGTTTACACCCGACCTGATGCCTTCTGACGTATTGGGAAACACTGTTTTTAATGCCGGGAGTTCCACTTTTGAATTTCGGGAAGGTCCGGTTTTTTCCAATCTTGTATTAATAGATGAAGTGAATCGCGCTCCGGCGAAAACGCAGTCGGCGCTTTTTGAGGTGATGGAAGAGCGGCAGGTGACGACTGATGGTGTCACACGATTTCTGACGGCGCCTTTCTTGGTGCTGGCCACACAGAATCCAGTGGAGCACGAAGGGACTTATCGTTTGCCAGAGGCTCAGTTAGACCGTTTTTTGTTTAAGATTGAAGTGGGTTATCCGACGCTCGATCAGGAAGTAACCATACTTCAGAATGCCTGTGAAAGGGGTAGTATGAAAGAACCCGATGCGGTGATGCCGGTTGTTTCAGCCAATGAAATATTGGAATATCAGGAGCTGGTTCATCATGTCTTGATAGAACCACAACTGCTGCGTTATATTGCTACCATCGTGGATCGAACACGTAATAATAGCGCGCTTTATTTAGGCGCCAGTCCACGTGCTTCGTTGGCGGTTATGAGGGCTGCCCGTGCTTATGCCGCATTGGAAGGTCGCGATTTTGTGACGCCCGAAGATGTTAAAGAGGTGATTTATCCCGTGCTTGGTCACCGTATTATATTGTCGCCCGAGAAAGAGATGGAAGGCGTTAAACCGGAAGCGGTGATTCGGCAGATTGTTGATTCGGTGGACGTTCCCCGTTGATTTTTGTAAGTAATTATTTGCACTCGTTTATAATGTTCAGGTCTTTGTTTGTTCGTCGTCGGTTTTATGTTGCAATTTGGGGGATCAGTTTTCTTTTCCTGATCTCTTTTTTTGTAGAGCCCTTATTTTTAGTGGCCTGGATTGTTTTGGGTGTGTTTTCGGTATTATTGTTTTTTGATCTGGCTCAGCTTTTCGGACCTCGAACAAAGATGGGTCTCATTGGCAAAAGGCAGTTGCCGATACGGTTTTCTAACGGCGACGTCAATGAAGTGACATTAGAAATTGAGAATTTATTGACGCATTCGCTGAAAGTAGAGGTGATTGATGAAATTCCTTATCAGTTTCAGAAACGCGATTTTACTGTGAAAACAACATTAAAGCCGCGTCAACCTCAAAAAATAACTTACGCTGTGACGCCGGTTGAAAGAGGCGTGTATAGTTTTGGTCGTTTGCATTTATTTGTGTGGACTTTGCCCGGTTTTTTTTCAAGACGGTATTCATTTTGTCCGAAGGATGTTTCTGTAAAGGTTTATCCTTCTTTTATACAAATGCGACAGTTTGAAATAATGGCTGTTGGCAATCGTTTGAGTGAAATTGGGGTTAAGAAGATACGACGCATCGGTCATCATTCCGAGTTTGATCAGATTCGTGATTATATTAAAGGAGATGATGTACGAACCATTAACTGGATGGCCACTGCCCGTAAGGGGCATTTAATGGTTAATCAGTATCAGGATGAGAAATCGCAGCCTGTTTTTTCAGTTATTGATATGGGGCGGACCATGAAAATGCCTTTTAATGGCATGACATTACTGGATTATGCCATTAATACCAGTTTGGTTATTTCTAATATCGCATTATTAAAGCATGATAAGGCCGGACTTATAACTTTTGATCATCAGATAAGGGCTGTGGTTCCCGCTAATCGGGGTGGTAACCATCTTCAAACTATTATGGAGGTGTTGTATCAGCAAACACCGGGTTTTTTAGAACATAACCTTGAGGCTCTGTATGCGGCTGTTCGTCGTCAGGTTCATCAACGTAGTCTGCTTATTTTTTTTACCAATTTCGAGAGCTGGCGATCGGCTCGTCGTGAAATGTTTAGTCTGGGACGATTGGCTGCCAACCATCTTCTGTTGGTGGTCTTTTTTGAAAATAGTGAAATTAGTTCGCAGATACACCAGATTGCTGACGATACTGAATCAATCTATCAGCAAGCTATTGCCGAAAAATTTGTGTACGACAAGAAAATGATTGTTCGTGAACTGGAGCGATATGGTATGTCTGTTATTCTTACAACACCTGAAAAATTGACGGTGGATACTGTTAATCGTTATTTGGAGCTAAAGGCACTTGGTCGCATTTGATTACTGACAGCAAACTTTTCGGCTGTTTAAAGTGGCGTTTCAAGAATTCTGTGGAATGAATTCTCTTGAAACGATTTTTTTTCACTTATTTTTATAGCATAGTTTTTTTACAGGAAGTTTTTATGCGACGAATGCTGAAGTTTGGTTTTTTGATTGTAGCTGTCATCAGTTCCTTAATGGCTGTTTCTGCCCAGCAGACACGACCCAAAGTGGGTCTTGTGCTTAGTGGCGGTGGGGCCAAAGGGTTAGCCCATATTGGCGTTCTAAGGGTTTTGGAGGAGGCTGGCATTCGGCCCGATTATATTACCGGAACCAGTATGGGTAGTATTATAGGAGGTTTGTATGCCATTGGTTATAGCGCAGAGGAGTTAGATTCTATTGTTGGAGGAGTGGATTGGGGACAACTTTTGTCAGATGGGATTCCTTTGTCGGATGTTAT
Source organism: Geofilum sp. OHC36d9 (assembly GCF_052400685.1). Classification (NCBI taxonomy): domain Bacteria; kingdom Pseudomonadati; phylum Bacteroidota; class Bacteroidia; order Marinilabiliales; family Marinilabiliaceae; genus Geofilum; species Geofilum sp. OHC36d9. The sequence continues at coordinate 488,591 of NZ_JBQTGJ010000001.1, forward strand.
TCCTGAAGAAAAACATGATTATAGCCGGTTTCATGTTGAGCTGGACATAGCTAAAGGTAAGTTGATTCCGCCGGCCGGATTTGTGAAGGGAACCTCTATTTCTGGTCTGTTAAGTCGTTTGTCGTGGCGCGTGGCTGGGATTAAAGATTTTGATAATTATCCCATTCCTTTTAAGTGTGTGGCTGCCGATTTGGTGAGTGGAGAGCAGTATATTTTTGACAATGGTGATTTTGCGACTGCTTTGCGGGCCAGTATGGCTATTCCCTCTTTTTTTTCGCCGGTATCAATCGATTCAATGATGTTGGTTGATGGTGGTGTGTTGAATAATTTTCCTGTAAAGTTGTGTAAGGAAATGGGCGCCGATATTATTATCGGTGTTAATGTTGATGGAAGTGATTCGCAAAAGTCAGAATTGACCACCCCAATAGGTGTTCTTGTTTCTGCGGCAATGATTGGTAATAATTCGTTGATTCGGGAACAGCTCCCATATGTGGATATTCTTGTTAAGCCTGATTTGAAAGGGTATAGTGCCGGAAGTTTTTTTGATGGTGAAACGATTATTGCCCGCGGCGATTCAGCTGCCCGTTATAAGATGAAGGAGCTTGAAGCTTTAGCTGCCCGTTTGGATTCTTTTTCTTGCCAGCAAGTGAAGACCCCGTCTGTTCAACCCGATAGTATCCGTATTTCGCAAATAAGAGTGCTGGGTCTTGGCGGAATCAGTTTCAACTTTTTTATGTCCTCGTTCGGGATTGCTCCAGGTGCGACGATTAGTGGATCCGATTTGGATCGCGGCATTGGTCGTTTAATGGGTACACGGTATTTTGAGTCGGTGACTTATCGGATTCAGCCTATGCGTGAGGGTTATTTGCTGGAGATGAGAGTCAAAGAATCGGCACACGCACGTTTTAAATTCTCTTTGCACTACGATAATGATTACAGGGCCGGTTTTATTACCAATCTCACGCTTCGAAATGTGCTGTTGCGTGGTAATCGTTTGTCGGGGACTGTTGATGTGTCCGAAAAACCACGGTTGAATCTTTCTGTTATTAATTATTTTGGTGAGAAACAGCGGACGGCTTCACGCCTGGAGGTCAACTGGGAGAATAATGATTTCCCGGCTTATTTATCCGATGGATCGGTCTTTGGTCGTTTCAGTCATTATTATTTTTCTTCGTCGGCTGGTTTTATGTCTTCATTGGGAAACCGATGGGAGTTTAATAGTATGTTGCAGTATATTCGTTCAGTAAATGCGGTTGTTAGTGGGTTTTATGAATTGTCGTATGCCGGAGTCGATCGTTTTGGAAATGAATATTTTAGAGCACGAGTTACCGGCAAACGCAATACGTTGAATCGGAGATATTTCCCTGTTAAAGGCAGTGAGTTTTTCTTTGATGTAAATGCCATTGTCGATGAGAGTGTGGTATATCATGGTCCTCTTGATGCCCGCGATAATGTTAGCCAACTTATTTCGACTAGCGATGATAATGTTTTTTCGTTCCATTCCTTTTATCAGCCATTTTTACGTTTGTCGCACAGGTGGGTGGTGAGTCCCCGTATCGAATCGGGCTATGCTACCGGCGATTTGCCTGTAACAGGTATGACTTATGTGGGTGGAACTCCTTTTCAGAGACGTAGTAATGAGATTAGTTTTGTAGGGTTAGCCTCGCGGGAGCTGATTGTCCAAAATTATGCCATGGCACAGCTGAATCTTCGTTTTTCTTTGGCCAGACAGGTTAATGTGACGGCTACGGTGAATGGCATTTACTCAGAGAATCCTTATTCATTGGTTTTTTATCCCGTAACACTTCCGTGGGAAAAAAGTGTAAGAGGTGGCGGACTGCTGCTCGAATACGATAGCTTTTTAGGTCCTATGCAGTTAGGATTGTCGGGTAATAGTTTGAATAGTGGGCTGCGGTGGTATTTAGGGTTTGGTTATTCGTTTTAATTTTTGTGGTTGTAACGTTTTCCTGTTTGCCAGCTTTGTTGGTTCTTCATTGATTATTACTATTTTTGTACTTCCTTTGATTTAAAAATATTGTTTCATGCTGAATAAGATTGAAAGTTTGCTTCAGGAAATTAAAAGCCTGAAAGCTGATTCTGCTGATGCTGCCGAGCAGCTGCGGATAAAGTATTTGAGTAAAAAAGGTCGTGTTTCTTTGCTGTTTGAGGAGTTTAAAACGGTGCCTGCCGACCAGAAAAAAGCGGTGGGGATGGCCCTAAACCAGTTAAAGAAAAGCACGCAGGATGTTATTCAGCAATTAAAAGATACGTTCAATCGTGACGAAGGCGCTAATGGGCAGATTGATTACACATTGCCAGGGACATCGCGCCCTATTGGTAGTCGCCATCCATTGGCAGTGGTACGCAATGAAATTGTAGATATTTTTGCGCGGTTGGGATTTACGGTGTCGGAAGGACCGGAAGTGGAAGATGACTGGCATGTTTTTTCGGCTTTGAATTTTCCCCCTGAACATCCCGCCCGCGATATGCAGGATACCTTTTTTGTGAACAAAGATCCCGATGTATTACTACGAACTCATACTTCTTCGGTTCAGGTTCGCGTGATGGAAACACAACAGCCCCCCATTCGTTCTATTTTCCCCGGTCGGGTATTTCGAAATGAAGCTATTTCAGCCCGTGCGCACTGTATGTTTCATCAGGTTGAGGGCTTATATGTGGATGAAAAGGTGTCGTTTGCCGATTTAAAACAAACATTGCTTTATTTTGCCAAGGAGTTTTTTGGCGAACAGTCAGAAATTCGTCTGCGTCCTTCTTATTTCCCGTTTACTGAGCCTTCGGCTGAAATGGATGTCAGTTGTTCTATTTGTGGCGGAAAAGGTTGTAATGTTTGTAAATATACAGGTTGGCTCGAAATTCTGGGTTGTGGTATGGTTGATCCTAATGTGCTTGATTCATGCGGCATCGACAGTAAAAAATATTCGGGTTTTGCATTTGGTATGGGAATCGAACGTATTGCTATGTTGAAGTATCAGATAAAAGATATCCGTCTCTTTTTCGAAAATGATGTCCGGTTTTTGGAGCAATTCAAATCGGCTCTTTGATAATATAATATCTGTTTGATGATCAAAAGCTGTTCTTTTATAGAACGGCTTTTTTTGTGCTTTTAATCCACGTACTGCTGACACATTCCTCGGTTTATAACTATCTTATTTATGCTAATAACTTGTTTGTTAGTGTTTTGTGTTTTTGTGTTTTGTTGGCATGATTCTGTTAGTACTAATGGTATTCTCACAATATAATTGTAATACTAAATTAAACCATTGAGTCATGAAAATTTTAAGAGTAAGTATTGTATTGATGTTCGCGATAATGTTGTTATCGCCTGTTTTTTCAAATGCTGATGGATTCAGAACGGATAATTTTCAGGAGGTCGTTAAATCGGAGGTGCCTGTAGAAGAATTGCCCGAAGTTATAACCAAAGCACTGGCTGACAGTGAATGGTCCGACTGGACTGTTTCATCTGCCGTATTGGTAAAGGAAGAGAGTGCCTCTTATTATCAAATTGCACTTGTAAAAGATGACAGTAAGAAAGAAGTTAAAGTTTCTCCGGAAGGAAAACTTCTTTAACATTTGATTACACCTGTGGAGATTGCGTTTCTATAAAGGATGTGATTCTACAAATAGGGGAATGTCTCCACAGTTGCTTATATTTTATAATTTAATTAATACACATATTATCAGAGCTTTACAATTGTTGGCACGATATTGTATAGTTACATATTCAGTGATTAAGATTAAAAACCCAAATTAAGTATATTATGAAAAGGATAGAGTTCTTTTATTATTCATTTGTTGTGTCATTTACACTGTTTTTGTGTTCTAATAGATTGAGTGTGAAAAATAACGTTGGGCGGTTACGCCGTAATTTTAAAGTAAGAACTTTGTCCTTTATTGGATAAGCGTTTGTTGAGTAGTCCTATATTGATTCGTTTTAGTTGAAAAAGGCAGGAGAAAAGTCTCCTGTCTTTTTTTTATGCTACGTTGCATGGTAATTGTGCATGCAAGAAAAGTTCTGCTTCTGTGTTACGCTTGTTCTTAAAAGGATTGTTTACCATAAAAAAATATTTTTATCAGGCACCTGACGCTTATTGCAAATACTATCTAAAATTATCCATGTTACAGACATTAAATCCTATAGTTATAAAAAAAAATCATAGCTATGAAAGATAAATTCTATACCTACAAAACACTGTCAATGTGAAGTCCGAAATAATTGAATTTGATATCTTAGTAAGAATTATCGCTTTTTTGCTAATTCTCAAAAAGCTTTGTGTTAGATGTTTAAGTTAAGGCAGCTTAACTTTGGTGTATTCTCTGTTCGTTAATAATTCTTTTTGTTACGTCTGAGTCAAATCTGTCTTTATTTTTTTGCAAATACAATTAGCGAAAGTAACTAATTAGAGTCTGTCCATAAACTAAGTGTTTAAAATATAAAGTTCAAATTCAAGGCCTGTAAAGTCATAAAAATCAATGAGTTTACTTTTTGTAAATGACTGTTTTTATGACAAGCATAACGTAGAAATTGACTTTATAGACAAACACTAATTAGTCATCTATCGTTATTTTTTGGATTTATTGGATAGTTTTATCTGAAATTTTCTGGTGATTTGCAGATCGTTGGTGTTTTTTAGAATCGATGTTTAGCTGCCATTGGGTTTTCCCTTACTCTTTTCTTATATTTGATGGACTCTTGTTTTGAGTGCCAGCAGACTTCTGTACGTTAAGTCGATTCAAAAGGATCTCAATGTTTTTTTTTAGACACGAAACAGGAGTGGAGTTAATATTTAGTTTGGATTAAAAATTTGTTGATGATACGTGTCCTTATTGTTGAAGATGACTTGGTTTTTGCAAGGATTTTAGAAGGCTTTCTTAAAAAGAAGGGCTTTAATCCTGTTTTTTCTACCAGTGTTAAATCCGCCGCTGATTTGATTCGTAAGGAACATTTTGATATTTGTTTGCTCGACTACCGACTTCCCGATGGGACTGGTTTGGATGTGATACAGTTGTTGAAAGACGCCGGTCGTCCATATAAAGTAGTGGTCATGACTAGTTTTCATGATGTTCGCACTGTTGTTCAGGCAATGAAGATGGGCGCTGCTGATTTCATAACTAAACCGGTTAATCCTGATGAGTTATTGATGTTAATTAATCATTTACTGGCCGATCAACAGACGACAAAAAAAAGTGAGACGGGAAAATCTTCGGAATTGCATTTTGTAACCGGGACCAGTGTTGCTGCCAGCCGACTTGAAGAGTACATAAAATTGGTGGCACCAACCGATATGTCGGTGATTATTGAAGGTGAAAGTGGTACCGGGAAGGAGTTTGTAGCTCGTAAGATTCATGCCAATAGCCGTCGTTCAAAGGCCGTGTTTGTGCCGATTGATTGTGGCGTGTTGTCGAAAGACCTGGCTGCCGGTGAGCTTTTTGGATATGTGAAAGGGGCTTTTACGGGTGCCTTGTCCGATAAAAGAGGGCAGTTTGAAATGGCTTCGGGTGGTACTTTATTTCTGGACGAAATAGGAAACTTGTCGGTTGATGTTCAGGTGAAACTATTGCGAGTGCTTCAGGAGAAAGTGGTGCAGCCGGTAGGCAGCGAAAAACTGATTCCTGTTAATGTGCGTATTATTGCGGCAACCAACGACAGTTTGTTTAGTAAAGTGAATGAGGGTTTGTTTCGCGAAGACCTTTATCATCGGTTAAATGAGTTTAAACTACAGGTGCCGCCATTGCGAAACCGTGAAAATGATTTGCTTATTTTTGCCCGGCATTTTAAAGATGAAGCTAATTTGGAATTGGGCCGAAATGTTGAGACGTTTTCGGACGAGGTGTTAGTCTTGTTTAAAGATTACGACTGGCCAGGTAACTTGCGTGAATTGCGTAATTGTGTTCGCCGGATGGTTTTGCTATCAACAGGCCCTGTTGCGGGTAAAGAGTTGCTACCCGAAGAGATGCTTTACCATATGCGGCATTCCAATGTTACTTCTTCAGAAACTGATTTGAAGATGATTCAGGCCGACATTGAGAAGACTCGAATTGAAGATGTTTTGAAATCGGTTAAATACAATAAATCGAAGGCGGCACGATTGCTTAATATCGATCGCAAAACCCTGTATCATAAAATGGCCCGCTATGGTCTTGACCAGTAAGTGTCGTTATTAAATTTCCTTTTGTATTTTTGAGACTTCCGCCAGAAAGCCTTGTGTTAAAAGACAGTTTTCGGCCAATTGTTCTTTTATTGTGTTGATTGGAGTGCCTTTCTTTAGTAGCGTTTCGGTATCTCTTAATGCGCCTGATACGTCGCGGGCTCCCACTTGCCCGGTGCGTCCGGCCAGTCGGTGAATGATAAGCAACGTGTTTTCCATATCTTCATGGTTGATGCACTTTTTAAGTTCCAGCAGATCCTTTGAGGTTTCTTCTGAAACTGTGCTCATTATGGTTCGTAAAAAATCGGGATCATCGACTGAGAGTTTCTGGAGATCTGAAATATCTATTTTAATTTCTTCAGTTGGTTTACGTTCTTGTTTTATTTCGTGAAGTATTTCTAACAAATCGGTTTCCTTAAATGGTTTGTTAACGATGGCAGTAAAACCTTTGCTAATTATTCTCTTTTTATCTTCGGGCATTACTTCTGCAGTTAACGCATAGATATCAACGCGTTGTTTTGCTATGGTCTTTATCGTTTGGCAAATTTGTGTCCCGTCAATATCGGGCATGCGTATGTCGGTGATGATAATGCCGGCCGGTTGTTCTTTGTATGCCTTAATAAGCTCTTCTCCTTTGCTAAAGGTTCGGTGTTTAATTCGATTTTTTTCCAGTATGATATGGCATAGATTAAGAATGAGCGGATCGTCATCAGCAAGGTAGATTAATCCGTCATATTTTATCTCTTTGGTGTTTGATACGTTTTGTTCCGATGTTTTATCAACATGGTTGTATGGAATGTTGATTGTAAAAGTACTTCCCTGATTGATGGCACTTTTTAGGGTTATGGTACCTTTTTGCAGCTCTGTTAATTGTTTGCTTATGCTCAAGCCTAAACCGGTTCCGCCAAATTTTGAGCTAATGGACGTGTCGCTTTGTGAATATTCTTTAAACAAGCGTGGTATTTGTTCTTCACTGATGCCTATGCCCGTATCTTTTATTTTTATATTGAGATTTTTAGTGTTGTAGTCGGCTTTTATAGTTACATGGCCTTCTTCGGTAAATTTCACGGCATTTCCCACAATATTAAACAGAATTTGTCGCAAGCGGTAGGCATCACCTATTAGTGAGAGTTTTTCATCGAAGGTGCATTTTAGTTTCAGTTCTAATCCTTTTTTGTCGGCAATCGGTTTTAAGCTGTCAATTACAGTTTGTAGTTCTGTAAATGGCTGGAAAGGTTTGGTCTCAAAAACCATTTTGCCTGAAGTGACACTTGAATAATCGAGTACTTCGTTGACGACTTGAAGCAGGTGATGTGCTGATTGATAGATGGCTTCTGTGTTGACGGGCTTCTCGGGCTGTAGACGTGCCTGTTCGGCATAGCCGTATATTGACTGAAGTGGTGTCCTGATTTCATGACTCATGTTGGATAAAAAGTGTTTCCTGGCTTCTGCTTCGTCGCGGGCTTTTTGGTGGGCCACCTCCAATTGTTTGCGGTAGCGGTTACTTTTTGATAAGTCGAATATAATCAGGATGAATAGTATTATTGAGGTGGAAATAAAAATGACGGCAATGGTGTTGAGTAATTTAATGGCTTTGGCAGCGGTGGTGAATGATGCTCTTGTTTCAGCATTTTGTTGTTCCATTTCTTCCTGCTCCACCTGGTTGATAACTGAGATTATTTCCTGAACAAGAAAGTTGTTGGTGTTGAGTAGCTTAACTTGTCGGTTTTGTAGAATGGCCGATAGGTGTTGTCTCTGCGTTGATATGTCTTCCAATGATTTTTCTACTTCCCGAAGTAACGAGTCTACCCCGTTATTTATGGTATCCTTTTGATTGCGTGTTTGTGATGTTTCTGTTAAGGCGGTTGCGTCTGTTTCTTTTCTTTTTTTATTCTTGTTTCGGCCAAATATCCGATTCCATATGTTTTCGTTTTGTTCCGTTTCTTGTTGATTTATTGTATCGGACGGCGCAGGTGTCATGCCCTCAGTCGCTGGTATTGTGTGGTTTGTCTCTTTAAATTGGTTGTTTTGGTTAATCTGTTTAATGAGATTGGTCAGGCCCGGGTCGGTTTCCAGCCGGTGTTGAATTTCGAGATATTGCGTTACGATTTCTTCGCGATTGTGTAGTTTGTCTTCAATGTCGCTGATGCGTATTAATTGAAGCGGGTCGTTTTCAAACAGTGTTTTTAGTGTGTCAATGGTGTCAAATATACTGTCGGCCATATAGAAGTAATTTGGCGAAAGTTCTTTTCTGCCACTTGCTGTTTCTTCCTGTAGTATATGATTTAATCTGGAGATATTCCTGAACAGATGATTAACCTGTATCAGCCGTTGGTTGGGTTTGGTTAATTCATCAATATTTCCGGTTATTTTTTCAAACGCTTTGCCGATGGATGAGTGAATGGTAAAGACGGTCAAAAAACCTGCAATAGTCACCAGAGTTACCTTTCCGGCAATGGTGCCAAAAAAGCCGTAACTTAAAATTTTATTTTTTAAATATTTGAAATACGCTAAAAGTTGTTTCACTGCTTTTGTTTTGGGTTCATAGTCAGTTGTAAAGGAGCAATTTCTTCGCCCCAATAAATTGTCGTATGTGGAAAAGGAATTTCAATATTTTCTTTGTCGAAGGCTTTTTTTAGTCGTCCTCTGTATTCGCGGCCAACCGACCATTGATCGCCGGGTCTTGTTTTTATCCGGGCCTTTATAATCAGAGCACTATCGGCAAATTCTTCCAACCCAAATATTTCTAATGGTTCCAGTATTTTTGATGAAAGCGTAGCTTCGTTGAGCAGTTCGTTACCCACCTGTTGCATAACTTCGGATACTTTATCCAGATCTTCTTTGTAAGCCACGCCAATATTAAGTACTACGGCCGACCAGTTTTTTGTCATATTGGATAATGAGCTTATTTTGCCGTTTTGGAAGATGTGAACCACGCCTGATAAATCGCGAAGGGTGATGGTTCGTAACTCAATACGTTCAACCAAGCCGGCTGTTCCATTGATGATGGCTACGTCGCCTGTTCTGATTTGATTTTCCAGAAGCATGAAAAAACCTGAAATATAGTCGCGTACAAGTTCCTGAGCTCCGAAGCCTACGGCCAAGCCTAATATCCCGGCACTGGCAAGCAGGGGCCCAATGTTGAGTCCGAATTTGCTCAGAATCATGATTGAAAAGATGGTGATGAGTGTTACCTTTATGGAACTATGAACAATCCCAGTGAGCGTTTTAATTTTTTTTTCGGCCTCAAGCGTATCTATCGCATCAATGTTATCGGCTCTTTTAATCAGAAATTTGCGTAGCTTCTTGGTTAAAAATTTTACCATTTTAAGCAAAATCCAGAGAATGAGCAGGGTAATCATGATGCCTGGAAGCTCTGTTATGGTCCAGGTGGTTAATTTAGAAAGTAGTTCTTCCCAAAAAGAGGAGGTGAAATATTGGCCCATGTATTTGTTCGTTTGTTGTAGTGTGGTCTTTTTATTTAGTACACTAAATTAGTCATTGGTTCTGATAAATCGAAATTTGGGAATCTTTAAATAAAGCGGGGATAACATTTTTTGTTATCCCCGATGTTGAACCAATTAATATAGGCTCCGGTTTTTGATATTGTGTGATTTTTTATTCCAGAATTTTAATTTCTGTAGTTAGTGGAATGGCCTTTTTATACATGGCCGATACACCACAATACTTCTCTTCTGACAGGCTGACAGCCTTTTCAATTTTTTTTATCGGCAGATTTGTGCCTGTGAATTCATATATAACTTTCATTGCTTCAAATGTTTTGGGGTCTTCTTCGGTCAGGTCTCCTTCTACTTTGATATTTAGTGAATCGTATTTTACTCTCATTTTTTTCAAAATTAAGACGACATCCATACCGGTACATCCCGCCAGTGCTAACAAAACAAATGGTTTAGGGCGCGGCCCTTTGTTATGACCGCCCACTTCCGGTGATGCGTCAATCGTTATTTTGTGGCCATTGAGTTCGGTTTCAAATGCCATATCCCCGGCCCAGCTTAAGTTTACTTCTGTTTTCATAGTCTGTTATTTTTTAGCGTTTTTTTGCCTAAATTACCAACGGCTGTCAAGTAAGTATATATATAGATTATTGTATCTATCACGCAAATTTAAACTTTATTTCTATCTTTGTTAGGTTTTTACTGTGTTATAACATCTCTTATTATAATTTTGTTTATTAATATGAGAGTGAGAGTTGTGTTTTAGGAGCTTTCACTGGTAGAATGCTTTATTTTAATTATTAACCACTAACGTTTTTTTCTCATGAGAGTGGATGAGCGAGCTTCTGTTTCTGAATTGCCCGATCTGGGGAATTATGAGATTTTTCGGGGATTAACCAAGGAACAGGTTGAGTTGGCAACTCAGAGTATGATTTGCAGTTATTACCGCCGGGGATCAATTATATATAATGAGGGATCGCGTATTGTTGGTAGCTATATTGTGACCAGTGGTGCCCTGAAAATATATAAGACAGGTTTCGATGGTAAGGAGCAAATTATCCGGTTTGGGAAAAAAGGTGATTTGATCGCTTTTCGGTCTGTTATAAGCGATGAATTGGCGTGTACGACTGCTGAGGTGATTCAGGATTCAACGCTTTGTTATTTACCGGGGGAGTTGTTAACGGGTTTTCTCAAGCATAATTCTGAATTCGCAATGGATTTGATGCGGTTAACCTGTAAGGAGCTGGGCGAGTCTAATAAGTTTTTGACTGATATTGCACAAAAAACGGTTCGGGAACGGTTGGCTGAGATGCTTCTTTTGCTTATGGACACGTTTGAACTGGACGAAAGTAATACCATTCAGGTTGCTTTGACGCGTGAAGAATTGGCCAATATGGTTGGCACGGCCACCGAATCGGTTATTCGTTTGCTTTCTGAGTTTAAGGCTGATAAATTAATTGAAGTTAGCGGTCGGCGTATCCGGCTTTTAAATATTCCCAAGCTTATTCAGGTTGGGAATGTATACGTTTAGTTAGTTAGTGCCTGTCCATAAACTAAGTGTTCGAAATATAAAACTCAAATTCAAGGCTTGCGAAGTTATAAAAATCAAGGCGTTTACTTTTCGTAAATGACTGTTTTTGTGACAAGCGTAATGCAGAAGTTGAATTTATAGACAAACACTAGTTCGCTTGATTTTTTCCATTCAATGGTGTGTTAACAATCTGTGATATTCGTGGTTTTGTATAACCAGAAAAGGATGCTCTGTCCTCTTTTTAGGGTTGGTTATTCACCTGAATGTACACCACCAGACTGTTCTGTTTGGTGGTTTTTAATATGATTATATTTTGTTTTTTAAGGTCATCTGGAACTCACCAGAATTAGTCATACTTCTGTGTGTGAAGCAATTTTCATGGTTCGTTTCATTTAGTTTATACCAGATAAATTTTTAATGGTGGAATGGGCAAATCTTTGGTTCCTCTTGATTGTCCTGCGGCTGATATAGAATCAGGGAGTGACACAATGGTATTAGCCTGCAGTGCCGATAATGCGGCGGCGCCGGTAGGGGTGAATAATTCGGTCTCAATGGGGCCTGCTGTTACCGGAATGTGGTTATTCTTAATCATGATTTGAGTGGCGGGTGCCGGAACTTTCAAGGTGCCGTGCGAAAAACTGATTGAGCCGCCTCCATAGCTCACAGGTTCTACAAGTTGGGCATTTGTTGATGCTTGTAGGTCTTGTAAACTTATTACTGCCCCTGTAATATCTATCAGTATATCCTGCGCCTCGTGAAGCCAGGCTTCTGGCATGCCATGATGATGGTGGTGGTTGAGGTTATGATCGTGTTCATGCTCCTCATTATCGTGATGATGGTTATCGTGATGATGGCTTTCCATGTTGAAATCGAAGTTATCATGTGCTTCTTTTTCTGCCATGATAAGTTCTTTGAGCATCTGAAACCCAAATTTTCGGTATTCTGGTGTTATTTTTAAATCCTGAAATAAATGTTCCAGCAGATGCCAGGCTTTGTGTGATGACAAATGTCCGTGGTGATGTTCCACATCAATCAGCATACGTGAACAGTTATCACTGGTTTTCACATGTTGTACATTGGCACGTCCAATCATTTCTGCGGCCATTAGCATGGCGTCGGTTACTTTGTTTTTATCGGCACCGGCATCTATTAATGCGGCGGCAAACATGTCACCGGCAAAGCCGCCTTGTGGGTTGATGTATAGCTGTTTCATGTGTTGCTATTTTTTTTGATTTTTTGCAATTAAACCTGCTACAACAGCTGCTCTTACGCCGCCGTCGATGTTTACAACGGTGAGGTTTGGGGCACAGGATGCCAACATTGATGTTAGTGCGGCTTCTTTAGCCCTGAAGCCATAGCCTACTGATGTTGGTACTCCAATAACCGGCAACGGAACCAGCGAAGCAACAAATGGAGCAAGTGCACCCTCCATTCCGGCAACGACGATAACGGCGGCCACTTCTTTTTTTATGCCTTCTTTTATGGCTTCTAAAACCCGCGTTGGATGGGCTATACCTCGGTCTTCGTAAACCAGTGCATTAACTCCGATGCTTTTTAACGTTAATTCAGCTTCTGCTGTTATGGGGTGATCGGCTGCACCGGCACTAATTAATAAAATATGTCCTTTGGCTGATGGAAATTCACCCAATACCAATAGGTTCGGACTTTCATGAATCTCTGTTTTTTCTTTAAAATAGTCGGCTAGCGCTTGATTGTATGGGCTTCTTGATATTAAAACACGCGAATGGTGCTGCAACAGACTGTCTGAGAGTTCTATGGTTTGTGATAACGTTTTGTATTCACCATATATTATTTCCGGAATGTTGAGGCGTGCACCCCGGTTGATGTCAGCAATGTAGTTTTGGGCTGTTTCAATCCAATCGAGCGTGAAGTGCTTGTGCGCTTCATGACGATCCATTTTCCCATCTTTAATATTATTGTAAAGTTCGTCAAATGTCATTTTTGTTTGTTTTAATGACTTTAGCAACAAAGGTGCTAATTTTTTGCCAATATGGGTTGTCCTATATTGGTGTTTGTTGTTGTTTATTTGGTAATTGTTTAAAAATGTTAATTTTTTAAATTTTGACGGATTGTGTTTTGTGTTGCTGTATGTGATTTACTATTAGGTTTTTATGACCGAGGTGATAACGTGCCAATTTCGTTTTTGAAAACGTTTTTTTGTTTTATAAATAATTTCATCAAACTTTGGACGTTTTTTCGTCCGTATAAAATGACTTTTATTTTTGTAAGTTATTGTTATATGCTTTTTTACGATATTTTGGGATAAATTGGGTCTTTGGCTCGTTTCACATTGAACAATGAATCAATTAATATAATTATGGAAGCAAATGGTTATTTGTCGATGGTATTGAATACCATTGAGAAAAATTCTGATTTGTCGGCTTTCAGTGACTACAAAGGCGGTAGCTATACATACCGGGAAGTAGGAGAGCTTATTTTTAAATTGCACTTTACATACCGCGAGTTAGGAATTAAAAAGGGGGATAAAATAGCCCTTATTGGGCGTAACATGTCTAATTGGGGAATCGTTTATCTGGCAACGGTTACTTACGGCGCCGTTATTGTCCCTATTTTGCCTGATTTTCATTCCAACGATATTCACCATATCGTGAATCATAGTGAATCGGTTTTATTGTTTTCGACCACATGGATGTTCGATAAAATAGATGATACCAAGATTTCACATGTTAAAGGGGTTATTTCGGTTAATGATTTTAAACCTTTGGTGGATGTTAAAGGAAAAATTGAAAAGGCGTTTAAGAAGGCCGAGACGGAACTTCGTGCCAAACCTTTTGATGTTAGACGTTTAAATTTGCCCAAAGTTGGCGCTGAAGAGGTTATGGTTTTATCTTATACTTCTGGAACAAGTGGTTATTCTAAAGGTGTTTTGTTGCCGCATCGAAGTATTTGGTCCAATGTTTTGTATGCCGATGAGAAGTTGCATATGAAACGGGGTGAACGGGTGGTCTCTTTTTTGCCTTTAGCTCATGCGTATGGTTGTCTGTTCGAGTTTTTGTGGCCATTTACAGCCGGGTGCCATATTACATTTTTGACAAGAACTCCCACGCCTCAGATTATTACGGAAGCTTTTAGAGATGTTAAGCCGAATCTTATATTATCGGTTCCGCTTATTTTGGAAAAGATTTTTAAACGACGTATTCAACCAACTCTCGAAAAACGACCTTTGCGTGCTTTGCTTAAGTTGCCTATTGCCAATAAATTAATTTATTCGAAGGTAAGAAAGACTTTGATCGATACTTTTGGCGGTGAGTTTAAAGCGATGGTTGTTGGAGGGGCCGCTTTAAACAAGGATGTGGAGGCTTTTCTGAAAAAAATTAATTTTCCCATTACGGTTGGTTATGGCATGACGGAATGTGGGCCTCTGGTTAGTTATGAAAACTGGGACGAGACAAAATCCGGGTCTGCTGGGCGCGTTGTTCATCGAATGCAGGTTCGCATCGATAGTGATGATCCACAGAATATTGTGGGTGAGATTCAGGTGAAAGGCGATAATACCTTATTGGGATATTTTAAAAATGATGTCGCAACTAAAGAGATATTTACCGTTGATGGATGGGTTCGTACGGGTGATTTAGGCGTGGTGGATAGCGATGGTTTCATTTTTATTCGTGGTCGTAGTAAGAATATGATTTTAGGTTCTTCAGGGCAAAATATTTATCCGGAAGAGATTGAGGCCGTTATTAACAATAAGGAGATGGTGCAGGAATGTCTGGTGCGCGAAAAAGATGGGAAAATAGAAGCCTTGATTTATCCTGATTATGAAGTTTGCGACAGGGAACGTATGAGTCACGGCGAAATTGATGATGTTTTACTGGCTTTAAGGAAGGAAGTTAATGAAGAATTGCCGGCTTATATGGCGGTATCACGAATGGTTCTTTTTCCGGAAGAGTTTGAAAAGACGCCAAAGAAAAGTATTAAACGTTATAAATATGTTAATTGAGTGAATGATTTTATTTTTTTAGAGTCATGACGCGAAGTGTTATTATTGTTGCTGGTGGTAAAGGCTTGAGAATGAATAGCGCTATGCCAAAGCAGTTTATCTCTGTTGGTGATTGGCCTGTTTTAATGTGGACTGTTAAACGTTTTTGGGAATATGACCAACAAATGAAAATTGTGGTTGTTTTGCCCGATGATCAACAGCAGGTTTGGCTGTCGTTGTGTAAGACTTATTCTTTCTCTGTTGAACATGAGTTGGCAGTGGGTGGCTCTACGCGTTTTCACAGTGTTCTGAATGGCTTGCAAATGGTTGGCGATAGTAGTCTGATTGGGGTACATGACGGTGTGCGGCCTTTCGTGTCGGTGGCAACCATTGACCGGTGTTTTGAAGCGGCAGATTCTTTTGGGGCAGCTGTGCCTGTGTTGCCGTCCGTGGAGTCGATCAGGGAGTTGAAGGATGATGCAACCTCTGTGGCACGTAACCGTGCTGCCTTCTGTATGGTTCAGACACCTCAGGTGTTTAAGGCCGACTGGCTTTTTAAAGCCTATGAGCAACCGTGGAGGGCTTCATATACAGATGATGCTTCGGTGGTTGAAGCGGCGGGTTATTCCATTTCGTTGACGGAAGGAAATCGTGAAAATATAAAAATTACTTCGCCTTTCGATCTGCTTGTTGCTGAAGCTATTTTGAACGCTTCAGCAACCCAACAATTATAAATAGTGTTTTTATTAATAGAAACTGAAGGGTTAGAACAAAAATGATAGCTGCGCCAGAAGGAATATTTATTTGGTAGGCAACAAAGAGTCCGGCCAGCGAGCCTGTAACTGCCCATAAAACCGACCATATGATGATTTTTTTGAAGTTGTTGGCAAACAGCATCGCGGTGGTTTGTGGTATGGTAAACAGACTTAAAACGAGTATGATACCCATGGCCCTGATGCTTACTACAATGGCCAGAGAAACCAGTATCGACATGGCATATCTGAAAAACACGACTTTTGTACCCATGATGCCTGCAAACTCGGGATCGAAGGCTGTCTGCACGATTGGCCGGTAAAAAAAACTGAAAAACAGACCTGTAATAGTGGCAAGAGCCAATAATACGATGAGATCTGTTGTTCCAACCGACAGAATACTACCAAATAAGAAGCTCATGAGATTGGGCGTGTAACCCGGTGTAAGAAATACAAATATGATCCCGATGGCCATCCCCAGAGACCATAATATCGCTATGACACTGTCTTCTCTTATTTTGCCATGTTTTGACAGCCATTCAATGCCTGTGCCTGTAAGTACGGCAAATACAGCTGCTCCAAGGAACGGATTTAGTCCCAGATAATAGGCCAGTCCGATGCCGCCAAACGAGGCGTGGGTGATGCCGCCGCTGATAAAAACAATCTTTCGCGATACCACATAGGTTCCAATCATAGCCGCTATTAAACTCGTTAATAGAACTGCTATTACGGCATGACGAAAAAACTCGAATTCAAAGAGGTTGATAAAATCATTCATTGTTCGTGTATTTTTAAAACGCGGTGTGGTACTTGTCCGTGCGTGATCAGTTCTATGGGACAGTTATAACTTTTCATTTGTTCGGCGGTAATTTTGTTGCCAGGGTGGTAATGTAACCCACCGTTGACGCAAGCGATGGTTTTAACCATTGACGAGATGGTCCCTATATCGTGACTAACAAGCAATATGGCCATGTGTTGGTTTAATTCGCTCAGACGACCGTAAAATTCGCCTTCGAAATTTTTATCTACATAGGTATTTGGCTCGTCTAAAATTAATAATTGGGGCTCATTAACCAGTGCTCTTGACAACATGACTCGTTGCAGCTGCCCTCCCGAAAGTTTTTCAATGGGGCGATGGGCCAGTTGCACAATGCCGTTTTCTTTCATCACTGTATTTACCTTTTCTTTTTGGCTGCTGCTTAAACGAGGCCACCATTTTGAACCGGTCTTTAATCCCGATTCAATAACATCTCTTACATTGATGGGGAAAGCCCGGTCAATCATTGATATCTGTGGCAGATAGCCAATGGATATTGGCCCACTGGGGAAAATGATTTGCCCGGTGTATGGTTTTATAAGTCCCAGGATGGTTTTTACAAAAGTGGTTTTTCCGCCGCCATTGGGGCCTATTATGCCAATAAAATCTTCCCTTTTAACGTCGAGTGAAACATCCTTTAAAACTGGTCCCTCGTTATAGCCTACGGTAAGGTTTTTTATCTGAAGAATGGTTGTTCCCATTTTGCTGTTTTAGTTTTTGGACGTTGACAGATGTCTTTCAAGTGAACCGGTTATGCGTTTCATCTCTTCCAGCCAGTTATAAGCCATTGGATTTATTTGCTCGATTTGGATATTGGCTTCGCGACCGATGAGTTGTGCGTTTCGTATATCATATTCTTCCTGAATGAAAATGACCGGTATATTGTCGTTTTTGGCCTTTTGAATGAGGTCTGCCAGAAATGCTGGTGATGGTTCTTTACCATCTTGTTCTATCGAAATTTGTGTCAGTCCATAATCGCGCGCCAAATAAGTAAGTGCCGGATGAAAGATGAGAAATTTCTTCTGTGGCAGCAGGCTGACAAGTGTGTCAGTTCTTTGACTGAGAATTTTCAGGCTGGCCATAAATTGCACGTAATTTTTTTCAATCGTGTCGGTCAGTAGTGGAAAGGTATGCAGCAGGGCTACTTTTAAACGAGGCATGAAAAGTGCAACGACTTTGGGTGACATCCAGATGTGTGGATCGATGCCATCGTTGTGTGAGTGGTCGTTATGCGTTTCGCTACTGTTGATAAGATTTAGGCTGTCGGATAAGTTGAGAATGACCATATCCGGACTTAGCTCAGTGAGTCGTTTTAACCAGGTTTGCTCATAGCCCAAATGTCCCATGCTTACATAGAGTCTCGATTGCGACATGTTTTGAAGCTGTTGCGCTGTAGGTGCGTATGTCGCATGGCCTGCACCCGGAGGAACCATTACATTTACTTTCACTGATCCGCCCGTGAGCTGGTCAATAAAAAATTTTTGGGGTAAAATACTAACGGAAATTACTTCTCTCGTTTTATCAGCCGATTTCATTTTACAACCATTGGTCATGAAAATCGTCGTTAATAGGATTACAATGCTAATAAGGTGATATCTGTTCATGGTTAATGATTTTTAGAATCGGTTGATTGGGGTTTACTATATATTTTTTTGTTGCACTCAGGGCATATTCCTTCAATGACGACCTGGCTGGATTGCATGGAATAACCCCCGGGTAGCATATCTTCCTGTATTTTGATCTGTGGCATACAAACCAGGCGGTCGCACTGACAACAATGAAAATGTGGATGATCATTTTTTTTATGTTCCCCCGCTAATTTGTATTTAACGGTGTGGACGTCAATTGTTATTTGATGAATAATGCCCTTGTTGAGTAGCGTCTTGATAGTACGGTATAGTGTTACACGATCTATATTTTCGCAATTTTGTACCAGTACCTCTTCAATTTCCTTCTGTGTTAAGGCTTTGGCAGGTTCCAGTAGTGCTGCCACAACCTGACGTCTAATGTCTGTGATATTTAGCTTTTTGCTTCTTAGAAGCTCGTCCGCGAAATTATAATTTGCAACCATGTTGCAAAAATACTCTTTTTTTTCGGGGCTGGCAATCTTTAGCTTTGATTTTGTGTGCTTAATCTTTTTTTGTTTTCATGATTTTATAGCCATTATTTGGTGTGAAAATAGGCTTGGAAATTGTTTTGCGGAATATAAAGTTGATGAATTGATAAGCTTTTGTCTGGCAATTTGTTTGTTAGCCAAATAATTTTCTCTAATTTTGCAGTCCGAAACAATTTCGCGGGGTTAGAAGAGATAAATGAGAGTAGTTTATCCACCTCCGGAAAATAACAGTAAATTTTAACTAGATGTACGCAATTGTAACTATTGCAGGTCAGCAGTTTAAGGTTGAAAAAGACCGTAAAGTGTTTGTACACCGATTGAATGCAGAAGAAGGTGCTTCTGTTGAGTTTGATGAGGTTTTGTTGGTTGAAGATGAGAGTGGAATCAAAGTGGGAGCGCCTGTTTTGGCAGGTGCAAAAGTAACCGCTAAAGTATTGTCTCATTTGAAAGGTGACAAAGTTCTCGTTTTCAAAAAGAAAAGACGTAAAGGCTATCAAAAGATGAATGGTCATCGTCAGTTTTTGAGTCAAATTCAAATTGAAAACATTCAGATTGGTTAATTAAAAAAATTATCGTGATATGGCACACAAGAAAGGAGTAGGTAGTTCCAAGAACGGTCGTGAATCGGAAAGTAAACGACTGGGCGTAAAAATCTTTGGCGGACAGTTTGCTAAAGCTGGAAATATCATCGTACGTCAACGCGGTACTCAACACCATCCCGGCGACAATGTAGGTATCGGTAAAGATCATACTTTGTTTGCTTTGATTGATGGAAATGTTGTTTTCCGTAAGAAAAAAGACAATCGTTCTTTTGTCTCGATTGAGTCTGTTGCTGCCGAATAAGTAACAGCAGAAAACACTTAAAATGTCTCCTGTTTTTGTTACTTTCGTAACAGATTCAGGAGATTTTTTTATCTATTGATTTTTAACCATTTTGTTATGCTAACACTGCGACAAATTCAGGATAATAAAGAAGGGGTTATCGAGCGTCTTAAAATAAAAGGTTTTGATGCCACTGACCTTGTAGAACAGATTATTGCGTTGGATAATAAGCGCAAAAATACCCAGTCGGAGTCCGACGGACTTCAGGCTGAAATGAATGCTTTATCGAAGTCTATTGGTCAGATGTATAAAGATGGCAAGGCTGAGGAGGCCATCGCTGCCAAAGCTAAAACTGCCAGCTTGAAGGAGCAGATTAAAGAGTTGACTTCAACGTTGGAAACGACCGAACAAGAATTACAGAATTTGGTGGTTTTGTTGCCTAACCTGCCCCACGAATCTGTGCCTGTAGGAAAAGGAGCCGAAGATAATGTGGTTGTACGCGAAGGAGGGGTTATTCCGCCGTTGAAAGATGCGCTTCCCCATTGGGAGTTGGCAAAAAAATATAACCTGATTGATTTTGAATTAGGCGTGAAATTAACTGGTGCCGGCTTTCCGGTTTACCGAGGAAAAGGGGCTAAGTTGCAACGTGCTTTGATTCAGTTTTTTCTGGAAGAGGCTACAAAAGCAGGTTTCGAAGAGATCATGCCGCCTTTGATGGTCAATGAAGACTCGGGGTTTGGCACCGGTCAGTTACCCGACAAAGAAGGGCAGATGTATCATGTTGGTGTGGATAATCTGTATCTTATTCCTACTGCCGAAGTGCCGGTAACCAACATATATCGTGATGTTATTTTGAATGCCTCTCAGTTGCCAATCAAGAATTGTGCTTATTCAGCTTGTTTTCGTCGTGAAGCAGGATCGTACGGTAAAGATGTGCGCGGTTTAAACCGTTTACACCAATTTGATAAGGTTGAAATTGTGCAGGTGGCACATCCTGCTAAGTCGTATGAAGTGTTGGAAGAGATGGTAGCGCATGTGCAGTCGCTGGTGGAAAAGCTGCAATTGCCCTGGCGTATTCTGCGTTTGTGTGGAGGCGATTTGAGTTTTACTTCTGCTTTGACGTTCGATTTTGAAGTCTTTTCGGCTGCACAAAAACGTTGGTTGGAAGTGAGTTCTGTGAGTAATTTTGAAAGCTTCCAGGCCAATCGTTTGAAACTGAGGTTTAAAGAGGATGGGGAGAAGAAAACCCGGTTGGCGCATACCTTAAACGGCAGTGCTTTGGCACTTCCCCGTATTGTGGCCGCATTGCTCGAAAACAATCAGTTTGAGGGAGGCATCAGAATTCCAAAAGTTTTAATCCCGTTTTGCGGGTTCGAGGTCATTGATTAATTTATTGGCATGGCATATTTTATTTTTAATACGTCCTTTTATGTGAATGAGCAGCGGCTGGAAGAGTGGCGTTTGTGGTTAAAGGAGGATTTGGAGCCCTTGGCACACAATACTGGGACTGACATCAATAAAATTGGACTTTTTGAAGTTTTATCGGAAACACCGGGCGACAACCTGGTGTTTTCATTTCAATGGAGATGTGGTTCAATGCGTGATGTTGAACGGCTGGATGCTTCGTTAGCGCCGGTTTTACAAAAAGTACCCGTTTTATTTGGCGACGAAATCACTCATTTTAGTTCTATTATGCAACACGTATTATGACTGTAAAAGCGCCTGGAGAGCGGATTATTCTGGGTATTGATCCAGGAACCACAATCATGGGGTATGGTGTGCTACTGGTTCGTGGTAATATGCCATCGATGGTGGCAATGGGTGTTTTGGAGCTAAAGAAATACTCCGATCATTATTTGAAATTAAAGAAAATATTTGAGCGGGTGGTTCAGTTAATTGACACTTATCACCCTGACGAAATGGCCATAGAGGCGCCGTTTTTTGGTAAGAATGTGCAGTCGATGCTAAAGCTGGGACGTGCACAGGGAGTGGCAATGGCAGCGGCTTTGTCGCGTTCGCTCCCCATTTTTGAATATGCACCATTGCGTATAAAACAGGCTATTACCGGACGGGGTAGCGCATCCAAAGAACAGGTTGCCTTGTTTTTGAAACAGTATCTGAAGTTACAGGAGGACCCTAAATATCTGGATGCCACCGATGGACTTGCTGCAGCTGTTTGTCATTATTTTCAGGCCCGCACACCTGTGGGCGGTGGTACTGTTAAAAGCTGGAAGGAATTTATAAATAAACATCCTTCACGGGTGAAGAAATAGCGGAGCTCCGGTTAGAAGATCGCTTTTTACTGTTTTTGTTTTAATTCAGTTCTTATCTTTTCTGCAATAGCAGCCATTTCTTCCCCACTCAGTTTTAGTTTGGGGTTTGAAAAATTGATGTCGGCTTCGGTTTGTAATGGGACCAAATGCATGTGTGCATGTGGTACTTCCAGGCCAAGAACAGCAACTCCAATTCGTTGACATGGCATGCTTTTTTGGATGGCACCGGCCACCTTTTTTGCGAATACAATAATGCCTTTAAGGGTGTTGTCGTCCAAATCGAAAAGATAATCCACCTCTTTTTTGGGAATTACCAGTGTGTGTCCCTTGGCAAGAGGATTTATGTCCAGAAAAGCGAAATAGTTATCGTCCTCAGCAATTTTGTAACAAGGTATTTCGCCATTAATAATTTTGGTAAATATGGAAGCCATAGTATTTGAAGTTTGTTGAACAAAGATAACGACTTTTGTTGTTTACAACAAAGTTCATGAGGCGATTAAAAAAGGCAGAAGGCAGAAGTTGAAACTCCTGCCTTCTGCCTTTTTGCTGACTTATCAGCACAAAAGACTATGTGAAACAGCTATCTTATAATGATATTTCCAGTACTTCAAAGGTTATTAATCCGGAAGGGACCTGAATATCTACTTTGTCACCGACTTTTTTGCCCAGTAAACCTTTGGCAATGGGAGTCGTGATGGCTATTTTACCCGATTTAAGGTCGGCTTCACTTTCCGACACCAACTGATAAGTCATGACTGCCTTGTTCTTCATGTTTTTCAGTTTAACTTTGTTCAGAATCTGAACCTTAGAGGTGTCTAATTTGGATTCGTCAATAACCCGGCTATTCATAATAGCTTCTTTTAGTTTTGCGATTTTCATTTCCAAAAGACCTTGCGCCTCTTTGGCCGCATCGTATTCCGCGTTTTCAGATAAATCTCCTTTATCCCGGGCTTCCGCAATTTGTGCCGATATCTTTGGCCGTTCAATGGATTCCAGTTTGTTTAATTCTTCACGTAATCGTTTCAGGCCTTCTTCAGTAACATAACTAACACTTGACATGTTTTATTCCTCCTGATGTTTAAATATGGTTAAAATATAAAAGAATCCCGGACACTTCCGAGACCCTTTGGTTACTAAAGTAACTTTTGTTAAAATGTTTGATTTGATTGTTTGGCTTAGCTCTTGTGAAGAGACATTCTAAAAAACAGGCCGTTTTAGAATTTCAGTATAAACTATCGCTTTTCTCAGATCGATGGGTTCATCGTCAAACCCTGTTGAGGCGATCGTTTGACTGTCGTCATCCTCTTTTACTAAGTTTTTTGAGACAATCTTCGACGATATCCTCGAAACCCGCTCGGGTCTTTTTCGGTTGTCTCTGCTTTTTATGCGTTGATATCCGGAACTGTTATACACCATCTTAGGGGGACGCATGACTTCCGGTTGCATGCTTGATGTTGGTATAGTGATTGGTTTTTCTTCTTTTACCTCTTCAGGCGATGGCTCCGGCGTGTCAAACCAATCACTTAAAGTCGGAAATGCCTCCTGAGGCACCTCTGTATATTCACTTTGGGGTACGGACGTACCGTCCTGTTTGGTCCCCCTGGTTTTTCTTATGATGCTGAAAACCAAGGCTCCAACCATCGCGATAATGTAAAATATGTCGCCGAATGAATCGCCCATAGTGAGATAAATAATTAGTAGCTAAATTAGCCGTAACAAAACAATTTACCAAATAAACTGACTGTATTTTTTTATTTGTGCGTATTTGTCTGTTTATTTGATGTTATTCACTTATTGTAGATTGAAGTTTATGGAGCAACGTTTTTTGCGTCGGTTGATGGGGGTGTTTATACTGTTGGTATTGGTTCTGGCGTGCGATAAATCGGAGATGCCGGTGCCAAATGTGCATTTTGAAGTTTATGTTGACCTGACCTTGCCTCAGTTTAATAAGCAGATGTTTATTTTTAATTCCGATGGCAGGCAGAAGGCCGGGGTGGCAGGAGTCATTGTTTATCAGAATACACTGGATTCTTATTATGTTTATGAGAGATACTGTCCATATGATGGTGATTC
Organism: Geofilum sp. OHC36d9; assembly: GCF_052400685.1. NCBI lineage: Bacteria > Pseudomonadati > Bacteroidota > Bacteroidia > Marinilabiliales > Marinilabiliaceae > Geofilum > Geofilum sp. OHC36d9. The sequence continues at coordinate 512,558 of NZ_JBQTGJ010000001.1, forward strand.
AGGCGGCGTGGTTGATCTCGACGAGAGTCGTTCAGCTGCAGTTTGTTCTACCTGTGGTTCTCAGTTTCTTCTGGGAACATCGGAGGGTGGTGTTTTGGAGGGGCCTGCAACCTATTCGTTGAAGACTTATACAAGTCGTAGAGAGGGAAAATATCTTATTATTTCTAATTGATAATGTCTGCCTTTGCTTTTATAGCAGCTAGCTATGACTTTTTTTAGTCAAAAATAGCTGGAGCGTATATTATTAACAATCCCGCTACCTGAGAGCAAGTATCACTCTTGGTTAGCGGGATTGTTGTGATGTATTTTTAATATCTGTAAAGATCAGATTTAAATGGTCCGTTGGGGTTAACACCTATATATTGGGCTTGCTCAGCGGTTAATTTAGTTAATTTGACACCGAGTTTGTCTAAGTGAAGACGAGCCACTTCTTCGTCCAGATGTTTGGGTAGCGTGTAAACACCCAGTTTGTAATCATTTTTCCAAAGTTCAAGTTGGGCCAGCGTTTGGTTGGTAAATGAGTTACTCATCACAAAACTGGGGTGACCTGTGGCATTTCCCAGATTAACCAATCGTCCGCGTGAAAGCAGGGTGATGCTGTGTCCGTCAGGAAACAGGAATTTATCGACTTGCGGTTTAATGTTGATTTCTTTTATGCCGGGATATTTTACCAGTTTTTCAACTTGAATTTCATTATCGAAATGGCCGATGTTACAGACAATGGCGGTGTCTTTCATATTAGCCATATGGTCAACGGTGATGACGTCGCGGTTCCCAGTGGTGGTGACAAATATGTCAGCGCGGTTTAAGGTGTCTTCAATCGTTGTTACTTCGTAGCCTTCCATGGCGGCCTGTAGCGCACAAATAGGGTCTATCTCAGTAATAAGTACGCGTGCTCCAAAACCTCGCATGCTTTGCGCACAACCTTTACCAACATCGCCATAGCCGCATACAACAACTGTTTTACCTGCCACCATGACATCAGTGCCTCTTTTTATGCCGTCAGCCAGACTTTCGCGACAGCCATATAGATTGTCGAATTTTGATTTTGTTACCGAGTCGTTAACATTGATGGCAGGGAACAGAAGTTCTCCTTTTTCCATCATTTGGTAAAGCCTGTGAACACCTGTGGTGGTTTCTTCGCTGACGCCACGGATTTTTGAGGCTGCTTTTGTCCATCGTTGACTGCCGGCAGTATGTAATTGATCCAGAAGTTTCATTAGTTCCTGGTAGTCTTCTCCTTCATTGCTGTAGTCTTGTTTTAGCAGGCTGGGATCTTTTTCAATTTCAACGCCTTTGTGGATCATTAATGTGGCATCGCCACCATCATCAACAATAAGATCGGGGCCAACGCCATCGCCAAAATTCAGCGCCTGTTCGGTACACCACCAGTATTCTTCCAATGTTTCACCTTTCCAGGCAAATACCGGCACGCCGCTTTGGGCAATGGCAGCGGCAGCGTGGTCCTGAGTTGAGTATATGTTACAGCTGGCCCAACGAACATTGGCGCCAAGTTCAACAAGGGTTTCAATTAATACGGCGGTTTGAATGGTCATATGTAGTGAGCCCATTATGTTAGCCCCTTTTAACGGCTTTTTATCGCCGTATTTTTCACGTAAAGCCATGAGACCGGGCATTTCTTTTTCGGCGATTTCTATTTCTTTTCGTCCGAATTCAGCCAGACTCAGGTCTTTTACTTTGTAGGTTTGTGTGCTCATAGTGTTCTTATTTTCTTTTGATTAGTACTTGTCTTATTATTATTTCATCTTTTTGAAGTTGTTCTTTTAGCGCTTCAATGCCGGAAAATTTCATTTCGTCACGGATGCGTTTTTCAAAGTAAACCACAATTTCTTCCGAGTAAATATCCCGGTTAAAGTCCAGTATGTGAACTTCAATTGAGCGATGGTCCATTTGGTGGTTTACCGTTGGCCTGACACCTATGTTCACCATGCCGTTAAATAGTTTCCCGATGACTTTTACGCGGCAGGCATACACCCCATCCGGTGGCACCAGTTTGCTTCGTTCCTGAAGCATCACGTTGGCTGTGGGGTAGGCTATGGTTCGCCCAAGTCGTTGTCCGCCAACAACGGTTCCTGAGATGGCGTACGGATAGCCCAGCAAGTGGTTGGCTCCTCCGATGTTACCTTCTAACAGAAGTTGTCGTATTTTGGTTGAACTTGGATGGTCGCCATTGACATCTACGTGACGAAACTGTGTGAGTTGGAAATTGTGTTTGTGCGACAGCTCTGTCAATTCGTTAAAAGTAATCCCTCCCTTTCCAAATTTATGATTGAAGCCGGTAACCAGATGCTTCACATGAAGTTTTTTTACCAGAATTTCTTCGGTGAAGCTTTGTGCTGTGTAGGCCGCTAATTCGGCTGTAAACGGGAGGATCATCAGATGATCGATGCCTGTTTCGCTAATTAGTTTTGTTTTTTCCTCCAAAGTTGTTAGCAGTCGCAGCCTTTCTGCATCCTGAAGTAACACTTGTCGTGGGTGTGGCCAGAATGTGATGACCAGTGATTCGGTGTTTTCGGCAACAGCAAGTTCTTTCACCTTTTCGAGAAGGGCCTTGTGTCCGGGGTGTACGCCGTCAAAGGTCCCCATTGTTATTACCGGCGACGGACCTGAATAATTATTTAAAGATGAATGAATTTGCATGATGTTAGTCTGCTTCTCAGATGATGTCCAGAATTTTCTCCAGCGGTCGGCCAATGACAGCTTTATTGCCATTAATAACAACAGGCCGTTCAATGAGTTTAGGATTGTTCGCTAAAATGTCAATCCATTCATCGTCGTTTAATTGTTTGCCTTTGAATTGAGTTTTGAACAGTTCTTCATTTTTTCGTACCCAATCGAGTGGTTTGATATTTAATTTTTTTAAAATATTTCGAATCTCATTGGCGGACAGCGGTTGATCGAGATAGCGGATTTCTTCTACTTCGAGGCCTTTCTCGTTCAGAAATTTAAGAACCGAGCGACTTTTACTGCAGCGTGGATTATGAAGTATCTGTATCATTTTTTTTTATTTTTTATCGAATATGTCATCGGCGCCATATTGCATCAGGTAAGCTTTTATGAATCCATCTATTTCGCCGTCTAACACCGCTTGTATATTGCTTGTCTCATGGCCGGTACGAACGTCTTTTACCAGTTTATAAGGTTGAAGAACATACGATCTGATTTGGGATCCCCATTCTATTTTTTTCTTTTGGGATTCAATTTTGTTTTGTTCTTCGAGGCGTTTACGTAGCTCTATTTCGTAGAGTTGTGATTTTAGGTTACGCAAAGCATTTTCTTTGTTTCCGCCCTGCGAGCGCGATTCGGTGTTTTCAATGACGATACCTGTTGGTGCATGCCGTAAGCGAACGCCTGTTTCTACCTTATTAACATTTTGTCCGCCGGCACCGCTTGAACGAAATGTTTCCCAGGTGATGTCGGCTGGGTTAATTTCTATTTCGATACTATCATCTATGAGGGGGATAACATATACCGAGGTGAATGAAGTCATTCGTTTATTGGCCGAGTTGAAAGGGGATAGCCTTACCAGTCGGTGAACGCCGTTTTCGCCTTTAAGGTAGCCATAGGCATAGTCGCCTTCAAATTGTAATGTAACAGTTTTAATACCGGCTTCTTCGCCATCCAGGATGTGTTGGACGCTGACTTTGAATTTGTTTTGTTCGCCCCAGCGCATATACATGCGCATGAGCATTTGAGCCCAGTCCTGACTTTCGGTGCCGCCGGCCCCGGCATTGATTTTCAGAATGGCTCCCATTCTATCTTCTTCTTTCTGGAGCATGTTGCGTAATTCCAGCTCTTCGGTTTTGGAAAAAGCTTTTTTATAGGCCGCATCGATGTCCGTTTCTTCCGCTTCGCCTTCTTTATAAAAATCGTTTAGAACCAGAAGGTCGTCAATCAACGTTTTTATTTCGTTGTAACCGTTGACCCATGCTTTCAGGTCTTTTAGCTTTTTCATGTGGGCTTCTGCTTTTTTGGCATCATTCCAAAAATCAGGCGCCTGTGTTCTTATTTCTTCTTCTTCTATTTCTACAGTTTTACGATCGATGTCAAAGATACCTCCTTAACGCCAGCTCGCGTCCACTCAAGTCTTTTATCTGCTCAGGTGTTACCATAATTTTGTTTGTTTTTTCAGGTTGAAAATCAGGCCGCAAAGTTACTAATTTTATTTTAATGGGGTTGGGTTGATTGTGAGACTTTTGAACACAAAAAAAGCCCGACATTTTTAATAAAAAATGTCGGGCTGAAGGGTGAAAGACCGGGTTCGAACCGGCGACTTCCAGAACCACAATCTGGCGCTCTGCCAACTGAGCTACAATCACCATTTTTAAAGCGGTACAAATATAAAGTTTTTTCTTTTAATTTTGCAACACCAGAATCAAAATGGCGTGTTCTTTTTTTTATGAGGAATCGGGTTTTTTGTTTTATCCGAAAAACGGGTGGATGGTGATTTGTTTTTAATCAAATAATTAGTGCCTTTAAACAAGGTGTCAGGAAAAATAATAGATAATTTTAATCAAATGAAATTTTTTACCTTTGACGAAGATTTAGACAGGCAGGTGAAGCATATTCGCTCACGAATCCGTCTATTAATGAATGGTGAAGTTGCTCAGCAGTTGCGTGACAGTGGATTAGATTATCCTAAGATGTATGGGGTATCCTTAATCCATTTGCGAAAGTTATCGCAGGAGTTTCAGCCGTCCAACGGGTTAGCCGATCGTTTGTGGAATTTGGCGTTCCGTGAAACACGTATTTTGGCAACCATGCTGGCAAAACGCGATGAATTATCTGATGCCTTGCTTGCGGAGTGGGCCGATGGTATTACCAACATAGAGATGGCCGAACAAATGGCCTTTAATCTATTGGGGCGACGTGCCGGGTCGAAGGAGATTATTGAGTCGTGGTTGTTGCATCCTCAATTATATGTTCGATATGCCGCTTTAATGAGTATTGGGTGGCAGTTTCGGTTTGTGGGTAAAGAGTTAACTCCCTGGGTGAAGCAAAATTTATCTGCCTTGGAAGCGCTTACCAACGAAGCGAAGCTGGTGCATCCTGTTTCGCACTGTTTAAAAATGGCTGGCCGTTACGACGCGGAACTTCGACCTTCGATAGCTGATTTTGCAAAAGAATGTGCTGGGAGCGATGATAGGGTGCTTAAGGAGGCTGGTCAAGGAATTTTATTTGAATTTGAAGCGGCTGAATAGTTTTCGTCAAGAGTAATTTTTGTTTTCTTTAGCATATTTGAAGTTTGTTTTTGAAGGGGGAATGCAATGATTGCTGTTTTAACAGTATTTGAAAGCTTTGAGAATAGTACTTCTTTAAAATTTTTGTGGCAGATATAGAAGTTCCATTTTTGAAGTTTGAGAAGTCCGGATAATGTGAGTTTGAGGTGGTAACTGATTATTTAAAAGATAAGAATAAAGCAGAAGTAGGACTTTTTTTGCAAGCACAAAATAGTTTTTTTTGTCTGTTTACTAAGTAATTGAAAAAATTATACCAATGAAAATATTACCAGTAATTGATAAGTCAACTACAGCCATGTTTCTTGATGTGGTGAAGGTTGTTTACAAGGGAGATAATAATTATGTACGTCCGCTGGATGTTCAGATTGAAGAGGTTTTTAATCCTCAAAAAAATAAATTTTTTAGTCATGGCGAAGCCATTCGTTTTGTGTTGGTTGACGATAATGGTGGCGCTATAGGTCGGGTGGCTGCTTTTATTAATGAGAAAAAAGCGACTGGTTTTGTCCAGCCAACAGGAGGAATGGGCTTCTTTGAATGTATTAATAATAGAGAGGCTGCCTATATGTTATTTGATGCGGCCAGGGATTGGCTCGCGGAGCGTGGCATGGAAGCAATGGATGGTCCCATAAATTTTGGTGAAAACGATAATTTCTGGGGCCTTTTGGTTGAAGGTTTTTCTCAACCGGCATTTGGAATGCAGTATAATCCTCCTTATTATGTGGCGTTTTTTGAGTCGTATGGCTTTAGAAATTATTTTGAGCAGGTTACCAATATTCTTGATTTACAAAAGCCCTTTCCGGAGCGTTTTTGGAAAATTGCCGGTCGGGTGGTCAGTCGTGAAGATTATTCTTTTAGGCATTTTTCTGTTAAAGAGGCCGATAAATTTATTGATGATTTAATTGAGGTTTATAACGATGCCTGGCGTTTTCATGAAAATTTCACCCCTATGGAAGCCGAGGTGCTTTATAATACGCTTAATGATGCGAAGTCGTTTATGGATGAAGAGATGATTTGGTATGCGTATCATAAAGATGAACCCATCGCTTTCTTTGTGATGTTTCCGGATATTAATCAAATTATTAAGCATTTTAAAGGGAAGATGAATCTTTGGAACAAGTTGCGTTTTGTGTATTATAAATGGACCAAAGAGATGACGCGTTCGCGGGTGGTAATTATGGGCGTTAAGCCGCAATATCAGCGTTTGGGAATTGAGTCAGGCATTTTTTGGCACTTGCGTGATGTGATGGCCAAACGGCCGCATATCACTGAAATGGAATTGTCGTGGGTTGGCGATTTTAATCCTAAAATGAGGGCGCTCCATGAATCGATGGGCGCTACCTTTGGCAAAAAACATATTACCTATCGTATGGTTTTTGATCCCGCAAAACGTGACGTGCCCCAACGGGCAGGCAGTATTCCGGTAGATACAAAATACAGGGACAAAGAATCGTAGAGATTATTGAAGTTGCTTGTAATTAGTATTTGTATATAAAGACGGTTGTTGTTCGTGTGCATAGTGTGCGTTCAGTGGTCGTAAAAAATCCATAGAGTTGCCAATTGTCTGACATAATCAGACAATTGGCCTTTGTCCTTTTTTTGAGAATTATTTTGAAAAATGCCTTTAAAAGGTTTGGGTTTTATATTGTGAATACATATCTTTGTCGACCGTTTTTGGAGTCAAATAGATTGTATTAAATTAGTTAGAATTGAATTGCATCGGGCTAAGTTATCATCAGATGTTTCAGTTCGGAAACTTTAACAAATAGAAAAATGAAACAGGGAATTCATCCGGAAAACTATCGTTTAGTGGCTTTTAAAGATATGTCAAATAACGATGTGTTTATAACCCGGTCGACCGTTAACACGCGTGAAACAGAGGTTGTTGACGGTGTAGAGTATCCAGTTGTAAAACTTGAAATCACTAGCTCATCACACCCTTTTTACACCGGTAAAATGAAATTGGTTGATACTGCAGGGCGTGTTGATAAGTTTAGGAACAGATATCAAAAACATTTAGATAGTCGTAAAAAATAAACGATTGTCGTCAATATTTTATCAGAAGCCCCGGTATAAGCCGGGGTTTTTTGTTTTAAATTCATTCATCTAATTTGGCACGGCTATTGACTTGTAGTGGAGATGATTTTTAACAGATGCTTTTGCGTCATTTTGGCAGAAGCAGATAAATTTTGATATGGAAAAAATTAAGATATCTGTCAATCCTATTGATTTAAGTGATTTTATGGACTCAAATGCTGAGTTTATACCTATTGTGGAGGATGAGGGTTTCCAGCCTGGTGAAGAGGAAGCTATTTCTAAAGAGGATTTGCCATTGTTGCCATTGCGTAATATGGTTTTATTTCCCGGGGTGATTGTACCTGTTTCCATAGGTCGGGAGAAATCGCTGAAGCTGGTTCGGGATGTTCAGAAAAATAAAAGTTATGTGGGGGCTGTGGCTCAGAAAAATGCTGATATAGATGAGCCGGGCGGCGATGATCTTTTCAGGGTTGGTACCATGGCTAAGGTCCTTAAAGTGCTTGAAATGCCCGATGGTTCTACCACGGTGATTATTCAGGGACGCAAGCGATTTGAGTGGAAAGAGATAGTGGCCGATGAACCCTACCTCAAGGCCAGAGTCATGATGCTTGATGATGTTTATCCTGAAGGCGACGATAAGCGGGAGTTTGAGGCTGTCGTTAGCTCTTTGAAAGACTTATCGCTTCGGATCATAAAAAACTCGACTCATTTACCGCCGGAAGCTGCTTTCGCACTTAAAAATATTGAGAATGCTCTTTTTCTTATCAATTATATAGGTGCCAATACTGAGATTAAACTGGAAGAGAAACAGCGCATCCTGGAAATGGATAGCCTGAAAGATCGTGGCCTGGTGCTGGTTGAGCATCTGGTAAAGGCCGTTCAGTTACTGGAGATTAAGAATGATATTCAGTCGAAGGTAAAACAGGATATGGATCAGCAGCAGCGTGAGTATCTTTTGCATCAGCAAATGAAGACGATACAGGATGAGCTGGGAGGTAATCCGGTAGAGCAGGCGGTGGCAGAGCTGGAAGAAGCCGCTCAGAAAAAGAAGTGGGGCAAAGAAATTAGCGACGTTTTTCAAAAGGAAATTGAAAAGTTACGTCGTTTAAATATGACATCGCCAGAGTATTCGGTGCAGTTTAATTATTTGCAGATGATGCTTGATTTGCCCTGGAATGAATATACGGTAGATAATTTTGACCTTAAAAGGGCTGAGCGCATTCTTGACAAGGATCATTACGGTCTGGATAATGTGAAGGAGCGCATCCTTGAGCATTTGGCTGTTTTGAAGCTTAAAGGTGATCTAAAGTCTCCTATTCTCTGTTTGTACGGCCCTCCCGGTGTTGGTAAAACTTCTTTGGGAAAATCAGTAGCCGAGGCTTTAAAGCGTAAGTATGTCAGAATGTCATTGGGCGGACTGCACGATGAGTCGGAAATTCGAGGCCATCGTAAAACGTATATCGGTGCCATGCCTGGTCGTATTATTCACAATATTAAGAAGGCGGGTTCCTCAAATCCGGTTTTTATTCTCGATGAGATTGATAAAATAAGTAATAGTTTTCAGGGCGATCCGGCATCTGCCTTGTTGGAAGTGCTTGATCCGGAACAGAATTCTACCTTTCACGATAATTATCTTGATCTGGATTTTGATTTGTCGAAGGTGATGTTTATTGCGACGGCAAATACGCTTAATAATATATCGGCGCCATTGCTCGATCGTATGGAACTCATTGAAGTGAGCGGTTATGTGCTGGATGAAAAAGTTGAGATTGCCCGTCGGCATTTGATTCCCCGACAAATGGAGTTGCATGGTGTGGAGAAGGGAACGGTGGTGTTGAGTAAAAAAGTATTGGCACAAATTGTTGAAGGTTATACCCGTGAGTCGGGCGTTCGGCAGCTGGATAAGGTGTTGGCTCGTTTTTTCCGTAAAATAGCATTGAAAATAGCGAAGGGAGAGGCAGTTAAGAAAACTGTGAATCAGCAGGATGTGGAAACCATTTTGGGCGTGCCCCGATTTAGTAAGGATAGCTGGGATAAGGGAGCCGATATTGGCGTGGTTACCGGCTTAGCCTGGACTTCTGTTGGTGGTGAAATTCTTTTTGTGGAGACCAGCTTAAGTAAGGGGAAGGGCAACCTGACTCTCACAGGGAATCTGGGCGACGTCATGAAAGAGTCGGCGGTACTGGCGCTCGAATATTTGAAGTCGCATGCCGATGCTCTGGATATTGATGCTGCTGTTTTTGAGGAAAAGAATGTGCATGTGCATGTTCCGGAAGGGGCAATTCCCAAAGATGGCCCTTCAGCCGGAGTTACTATGGTAACCTCAATGGCCTCAGCATTTACACAGCGAAGGGTGAAGTCGCGTTTGGCCATGACCGGCGAAATAACGTTGCGCGGAAGAGTGCTCCCGGTTGGTGGTGTTAAGGAAAAAATTCTGGCTGCTAAACGGGCCGGCGTTAAAGATATAATTTTGTCTAAGGAAAATTTGAAGGATGTCAATGAAATCAAAGATCTTTATATTGAAGGTCTTACCTTTCATTATGTTGAAACGATTTTGGAAGTTTTGAGTCTGGCCCTTGAGAAATAGGGTCAGAATACTTCGCTGGCTTGGAGGTATTTTGTCTCAAAGTTCTCAATGAGGGTTTCCATATCTGGTGTAAGCCTTGCTAAAGCCCTTTTGATAAATGCTTTGGGAATGTGTTGAAAGTAGGCCTGAGCCAAAGCACCTGTTATACTTGCGATGGTGTTTGAGGGGCCGCCAATATAGATGGCAATACGAATGGCTTCTTCGAAGTCGGAGGCCTCAAAAAAGGCCGATAAAGCTGCGGGTACCGGCGTGTTGAGATGGTTGCCTTCTTCTATTTTTTGTTTCCAGTGCTCGGCTTTGAGCGTCAGGTCATAGCCAAAATGGACTGAGATAAATGATTTAATCTCTTTACGGGTAGCGCCGCTTTTTGCCATGAAAATTGAAACAGCCGCGGCCTTGGAGGCTTCAACTCTTATGGGGATATTGTGTGTGAGAACCGTTGACTTTTCGGCTTCATGGAGTGCTTCTTCAATGTTTTGTGCTGCAAAACCGATGGGGCTTATTCGTCGTGCGGCACCATCGCCATCACTGATATAGGTTTCGTCACTTTCTCCCCTGATCCAGTTCAGAAAGTTCTTCCGATAGCCGGCATTCGGGTATTTTTTTACCCAGCTGGCAAGTGAGCTTTGATAATCGGTGCCGTTGAGGATTGAGTCGGCCGTTGCCATCGTGAGAACGGTATCATCTGTAAAAGCTGATGTAGGCCTGAAAAGTTGAAAGTCTGTTGATATCAGATTTTCATGAATAAATGCCGACCCGATGATGTCCCCAATTATAGCTCCCTTCATATCGATTTGTTATTTTGTTAGGTAGGAGCGAATATCTAAAGTTTTAAAATAAAAACAAATTTTTTTTATGATTCTTTTTCAGGGATTTGACCAGTATATAATTTCATGATGTGAAGATAGGCGGTCGCTCCTGTGGAGGTTGCATCGGCAATGGCGTGAGCTTTCTGGTAGAAAGGTTCACGTTCGGCGATCTTTTCTTTTATAAATGTGAGTAGCTCAGCATCCGATTTACCGGCAATGAGCGGTCTGGCAGCGCGGGCCGGGAGTAAGCGTTTCCTTAGTTCTTCGGGCGACAGTTGCAGATATATTGTCAATCCATTTTTATTCATGATATCCATGTTGTTATAGTAACATGGCGTGCCGCCTCCGGTTGCTATTATCACTTTCTCCAGTTGAATAATTTCTTTTAATGCTTCATTTTCTTTTTTGCGGAATTCCTGCTCTCCATGAGCCTTAAATATCTGCGCGATGGTTTTGTTTTGCTGATTTTCAATGTAATGGTCAAGATCCAGAAATTTCCATCCTGTCTCTTTAGCCAATAGCTGACCTACTGTTGATTTTCCGCTGCCCATAAAACCAATTAGAAATACCCGTTGGATTTTCATGCCGAAGGCTTTAAAAGTGATTGCCTGACGGTTTTAGACCCGTCAGGTTGTATAATTGAATTAGAAAATTGACATTTGGCCATCGTTTTCATCCTCTTCCTGGTTGTTGTCATGTGATGTTGACGGCGGTTCTTCGTCTGTTGTCTCATTGCGCACGACTTCCGGTTTGACGATGGGTTCCAGTTCATTTATTTTTGAAACCTGGAAGGTGGTTAGTCTTTTTCCTTTGGCCTTGAAACCTTTTACATTAATGAACTCTGCAACCTCTACAATTTCTTTTTCACGATTTTTATCGTCGCCGCCAAATCTGATTTCCAGGCGGGGATAATCAACTTTGGTCAGGCGAACCAGTCTCGATTTTGGATGATCTCCGATGAAACGTTGTGGTTTGTTGCCCGGTTCAGCCTGAAAACGTTTTATATAGTAATAGTTTTGATCGGCGTCGAAGTATACAGCTGACCACACCGTTTCGGAATGAAATTTTTCGATGACAAGAATGTTGTCTTCGTAATGATTACTCAGGTCGAAGTTGGTTTGGTAAAAATGACCGTCTTTTGTAACGACTATAATGGAGTCCTCGTTATGAAACTCACCGAGATAAGTTCCCCGCCCGTCAGCATTTAGTCTTAATACCTCGGGTTCGTACCATATTTTGCGGCCGCCAAGTGTTGATTCTCCTTTTCGTTTCAGAACAATTTTGTTAACCTCATTTTTTGAGAGGATATTTCCCTGGGCATTTCTTCCTTTTACGGCCAGATCGCCCATATTGTATTCAAAGATGAGGTTGCGGATGCGGGGGCGAGGACGCAAAGTGACTTTAATTATTTCTGCTTCTCCATTTGGGTTGGCGCTGAAGTACAGAACTTCCGATCCGTCGGTTCCTTTTGTAACGTTGTATTCTTTATCGCGGGTAATACCGGTTACAGCAAATCGTTTGACGTAGGTGGCGCCATGTTTCCCGTCGCGATACGCTAAATTATAGATGGTTCTGTTATCGTTGCGCTTGAATATGGCCAAATGAATAACGTTATTTCCCACAAAGGCTTTGTCCTGCACTTTGGTGATGACATAACGGCCGTCTTTGTAGAAAATAATGATGTCATCAATGTCAGAGCATTCGCACACATATTCATCTTTACGCAATGCGGTTCCTACAAAACCTTCCTCGCGGTTGATGTACAATTTTTCGTTTTTAACAACCACTTTGGAAGCCTCAATATTTTCTAGATTACGTATTTCTGTTTTGCGGGGAAATTTGCTGCCAAATTGTTTTTTCAGCCTTTTATAATAGTCAATGGAATAAGGTATAATGTTTTGCAGGTGATATTCTACCTGCTCCATTTCTTCTTCGAGGGCAATGAGAATTTCATCCGCTTTATTGGCGTCGTAACGTGATATTCTTTTAATTTTTATTTCAGTCAGCTTAATAATATCATCGCGGGTTACATCCCGGCGTAACTGACTGGTAAAGGGTTTCAAGCCATGATCAATGGTTTGTATGATGGCTTCAAAAGTCTCGCACTCTTCAATGCGTTGATATATTTTGTTTTCGATGAATATACGCTCCAACGAAGAGGCATGCCATGCTTCTTCAAGTTCATCCTTGCGTATTTCCAGTTCGCGAGTGAGCAGGTGGACGGTGTTGTCGGTATTGGTTTTAAGAATTTCGGTAACACCAATAAAGCAAGGTTTGTTTTCTTTTATTAAGCATGAGTTGGGTGAGATGGAGACTTCACAGTCGGTGAAGGCATATAGCGCATCAATGGTTTTGTCGGGCGATGTACCGCCCGGCAAGTGAATCATGATTTCCACATTCAGAGCTGTGTTATCATCTATTTTTTTGATTTTAATTTTGCCTTTTTCAACCGCTTTAAGTATTGATTCAATCAGTGTTGTAGTGGTCTTCCCAAATGGGATGTCGGATACGATTAGTGTTTTAGCATCCAGTTTGCTGATCTTGGCTCTGACTTTTACGGCTCCGCCGCGAATTCCGTCGTTGTATCTCGATACATCAGCAACGCCTCCCGTCGGGAAGTCGGGGTACAGTTCAAACGGTTCGTCTTTGAGATAGTGAATGGAGGCGTCAATCAGTTCGTTAAAGTTGTGCGGAAGAATTTTTGAGGCCAGTCCAACCGCAATTCCTTCGACACCCTGAGCCAGCAACAAAGGGAATTTAACAGGTAGGGTTATGGGTTCTTTATTACGGCCGTCGTAGGTGGGTTTCCATAGGGTCGTTTTCGGATTAAAGATGACCTCATGAGCAAATTTGGTCAGTCGGGCCTCTATATATCGGGGCGCGGCTGAACTATCGCCTGTAAAGATGTTACCCCAGTTTCCCTGGGTGTCAATGAGCAGTTCTTTTTGTCCCAGTTGTACAAGGGCGTCGCCGATGGATGCATCACCATGAGGGTGAAACTGCATGGTGAAGCCAATAATGTTGGCTACTTTATTGAAGCGACCATCGTCCATACGCCGCATGGCGTGAAGAATACGGCGTTGAACCGGTTTGAGCCCGTCGTTGATGTGAGGAACGGCTCTTTCCAAAATTACGTATGAGGCGTAATCGAGGAACCAGGTGCGGTACATGCCTTTAAGTGGAGATATTTTGGCGACGTCGGCGTTATCGTCGGCCGGAGAATTGTCGGGGTTAAAGCCTTCCTCAGGATTTTTTTCTTCGTTTTCGTCAAAAGTATTATCGTTGTCCATGGCGGTTTTTCTCTTTGTTATAGTTCCAGATGATTACAACATATCCTCATCCACGACCAGATTGTCGATGATGAAATTTTGTCGGTTTGGGGTGTTCTTGCCCATGTAGAAATCGAGCAGTTCTTTTGCCGCATCTTCTTTTCGCATGCGCACCTGATCGAGCCGTATGTCTTTGCTGATGAAATTGCCAAATTCATTGGGCGAGATCTCTCCTAAACCTTTGAATCGCGTAATCTCAGGATTGGTTCCGAGTTTTTTGATGGCGTTTACGCGTTCTTCTTCTGTGTAACAATAACGGGTTTCCTTTTTGTTTCGTACTCTGAATAGAGGTGTTTGTAGGATATACAAATGACCATTCTTAACCAGTTCGGGAAAAAACTGAAGGAAGAAGGTTATCATTAGCAATCGGATGTGCATGCCGTCAACATCGGCATCGGTCGCAATAATCACGTAGTTATAACGCAATGCGTCCAGTCCGTCTTCGATATTTAGTGCAGCCTGAAGGAGGTTGAATTCTTCGTTTTCGTAGACTACTTTCCGGGTTAATCCATAGGTGTTGAGAGGCTTACCGCGAAGACTAAAGACGGCCTGAGTGCCCACATCGCGAGCCTTGGTGATTGAGCCGCTGGCCGAATCCCCTTCGGTTATGAAGATGGACGATTCAGATTTTCGCTCATGGTTTGAATTGTAATGGATGCGGCAGTCGCGCAGTTTTTTGTTATGAAGACTTACCTTTTTTGCCCGTTCTTTGGCCAATTTTTGAATGCCTGAGATGGCCTTGCGTTCTTTTTCTGAATCCAGAATCTTTCGGTTCAGTATTTCGGCCGTTTCGCTGTCACGGTGCAGAAAATTGTCGAGGTGTTGTTTTACGAAATCATTAATGTAGTTGCGCACCGAAGCACCGCCGGGTCCCATGTCCTTTGAGCCCAGCTTGGTTTTTGTTTGTGATTCAAAAACGGGTTCCTCTATTTTGATGCTTACCGCTGCGACTACCCCTTGACGAATGTCGGCGACATCAAAATTTTTATTGTAGAATTCGCGTACGGTTTTAACCAATGCTTCCCGAAAGGCGATCAAATGGGTTCCTCCCTGTGTTGTGTGCTGTCCGTTGACAAAGGTGTAATATTCTTCACCATATTGACTGGTATGGGTGATTGCAATTTCCAGCTCTTCATCTTTTAAATGAATGATCGGATAGATGCCTGTCTCGGTCATCTTTTCATCCAGCAGATCCAGTAAGCCGTTTTTCGATTGAAATATTTTGTCGTTAAAATGAATGGCCAATCCCGCATTCAGGTAAGTGTAATTCTTTAACAGATCCTCGATGTATTCTTCCCGGTAGTGGAAGGTTTCAAAAATTTGAGGGTCGGGATAAAATTCGATTAACGTTCCATTTTTACCGGAATTTTTTTCTACCGGGTACTCGGTGACTAGTTCTCCACGCGAAAAATCTACTTTTTTGGTTTCCCCTTCACGGAACGCCTGAACGGTGAAAAATTCTGATAATGCATTGACTGCTTTAACACCAACGCCATTCAATCCCACCGATTTTTTAAATACTTTACTGTCGTATTTGGCGCCAGTATTCATTTTAGAAACAACATCAACTACTTTACCGAGAGGAATACCTCGCCCATAGTCGCGTACAGATATTTTTTCTTCGTTTAGTGTAATTTCAATTTTCTTTCCAAAGCCCATCATATACTCATCAATGGAATTGTCCATCACTTCTTTCAGAAGCACATAAATACCATCGTCGGCATAAGTGCCATCACCTAGTTTGCCGATGTACATCCCGGGGCGTCGACGAATGTGCTCTTTCCAGTCAAGTGTTTGAATGGAGTCTTCTGAATAATCTTGAATCATACTATGGTAATATTTTAATAGACAGTTGATTTATCACACGAAATCATTGGGCCGATAAAAGGTCAGGCAGTCTCTCTATTGTACCTGTCCTATCTCCAAAAATCTCCCAAATATAAAAAAAAGCGTTCATCGGCGGTAATTTCTTTTTTAACATTTTTTTTAACTGTCTGCTTTGTAGTTGTTTGGCCGTTTGAAGTATTATTCTTACCCCTTATAGGCTTCAAAAGTCCGCCTAATATCGTCATCCTTCCACCTCCGTGGCTAAAAAGGTTAATACTTTTGAATGGTTTCTGGTTTTTGTTTAGAACCGTTATCAACGAAGCTGTTTTTACTTGTTTGTAATATTAATATATTTTTAAAGATATGAAGACGAATCTGTTAAATGTAATGCTAGGGATTTTTTTGTTGCTTGGTTGTCAAAATGTTGTGTCGCAGCATTTGGTGGTAAAGCCGGACTCCTCGATTGCAGTTATTCAACCAACAATGTGGGGGTTGTTTTATGAAGATATTAATTTTGCAGGAGACGGGGGGCTGTATGCTGAGTTAATAAAGAATCGTTCCTTTGAGTTTTATAAGCCTTTGATGGGATGGGAAATCGAAGGTGCTAGTTTTGAGACTGCAACTGTTTTGGTTCAAAACCGAATGGAGGGCGAGTCGCAAAATCCTCGATATATTGAGGTTAAGATTAAAAGTCCCAAGGCTTCTGTAGCCTTGAAAAATAATGGTTTCCGAGGTATGGGACTGAAATCGGGGCTGGATTATAATTTTTCTGTCTTGGCCCGGCAGTCCGATGGTGAAACTATTAGCCTTAGATTGGAACTTCTTAATAGCAAAGGGGACGTGATTGGTTCTGGCTCTGTTACGCCTTCGGGAAAAGATTGGAAGACTTATCATTCAACATTAAAGTCTTCGCAAACCGATGCCAAAGGAAGTTTCCGAATTGTTTTTGAAGGCGCCGGCATCGTTGATTTGGATATGATTTCATTGTTTCCCTCTGATACCTGGAAGAATCGCCCGGGCGGATTGCGAGCTGATTTGGTTCAACTGTTATATGATATGAAACCCGGATTTTTAAGATTTCCTGGTGGTTGTATTGTGGAAGGACGTGATTTAAATGTGCGTTACCAATGGAAAAAGACCGTGGGACCGGTTGAAGAACGTAAAATGATCGTTAACCGATGGAATACTGAATTTGCACATCGTTTGACACCCGATTATTTCCAGTCATTTGGGCTCGGATTTTATGAATATTTCCTTTTGTCGCGTGATTTAGGTGCAGAACCCCTTCCCATTTTAAACTGTGGCATGGCTTGCCAGTTTAATACCGCCGAAGTTGTTGCTATGGACGAGCTTGACCCCTATATTCAGGATGCGCTCGATTTGATAGAATTTGCCAACGGGCCGGTGGATAGTAAATGGGGTAAGTTAAGGGCTGAGATGGGAAGTCCGGAGCCCTTCAATATGAAATATATCGGAATCGGTAATGAGCAATGGGGGCCGCAGTATATCGAACGTTATACTGAATTTGTAAAAGCAATTAAAGCAAAGTATCCTGAGATCGTTATTGTTTCGGGGGCAGGTCCTTTCCCCGAAGGGGTAGAGTTTGATTTTGGAATGCGTGAGCTTAAAAAGTTGAACGCAGAATTGATTGATGAGCATTATTATAAACCGGCGCAATGGTTTTTGGATAATGCTACCCGGTATGATTCATACGATCGGAATGGTCCTAAGATTTTTGCCGGCGAATATGCGGCGCAAAGTGTCGGGATTGCAAGCCCTGACAATAAAAATACCTGGGAGATGGCGATTGCCGAAGCCGCTTTCATGACCGGTTTGGAACGTAATGCGGACGTGGTTAATATGTGTTCCTATGCCCCATTATTTGCACACGTAGAGGGATGGCAGTGGACTCCGGACATGATTTGGTTTGACAATTTAAAATCGGTGGGTTCAGCGAATTATCAGGTGCAGAAGATTTTTTCAACCAATAAAGGAACGAGTGTGGTTCCTGTTCTTTTAAACAAGACCGATAAAGTTATTGGTCAGAATGGACTGTATGCCACTGGTGCTATTGATGAAGAAACGGATGAGGTAATTGTTAAAATAGTAAATGTTACTGATTCGGTTAAAGAGATAACTTTGTCTGTTGATGGTTATGGCAGGTTAAGAACCAATGCGTCGATGCTTGTTTTGAAAGGAGATAAAGAAACGATGAATACCTTGACGAATCCTTTTGCGATTGTTCCTGTGAAATCTTCGGTTAAAGTTGCTAAAGGGCAGATGAAACTCGTTTTAGATCCTTTGAGCGTAAATGTGATTCGGCTTAAGAAGTAAATGTCTTGACTCGTTATTATTCTTTTTGAAGAGTTTGTTGGCTTCGTTGAAATTTTTGTTTCTTGTTGAGCTTCAAATAGTTTGCGATTTTTCGTGAAGGTGCTTGAATAAAAACAAAAATTTCATTGTAGCAATAAAAGTAATTATTACTTTTATGCAGATTTTAAATAAAATTTAAATAGTGTGATATTTTCTTGACGATTAACCGTTTATGTTTTAATATTGACATGAACTAGTGGTTGTCAGCAGTAGGAACAGAGAGGATAATTGCAATTAATTAAAAATGTTAGCTATGTTGGAAAATTTTGAAGTTTGGTTTGTGACGGGTGCACAACTTCTTTATGGCGGAGATGCAGTCGTTGCCGTAGATGGTCATTCAACGGAAATGGTGTCAGGGTTAAATGCGTCTGGTAATTTGCCGGTTAAAGTGGTGTATAAAGGCACTGCTAATTCAGCTAAAGAAGTGACCGCAATCATGAAATCTGCTAATAATGAGGACAGGTGTATTGGCGTAATCACTTGGATGCATACCTTTTCGCCGGCTAAAATGTGGATTCATGGTTTGCAGGAATTACGTAAACCATTGCTTCATTTTCATACGCAGTATAACAAAGAAATTCCATGGGATAAAATTGATATGGATTTCATGAATCTTAATCAAAGTGCCCATGGTGATCGTGAGTTTGGACATATAACGGCTCGTTTACATAAGCCACGCAAAGTTGTGGTGGGTCATTGGCAGGACCCTAAGGCGCAAAAGAAAATTGCTGTTTGGATGCGGGTTGCTGCCGCCTGGGCCGATGCTCAGGATTTACGGATTATTCGGTTTGGTGACCAGATGAATAATGTGGCTGTTACAGATGGCGATAAGGTGGAAGCTGAAATGGTAATGGGATATCATGTCGATTATTATCCGATTGCTGAGCTGGTCGCAGTTCAGGATAAGGTGACTGATGCTGAGATTGCTGATCTGATGAAGACCTATGAAGCCGAATATGAGTTTGCCGATGATTGTAAAGAGGGTGGTAAAAACAGAGGTCAGGTGGTTCATGCTGCACGCATTGAGATCGCTTTACGTAAGTTTTTAGAGGAAAAAGGTGCCAAGGCTTTCACAACGAATTTTGACGATTTGGCTGCCGTTGATCAGTTGCCGGGTTTGGCTTCTCAACGTTTAATGGCCGATGGATATGGTTTTGGCGCTGAAGGAGACTGGAAAACAGCTGCTCTTTTTCGAACCATGTGGTTTATGGGGCAAGGATTACCCAAAGGATGTTCTTTCCTTGAGGATTATACATTGAATTTTGATGGTGAAAATAGTTCTATTCTTCAGGCTCATATGCTGGAGGTTTGTCCGTTAATTGCCGATAAAAAACCGCGTCTGGAAGTTCACCCTCTTGGTATTGGTGGTAAAAATGATCCGGCTCGTTTGGTATTTACCAGTAAAACCGGACAAGGTGTTGCTGCAACCGTAGTAGATATGGGTAGCCGTTTCCGGATGATTGTTAATGTGGTGGATTGTATAGAATCAAAACCGCTTCCTAAGTTGCCTGTTGCCAGTGCTTTGTGGGTTCCGCAGCCTAATTTTGAGATTGGGGCGGCTGCTTGGATTTTGTCCGGTGGTACGCATCATACAAGTTTTTCTTACGATTTAACGGTTGAATATCTTGAGGATTATGCCGAAATTGCTGGCCTTGAATTGGTGTTGATTGATGAATCTACAACGATTCCTGAGTTAAAGAAGGAACTGCGTTGGAATGACGTCTATTATCACCTGAATCGTATTATGTAAAATTGTTTTAAAAATTATAATTGACTATGGAATCTGCTTTTGCAACACTTGACTGGGTAATATTTGCCGTTTATGCGGTTGTTATTCTGGGAATGGGCCTTTTTATCTCAAAGGGCAAAAAGGGCGTTCAGAAAACTGCTCAGGATTATTTCTTGGCCAATAAATCATTAACGTGGTGGGCCATTGGTGCATCTCTTATTGCCGCAAATATCTCGGCTGAACAGTTTATAGGGATGTCTGGTTCCGGTTATGCTCTGGGAATAGGCATTGCCTGTTATGAATGGATCGCTGCTGCTTCGCTCATCATTATAGCAAAGTATTTTATTCCCATTTTTATTGAGAAGAAAATTTATACCATGCCGCAGTTCCTTGCTGAACGGTATTCGAGAGGCGTGAGTACTGCTTTTGCAATATTCTGGCTTTTGATATATGTGTTCGTTAACCTTACTTCGGTAACTTATATGGGTGCGTTGGCCATGAGATCAATTCTTGGTGTTCCATTGATGTACGGTATTATCGGGCTTGCTTTGTTTTCAGGAATTTATTCTATCTACGGAGGGTTGAAAGCCGTAGCATGGACCGATGTGGTTCAGGTTGTTTTTCTCGTGTTTGGTGGTTTGGTAACGACCTATATGGCCCTTGACGCTGTGGGGGGTGATGGTGGAGGCCCTGTTCAGGGATTTAGTACGCTTTTTGAAAGTGTTCGTGATCATTTTCATATGATTGCTACAGCCGATGAGAAACCTGAAGTATTTTCCGATCTTCCGGGTTTAGGCATTATACTTGGTGGTATTTGGTTGACTAATTTCGGATATTGGGGTTTTAACCAGTATATTATTCAGAAAGGTTTGGCGGCCAAATCTATCAATGATGCAAAAAGAGGCTTGCTTTTTGGTGGTTATTTGAAAATTTTAATCCCGCTTATTGTCGTTATTCCAGGAATTGCTGCTTTTTATTTGAAAAGCGATTTGCCTAAAGCTGATGAAGCTTATCCGTTTTTATTAGCTAATTATATGCCGGTTGGCGTTCGGGGACTTGCTTTTGCTGCGCTGACAGCCGCAATTGTTTCATCATTGGCTTCTATGATTAACTCTACTTCAACTATTTTTACGGTTGATATTTATAAACCTTATTTTAATCCAAACGCTACTGATAAACAGCAGGTTTTGGTTGGTCGTATTGTTGCTTTTGCCGCGCTGTTTATAGCTGTGTTAATTGCACCGATGCTGAACGATCTGGGACAGGCATTCCAATATATCCAGGAATATACCGGGTTTATTTACCCAGGTGTTGTCGTTGTGTTCTTTATGGGATTGTTTTGGCGTCAGGCTACCAATAAGGCTGCTTTATGGACGGCTTTAATGACGCTGCCATTAGGTTTTGGTTTCAAATTCGGATTCCCTGAGATGCCTTGGATGATGCGTATGGCTTTTGTCTTTATTATTCTGGCTCTGATTGCGACCGTCATTACTTTTGTTGATAGAAAAGTGTGGACCACAGATACCAAACATATTGTTCGTCCCGCATATATTCGTGCCGGTTATTTGATGCTGATTGTTGGTGTTATTTCAGCTATTATAGGCGTTGTGGGTATTAATATTCACTATTGGGCGAATTATGGTATTGGAAATATTTTTATGTTAGCCGCAGCCTTCATTTTTGTGGGCATTATTCTTGTTTCTAACGAAAAAATTATTGCTGCCGATAAAATGGCTATAGAACTGAATCCGGAAAGTTTTAAAACAGGTAAGGTATTTAACATCGGAGCTGTGGGAATTCTCGTGATTCTTGGTTTGTTGTATGGCATTTTCTGGTAAAAGATTAATTGATATGGATTTAAAACAATTGAAATCAGAAGTTTGTCAGGCCAATATTGATCTTGTAAAACATGGTCTGGTTATTTTTACCTGGGGCAACGTGAGCGCCATCGACAGGGCATTGGGTTTGGTCGTTATTAAGCCAAGCGGTGTGCCTTATGATGGCATGAAACCCGAGCATATGGTAGTGGTTGATTTGGATGGGAATGTGGTGGATGGTGAGCTTAGGCCTTCGTCTGATATGCCTACTCATCTTGAGTTATATAAAGCATTTCCTGAAATTGGAGGTGTTGTACACACCCATTCAACTTATGGTACTGCATGGGCTCAGGCTGGATTGGACTTACCCATTGTCGGAACAACACATGCCGATTATTTTTCTGATTCGATTCCTTGTACACGCGATATGACTGCTGATGAGGTGAAGGGAGATTATGAAAAAGAAACCGGGACTGTTATTGTTGAGCGTTTCAACGGAATAAATCCCAATCATATACCAGGTGTTTTAGTGAAAAACCATGCCCCTTTTACCTGGGGTAAAAATGCGAATGACGCTGTGCATAATAGTGTTGTGTTAGAACAGGTTGCAAAAATGGCTTATATAAGTAAAATGTTAAATCCTAAAATGACCATGAGTGATCATTTAACGACCAAACATTTTGAACGTAAGCATGGTGCAAACGCTTATTATGGGCAGAAGTAAGTCTAAAATTTTATTATGATGCTTAAAAAATATGTTATAGGGCTCGATTATGGTTCTGATTCTGCCCGCGCTGTTATAGTTGAAACGGGATCGGGTGAAGAGATCGCCACCTCGGTTAAGCACTATCCGCGTTGGATGGACGGTAAGTACTGTGATCCTGCTAAAGATCAGTATCGTCAGCATCCATTGGATTACATTGATGTAATGGAGTATATTGTTAAGGATTCATTGCAGAAAGCAGGAGGTGATGTTGCTGCTAATGTTGTAGGTATATCATTTGATACAACTGGTAGTACCCCTGTGTTTACCAATGAAGCTGGAATACCATTGGCTCTGTTACCTGAATTTGCCGATAATCCCAATGCAATGTTTGTGTTGTGGAAAGACCATACGGCAGTGCGCGAGGCTGCTGAAATTAACGAGCTAGCGCATAAGTGGAAAATTGATTATACGCAATACGAAGGCGGAATCTATTCTTCTGAATGGGTTTGGGCAAAGGCATTGCATGTGTTGCGTCAGGATCCGGCTGTTCGTAAAGCTGCTTACTCATGGATTGAGCATTGCGACTGGATGCCGGCACTTATAACCGGGAAGCAGAAGCCTAAAGAGGTGGTCCGTAGTCGTTGTGCTGCCGGACATAAGGCTATGTGGCTGGAAGCATGGGATGGACTTCCCTCTGAAGAGTTTCTTACGACACTTGATCCCATGTTAGCAGGGTACAGGGACCGTTTGTTCCAGAATACTTATACCAGCGATGTCAAGGTTGGAAATCTGACGACTGAGTGGGCTGACCGGTTGGGGTTAACCACTGAAGTGGCCGTCGGTGTGGGAGCATTTGACTGTCACATGGGGGCTGTTGGCGGTGAAGTAACACCCAATGTGTTGGCTCGCGCCATTGGAACTTCTACCTGTGATATCATGATTGCACCGTATGAGCAGATTGGAGATAAATTGATCGCTGGTATTTGCGGACAAGTGGATGGTTCAGTTATTCCTGGTTATGTTGGGCTTGAGGCTGGGCAATCGGCTTTCGGCGATATTTATGCCTGGTTTAAGAAGGTCGTGGCATGGCCAATGGAAAATATATTGTCCAAGTCTTCGTTGATTGATGCTGAAACGAAAGCAAAATTGATTGAAGAGACGATGGATAAGATTATTCCTGAGTTATCGGAGGCCGCCAGTAACATTTCTCTGGAAGAGTCAACGGTTATTGCTGTTGATTGGATGAATGGCCGTCGTACGCCCGATGCCAGTCAGGAAGTTACCGGTAGTATTGCCGGACTAAAACTGGGCACCTCGGCACCCCGGATTTTCCGCGCTTTGGTTGAAGCGACTGCTTTTGGTTCAAAGGCTATCGTCGACCGGTTTGCCAGAGAGGGTGTAGAGCTAAAAGGTATTATTGGCCTTGGTGGCGTCGCCAAAAAATCGCCTTTTGTCATGCAAACGTTGGCCGATGTGTTGAACATGCCTATTAAAGTGGCCCGTACCGAGCAAACATGTGCTTTTGGTGCTGCTATGTTTGCATCTGTTGTTGCCGGCGTTCATGGGTCGGTGGAAGCAGCGCAAAAAAGTATGGGTAAAGGATTCGAAAAGGAGTATCTTCCCAATGCTGCGAACGTGAAAAGGTATCAGAGTATTTATGAAAAATATGTTGAACTCGGTAAATTTACCGAGATTAACAAGTTTTAAGTTCTTGTTTAGATGTGACTTTTCTTTAACAGGGAAATTCATTTATGTAGAAGGCTATCCTCTTTTGGATGGCCTTTTATTTGTTTAGGGAAAATTATACTTCTGGGGTGTGCTTCTATTGATGGATATCTATGCAGGTAGTTTCACATTTGATATCATCATGGTATGTATTGACGCCGTCTGTTTTGAGGTAATAGATGACTGAATTTTAACTGTAAAGTAAAGAGTCGATTATATATATAACAAAGAGGTTGCCTAAAGTTTTTAGACAGCCTCTTTTTATTATTATTTTAACGCCGATTATTTATGAACGCCAAAGCGCATAATCGTTGTTGATTGGAATGTTTCGCCGGGTTGTAAAATGGTCGTCGGGAATTGCGGTTGGTTGGGAGAGTCAGGAAAGTGTTGTGTTTCCAGACACAGACCTGTATGAATGTTGTAAACACGTTGACCGCATGATTGTGTTCCATCCAGAAAATTTCCAGAATAAAATTGCAAGCCCGGTTGGGTCGTTAATAGTTCCATGTAACGTCCGCTTTTTGGGTCTTTCAGTTTTGCAGCTAATTGGAGCCCTTCGCCTGTATTTAACACATAATTATGGTCATATCCTCCTTCTACAGAGTCAATGCGAGCGCCTACAGCAGTGGGTGTGTTAAAGTCAAAAGGAGTTTCTTCAACAGCGACTATTTCGCCGGTTGGAATTAAAGTGGAGTCAACAGGCGTATAAGCTGCTGCATTGATCGTTAATTCGTGATCCAGAATGGTGCCTTCGCCTGCCAGGTTGTAGAACGAGTGATTGGTCAGGTTGATTGGAGTTGCCTTGTCGGTAGTGGCTTCATAATCGAGGTGAAGGTCGTTTCCTTTGAGGGTGTATGTTACGGTAACATTCAAATTGCCAGGGTAACCCTGTTCGCCGTCCGGGCTTAAGTAAGAGAGTTTCAGTGCAGGTGCTTCTGCATTTTCGATGGGAGTTGCCTGCCAAACAACCCTGTCGAATCCTTTTTCACCACCATGTAAATGATTTTCACCATCGTTAGTGACCAATTGATAGTCTACGTTGTCGAGGGTAAATTTGCCTTTGGCAATTCGATTGCCATAGCGGCCTATAAGTGCACCAAAGAAAACACGGTTATTTTCATAATCCGATAAATTGTCGAAGCCAAGTATTACGTTGGTGGAACTGTCGTTTTTATCCGGTGTTTCAATGGCTACAAGTGCGCCGCCAAAGGTCATAATTTTTACTTTCATACCGGTGGTACTTGTGAGTGTGTAAAGATCAACTGTTTCCCCTGTCGAAAGTGTGCCGAATACTTCTTTTTGGATGTTTTGTTGCTTAGGGCTGCAACATGAGCCTAAGCCCAATGCTATGATAAGCGTTAAACTTATCATAGTGATGGCGTAATTTGACTTTTTCATAGATAAATATTTTTTAATGTGCCTTAAATTTAAGCAGTTTTTTGAATAAAAGTATTTTTTGCTTTTATTATTTTTGCTTTATCCCGTTCACTGGAGTCTGTTTCTGCTTTTTATCTTTTTTTACCCCACAAACCTGTTCCATCGGGAAGAATGCTGCTAAAAAGAAGCGTCGGTTTTTGATTCTCCCAATCCCATCCGCTAAATATAACACATTCCAGATCATTCAGCATAAGCTTGTCTCCTTTTAGCTGCCAGCTGGAGAAATCACTGTTCTGAATGGTTTGATCCTTATTGAAGTTTATTTTTTTGGATACATTGAATGCTTTTTTGTTGTAATGCCAGCCGCCCGGGGGAATTTGTCCCTGCCACAGACTCGTCTGAGCCTTGGGTTCCTGCAGGTGTATAATTTCCCATTCGCCCGTGAGGTCTGCTTTTTTTATTTTTTGTTGGGGTACGGGTAGGTAGCGTTCCGGTGAAACGACTGGCCAGCCTGATGAGAGCCATTTTATTTCACGTACATGCATCCGGAGCATTAAGTTGTCTGGCGCCAAACGTCCTTGGTGGAACATGTAAAAACCGTTTTGATTTTCGATAACGCCACAATGTCCATTGCCCGACCAGCCAGGTTGATTTTCAAATTGATAGGAGTGTGTTAGGATGGGGTAGTTATTGGTTGTGTCTGCCATATCGTTGCCAAAGAAATCGTAGAATGGTCCTTGTGGCCGTTCCGAACGTCCCACACGTACATTATAGAAGGTAAATAGGGGATCGTATGAAACAAATAGATAATACATTTTTAGTGTCTCATTGTAAATTATCTCCGGCGCTTCAATGATTTTATTTTTTCGGTCGGCTCTGGTTGCTGTCAGATGCCCCATATCTCCCTCTTTGAGTGTTTTCCCTGTTTGTGGGTTCAGCTCAACGCAATGGAGACCTGAAAAGAAGGAACCGTAATGCATCCACATACGGCCGTTTTGAAAGTCGGTTATCACAGACGGGTCAATGGCATTCATTGAGGTGGCGGGCCCACTTTTGATTACGCACCCCTTGTCTGTCCAGGGACCTTCCGGGGTCGTTGCTTCAGCAAGTCCAATATAGGAGGTCTTTTTCCCAAATGTAGAGACCGAATAGTACAAGCGGTAAATGTTTTTATATTTAACTACTTTAGGCGCCCAGACATTTTCAGCCCCTTTGTTTCCTGTTAACCCATGTATGTAGGCCACAGCTTCGCGGGGAATTGTGTCCAGGGCCCAGCCTCGGAATTCCCAGTTTACCAGGTCTTTGGATCTTCGTATCTGGATGTTACCCACCGGTTCGTCGATATCGAAAAATGGAACATCACGTGGAATGTAATAGGCATCTGTAGAGTAGGCATAATAGAAGCTGTCAGCTTGGATGACCGATGGATCGTGTACATTTGCGGTTCCCCATAGCGATCGGTGGCTCAGAGAGGATATGTCTGAGTAATCGTCTTTATAAGGGTTTTCAGAAGGGGATTTTACCGTAGGTTGGCAGGCCGTTCCCAGGATAATTATAAGCGCAGGCAACGCAATATTCAGCCGTTTTTTTAGTAATAGCATATTTGTTGTGTTGAAATGATAATTTGTTTCGTATGATACTTCTTCAAAAGTATCTACTGTTCGATCTTTTTGAGTGGAAAATGGTGTTTATAAAGGGGATTTTTGAGTAATTAGTTGATTGATTAATATTGGCTTTAGTGGTTTATTCTTAATTTTGATCCAAAAGGAGCTAATGGGAGTGCATACGAGGATATTGTTTACATGGTCTGTAAATTTTTTGTTGGGATTGGTTTTATTCGAAACCCAGACCGCTGCTGCTGTATCAACCGATTTCAATTATCATATCCGGTATCTGACAATTGATCAGGGGTTATCTCAAAACACAGTGCATGCCATTGAAAGGGATTCAAGAGGCTGGATGTGGTTTGGAACCGGGAACGGACTAAGCCGCTTCGATGGGTACAGTTTTGTTAATTTTCATAAGCCTGCTATTCCTTCCAATCTTGTTAATGCGCTGGTTGAGACAGCCGATCGCCGACTGTGGATTGGAACCTCGGGTGGATTAGCTTATCTGAATTTGGCAACTGGTGATATCAGTACGTTTCAGTTATTGGATGCAACGGGAAATCCCGTTAATGTGATTTCCCTTTATGTTAGCCAGAATGGTTGCGTTATGGTTGGCTCTCTGGAACAAGGCTTTTTTGTGCTTTGCCCAACCGATGAGGGGTATAGAACTTTACATTTTGATTCATCCAACAGTGCCCTTTCGGGCAATCATGTGTCTTCTTTTTTGCAAATGTCCGATGGTAGGTTGCTCGTGGGAACGAATCACGGTATTGTGGTATATGATTTTCAACGGGAGGTGGTGTACCCATATAATCATGGGAATCTGGAAGGAGCCCTGATTTTATCGTTGTTCGAGAGCAACGACGGGGATTTATGGGTCGGAACTTTTAACGGGGTTTGGGTTTTTAACCCTGCAACCAGACGAAATGAGTGGTTTTTTCATGAGCCTCTAAATGAGGGAGGCCTTAGTCATGGACGGGTTAATGATATTGTACAGGATTTTAAAGGCACTATATATCTTGCAACGTTAGGCGGTGTGGATGTTTATCAGCCAAAAACCAATTCTTTTCGTGCTTTCCCGGTGCGGAAAGTGGCGGGGTTTTCTTTAAACAGTATGTTCATTAATGTGGTGTTTATTGATGAGGAAGGGAATGTTTGGATAGGAACTGAGAAAGGTGGAGTAAACCAGTTTAGTTTATATCAGAAGCCTTTTGATTATTACGTTCATCAGATCAATAATTCCAATAGTTTGTCGCATGCCACGGTTAATTCTATATTGTCGGATTCTACATCGCTCTGGATTGGAACGGCAGGTGGTGGCCTGAATCACCTGGATAGAAAAACAGGCCGGTTTAATTGTTTTAATCAAGACCCAGCCAACTCATATTCATTGCCGGGTGATTTTGTGACGACGTTGGCTTTCGATGACCGGCATAATTTGTGGGTGGGAACATGGGGGGCCGGACTGGCCAAAATGTTGCCCGATGGTCGTTTTAAACGGTTTCTGGTTCCTGTTGCTAATCCTGAAACTAATTACGAGAATTCTTTTATCTCATGTGTTTTATTTGATGGAGCCAATGACTGTTTGTTTATTGGTACTGAAGGCGGATTAGCGGTGTTGGATTTGAAGAGTGAATCGTTTTTGAAGATTGATGATGAGAATCCGCTGTCAGCCATTAATGAGATCGGATGGCTCATTAAAGACAGAGAGAATGATGTGTGGGTTGCCACGCGCAATGGTCTTTATTATTTCCGGGCCGATCAGGATTTTCGTTTAGGAGATACGCTTTGCCGGAATACCCAGGTAAACGTACTGAAAAGAAATGAGGCGTCAGACAGCATCGGATTGAGAGGCAATTATTCTACTTATTTACTGGAAGATGCAGCTGGTAATATATGGGTGGGTACATACGGCGATGGGCTGTTTAAAATATCCAAAGAAGAAGATCATTTTAAATTTCAATGTTATTCTGTTGATCAGGGACTGAGCAATAATGTCGTTTATGCCATTCAGCAGGATGAGGCCGGTTTTATCTGGGCGAGTACCGATTATGGTTTGTCAAGGCTTAATCCTGAAAATGGGTTCATCGATACTTATTTTTCTGATGATGGGTTGCTCAGCGACCAATTCTACTGGGCCTCATCATACAAATCAGACGAAGGGGAGTTGTTTTTCGGGAGTGTTAATGGGTTGAATCATTTTTACCCCTCTCGTTTTCCGGTTTATCCTTATCAGCCTGATGTGGAGATTTCCGCCCTTCGTATTTTTAATGAACCGGTGGGGGTTGGTGAGCGGCGACATGGAAAGGTGGTGTTATCGGCCCCTATCTCAGAAATGAAGGAGATCTCTCTTTCTTTTCAGGATAATGTTTTGTCGCTTGAGTTTTCGGCGCTCGATTATTACAATCCTCGTAAAACCCGTTATGCTTATCAACTTGAGGGGGTTGACAGAAATTGGGTCGAAGTGCCTTCTGATCATCGTATTGTGACCTATACTAATCTTAAAGGAGGAAGTTATCTCTTTAGGGTTAAGGCGGCTAATAGTGAAGGCACCTGGAGTAGCTCTGAAAAACATCTGGTGATTACGGTGCGGCCGCCTTTTTGGCAGACGACCTGGTTCATGGTGGTTTTAATTATCGTTATTTTCGTTGTAAGTGCTATTTATATCCGGCATCATACCAAACGTCTGATCCTGGAAAAGAATAAGCTGGAAAGTATGGTGAAGGACCGGACCCGAACGATTGCGCAGCAACGCGATAAAATGGGACTGCAAGCTGGCGAATTACAGGTGGCGAATGATCGTTTGAAACGTAGAGGGGACCTTATTGAAGGTCAAAAAAAGGAACTGGAGGCCAAGAATCAGGAGATATCTGAGCAGCGCGATCGTCTGGTCGAATTAAATCAGGAGATTGAGAGTATAAATCAAAACAGAATGCGCTTTTATACCAATATTTCACATGAATTTCGTACGCCGCTTACTCTTATTATTTCGCCTGTTGACCGATTGATGAATGAGATGAAATTGCCCGATGCGGCACGTGAAATGCTAAAAACGGTTCAAAGAAATGCCCGACGGCTCAATTTGTTAATTGACCAGCTTCTGTTTTTTAGAAAAATTGAAACGGGCAATTTATCTGTTCGGTTATCAAATACAGATATTAACAGCTTTGTTGCCGATGTGTTTCATGCTTTTGACGAGTTGGCAGCTCAACGAGAGATTAAGTATTTGCTGAAAACTGATGTGGGGGACGCTTTGTGTTGGACTGATACCAATAAACTGGAGAATATTCTTTATAACCTCATCTCGAATGCATTTAAATATACCCCGTCTGGTGGTTCAGTGACTGTAAAAGTTGCATTGACAGCTGTGTCCCATGAGGGGAGTGCTGATCCTGTTTTGAACATTCAGGTGGCCGACTCAGGCGTCGGTATCGATCAGTCGCAAATTGGTAAAATATTTAATCGCTTTTTCAGATCTCCCAATGGCTCAAATATTAAAGGTTCTGGTATTGGATTGTCACTTACACGAGAACTGGTTGAAGTGTTAAACGGACATATTGATGTAGAGTCAAATCCTCACCAGGGAAGCTGTTTTACCGTTACAATTCCATGCCGTAAAGAGGACTACCCCGGTGCCGAAATCAATGAGATGCCAGCTTTCAGTAATACGGATTTATCCGAGAAAGTGCAGGTTATTATTGATAGTATGAGTGATAATGAGCCTTTCCTGGCCGATCTTGATAGCGACTCTAACGAACCGCTTATATTGGTGGTTGAAGATAATAGGGAGTTGGCACTTTTTATTGCGAACTCATTAGCTGGGATCTACCGGGTGTTATTGGCTGCCGATGGGAAGGAAGGCTATAACCTTGCCCGTAAGAATGCGCCGGACATTATTGTTTCAGATGTTATGATGCCCGTTATGGATGGCGTGGAAATGTGCCGCCAATTGAAATCTAATTTATATACCAGCCATATTCCGGTGATTCTGCTTTCGGCCAAAGCTTTACTCGAAGATCAGATGGCCGGTGTTCGTGTTGGTGCCGACGACTACATCCCAAAGCCATTTAACCTTGAGCTTTTGCGTGTAAAGCTGCATAACATGATTGAAACCAGACGTAAAATGAAAATGATATTTGCTTCCGAAAAGGAAGTGAATATCCCCAGGAGTGGAAAGGTGGCATCTATCGACGATAAATTTTTAACTAAATCGTATGAAATCATGGAGGCCTTCTATTCAAACCCCGAGTTTAGCGTCGAGTTATTTGCCGAACAGATGTTTGTGAGCCGGTCGTTGTTGTATAAAAAATTAAAGGCATTGGTTAATTTATCACCCAATGATTTTATTACTATTTATCGTTTAAAAAAATCTTTGCCGTTATTGGCTGCTAAAAACAGGTCAATTAATGAAGTGGCTTATAGTATTGGTTTCAACGATCCTAAATATTTTAGCCGTGTGTTTAAGAAGTTTTACAAAAAAACGCCCAGCGAATACCTCGATGCCATTTGAGGTATTCGGTAATCAGCAGCCTTGGTTTTGACTTTTGAAACGTTTTTTTGCTGTGAATACTATCTGTCGAGGATGGATTTTTCCAGCTCCTTCCAGATTAAATCTTTTAACTGAGGGATTCCTTTGCCGGTAACGGCTGAAATAAATACATGCGGGATGTTGTCCGGAAGTTCGGCTTCGAGTTCTTTTTCCAGTTCTTCGTCCAGAAAATCACTTTTTGAAATGGCCAGAATGCGGTGTTTATCCAGTAATTCAGGGTTGTATTCTTTCAATTCGTTAATCAGAATATTAAATTCCTTTTTGATGTCCTTGGTATCAGAAGGTACCATGAACAACAGAATTGAGTTACGTTCAATGTGTCGCAGAAAGCGGTGCCCGATGCCTTTTCCCTCGTGGGCGCCTTCTATAATTCCGGGAATATCAGCCATAACAAATGACTTATGGTCGCGATATTCCACAATACCCAGATTTGGAATGAGTGTAGTAAAGGGATAGTCGGCAATTTCAGGTTTGGCAGAGCTTACGGCTGCCAGTAAGGTGGATTTGCCGGCATTGGGAAAACCGACCAGTCCTACGTCGGCTAAAACTTTCAGCTCCAGAATAGCGGCCAGTTCTATGGCTGGCTCGCCGGGTTGTGCATAGCGCGGGGTTTGGTTGGTGGCTGTTTTGAAATGTGTGTTTCCCTGACCACCCCGGCCGCCTTTGGCAAGTATGACTTCTTCGTTATGTTGGGTTATCTCAAACAGAACTTCCCCCGTCTCGCCATTTTTAACCACGGTACCTAACGGAACTTCAATATATTTGTCTTCGCCATCAGAGCCAAAGGAGCCTTGTTTACCCCCCGATTCTCCATGTCCGGCGAAAATATGACGCTGATACTTTAAGTGTATCAGCGTCCAGTAATTTTGATTGCCTCTTACAATTATATGGCCGCCACGTCCTCCGTCTCCACCGTCGGGACCGCCTTTGGGAACGAATTTCTCACGTCGCATATGCGTCGAGCCCCGTCCGCCGTTTCCCGAACGACAAAAGATTTTGACGTAATCTACAAAATTGGTACTGGCCATATATGTTTTGTTGGTTTATTGTTTATTCTTCTATAGCGTTGCTGATGCGGTCAAAGATCTCATCAATTGTGCCAACGCCTTTAATTCCTTTATAGGTACCTTCCGTCTTATAAAAACCAATAACAGGGGAAGTTTGTTCTTCGTAAACTTTGATTCTTTTTTCGATGGTCTCCAGATTATCGTCCGAACGACCTGAGGTTTCACCTCGTTTCAGTAGACGACTTATTAATTCTTCGCGGTTGACTTCTAAATTTAGCATCACGGAGATGTCTTCACCTCGTTTTTGCAACATTTCTTTGAGTGCTTCAGCCTGTGCCACCGTACGTGGAAAACCGTCGAAAATAACCCCTTTGGCATCGGTTAACCCGTTTAGTTTGTTCTCCAGCATACCAATGATGGTTGCGTCGGGAACCAATTCGCCACGGTTAATAAACTGAGCCGCCTCTTTTCCAAGCTTGCTTTCAGCTTTGATTTCTGCTCTCAAAATGTCGCCGGTCGAAATATGTGCCAGCCCAAATTTTGCTATAATTTTTTCGCTTTGCGTACCTTTTCCAGACCCGGGAGGGCCAAAAATAATTACATTTAACATCTTTTGAATTTAATCTATGTGTTTTGAAGTTGAGTGTTTTGTTCTATTGGGGATAAAAAATTGACGTCTGTGCTTTGACAAATGCGGTATCTTTATTCGATAACGCTGTATATGTCGGGCAAATTACGTCCAAAGCCGTTGTAGTCCAGTCCATAACCAACAATAAACTCGTTTGGTATTTCCAGACCGACATAATCCAGTCGCAGATCTTTTTTATACGCCTCGGGTTTAAACAATAAAGTGGCAACATGAACGTCTTTAGCGCCCAGATCCTTCAGTTGTTGAATGCTGTTTTCGATGGTAATACCGGTGTCAACAATATCTTCAAGTAACACAATGGTTCTGCCTTTCAACTCTTCGTTGAACCCAATCAGCTGTTTAACCTTTCCTGTGGTACCCATTCCTTCGTATGAAGCGAATTTCACAAAACTGATTTGACACGGAAATTCGATTAGCTTCATCAGGTCGGCCGAAAACATAAATGATCCATTGAGGATGCAAACCATCAGCGGATTTTTGTCCTTTAAATCGTGGTTAATTTTTTCTGCTATTTGCCAGATCGCTTTTTTAAGATCGCTGGCAGGGATAGAGAGGCCGAACTCTTTGTCTAAAAGTTTGATGCGCTTCATTAATAGGTCTCCTTTTAAAATGAAAATGCAAAAGTATAAAAAAAAGGAGTATTAGTCGTTCTTTTTTGCGATTCTTCTATTGTGTTCGCGTTTCTTTGCTTTGAAAGTGAGGTTTATATTTGAAAAATGTTGCCGTGTCGTCGGGCTCTGATCTTTCTGCCGTATTGTTTTTGGGGATTTCAGGTGTCTGTAATTTGTTTGTTGAGGTCACCCGGAACTCACCGCAATAGGCATTCCCCTTAGTGAGAGGTTGGTTTTATGCCCGTTTCATATTATTTCCTCAATTCCCGGTTTTATATATCATAGGATTAAACCTCAAATTGCAATACATCGGCTAAAAACCTCATTTCGCCGGGCCGAAAACTAATTTTTAAAACCGGAATGCTCAATTATTAACTTTTAATGCTTGATTCTTTAAGCGCAAATGTCTTCGCACCATTTCTATTTCTCATTTCTTGTATCGCGAACCTCAATTCTTAACTTAAAACTGACAATGCGTCAGTTGTGAACCTCATTTCTCAACCTCCGAACCTCATTTCTTGATCCCTGTACCTCATTTCTTGATGTCTGACTGTCAATGCGTCAGTCGTTAACCTCATTTCTTAACCCCTGTATCTCATTTCTTGACGCCTGACTGCTAATGCGTCAATCGCGAACTTCATTTCCTGAACTTTTTTGTCAGATGGTTGATTTTGAGAATGTTTATTTTTAACTTGTTTCTCAGTTAACCCATTGACCTTATGTGTTATGGATAGTTATAATGACGCGCCTATTTATTTCTGTGGATCGGGAATCTTCTGCAAGTCGCCCTTTCAGTTTTTATTCATCTGCTTTTTTTTGTGGTGCGTATTCCCTGTAATTCTTTTTTCTCAGCAACCTTATGGCGACCCGGAGGCTTATGTACTGGGTAAATCTGGAACGGTTAGTACTTCTCCGTGGTCTTTGTACGCTAATCCTTCGGGATTGGCAACGTCAGTACGTCCTGTTTTTGGCATGGGATACAGCAACGATTATCAATTGCAGGAGCTCAGCGCCCGAACCCTTTTGATGGTCTGGCCGGGCAATGGCTGTGTAATAGCGGGAGGCGTAATGCAGGATGGCTGTGAGGCTTTTAATTATCAGCAGTATAATGTCGCAGTGGCGCGTCAGATGGCGCCGTGGCTGCGCATGGCTGTGCGGCCGGTGCTGACTGTCCGACATCAGTCGGGCGTGTCTGATGAGACTGTTTTTACAATGGATGCCGGATTTCAGATTTTACCGGTCAACAATGTCACGCTGGGATTTTACAGTACCAATCCGGCGATGAGCAAATGGCAATATGCCGATGATTATACGGAATATTATCCTACAACAGTGGCCGTTGGGGTAGCCTATCGGCCTGCCAATGAGCTTGAAATGGAATTTGGTATTTTGAAGCTGACCGATACATCGCCTTTATTTTCATTTGGCATTACCAAACCTGTTTTTGACAGGGTTATTCTTCGCGGTGCTGTTTCAACATCGCCTGTGCGCATTGGACTGGGAACGAGTGTTAAATGGCGCGCGTTTTCCTTCGATGTGGGGGTTCGTCATCACGCCTCCCTGGGGATTTCTTCATCTTTTGGTTTGTTATATTATTTGTTTAAAAGCTAATAGGTTCTGTAATGCGGTATTTTATTAGTGTTTTAATTGGTTGTGGTATTGTGGTTATGCCAATTTGGTCACAATCGGAGGATGATGTTCAGTTGTGGGCTTCCGAAATTGTGGAACAACTGGCTGCTTCGGCCGATGAAGAAGCTGACTATTCTTATTTATTGGATGAGCTTTTGCGGTTACGAATGAGTCCTTTGCGTATCAATTCTGCGACGCGTGAGGATTTTGAACGTATCCTGTTTTTGGATGATGATCAGATTGAGGCTTTGTTGTATGCCCGGCATCAGTTGGGTCGGTTTACATCTTTGTATGAGTTGCAAATGGTTGAAGGGTTTTCCCGTCAGACTATTGAATGGCTGGCTCCGGTGATAATTTTTGATGAGGTGACTGAGGATGCTCCCAAACGGGTTGTCTTTAAAGGCGATTGGCTGGTAAGGGTTCAGGCGTTGGCCGAAATCCCTGCCGGTTACAAGGATAACGAGGCTGGCGAAACGGCTTATGCCGGCAATCGGCTTAAATTTTATTCGCGTTTGCAGATGGTGCCAACAGCTAATCTGGAAGTGGGGCTTGTGACGGAAAAGGATGCCGGCGAACCGGCTTTCTCGGAAGAGATAAAAACGCTCGATTATATCAATGGCTATATCAGCTGGAAACCGAAAGGTGTGATTAAACAGATTATTTTAGGGCAGTACAGGATGCGCGCGGGGCAAGGGCTTGTTTTACAGTCGTCATTAGCCCCACGAAAAAGTAGTATGGCAACGGCGGTCAGAAGCCGATATCCATCTTGCAGGCCTTCGTTGTCGGTGGCAGAGTCAGGCGGGTTAAAAGGTGCTTTGTTGTCGTTGGGAAGTGATTTGTTTACGGCAACGCCTTTTTTTTCATATCAAAAACGGGATGCATCCTGGGATGAAGATGATTCTGGTAATATTGTTTATCGGAGTCTTAAAACCGATGGTTATCATCGTACCGTTAATGAGTTGTCTCAAAAACAACAGGTTGGTGAGATGATTTATGGTTTGCAGCTAAAATATTTTTTGGGGCGTTTTATCCTCGACGCAGGTCATCTGGAGTATCAATTGCGTCATCCGGTCGAACCGGAATTAAAGCCTTATAACCGATTTTATTTACGTGGTACTTCGCACCGTAATAGCTGGCTGTCGGTGGATGGGGCGCTTTTCAATATTCATTGTTTTGGTGAAGTAGCCTATGATTACAGTGGCAAGCCGGCTTACTGGATTGGCACCCGTCAGGAGCTTCCCGGTTCTGTCAGTCTGGCTTTTTTCTGGCGGCGAATTCCGGTTGATTTTCAGTCGCCTTTGGGTGCCCCGCTGACCGAATCGTCGGTGTCTGCGGGCGAAACAGGCTGGTATTTGGGCCTTGAGACCGGTTTGCCGGGCCGTTTTTCGTTGGCCACCTACTTCGATTATTTTGACAATAAGTGGTTGCGGTCGCAGACCAATGCGCCTGCCGATGGATTTGATTTCCTTCTTGAGTTGAAGCACGCTATCACCCCTATATGGCAGAATACATTCCGGTACCGGCATAAGGAGAAAGTTGTTGATTCGGATTCCGAAACGCCAGACTACCCCGTGGAACAGGTAAAAACCAACCAACTCAGGATTCAGTCGCGATACGATGCCTCTGAAAAATGGCGTTTTACCACTCGCATGGATATGAATTTTATGTCGACTACGGACCATTCACCTCCTATGGGATTTTTGATGGCGCAGGACATCCGGTTTGCCAATAATAAATGGGTGCTTACAGCCAGATATGCACTGATGGATACGCGCGATTATGCAACGCGTGTATATGCTTATGAACCTGATGTACTCTATGGGTTCTCGGTCCCGTCCTATTATGGAAGAGGTTCGCGTTGTTTGTTACTTGTCAGGTACAATATAACCCGCAAATGGGATGTGTGGTTGCGTTATGCCTTATGGAATTACAGCGACCGCGACCAGATTGGATCGGGTTATAATCTCGTTGAGAGCAATAAAAGCAATGAGATAAAGGTTCAGATGCGATGGAAATTTTAATTGGTCCCGGCAATAAAATTCAGGTACTCCATACGAAAGCTTCATTTTTGAGGCTTTCGAAGTTTGGATAAAGAGGGTTTACTGTTGCAAACGACAATTTTGACAGCATAAATAACGAAAAAAATGACGTTTCCCGGCTGACACTAGTTAGAGTCTGTCCCTAAACTAAGGGTTTAAAATATAAAATTCAAATTCAAGGCTTGCGAAGTCATAAAAATCAAGGAGTTTACTTTTTGTAAATGACTGTTTTTATGACAAGCATAACGCAGAAGTTGACTTTATAGACAAACACTAGTTACCTACTTCCGAAATAAATTTAATACGCACCATTCTGATCTCTTCTTCGGTGAATTCATCTTCTCCAAGTTCATCCAGTGCTGAGGCAATGTCATCTGTTTCTGCGTCTTCCTTGAAATAAAGGAAAATGTCGTCCCGGTGATCTTCGTCCATCACCTGATCAATGTAATAGTCGATGTTTACCCTGGTGCCACTATAAACAATGGACTCCAGCTCCTTTAATAGCTCATTCATCTCTATGCCTTTGCTTTCGGAGATGTCATCAAGGGGCACTTTGCGGTCAATGCTTTGGATGATGGAGATTTTAAGTTTTGATTTGTTGGCAACAGACTTTACGACCATGTCAATGGGTCGCTCCAATTCGTTTTCCTCTACATGCCGATGAATGAGTTCTACAAATTCTTTTCCAAATCGTTTGGATTTGCCGGCGCCTACTCCCGGCATGGTCTGCAGTTCTTTCAGGTTGATGGGATAATAAGTCGACATGGCTTCCAGCGAAGGATCCTGAAAAATAACAAATGGCGGCAGATTTAATTTTTTTGAAAGTTTTTTGCGCAGGTCTTTAAGCATGGAGAAGAGAGTCGGATCCATTGAGGCTGAGCCGCCTGCCGAGCGGGTTTCTTCCTCCATCTCATCGTAATTGTGATTTTCGGTGACCATAATGGGGTAGGGGTGTTTCATATATTCCTGCCCCTTTTCACTGATCTTCAATAGCCCATAATTCTCAATGTCTTTGTCAATTAATTCAGCTATGAGAGCGTGTCTGAGAACCGCCTTCCAAAAGTTTACTTCTTTATCAGCGCCGCAGCCAAATACGTCGAGCGTTTCATGGCCGTATGATTTTATGGCAGAACTTTTTTTGCCTGTAATAACATCAATAACGTAATCGGCTTTAAATTTTTCTTTTACTTCCGAAATGACCTTCAAGGCTGTGGATATGGACTTCTGTCCGTCAATTTGTTTTTTGGGATGCAGACAATTGTCGCAGGAGTCGCAGTTTTCCTCCGTGTAATTTTCACCGAAATAATGCAGCAATAGCTTGCGTCGGCAAAGAGATGTTTCAGCATAAGCCACCGTTTCAAACAACAATTGTTTGCCTATTTCCTGTTCGGCCAGCGGTTTGCCCTGCATAAATTTTTCCAGTTTTTGGATGTCTTTATAGCTGTAAAAGGCAATGCAGCGCCCTTCACCACCATCGCGCCCGGCACGGCCTGTCTCCTGGTAATAGCCTTCCAGACTTTTGGGAATGTCGTAATGAATAACCATTCGTACGTCAGGTTTGTCAATACCCATTCCGAAGGCTATGGTAGCTACAATGACGTCAACATCTTCGTGAAGAAATTTGTCCTGGTTGCCCGAACGTGTACTGGCATCCATTCCCGCATGGTAGGGTAATGCCTTGATGCCGTTGACGATTAACAGCTCAGCCAGCTCTTCCACCTTTTTGCGGCTTAGGCAATAGATGATGGCCGATTTGCCAACATTTTCCTTTAATACTTTAATGATTTCTTTTGAAGCATTTATTTTGGGCCGTACTTCGTAGTACAGGTTGGGCCTGTTAAAGGAGGATTTATAAACATGCGCATTAAGCATGCCCATGGTTTTTTGTATGTCGTGCTGAACTTTAGGGGTGGCAGTTGCTGTTAAAGCAATGACCGGGGCTTCACCTATTTCGCTGATGATGGGGCGGATGCGTCGGTATTCCGGACGGAAATCATGTCCCCACTCCGAGATACAGTGCGCTTCGTCGACGGCGTAAAATGAGATCCTGATCTGTTTTAAAAATTGTATGTTTTCATCTTTGGTCAGCGACTCGGGTGCAACGTATAGCATCTTGGTCTTTCCGGCTAATACGTCTTCTTTTACCAGGTTAATGGCTGCCTTGGTCAATGATGAATTAAGGAAGTGGGCCACACCGTCGTCTTCGCTGTAATTCCGGATGGCATCTACCTGATTTTTCATCAGCGCTATTAACGGCGATATGATAATAGCTGTTCCTTCGAGGATCAGAGCAGGTAACTGATAGCATAGCGATTTCCCCCCACCTGTGGGCATTAATACAAATGTATCATTCCCATCAAGAACATTTTTAATGATCTCTTTCTGATTTCCCTTAAAAGTGTCGAAACCAAAGTGCTTTTTTAGTTGAGCATTTAAATCAATGTGCTTTGTCATAGTCCGACTCGCGTTGTTCTTCAGATTATTGAATTTTATTTTTTGGGGGGTTAATTTTTTAACAAGAAAACAAATATATAAGAATTCTGTCAATCAGCTATCAATCGGTTGCTTCGAACGTGTGTGTAAAGAAATATAAATGCCGATGTTAAGAACAAATATAGTGTTTCATTTTATTTTAAAAATCGATTGTATCTGTGTAAAAACGGGTGATTGTTTAAATCCGTTTCATTAATATTTATGAAGGTAAGAAAAGTTTTATTTATTCACAAAAAAGTTTTTTTTGCCTGTTAAGGGGTGTTAAAATAAAAAGATGTGGTTGATTTTTCGCTTTTCCGGGGTTTGCGTTAACTTTGTAAGCTGGTTGTGTATGGATCTGTTTTTATATGGTATAAACTATCTTTTTGTGAATGTCAAAGTCAAATAATAGTGAGATGTCGTTTTTGGATCATCTCGAAGAGTTAAGATGGCATATTGTGCGGTCGTTTGCGGTGGTAATGATCTTGGCCGTGCTTGCATTTATCTTTAAGTCCTTTGTTTTTGATACTGTAATAATGGGCCCCAGCAGACCTGATTTTTTCACTAACCGTCTGTTTTGTTTGTTGGCATCACGTCTTGATATGCCGGCTTTATGCATTAATCAGGATCAGTTGGCGTTTCAAAATATAAGTATGTCGGGACAGTTTACGATGCACATTTGGGTGGCGTTTGTTGCGGGTGCTGTGGTCGCTTTTCCCTATATTTTTTGGGAGTTTTGGCGTTTTGTGCGACCGGCGTTGTACGAAAATGAAATTAAACATAGCCGGGGGGCTGTATTTGCCACCAGTATGCTTTTCTCCATGGGAATCCTTTTTTCCTATTATCTCATAGCGCCTTTATCGGTCTATTTTCTTGGAGGGTACCAGGTGAGTCCCAATGTTGAAAATATCATTAATTTCGGTTCTTATGTTTCAACAATTGCCAGTATTGT
Organism: Geofilum sp. OHC36d9; assembly: GCF_052400685.1. Classification (NCBI taxonomy): domain Bacteria; kingdom Pseudomonadati; phylum Bacteroidota; class Bacteroidia; order Marinilabiliales; family Marinilabiliaceae; genus Geofilum; species Geofilum sp. OHC36d9. The sequence continues at coordinate 553,647 of NZ_JBQTGJ010000001.1, forward strand.
TTTGGCCGGAGGAGTGATGTTTGAGTTGCCTGTGTTTATTTATTTCTTAAGTAAAGCGGGGCTGGTTTCAGTTCCTTTTCTTAAAAAATACCGGCGTCATGCCATTGTTGTTAGCTTTGCACTGGCAGCCGTTATTACGCCGCCGGACGTTATTAGTCAGATAATGGTTTGTCTGCCTTTAATAGTGTTGTATGAGGTAGGCATAGTTATTGCTAAAAGAGTAGAGAAAAAACGCGAAAATGAAGAGGTGGCTTAATCTTGTTGTAATTACGAAATATTAATAGAATGGACAATTCCGGATTGGTATTGCATACGAAGAATCTTGTGAAACGATACAAAAACCGAACGGTGGTGAAAGGGGTGTCGGTAGAAGTGAAACAAGGCGAAATTGTTGGTTTGTTGGGGCCTAACGGCGCTGGAAAAACCACGACTTTTTATATGATGGTAGGGTTGATTCAGCCTAATGAAGGCGATATTTTTCTTAATGATGAAAATATTACGCGTGAGCCGATGTATAAAAGGGCGCAGAAAGGCGTGGGTTACCTGGCCCAGGAGGCCAGTGTTTTTCGAACGATGAGTGTGGAAGACAATATCCGGTCTGTGCTGGAAATGACAACACTTTCTAAAGCGGATCAAAGACAACGTGTAGAGGAATTGCTGGAGGAGTTTAGTCTATCTCATATTCGTAAGAGTAAGGGGATTCAGCTTTCCGGCGGCGAGCGTCGACGTACTGAAATTGCCCGTGCGCTGGCCATTAATCCAAAGTTTATTTTGCTTGACGAACCCTTTGCTGGTGTTGACCCCATTGCTGTTCGCGATATTCAGGAAATTGTGGCCAAGCTGAAATTTAAAAATATTGGAATTTTAATTACCGATCACAACGTTCACGAAACATTGTCGATAACCGACCGGGCTTATCTTTTGTTTGAAGGTAATATTCTGAAGGCCGGATCGGCTGAGGAACTGGCTGAAGATCCCGATGTGAGGCGGGTTTATTTGGGCGACGATTTTATTCTTAGGCGAAGAAAATTTGATGTGAGCTAATCTTTTCTTTTTTGGCTGAAAAATTTTATGGAGGGGGTTGCAAGGATAAAAAAAAGATTTTACCTTTGCACGGCGTTTTTAAGCGGACGTGGCGTAATTGGTAGCCGCGCCAGACTTAGGATCTGGTGCCGAAAGGCGTGGGGGTTCGAGTCCCTTCGTCCGCACTGTTAAAGCTTCTAAAAACCGCCTGGCTAACGATGTTTATCGCGAGTGAGGCGGTTTTTTTAGTTTAAAGTTGATGCGCGTGATTGAAAGTGGTGGATTTGCACCATTGTAATTGCTTCATTATCTTTGCGGTATTTAAATATGCTGTCGGTTTTTGATGCGTAGTTGAAAATGGTTCAGTTGTATTTAGTATCAGCAAGAAAACTCAAGTGTTTGATGAGAAATATTCAGATTTAAAACTTGCCAATACCGATAAACGAGAGTTTCCTGATGAAATGACCATTTTGAGGACAAGCATAGCACAGAAGTCGGACTTTTCTTGCAATCACTATTTGTGTATTTATTTTGACGATAAATTGTTGATGGACAACGCGGATTTTTTGTTTTTTTCGCGTCGAAACATCAAACCAGTAACTTAATTTAATTATTAACGGATGAACATCTCTAGGGAAAACATTGATGAGCTTAATGCAGTGATTAAACTGACCATTGAGAGGGAAGATTACGAAGCACGTGTTGCTGACGTTCTGAAAAATTATCAGAAGAAAGCGCAAATGCCGGGTTTCCGTCCCGGTAAGGTTCCTGCCGGTCTGATCAAAAAAATGTACGGCAATGCTGCGACTGTTGATGAAATCAATAAATTGGTCTCTGAGAATCTTTCAAATCATCTGACCGAAGAAAAACTTGAAATTCTGGGAGAACCTCTTCCTAGTGAAAGCCAAAAACCTATTGATTTCGATAATCAAAGTAGCTTTGAGTTTGCTTTCGATATTGCTTTGGCACCCAAGGTGGAGATGAAATTAACCAAGCGTGATAAAATTCCTTATTATACCATTGAAATGACCGATGAATTGGTCGATGGTCAATTGAAAAATATTACAGGTCGCTTTGGTGAAAATAAAGCGGTTGAGACTGTTTCTGCCGAGTCATTGGTTAAAGGAAATATTGTTCAGTTGGATGATGCCGGAAATGTCCTTGAAAACGGAATTTTTGCCGAAGACACTGTTTTGTCGGTGAGCGTTATTAAAGATAAGAAGGAACAGAAAAAATTTATCGGAAAAGCTGTCGGAGAAGAAGTCGTTTTTGATGTAAAAAAGGCTTTCCCTAATGATACCGAGGTTTCTTATATTCTTAAAATTACCAAGGAACAGGCTGCTGAGGTTACTGGTTCATTCCGTTTAACCATAAAGGAAATCACTGAATTTGTTGAGCCCGAATTGACTCAGGATTTATTTGATAAAGTGTTTGGTGCCGGCGTTGTTTCTTCAGAAGAGGAAATGCGTGCCAAAGTAAAGGAAGATCTTGAGAAAAATTATTTGTTGGAGTCTGATTATCGTTTTTCGGTGGATGCCCGTAATAAATTGACCAATAAAGTTAATTTGAAATTGCCGGAAGATTTCCTGAAACGATGGATGAAAGCAACTAATCGCGGCGATGAAAAATTGACCGATGAGCAGATAGATAAGGATATGCCTTCTTTCCTAGAAGATTTAAAATGGCAGTTGATCAAAAATGAATTGATTAAGGCCAATGAGTTGAAGGTTGAAGAATCAGATGTGGTGGAGTTTGCCAAGAAGTCGGCTAAAGCACAGTTTATGCAGTATGGCCTTACTAATATTCCCGATGATTATATCGTCAATTATGCCATGGATATGCTGAAAGATCAACAACAGGGCCGCCAGATGGCCGAAGGTGCTATTACCGATAAAGTGATCGCTTATATTAAAGAGGCTGTTAAGCTGGATGAAAAAGTCGTGACACGCGACGAGTTTAACAAGTTATTTGAGAATAACTGATCCTGAAAATTGAACGCTCAATTTTGATTTAGTGTATTGGTATTCGGCAGTTCCATTGGTTTTTTATAATTTAGTGAATTGCTAATTTAAAATTATTAGAGATGACAGATCCAGGAGATTTTTATAAGTATGCTACCAAGCACAGAGGTATCAGCAGTATGGTAATGGAGCAGTATTCTTCTATGACCGACAGCTATATCTCCCCCACCATTATTGAGGAACGTCAGTTGAATGTGGCTTCCATGGATGTTTTTTCCAGGTTGATGATGGATCGTATTATCTTTTTGGGGTTGCCAATTGATGATTATGTAGCCAATATCATTCAGGCTCAACTGCTTTATCTTGATTCAACTGATCCATCCAAGGACATCTCAATTTATTTCAATACCCCGGGCGGTTCTGTTCATGCAGGATTGGGTATTTATGATACCATGCAGTACATTACATCCGATGTGGCGACAATATGCACCGGAATGGCTGCTTCGATGGGGGCTGTTTTACTCACTGCTGGTACCAAAGGGAAACGCTCTGCGCTTCGTCATTCGCGGGTTATGATTCACCAGCCTATGGGCGGAACGCAAGGTCAATCTGTTGATATTGAAATTACAACTCGTGAGATTGTTAAGATGCGTAAAGAGCTTTATACCATTATAGCTGAGCACTCCGGAAATACGTTCAAGAAAATTGAAAAAGATTCGGATCGTGATTTCTGGATGACAGCAGCCGAAGCTAAAGAGTACGGTATGATTGATGAAGTCTTGGTGAGAGAGAAAAAGAAGTAATCATTTTTTTCAAAGATAGAGATTGTGCAGAATCGGCCCTTAAGTGCCTGATCCTGCATTATCTGTTTATTGATAGCAGGAGGTTTTTGTATGGATAAATGTTCGTTTTGTGGTCGTAGTCGTAAGGATACTAATCTTTTAATAGCTGGTGTCTCAGGACATATCTGTGACAGTTGTATTGAACAGGCACATTCTATCTTGGCAGAAGAATTTAAAAAGAAGGATTCTTTTGACATTAATGGGGTGAAGGTGTTGAAGCCGATGGAGATAAAAAATTTTCTTGACCAGTATGTGATTGGACAGGATGAAGCCAAAAAGTTTTTGTCGGTAGCCGTTTATAACCATTATAAACGATTAATGCAGCCGCCTTCGTCTGAAGAGGTAGAAATTGAAAAATCGAATATTGTCCTGGTTGGTGAAACAGGAACCGGTAAAACATTGTTGGCCCGCACCATTGCGCGTATGCTGCATGTCCCTTTTACCATTGTCGATGCAACGGTCTTAACCGAAGCTGGTTATGTGGGCGAAGATATAGAAAGTATCTTAACCCGGTTGTTACAGGCTGCCGACTATAATGTTGAAGCGGCTGAAAAGGGGATTGTTTTTATTGACGAAATAGATAAAATTGCCCGTAAGGGTGATAATCCTTCTATTACACGCGATGTGTCTGGTGAAGGTGTTCAGCAAGGACTTCTGAAATTGCTCGAAGGTTCTATTGTAAATGTACCACCACAAGGCGGACGTAAGCATCCTGACCAAAAAATGATCCCTGTTAATACCAAGAATATCTTGTTTGTTTGCGGTGGTGCCTTTGATGGTATTGAGCGCAAAATTGGCCAGCGTTTAAATACCCGCGTTGTGGGGTATAAGGCCGGCGAAAAACGTTACGAACTCGATGCCAATAATTTGCTTCAATATATTGCGCCTCAGGATTTGAAATCGTTTGGACTGATTCCTGAAATTATAGGACGACTGCCTGTACTCACTTATTTGAACCCATTGAATCGTGATGTTTTGCGTAAGATTTTGACGGAGCCGAAGAATTCCATCGTTAAGCAATATGTCAAGCTTTTCCAAATGGATAAAATTGAGTTGGAATTTGAGGAAGAGGTGCTCGATTATATTGTTGATAAATCGTTGGAGTTTAAATTGGGTGCGCGTGGTTTGCGTTCTATTTGCGAAACAATAATGATGGATTTTATGTTTGAAACACCCGGAACAAAAACAGGGAAGTTGAAAGTTACGCTCGCAATGGCCCGTGAGAAGATTGAGAAAGCAAATATGATTTTGCTTCAGGCAAGTTAATGTAGGTTTTTATACGAAATATAGAAGGTCAGCTCTCTTAGGGTTGGCCTTTATTTGTGTTTTTTTTAGCGACAAATTCTCGTACTTTTTTGATCAGTTTATCACAGGTGCTGAGCGATATTTTTGTTACTTTTAGTTTTGTTAAGAAATTTAAGTTTTCATTGGGAAGTGGCGACGATTGATGCCGTATTTCTTTTTGAATATGTCTGTATTCTGAATGTTTAAAGTAATATATAATAAATCGTTAACTTAATTTTATTGTTTATGCTTACTTCTATTTTTGTAATTGTACCTCTAACGTCATTATTGGCGTTATTGTTTGCCTGGATTTTTTTCCGGCAAATGATGAAAAATTCGGAGGGAAATGCTACTATGAAGGAAATTGCCCAGCATGTTCGTGAAGGGGCAATGGCTTACCTTAGTAGTCAGTATCGTGTTGTTATTAAGGTGTTTGTAGTCCTGGTCGTTTTGTTGGCCGTTTTGGCTTACCTGGGAGTTCAGAATCCTTTTGTGCCTGTGGCCTTTTTGACGGGTGGTTTTTTCTCCGGTCTATGTGGTTATCTGGGTATGAAGACCGCCACACATGCTTCGGCACGCACGGCTCAGGGGGCTTCCGAGTCGCTGAATAAGGGGCTGAAAATTGCTTTTCGCAGTGGTGCCGTAATGGGGCTGGTTGTTGTTGGATTTGGTCTGCTGGACATTGCCCTCTGGTTTTGGTTTCTTAATGACATTATTTTTACACCCGAAAACATGGCTAATGGCCTTCAGTTTTTGGGCCTCCCTTTTGTGCATCCTGCTACTGGTGAGCATCAAAAAATGGTGGAAATTACTGCGACCATGTTAACCTTCGGAATGGGTGCTTCTACACAGGCTTTGTTTGCACGTGTTGGTGGTGGTATATTTACCAAAGCAGCCGATGTGGGTGCCGATCTTGTTGGAAAAGTGGAAGCTAATATTCCTGAGGATGATCCACGAAATCCTGCTACCATTGCCGATAATGTAGGTGATAATGTAGGCGATGTGGCCGGTATGGGTGCTGACCTTTATGAGTCGTATTGCGGTTCTATTTTGGCCACGGCTGCCCTTGGAGCTGCTTTGCCGGGGTTAACCAACGATGGACAGTTAAGGGCTATTATTGCACCTATGATTGTGGCCGCCATTGGTATTTTGCTTTCAATACTTGGTATTTATATGGTTCGGGCCAAAGAGTCGGCAACACAGAAGAATCTGTTAAATGCGCTTTTGGTTGGTACCGGTGGAAGTTCTGCTTTGATTTTGTTGGCCATAGCCGGGTTAGCCTGGTTTGATTGGATTTCATGGGGTGTTTTTGGTTCTGTGGTAGCTGGCTTAGTGGCCGGTGTTATTATCGGACAGGGAACCGAATATTTTACTTCTGATGAATATAAACCGACAAGGGGTATTGCGCGTCAGGCTTTGAAAGGTCCTGCAACCACCATTATTGACGGTATGGCTGTTGGAATGTTTTCTACCTGGATTCCGGTGGTTACCATTGTTTTTGGGATTATTGCAGCCTACGGTTTTGCCGGCGGTTTTACGCATTTTGCTCAGGGCGTATATGGGATTGGATTTGCTGCTGTGGGTATGCTGTCAACGTTGGGCATCACTCTGGCCACCGATGCTTTTGGTCCCATTGCCGATAATGCCGGTGGAAATGCTGAAATGTCGGAGTTACCTGCCGAAGTAAGACAGCGTACCGATGCGCTTGATATGTTGGGCAACACCACCGCGGCTACCGGTAAAGGTTTTGCTATTGGATCGGCCGCTTTGACTGCCATGGCTTTGCTGGCTGCTTATATGGAAGAAGTACGCCTGTGGCTGGGAAAAATGGCTACGGCTTCTGTTGATGGGTTTAAAGAAGTGGGCGATGTCTTGTTTTTTAAAGGTCAGATGCCCTCAGTTGCCGTTGAAGGCAAACATTTTATTGACGTAACAACGGCTTCTATTCCGGATTTTGTTTCGGCTTATGATCTGTCGATCTTTAATCCGTTATTAATAGGTGGTATTTTCCTCGGTGCTATGATGGCTTTTGTCTTTTGTGCATTAACCATGAAGGCTGTTGGTCGTGCTGCCGGCGATATGGTTGAAGAGGTGCGTCGTCAGTTTCGTGAAATAGTGGGCATTATGGAGCGTAAAGCAAAACCTGATTATGCCCGCTGTGTTGCTATTTCAACTAAGGGAGCTCAGAAAGAGATGGTGTTACCTTCTTTGTTGGCCATTGCAGTGCCTGTTGTTGTAGGTCTGGTTTTTGGTGTTGCTGGTGTTGTCGGTCTGCTTATGGGAGGTCTGACAACGGGCTTCACACTGGCGTGTATGTTGAATAATGCCGGTGGCGCCTGGGATAATGCCAAAAAGTATATTGAAAAAGGTAACTTTGGTGGAAAAGGAAGTGACGCGCATAAAGCCGGTGTTGTCGGCGATACTGTGGGCGATCCTTTCAAGGATACTTCCGGTCCTTCGCTTAATATTCTGATTAAATTAATGACGATGGTGTCGGTTGTTATGAGTGGCTTAACGGTTGCATTTTCTATATTCTAATAAATAAGTTTGCAATCTGTAAATAGATTTAAATGCTTGATGAGAAATTTTCAAATTCAAGGCTTGCGAAGACTGAAGAAATGTAAGTTTACTATGGTAAATAATTATTTTTAGGAGCAGCATAACCCCGGAGTTGAATTTTTCTACAAGTTCTAAATATATAGCCCACGGTAAAAACCGTGGGCTATTTTTATAGTAGTGGGCTTACTAATCGAGCAAATGATTCTTTTATTTTTTCCTTTTTTGAGCGGTTCATCCAGTCTTCAGATATGATCAATCGACTGTCAGTAAGATCTTCTTCAAAAGTTCTTCTTAATTCGAGTGCCGTTTCTTTATCAAATACAAATGCCGAAACTTCAAAGTTCTGTTCAAAGCTTCTGAAGTCCATATTGGCAGAGCCCACCATGCTTACAATATCGTCCACAATCATCACCTTTGAGTGTAGAAACCCTTTCTGGTAGAAATAAAATTTCACATTGGCATCCAGCATTTCACGGATAAAGGAGTGCGAAGATAAGTGTGTGATGAACGCATCGCTTTTTTCCGGAATAAGAATCCGGACATCAATATTTCCCATTGCCGCCGTTTTTAATGCCATAAGAACGCCTTCGCTTGGCATGAAGTAGGGTGTGGCGATATATACATATTTTTTGGCTGATGCCACGGCCTGAAAAATTCCCATCATGATGCCCGGCCAGTCCGTGTCGGGGCCACTGGCTACTATTTGAACCAGTTTATTACCTGTGGGTGGTTTTGTGGGGAAATATTTTGGATTTGATAATTCTGTTTGGCAGACAAAAAACCAGTCGGTGAGGAAGATGGTCTGCAGTGTGTTAACGGCATCGCCTTCAAGCCGAAGATGTGTGTCGCGCCAAATACCCAGCTTCTCGCTGCCGTGCAGATAGCGGTCGGCAATATTGATGCCGCCCAGGAATCCTATTTGACCGTCAACGATGATTATTTTTCGGTGATTTCGGTAGTTTACCTTGCTGGTAAATGCCGGGAAACGGACCTGCAGGAACGAATATACCTGAATGTTGGAGGCCCACATTTCTTCAAAAAAATCCTTTTTAAGTTGCCAGCTTCCCACATCGTCAACTATTAAACGTATCTCTATGCCTTCTGCCGCTTTCTCTTTCAGCAGTTTTTTTACTTTTCGTCCGATGATGTCTTCCGAAAAAATGTAATATTCCAGATGAATAAATTGTTTTGCTTTTTTTAGTTCTGCAAAGATTGCTTCGAAGGTTGGGATGCCATTGTTCAGAATGTCAATTTGATTGCCAATGGTTACAACGGCATTGCTGTTGTTTAACAGCAGCGATATGAGGCTTCTTTTTTCTTCGATTTCGGCGGATGTGAATTTTTCGCCTTCGGTAATCTGAGTGATTTGGGCATGTGCCAGACGGCTGAGATTTTCATGATTACGTAACCCTTTGCGCGCAATTATTTTTTCTTTTCTTAGATTTTGTCCGAAAAAAATGAAAAATATAAAACCAATAACCGGTAGTAGAATCAGAACCAGGACCCATGATATTGTTTTGACCGGATTGCGGTTTTCCAGAATGGTGAATATAACTACGACTAAGATGCTGACGACGTAAAGTCCAATTGCTATTGGATTGATGATTCCTATCAGGTGATGAAATATTTCCATGCTATAATTGATATTCGTGGGTAATGGGCGGACTGTTAGGCTGCAGGGTTGTATTATAGAGCGTTTATCTGGTCGCTAAATTATTAAATTGTTACGATAAATAAGTAGCTCGCTGTCGGTTAATATTTGTCGTTGAACTGGCATTTTGCCGGTAGAGGGAGCCTTTATGCCGTTCTCAAACCATTTATTTCCAGTAAATACACGGGCTTCATCCCATAATCCGGATTCGATAAATGCGTTAAGTAATTTGGCGCCGCCTTCAACAATAAGAGATTGAATACCTCTTTTGAATAAGGTGTTTAAAATGAAATGAACAGGCATTGTGTTTGATGGCACGACAATTTGTTCCACTTTTTGCAGGGATTCGTCTTTATGGCCGGTGAATAACAGGGTTGGGATGGTTCCGTCAAACAGTGCCAGATGCCGGGGTAAGGCATTTTTCCGGTCCAGTACGATTCGTAACGGATGTGGTCCGCTCCAGTCTCTCACCGTCAGTGAGGGGTTGTCTTTTAAGGCTGTTACTGAGCCTACCATAATCGACTGTTCGCGACTTCGCCAGAGGTGTACTAAACGGCGGGTCGATTCGCTGGTAATCCAGTTTGGCCGGTTGTCGGTTTCTGCTTTTCGGTTGTAGTCAATTAATCCATCGCGGGTCTGTGCCCATTTTAGTATGACGTAGGGCCTTTGTTGCTCGTGGAAAGTAAAGAACCGGCGGTTTATTTCACGGCTTTCTTTACCGAGGGTCCCTACTACAACGTTTATCCCAGCTTCTTTCAGCATCTGAATGCCTTTGCCTGAAACGGCTGAGAAACTGTCGGTGCAACCGATTACTACGCGGGGTATCTTTTTTTTAATGATGAGTAACGAGCAAGGGGGTGTTTTACCATAATGGGCACATGGCTCAAGGTTGACATAAAGGGTGCTTTCTTTTAACAACGATTGGTTTTTAACAGAGTTAATGGCATTAACTTCGGCATGGGGTAATCCTGCTTTTTGGTGAAAACCTTCGCCTATAATTTGGTTGTTGTGAACGACGACGGAGCCAACCATCGGGTTTGGCTGCGTGAGTCCTTCTGCCTGACGCGCCAGGTCCAGACATCGTTGCATGTATTTTTCGTCTGTGGTCATCTTTGCTCGGTATGCAATTTGTGTGATTTGCTAATATATGTTTATTTTTGCACTAATTCAGATTTTTAATGTTATAAAAGCCTTACGATGCCGAGTGTTCGTCAAATTGATTTATTGATACGTAATGAGCTCGCTCCGTTGGTTGGGGACGATGAAGCCCGCAGCTTTTCATTGCTTATTTTTCACGCTTTACGGGGATATGAACGTAAAGAAATGTTGCTTTTTGCCGATGAGAAAATGACCGAAGCTGAAACGATTTCTGTTTCTCAAATCATTGGCCGGTTGAAACAGAATGAACCTATTCAATATGTTTTGGGACAGACCGAATTTATGGGTTTGATTTTTAAAACGGATAGGAGGGCATTAATACCACGACCCGAAACCGAGGCGTTGGTTCAGTGGATACTTGATTGCTTTCCAAACGATGATTTTAATATTTTGGATATCGGTACAGGCACCGGATGTATTCCTGTCAGTATAAAAAAATGTCGGCCGGGGATACAGGCTTCAGCCTGGGATGTGTCGCCTGAGGCTTTGGAGCTGGCAAATGAAAACGCCTGTGAGAATGGCGTTCAGGTTGATTTTGTTTTGCAGAATGTTTTGTCTGCATTGCCTGCTGTCACTCCGATGCTGGATGTTATGGTCAGTAATCCACCTTACGTGACTCAAAAGGAACGGCCATTTATGAATGCCAACGTAATTGATTATGAGCCTCACTTAGCTTTGTTCGTCGAGGATGATCAACCTCTGGTATTTTATGACGTTATTGCTCAACTAGGACTATCGTATTTAAAGCCGGGCGGAAGTCTTTTTTTTGAGATTAATGAAAATTTTAGTGATGCCACAGTCGGGTTACTGCTGGGTATGGGGTATTGTGATGTGATGTTACGGAAAGATATTTTTGGTAAAAATCGTATGTTAAAGGCAATCAGACCTGTTGGCGGTAATGTTGTCGGCGATAAAAGCAGCACTCATTAAGCGTATTTCATCAAAGAACAGGAAGAAGTTTTCTTCTAAAAAAGGATAATGCGCCTCTATTGTCCGGACAGCTTCTATACTGTGATTCGGCAATGATGAATGGGTTGCCATAATGTTTAGCGTTTTACTTATCCCTTCAATATGTTGATAATTTTCCAGTCGTCGGCTTTTGATAAGAAATGGTAAAAATTGTTTCACTTTGGGTGGCAGGCTGAAGTAGCGTCTCATCAGTATTTGATGAGCTTTGTTTACGTATGTTTTTAACTCAATTTCCGAGTAGCGTTCCCAGTTTTTTGCCAGGATATGATCCATTACAATATCAATAACGACCAGAGAATACCTTTGATAAAGCGGCCTGAAAATTTCTGCATTTATTTTGACCAACGGATGTTTGTCGGTGAATGAATCTATTCTTCGGTGCAGAATAATGCCTTTTTGTATATCCTGAATGTATTTGTTATGATTGCGCCCTTTCACATAGTCGCCAATAAAATTGCCAACCATTATTTCAGGATTGTTGCCTGATAAATACAGATGTGCCAGATAGTTCATTAGCCCTTTGTTGAACATCAGTAAAATTAGTCAAATATTGATTGTTTAGGTCTGATTACTTGAAAAAGGAGTCGTGGTTTAGGTCAAGTGGTTGGTAATTAGAGATCTGTAAAGTTATGCTCATTCGTTTTGTTGACTGATCCTAATTATTGCGTCGCTCTCATTTTAGTGTCAGCAAGAAAATAGGACCTTTTTGTTACTCTCGTTTTGAAAATGGTCATTTACATCGTCAGCCTCATATTTCTCAGATTTTGCAAGCATTGAATTTTAATAAACTGGCTTAAATGCCTGATTTTATGAATAGGTGTTGCCTGAATATCTCGTTTCTTATCTAATTAACTAAATATTTATATTTTGTTATGTGTATAATTGAAATTATTTCCACTAGAACTCGTTGATCAAATTTTTTTGTTTGTTTGTCAATCATTCGTATTCACTTGTCAATTTTTAGAAATTTTTAATATCACTGAGTGCGTAATATGTCCTATTTTTACAGTTTTTTTGCTTGTTTGAGCTGCCATAATTGAATTTTTTTAAAAAAAATAGTACAAGTTAATTGCCCTAAAATTTATTTATCAAAATTTTTTATGCGTTCATCACTAGAACTTGTTTATTGATCAATTATTGACAGTTTCCGAGGAAATATGTTAAATATCTGCTTTACTTTTGGTGAAAATTTTAAATAATAATCACAGTTAATTCCTATCAACTTATTAAATTATGAAAAGAATTATTACGCTAATTACCGGTATCGTATTGATTTCCGGTCTATTGTTAACAAGTTGTATTAAAAATGAAGAAGCCGATGGCGTAAAAGCTTTACGTATGGCTCAGGCTTCATACATTCAGGCTAAAGCCAATCATGAAGCAGCTTTAATTTCTGCTGATTCTATTTATCAAGCAGCTTTGGCAACAATTCAACAAGCTACGGCTGATAAAATGGTTGCTTCTACTGAATTGGAAATTGAAATTATGCGGGCTGTTCAACAATCTAAATTAGATCAGGCTGTTGCTGAAGCTCAGTCAGATTTAGCAGATTCAAAGGTTTTGTTGGAACAGGCGCTTCGTGCTTTGGAAGCAGAAATAGCTCAATCGGAAACGGAAAATCCTGCTCTGGATGAGTACATGACCAAATATAAAGCGGCTATTGCTAAAGTTGAAGGTTTTAGAAGTGATATTATAGCTAAGCAAAAGGAAATTAATCAAACAGAGATCGCTGTGACTTTTGGCGGAGCTTCTGATTTCTTGTTGAATGCTTTGGCTCAGGCTAAAAGCGATCTTGATAAAGAAGAAGATTGGAAGGTAAAATATGCTGCAGCCAATGAAGATCCGACTGCTATTTACAGTGATTTGAATGCAGCTGAAGTAGCTTATGCCGGTCTTTTAGCTGATCAAACTGATTTACAAGCTGAAATTGATGCTGCAAATACAGCCGCAACTAAAGCCGGTGATTTGGTTCAGGATGCTTTGGATGATTATCAGGATGCTCAGGATATGCTTGATGATATAGCCGATTTTACTTCTACTGAAGGTTTCTTTGGTCAGATTGATGGCGATATTCTTGAAGAGGTAACGGGTGAACCAGGTGCCGGCGACGATTCATATTATTCTTTGGTTGATTATGATGATATGATTCAGGCTCAGGGCGAAGTTGTTTCTTCTGTTCAGGAACAAAGAACTTATTATCAAAATCAATTGGCTGCTGTAACAGCGTTGTATAATGCTTATAAAACGCCTCTTAATAATGCACAAACGGCTCGTGACGCTGCTTTGGCTGCCTATAATAGTGCGGTTCAGGCTTATAATGTGGCTTTACTGACAGCTCAGGATACCGATCCGGTAAGTGATGCTACTTCTGCTCCTGCTGTGGTGGCTGCCAATAATGCTATGTCTGATGCATTGACTGCCTATAACGATGCTAATGATGATTTAACGACTATAAAAAATGATATTGCAGGGGCTGCTGTTAGTTTCGGTATTTCTGATTCGGAAGACAATGCTTATAGTTGGAACAGTAACTTTTACAACTGGTTTGGCAATAATGATGTAGAAATTGAAGATTTGATAGAGCACCTGACTGATATTACAATTCCTGACATTCAGGAATCTATTGATGATGAAACAGCTGATCTGGAAGAATTGCAGGCCGATCGTGCCGTTGTAGTAGCAGTTATTGCTTATTATGAAAACATGTTGGGTGCTGACCCAACGGCCGCTGTGGACGCATTGAAGGATGCCTATTTTGTTGCCAGAGATGATTATTTTGCTGCCAATGACGATGTGGATGCGCTCAATGATGAGATGAGTGATTTGAATGAAGAGATCGGGCTGGCACTTGCTGTTAGAGATGCCTTTGAGGGGGATTATAACCGTATTAGTAATCGTTTGGAATCATTTGATAACACAATTGCTAACCTGAATGTTGATATTGATGATTTGCAGGAACAGATTGATAACGCAAATATTACTGATGTAGATTATCTGGAAGGGCAACTTGCCAATTTGGAAAGTGAACTGGAACATCTTCAGGAACAGCTTACAGTTGAAGAAACTAAGGCATCCAATTATTTGGCTTTAATTAATCTTGAATTATCTGGTGAGTAATTTTTGGAATGAACTTCTATCGGCCGGAAGCTTGCTTCCGGCTAATCTTTAAAATGTTTAATCCAAAAAATAAGCCTGATATTATGAGAAATATAAAAGTGTTATGTCTGTTGGTTTTTACCCTTGCGTTAATTGAAGGGAATGTTCAGGCGCAGGGCTATGGGCCACAAGCAGGCGATAAATCAGTAGCGCTGAAGTTTGGAAGAGCGGTTTCTTTTGGCGATGTTTCCTATTACGAAGTTAACAATGGTTTGTATCCCGGTAGTGTAGTAAATGGCGTATCCGTTTCTGAACCTACGGCTTCAAGTTATTCTTCCTATAATGACCTGACAAATATTATCGGCATAGAAGCAAAATATTTTGTCACTTCACAAATTGCTGTAAGATTGAGTGCCAGTGGTACTTTTGGCGGATCTCCATCTCAGGATTATGTGGATGGTGTTGATGATCCAACGGGAGAGTATTACCCGGGTACTTATCAACCTTCTTTTAGAATGTTTGAGGGGCGCAGTCGAATGCAATATTTTCTTGATTTAGGTGCTGATTATTATTTGTCGTCCAAGTACGAACGTGTTTGTCCGTATGCCGGCATTCAGTTTAATAGTATCTATAATCAATTGGAGATTTTTGATGGCTATCGCGGACTGGATGGAAATGGTGAGGTCATTCCAACTTATGATACCCGCAGAGGTGAATCTTATTCCCTTGGTGGTAGTATTGTAGGTGGAATTGATTACTATTTATCGGAAGGAATGTACCTTGGTATTGAAATAAAGGCTGTTAGCTATATGTATTCAGCTAAACGCGTATTTTATCAAACCGGAATGGAAGCCAACGATGTAGATGCCCATACCACTTCCTTTTTGGCACAGCCTGTGCTAAAACTGGGATTTAGGTTCTAGTTTAGTTTATTGTTCTTTTTAAAAAAAAGCAGCCCTTTATTTTTGGGGGCTGCTTTTTTTATGGAGTCAAGCGTTATTATGCTTCTCCTGCTTTGAGCAATAACGAAAGGATATCTGTGGCTGCTTTGGCAACTGAGGTTCCGGGGCCAAAAATTCCAACAACGCCGGCATCGTAAAGATATTGGTAATCCTGATGAGGGATCACGCCCCCGGCGATAACCATTATATCTTCGCGACCCAGTTTTTTAAGTTCTTCAATTACTTGCGGAACCAGTGTTTTATGTCCGGCGGCCAATGAGGATACACCCAAAACATGAACGTCGTTTTCTACGGCTTGTTTGGCGGCTTCTGCCGGGGTTTGAAATAAGGGCCCCATGTCAACATCGAATCCAATATCGGCATAGCCTGTTGCAACGACCTTGGCGCCACGGTCGTGACCATCCTGTCCCATTTTGGCAATCATAATTCGCGGTTGGCGACCTTCGGCTTCGGCAAATTGACGGGCCAAAGCACGGGCTTTTTCAAATTCACCGTCGTTGCCGGCTTCTGCGGAGTATACTCCATTTATTGAACGTATCACAGCTTTATACCTTCCAACAATTTTTTCGCATGCATAAGAAATTTCACCCAGCGATGCGCGCTTTTGTGCGGCATCAATCGCCAGTTCCAGTAAGTTGCCTTCGCCCGTTTCGACACATTTGGTGATGGCTGCCAATGCGGCTTTAACATCTGATTCGTTACGCTCGGCACGAAGTTTTTTCAACCTTTCTATTTGGGAATTACGAACTGCTGTATTATCGATTTCAAGGATGTCGATGGGGTCTTCAGTTTCCAAACGGTAACGGTTGGTGCCCACAATCACTTGTTTGTTACTGTCAATTTTTGCCTGCGTTCGCGCTGCTGCCTCTTCAATTCGCATTTTAGGCAGTCCGGTTTCAATGGCTTTGGCCATTCCTCCCATTTCCTCAACTTCCTGGATGTGAGCCCAGGCTTTTTCGGCCAATTCTTTGGTTAATGATTCTACGTAGTAAGACCCGGCCCAGGGATCAATGGCTCTGCAAATTTTGGTTTCCTCCTGAATGTATATTTGTGTGTTCCGGGCAATGCGAGCCGAGAAATCGGTGGGTAATGCAATGGCTTCGTCCAATGCGTTGGTGTGGAGCGATTGGGTATGTCCCAGTGTCGCAGCCATTGCTTCAATGCAGGTACGGCCGATGTTGTTATATGGGTCCTGTTCGGTCAGCGACCATCCCGATGTTTGAGAGTGGGTACGCAGCGCCAGTGATTTTGGGTTTTTGGCATCAAATTGTTTCACAATTTTAGCCCAGAGCATACGAGCCGCCCGCAATTTGGCTATTTCCATAAAATGGTTCATCCCGATAGCCCAGAAAAATGAGAGCCGAGGAGCAAAAGCATCAATATTTAAGCCCGCTTGTGTTCCGGTGCGAAGATATTCCAATCCATCGGCCAGCGTATAGCCCAATTCAAGGTCGGCGGTTGCTCCCGCTTCCTGCATATGGTAACCTGAAATGGAGATACTGTTAAATTTGGGCATGTATTTGGACGTGTACTCAAAAATATCTGCAATAATGCGCATTGAGAATTCTGGCGGATAAATATAGGTGTTACGCACCATGAACTCTTTCAGAATGTCATTTTGAATGGTGCCTGATAGTTCTTCGAGTTTTGCGCCTTGTTCTAATCCTGCTACGATGTAAAAAGCCATTACTGGAAGTACTGCTCCGTTCATGGTCATGGAGACTGACATTTTGTTCAATGGAATGCCATCAAAGAGGATCTTCATATCGAGGATCGAATCAATGGCCACGCCTGCTTTTCCTACGTCGCCTACAACGCGTTCGTGATCAGAATCATAACCCCGGTGGGTTGCCAGGTCAAAAGCAACGGATAACCCTTTTTGGCCGGCCGCCAGATTACGTTTGTAAAAGGCATTTGACTCTTCGGCTGTTGAGAAGCCGGCATACTGACGTATAGTCCAGGGACGCATCGCATACATACCCGAGTATGGGCCTCGCAGATAAGGAGGTAAGCCGGCGGCATAGTTCAAATGTTCCATACCCGCCAGGTCTTCTTTGGTGTAGACAGGCTTCACAGGAATGCGCTCCGGTGTTACCCAATCTTTTTTGATGCCTTGCTTTTGTTCCCATGTTTTTGCATCGACGTCACAAGGGCGTTTTTTGATGTCTATTTTTGAAAAATCTGGTCTCATTTTCGTTTTATTTTAACACCAACACACATTTTATCGAAACGACTGTTTGTTTTGATATCGCCTGCATTTGAGTTGTTTCCGGGACAAGGGGTGATTCTTCTATGATGTTGTTTTTTGACCTTGTCGCTTGCAATAAATGAAGCAGGGTTAATCTGTTAGTAACATACGTCATTATATGATATTCGTGCGTTTTTGTGCCTTCGCGTTTAGTGAATTAAAACTTGATTAAACTCCTTGAGCGTTTCCAGCAGGTTGGTCCGAACATGGATGAAGTGTTTGATACCTTGCGCTTTTAACTCGTCCATGCATGCAGGAGCTCCGGCTACAACTAAAATGGCTTTATTGTTCAGAGCCTTGAAGGCTTTGGGTGCCGCTTCTGCATATTCATCGTCCGATGAGCAAATGACAACGATGTCGGCATCTGCTTTGAGTGCCGCTTCAGCACCTGCTTCAGGCGTTTCAAAGCCCAGATTATCGATTATTTCGTATCCGGCACAACCAAAGAAGTTACCTGAAAATTGTGACCGGGCCAGCCGCATCGCCAAATTTCCATAGGTCAGCATGAATACTTTAGGCCTTTTGCCCGCTTTTTCGGTAGCTAAGCGCAATGCCTCAAATTCTTCGGCTCCACGGTACAGATGAATTGGTTCCACATCTGTGCCCTGGCTTTCATTTGTAAAGACTTTGGTCTCATCAATGGTCTTTGCCACGGCTTCGGAAGTATTCGGATATTGGTTGGTTCCCAAAAGGGCGGCTTTACGCTGTGCCAACTCTTCATTTTTAGCTTTTGCCGCTGTTTTAATTTGATTTTGTATGAATCCTCCTTTTAAAGCTTCTGTATAGCCGCCTTTTTTCTCTACTTCAAGGAATAATTTCCAGGCTTCGTTGGCGATACTGTCGGTAAGATTCTCGATGTAGTAACTACCGGCCGAAGGATCGGTTATTTTATTCAGATATGCTTCTTCTTTCAGCAGCAGCTGTTGGTTCCGGGCTATGCGCTCACTAAATGCGGTGGGTTGACGGAAGATTTTGTCAAAAGGTTGAACGGTTAATGAGTCGGTGCCGCCAATGGTGGCACTCATTGCTTCTGTTTGTGCCCGGAGAACATTTACATAAGCATCGTAAATGGTTTTGTTCCACTCAGATGTTTCACAATGAACAACCATTTTTGCGGCTTCGATTCCAACGGGTTTGTACGCCTCAATAATTTTGGCCCAAAGTAACCGTCCGGCACGGAGTTTGGCAATCTCCATGAAGTAATTTCCACCAATACCAAAACTGAATCGTATGCTTTTGGCTGCCTCGTTAATGGTTTTACCACGTTTAATTAATTGGGCTACATAGTCATTGGCCATCGCCAGTCCAAAACCCAGCTCCTGTACAATGGTTGCACCTGCATTGTTGAAATGTTTGGCGTTGACTGTTATAGATTGAAAACCGGGCAACTTCTGGTTTTCCTCCACTAACAGTGCTGTTGTGTCAAACAATTCGTCTACCGGTACGCAACTATTACCGCTGATGGTCAGTTGTCCCAACGGATCGAAGTTGAGTGACCCTTTAGCCGTTTGCAAATCACGGTTTTGGTCTTTTAATACTTCGATCAGAATTTTCAGTAGTTTAAGATTGCCGTGTTTGGTTGAAAAATTCAGTTCAACATCATTGCTGGTAATGTGTTTTAATAGCGTCGCAACGCTTTCTTTGGTTATGAACTTTTCATCTTCAAAAACGAACCCGATGGCATTTACTCCTTTAGTGAGTAAATTAAGTGCCTTCTCGTTGGCCTCGGCGGGTTTTAGGACGTTGATGTCCTGACGAACCAGCCATTGGTTTTTTGTTTTAGTTCCCCTAACGAAAGGGAATTCACCCGGGAGACTGTTCAGGTAACCGATGTTGTTTAAGTCCTGCTCTCTGTAAAAAGGTTGGACATTAAACCCTTCGTTGGTTTTCCAGACGAGTTTTTTTTCAAAATCAGCGCCTTTTAAATCCGCTGTTATTTTAGCCATCCATTCTTCTGTCGAAACAGGTGGAAATTCACTAAACAGCGTTTGATTCGATTTATCTGCCATAATATTAACTGTTTATTATTGCACGTTAACAGATTGTAAAATTAGCCCTTTTATCTCACATTGAAAATTATCAAAAGTGTATAAATAGGTGTTATTGAGCAGAAGAAACGATGTTATATAGGTTTTTAAGGGCTATTATTGTTTGCTATTCAGGCGGCTTTTGATATTTTTACGCTTGCGGAATAGAGCAGTGGTGTTATGGTTGTTATAGATAAATGGCGTCACTGGTTATTATTTCCTAAGTTTATGGAATATGTTTGTTGTAATAAAATTGTAATTAGTGTTTGTTTTGAAATTTTGTGGCAGATAAGAGTGTCTCATTTTGAGTCTTGCGCAGCCTGGAAATGGGGGGACTATGACTATGGTACCATTCTTAGGACGATTAGAACGCAGAAGTTGGACTCAATTTGTTTTTGAAATGATGTTATCTGAGTGATGTGTTTTTTTTAATTAATTAGAATCTGTCCATAAACTAAGGGTTTGAAATATAAAGTTCAAATTCAAGGCTTGCGAAGTCATAAAAATCAAGGCGTTTACTTTTCGTAAATGACTGTTTTTATGACAAGCGTAACGTAGAAGTTGACTTTATAGACAAATACTAATTAGGTTTGTATGTCTCTGTTTTGTTAGTGATGTGTCCATTTTATTGGCTGTAATATTCGGATATTGTGTTTTATACGGACATTTATTTGTAAATCTTTTTATATGAAAATCCGGCAATCATTAGTGTTAATTTTGTGGGTCGCTTTGATGGCATCATGTGCCGTTGACACACCCGAAAGGACCGTGGTCCCTTTTTATATTGGAACATACACTTCAGCTGGTTCTGAAGGTATTTATGTGTCGGATTTAGATACGGTGTCTGGCGCCCTTTCATCACCCCGATTGGTTGCTTCTGTTGCTAATCCCAGCTATGTGAATTTTACTGCTGATGGTCAATATCTTTTGGCTGCAAGTGAGGCTGGTGTTGATGCGCCTGATTTGTTTGTTTATCGCAGGGAGATCAGTGATAATTCATTAACATTGGTTGATAGTTTGTTTGATGAAGGTAGTGGCGCCTGTTATGTAAGTGAAGTTGGTGATGGGTGGGTGGCTTTAGCTCATTATTCATCAGGCGACGTTGTTTTTATCCCTATTGCAGAGGACGGGACGTTGGCTAAAAATAAGGTTGTTCGATATGTGCATGAAGGGAGTGGTCCCGACTCAATGCGTCAGGAACAATCACATGTTCATTCAGTGATTCCTGATTTGGAGGGGCGCTACGCCTATGTCGCAGATTTAGGAGCCGACAAGGTGATGGTGTATGAGGTGAAAGCTGACACTGTTGTGCCCGTGAAAGCTGTTTACCTGGCTCCAGGGGCAGGCCCGCGTCACATGGCTATTCATCCTTCGGGCGACTATATGACAATCATGAATGAGTTGAACTCAACAATTGATTTGTTGGTTAAAGATTCAATGAATATCTATTCGAAATTACGAAAGTCGGTGGCTTTGTTGCCCGACTCCACAGCGCGAAGTAATACCGCTGCTGATATTCATTTTTCGGCCGATGGAAAATATTTGTATGCCACTGTCCGTGGCGTTGACCAATTGTTTATGCTCTCAGCCGGTGATAAAGATATTGGTGTGATGGGGTTTGTGAATGAAGGGATAGAGTGGCCACGAAATTTTTCGCTGGATCCTTCCGGTCATTTTGTTCTTGTTGCAAATCGCAACGGCAATAGCATTATCGTTTACAAAAGAGATCGTGCCTCGGGAATACTGACACCTACATCCGGTAAAATTGTTTTGAATCAACCTGTCTGTATTCGTTTTTAGTCAGGTTATTTTCTTTTTCTGTATTTTTGCCCATATGATAGGAGCGGATTCTGACTTTTATAAGAAGTTTAGCGTTGAATCGAAGCATAAGGCGCGTAGTAATAAAATTTTTTTAGAACGACTGCGAAAAATGCGGCCAGTATCATTGGATCTGGTGGTTGGTAATTTACATGACGAGGTTTTTAATAAGATTGATTGTCTTGAATGTGCCAATTGCTGCAAAACAACAAGTCCTATTCTTATTGATAGGGATATTGATCGGATAGCACGCCGATTGCGCATGAAACCGTCCCAATTGATTGATGCTCATTTAAGGCTCGACGAGGATGGGGATTATGTGTTTAAAGAAGCCCCTTGTCCATTTCTAATGCCGGATAACTATTGTATGATTTATGAAGACAGACCACGTGCCTGTCGTGAATATCCGCATACCAATCGAAAGCGGTTTTATCAGGTTTTGAAATTGACTTATCATAACACGTTGATTTGTCCGGCGGTATTGCAGGTTGTGGATGGGTTAAAGCAACAATATGACAGATGATGCGTTTAAGAAGTTAGGTTTTATATGTCAGTAAAGCTTATCAAATGTTATGGCGAAATTACTAACCCGGTTTATTTTTTAAAATATTACAAATGACACGAAGGATTCTGACGGTTTTATTTTTGTTGATTCAGACGGTGGCTTTGGTCGCTCAGCGTGGAGGAGAATCGTTGTATGGGATCCTTGATGTTACCCCATCTGCCCGTGTGGCCTCGTTAGGGGGAAATCAGGTTGGGCTTTCTGGTGCCGATATATCAATGTTGTTAAACAATCCAGCCATGCTTAGCTCGCGCCTGACACGGCAAGCTTCGGTCAGTTATGCCCCTTATGTGGCCGACATTAGTTATGGCTATGGCGGATTTGCCTGGTCAGTTGAGGGTGTTGGTAATATATCTGTTGGTTTTCAGCATGTTAATTATGGCTCGTTTAAGGGTGCAGATATTTCTGGTCTGAAAACCGGTGATTTTTCAGCCGGAGAGACTGTTATTCAACTATCCTATAGCCGTAGTTTAAGCGAACGCTGGACGGCGGGCTTGTCATTGAAGCCGGTAGTAAGCAAAATAGAGGCTTACGATTCGTGGGGTATAGCTGCTGATGTGGGCTTATTTTACCGCCATCCCGACGAATTGTTGACGGCGGGTCTGGTCTGGCGCAATTTTGGGCACCAGTTATCGGTCTACGACGCAGGATCTTTGCAAAGTTTACCAGGCGATTTTCAGATTGGCGTCTCCAAAAAGCTGGCACATGCACCATTTCGATTTTCATTAACCGCACAGGATTTGTTCACGGGTTCGTTGTCGTACGATTTGGCAGATGATGAAGGCGGAACTTCTCTTGATGATGGTGATTCGTTTGGAAAGAAGATGATGCGGCATTTGAGGCTTGGTCTTGAGTTCGTTCCTTCTGATAATTTTTATGTGGCAGCGGGTGTTAATCCACGTCGGCGACAAGAATTGGCCATTGAGGCTAAGACTTCAACAGTGGGCTATAGCTGGGGTTTTGGACTCCGGATTTATAAATTTCATTTTTCCTACGGTTCAAGTCGTTATCATTTAGCAGCCTCTTCAAATTATTTTTCCATTACGACAAATCTTTCTTCTTTTTAAGTCTCTTTAAATCTATTTTCTTTTACCCTCTCAATTAATTTGTAACTTTGTTTGCCTGATTTTTTTCGTTTTTGAAGTTTGACTTTATTATTATGTAGTTCTGATTCAGGCTTTTAAATTGTTTATGAAAAAGGAGTTAAAGAAAATTATTATAGCCATTGATGGTCATTCATCCTGTGGAAAAAGTACGGTTGCCAAAGATATAGCACAACGGTTTGATTTACGTTATGTTGATACTGGCGCCATGTACCGTGCTGTTACTTTATTTGCATTGCGCAAAGGTTTGATAAAAGGGCAAACGGTTGATGCCGATACGCTGCAGTCAAAAATGGAAGAAGTGGAGGTCCTGTTTAAAAAAAATCCGGTTACAGGCATTGTGGAGACTTTTCTTAATGGGGCGAATGTTGAAAAGGAAATTCGTACTCTGGAGATTAGTAGTCGTGTTAGTGTTGTAAGTACTTTTGGATTTGTTCGACGCCGTTTGGTTCAATTGCAGCAGGCAATGGGGCGCGAAGGTGGTTTGGTTATGGATGGCCGTGATATTGGAACTGTGGTTTTTCCGAATGCTGACCTTAAGATATTTATGACAGCGGCGCCTGAAATTCGTGCCAAACGTCGTTATGACGAAATGATTGAGAAAGGTGAACAGGTCGATTTTAATTCGGTTCTTGAAAACGTTAAACAACGCGATTTTATCGATAGCACCCGGGCTGAGAGTCCTCTTATTCAGGCACCTGATGCATGGTTGTTGGATAATGGTCATCTCGACAGGTCGCAGCAGCTTTTTTTGGTAGTTGAAAAATTGAAAGAGCTGGGGTGGCTTTAACACATTGATAGGTATGAACAGTTTTCTGGAAGAGGCATTGAAGTTAGGACTGGTTTTGGAGATTGATAGTAAATCAGGATTTTGTTTCGGTGTTTCGAGGGCGGTCAAAATAGCTGAGACCCATTTGCAAGAAGGTGCTAAATTGGTAAGCATGGGTGATATTGTTCATAACGATCAGGAAATTCAACGTCTGCGTCAAAGTGGTATGGAAACCGTTGTGCATGGGAGTGATGCCGACCTTAAAGGTAAAACAGTTCTTTTTAGAGCTCACGGTGAGCCGCCTGCTTCGTATGCGGAAATGAAAGCAATGAACGTTGAAGTCGTTGATGCAACCTGCCCTGTTGTGCTTAAGTTACAGGAACGGGTTAGGCAGGCTTGGCTGACGGCTAAAAAGGAAGGTGGTCAGATTGCTATTTATGGAAAGAGAGGTCATGCTGAAGTAATTGGATTGGTTGGACAAACAGAGGGAGAAGCTATGGTTTTAGAGTCACCTGACGACGTGACATTACTTGATCCCGATAAGAAAACAATTCTTTTTTCGCAAACCACAAAAAGTTATGAGGGTTTACAGGCACTTGAAAATTCGATTCGTCTGTTTCTTAATCATGCCGAAGATTTAAAGGTACATCGTACTATTTGTGCTCAGGTTGGAAACAGGGTGCCCCATTTATCACTGTTTGCAAGTAAATTTGATTTGGTGCTTTTTGTGGGAGGCGCAAAGAGCAGCAATGGAAAGGTGCTTTTTGAAGTTTGCCGAAATGTTAATAATCGTACTTATTATGTTTCGTCAATGAATGATGTCCAGCCCGGATGGTTGGATACAAAGACATTGTCTGTTGGAATATGCGGAGCTACTTCCACGCCGCAGTGGTTAATGGAGCAGGTGGCTGAACGTTTTTCGGAAGTGTGGATCAGTTGCAGAGAGAGAAACTAAATATAATATATATGACTGGAATTAAAAAAATTGCAGTGCTTACATCAGGTGGTGATGCACCTGGAATGAACGCTGCGATAAGAGCTGTGGTTAGAGGCGCCATCTATAATGATTTGCAGGTGATGGGCGTTTACCGTGGCTACGACGGGTTGATTAAAAATGATTTATTTGAGATGACTTCAAAGTCGGTGAGTAACATTATTCAGCAAGGCGGAACTATTTTGAAGTCGGCACGCAGTAAGGAGTTTCGTACGCCTGAAGGTCGGAAGTTGGCGCACGATAACCTGGTGCAAAATGAAGTGGATGCTTTGGTGGTTATCGGTGGCGATGGAACATTTGCGGGTGCACGTATTTTTGGACTGGAGTTTAATTTCCCGGTCGTAGGTATTCCGGGTACCATTGATAATGATTTGTATGGAACCGATTATACCATTGGTTACGATACCGCTTTGAATACCGTGATTGATGCAGTCGATAAAATACGCGATACTGCCAGTGCTCATAGTCGTCTGTTTTTTATCGAGGTAATGGGACGCGATGCTGGTTTTCTGGCTCTGCGTGGCGGTATTGCTTCTGGTGCCGAGGCCGTTTTGGTGCCAGAAATTGATACCGATTATCAACATTTGGACACCTTTTTGCGAAATGGGTTTAAGAAAGAAAAATCTTCAAGCATTGTACTTGTTGCCGAAGGCGAAAAAATTGGTGGTGGTGCCATAAAAATTGCTGAGAAAGTAGCTCAGGAGCATCCAAATTACGATGTTAGGGTGACTATTTTAGGACATATCCAACGTGGTGGTTCACCTTCGGCTTATGACCGTGTGTCGGCAAGCCAGATGGGCGTTGCCGCTGTGGAAGCACTCCTTGACGACCAGAAAAGTATTATGATCGGAATGGTTAACCGTGAAATTGTTTTCGTTCCTTTTAATAAGGCTCTTAAAAATAAAAAATCATTAAATCCTGATTTGTTACGTCTGATTGATGTTTTGTCAATATAATAAGAGCATCTTTTAAGTTGAATGATATTCCTTGAATACGCTTAAATGTCTTCTTTCCCAATGATGACGTTTAAGCGTTTTTTATCTGTTTTTTTTATTTCGGGTGCGTTAACGAAATGTGTGTAAATAAATGTTTGCTGTGTCGTTATCGTTCTGATAATATGTTTGTTATTGTGTGTTTTGTATTTTAGTTAATTCTTTAATTAAAACATTTATTACTGGCAAAAGACATGTTTCGTGTGCGAAAACGGTTTTTTATTTTTTTAGAAATATGTTGATATTCAGGTGTTTATTTTATGTTTAAATGTTAATTAAATTTAAATGTTAAAATGAAGCCATTAAAGTTTTCGTTCTTGAGTTTCTCGTATATAACTTTGCCGCGCTTATTTTAGTGTTAGCAAAAATCTTAAGTGCTTGATAAGAAATTTTCAAATTCAAGACTCGCAAAGTCCGAAAAATATGATTTTACTTACGTATATGACCATTTTGAGGATAAGTGTAACGTAGAAGTTGGCCTTTTCTGGCAAGCGCTATCTATTAAATCTGAAAACAATTAAATTTTAAAATATGCAACTGAATCGTCAGACAGCAAAGGAAGCAAAATCTTATCCTACAAGAATTTTGCAGTTTGGAGAAGGAAATTTTTTAAGGGCATTTGCCGATTGGATGGTAAATGTGATGAACAAAAAGATTGATTTTAACAGCGGTGTTGACGTGGTGCAGCCATTGGCAAAAGGAATGGTTGATATGCTTAATGCACAAGATAATCTTTATCATGTTTATTTGAAGGGTATTAAAGATGGTCAACCGATAAAGGAATATACTTTGATTGATGCCATAAATAAATCGATCAATCCATATAGTGAGTTCGAGACGTATCGTGAGAGTATTTTAAATCCGGAGTTGCGTTTTGTGATTTCAAATACCACTGAGGCCGGTATTAGCTGGGATGGAACAGACCGTTTGGATATGAAACCACAAAATTCATTTCCCGGCAAGGTTACTGCTCTTTTGTATGAGCGATTTAAAACTTTTAAGGGCGATCCGTCAAAAGGTTTAATTTTCTTTACCTGCGAATTGATCGATCACAATGGAGACATGTTAAAGAAATTTGTGAAACAGCATGCCGAAAATTGGCAGTTGGGTGACGGTTTTAATGATTGGTTGGAGAATGCCTGTTGTTTCTGCAGTACGTTGGTCGATCGCATTGTTCCCGGCTTTCCAAAAGATGATATTAAAGAGATTCAGGCAGAAATAGGCTTTGAGGATAATCTGGTAGTTGTAGGTGAATATTTTCATTTTTGGGTTATTGAAGCACCGGAATGGGTAAGGGACGAATTCCCTGCCGAAAAGGCTGGCTTGGACGTTAAGTTTGTGAAGGATATGACCAAATACCGTGAACAAAAAGTACAGGTGTTAAACGGATGTCATACCGGTAGCTATGCTGTTTCTTTTTTGAGCGGTATTGATACGGTTCGTGAGGCTTACGAAAATTTAGAAGTGGGCGATTTTATGCGTGATTTGGTATACGATGAGGTGTTACCGGTGCTGGACGGCACGGAGAGCGAGTTGAAATCGTTTGCCAAAAAGATTCTTGAACGTTTCCGGAATCCATATATTCGTCACCTGTGGCAAAGCATTGCTCTTAATGCTATGTCGAAATGGGAGACTCGTAATCTGCCTACCTTGCTGAATTATTACAAATCAAATAATAAGTTGCCGCAAAAACTGGTTTTTTCATTGGCTGCGATGATTGCCTATTTTAAAGGAGAGTTTGGAGGAAAAGCTTATCAGGTGCAGGATGATCAATGGATTTTGGATTTTTACAAGGAGGCCTGGAATGCTTGTGATGGTCGTCCTATCTCAATATATGAGCTGGTTGAAAAGGTGTTGAAGTTGGAGAAGGTTTGGAAACAGGATCTTAATAATGTGCCAAATCTCACCATCTCTGTGAGTCATTATCTGTTTTTAATTGAGCAGGTGGGGATGAAAAAGGCTGTTAAAGCTGTTTTGAGTAAAAATAATGCATTGATGCAGAATTCCTAATAATGACTGATTAAACAAATTTTATGGCAACGTTTTTTTTAATTCACCCGTCTGATAATGTGGCTGTCTGTATCGAGTCTGCGCAGGCTGGCGAGATGGTAGAAGTTGGTGATTACAGGGTGCCGCTTATTGAGGCGGTGCCGGTTGGTCATAAGGTGGCTTTGGTGGATATTCAGGAGGGCCAGGATGTGGTAAAATACGGTGCTCCTATTGGTCATGCTATCTTAACAGTCAAGGCCGGTAGTCATTTGCATACGCATAATGTTAAAACAAATTTGTCGGGCGAGTTAACCTATTCTTTTAATCAAAAGTTAACTCGTTTAAATAGTGAAATTCGTAATCTCACTTTTAACGGATATAAGAGATCCAACGGTAAAGTCGGCATTCGGAATGAATTGTGGATAGTGCCTACTGTTGGTTGTGTAAATGGCCAGGCACAGCAGATTATTAATCGTTTTGTGCAGGAAGTGCATCCTGATGATATTGATGGGGTGGAAGTTTTTAAGCATAATTATGGCTGTTCACAATTGGGCGACGATCACGTTAATACGCAGAAAGCGTTGGCCGATGTCATAAATCATCCCAATGCTGGTGGTGTTTTGGTGATGGGACTTGGATGTGAGAATAACCAGATTTCGCAGTTGAAACAATATATTGGAGAGTACGATGGTGAACGGGTTCGTTACCTTGTAGCTCAGGAGGTGGAAGATGAGATTGAGGTGGGCGTGCAGGCTTTAAAAGAGGTTTATGCCATTATGCGTCAGGATAGACGTGAGTCCGTGCCTTTGTCAGAGCTAAACGTTGGTCTTAAATGTGGTGGTTCTGATGGCTTTTCCGGGATTACAGCTAATCCGTTGGTTGGGGCATTCTCCGATTTTTTGGTGGCACAAGGCGGAACAACGATTCTTACCGAGGTTCCCGAGATGTTTGGTGCCGAAACAATACTGATGGCGCGTGCCGAAAATCATGAAGTATTTGATAAAACGGTATCGTTAATCAACGATTTTAAAGCCTATTATCAACGTCATAACCTGCCGGTATATGAGAATCCTTCGCCGGGCAATAAAGCCGGTGGTATAACAACGCTTGAAGATAAGTCGTTGGGATGCACTCAGAAAGGTGGAAGTGCGACAGTTGTGGATGTCTTGAATTATGCTGAGCCATTGAAGAAGAAAGGGCTAAATCTGTTGTCCGCTCCGGGCAACGACCTGGTTGCTGCTTCGGCATTGGGATTTAGTGGTTGTCAAATGGTTTTATTTACAACCGGGCGTGGCACCCCGTTTGGTAGTTTTGTGCCGACAATGAAAATTTCTACCAATTCTGATTTGTATCATAGAAAACGCAATTGGATTGACTTTAATGCCGGCGAGCTTCTCGAAGGCAAAACAATGGATGAATTGCTTGAAACATTTATCCTTTTTGTGATAGATGTGGCCAACGGCCATAAGCTTTGTCACGAAAAAAGTGGATTTAAAGAAATCGCTATTTTTAAAAACGGCGTGACTTTATAACGGTTGGAAAACAATAGACTGGAAGGCGCAAAGAGTGTTATGCTCTTTGCGCCTTTTTGGTAGAGTGCATTTAGATTCTAAATGTTGAAGTGTTAATGTTCCTTTTTGAGGTGGGTTTTGCGTCTAATCTTTATAATCAAATAGTTTGCGGATGAATGGTAACATAAAGTTAATACGGAAACTACAACGAATGAACACCGATTTGGTTTAATATTAAATTGTTGTTTTATAACCTTCCCTATTTGGTGGCTGAGTCTTTGTTAGGAATGATGTTGCTTTTATTTTATATTTGTTTTTAGTGTAACAGTAAAGCTTATGAAGAAGCGTCCTGTAAAAGCAGTGATAATATCTGATATTCATTTGGGAATATATGGAAGTAAGGCTACTCAGGTATATCAGTATTTGAAAAGTATTCAGCCTGAATGGCTTATTTTGAACGGCGATGTTTTTGACGGATGGCGTTTTTCAATTAAGTATTTCCCGCCTGAGCACATGAGGGTCGTTCGATATTTGCTTAAAATGGCCGAAAACGGGGTTAAACTTATTTATATTCCGGGGAATCATGATGAAGTTATGCGTCGTTTTGTGGGTATGGATTTTGGCTTGCTGAAGGTGGAAAACAAATTGTTATTGCAATTTGATGGAATTTCTACCTGGATTTTTCACGGCGATGTTTTCGATGTGGTTATGCATCATTCCAAATGGCTGGCTAAGATGGGTGCGTTGGGTTATGGAATACTTACTGGTATTAACCGTTTCGTGAATAGATTGTTGCAATTTTTGGGGCGCGATAAAATTTCTTTGGCTGGTAAAATTAAGGATAAAATTAAAGGTGGTGCCAAAGATAGTGTATCGCAGTTTGAATTAATGGTGGCTTCGCTGGCTATTCGTAAAGGATATCATTACGTGGTGTGTGGTCATATTCATCGTCCGGTAAAAAAACGTATTATGAATTCTGGTGGAGTGGTCACTTATCTTAATTCAGGCGATTGGGTGGATCACATGACGTCATTGGAATTTGAAAAGGGGGACTGGCAGTTGAAGTATTGGAGTGATGAGTTGACCGAACGAGTGGCCGATACCGAAGTGGAAGAACATCCGCAGAGCACTGACGATGCCTTTTTGGCTGCTTTTAAGGAAGTTTTGAAGAGTTAATTTAACAATTCAGACGGGTATTTGTTAAGAAGGGGGTACAACCTCTTTTTTTTATTGTTAATTTTGAAGGAATTGAATTATGGCATATAGCGAAGATGCATGGAATGACTTGATGCTGAAGGTGAGCAAGCATTTTAAAGTGACAGCCGATTTTGAGTTTATGCTGTTCATAATCGGGGTGCAGGAACGTGGTTCCGGGTTTGCGGAATACACCCGCGACGAGAAATGGGATTTGGTTAATCTGGCTAAATGCCGATTGTATACTCGTTTGGGTTATCTTCGAGAAGATGGACATGACGACGCTAACTGGCCGGTCTTTTCGGAAGTAAAAAAAATGAGAAGTATCAGTCCGTCGCTTCAGCAGCGCTTGTTAAAAGAAGCCATGATAGATTATTTTGATGAAGTGTGGAGTCAATAGTCAATTGTGTTTTACGGTTCGAATTATAACTTTGCGAATATTCGTAATTGTGAAACGAGACATGAGTAAGGTTTCTTAAAAAAGCGGATGGTTCTATCGGCGCGTTCCATGCGACTAAAGAGCGCAAATTTTAAACAGATGTAACGAGCCATGAGGAATTGATTCACACACAGAAGTATGATTATCCCGGCGACTTCCATATGACCTTGAAAAACAAAATATAATCATATGAAACGAGCCATGAGGAATTGTTTCACACACAGAAGTATGATTATCCTGGCGAGTTCCATATGACAACTGAAAAACAAATTACAATCATATGAAAAAAGTATTTTTTATTTTGCCGGTTTTGGCCCTCTTTTATTTTTGGGGATGTGCTCAGGAAAAACAACCATTGGTGCTTATTGAAACCCCCTATGGTAATATGAAGGTGAAATTGTATGATGAAACGCCGAAACATCGTGATAATTTTCTGAAATTAGTGGAAGATGGTTTTTATAATGGAACATTGTTTCATCGGGTTATTAGTGATTTTATGATACAGGGTGGTGATCCGGAGTCTGTTGATGCCCCCTCTCATCGTCGGTTGGGAGAGGGAGGTCCAGGGTATAATATCGAGGCTGAAATTGTATTTCCAAAATATTACCATAAGAAAGGCGCTTTGGCAGCTGCCCGTCAGGCGGATCAGGTTAACCCCGAAAGGAGGTCTTCTGGTTCCCAGTTTTATATTGTTCAGGGCGAAGTGCTGGATACGACGCAGCTGGGACAGATTGAACAGATGAAAATGCAGCAGCAGCAACAAAAGGCAATGATGGCTTATGTCATGCCTTTTCGGCATCGGCTTGCTGTTATGCAGCGTCAGGGCGATAAGAAAGGAATTCGTGAGTTAATAGATAGTATCAGGGTGGTTGCTGCTCCTGAAATAGAAGCTTTGGCACCCTTTAAATTTACGACTGAACAACGGCAGGCCTACACTACCATAGGCGGAACGCCACAGCTTGATGACGATTATACGGTTTTTGGTGAGGTGATTGAAGGTTTGGACGTTATTGACAAAATTGCGGCTTTAAAGACGAATTCTATGGATAGGCCTTTGCAAAACGTGCCTATTATGATGAGTGTTATCGAAGAATAGAAAAGTTTGGTTATTATGCGCCTTTTTAGATTGGTATTTGTATTTGTTTTTTTGTTTGGGGAGCTCACTTTTCTCAATGCTCAGAAACCCGTGTATTATGTGTTGATTAAAACCAATATGGGTAATATGCGGGTTAAGCTATATAATGAAACGCCAGGGCATCGTGACCGTTTCCTGAAATTGGTGAACAACGGTCATTATGATGGGACTCTTTTTTATCGCGTTATAAAGGATTTTGTGATTCAGGGGGGAAGCTCTGATTCGCGCAATGCACCACCCGGAAAGCACATCGGTTATGGGAGTTCCTCTGATATTATATCCTCTGAGTTTGTAAAGAGTCGTTTTCATAAGAAAGGCGCTATTTGCGCACCTCGTCAGCCCGAAGATGTTAATCATTTTCGGATGTCTGATATCTCTCAGTTCTATATTGTTTACGGTCGGGTTTATACCAATGAGGAGATGGATATTATGGAGAAAAAGGTGAATAATCCCATCAAAAAGAAATTACTGGAGAAGTATTATTATCCAAAAAAGGAAGAACTAAACCGGTTAAAGAAAGAAAGCCCCGCTGATTATAACAAATTGTTGCGTGAGATAAGGTCGCAGGTGGATTTTGATTTTAATTTGGCCGATCGTTTGATTTTTACGCCTGAACAACGCGAAGCCTATTCAACTGTGGGTGGTTTGCCTGAGTTAGATGGCGATTATACGGTTTTTGGAGAAGTGGTTGATGGTCTTGATGTTATTGATAAGATTGGCCGGCTGTCCACCGATAAAAATGACAGGCCCTTGACCGATGTGAAAATTTTTATTGAAGAATGTGATTAATAAGATTTTAATGATGGGTCTGATAAAGTTGTCTTGTTGTTTATTTTTAATGCTGTTTGTATTTGGTTGTGGTGCACCGTCTGAAAAAAAAGACATTTCGAAGCCTGCGATTTATGGCTCTTATAAAAGTAATGTGACCGCAATGGTCGATGTTTATACTGCCGATCATTATACCCGTCGACTGAAAAATGGGTACGGGTTTTACGTGGCGCCTGATGTTGTCGTTGCTCCTTTGAGTCTTGTTAAGGGCGCTTACCGTGTTAAAATTTCACCCACAGGTACCAGCCAGATGTTTCCCGTTAAAGGGTATACTGCTTATGATTTGAATCGTAATTTGGTCGCATTGAAGGTGCAGCGAAAAAATAATAATTTTATTAAACGTTACCGGTTTAGTGATGTTCCATCAGATACTTTGTACACGCTGTTTCGTAAATCGCGGCAGCTTATGGTAAATAAAACGAAAATTGATTCATTGGTACAATCAGATTCTGTGAGTTACTATGCTGTGGAGGCTTCTTTAGAGTCTGGTAAGCCTGCTTTCTTTTTACAGCATGCATTGGCCGGTATGGTTTTGAACGACGACGGGAGTTCGTTTAGAGTAATTGATGCGTGTTGGATCGATACTCTTTTGGCGCACCAGTTAAAACAACCCAAACCGGTTATTGATCTTAGTGGAAAGACAAATAAAGTTTATCCGTCTTATAAAACCATACAGGGTTTTCGTATCGTTACCGACCAGGGTGCTATTGTTATTCGTTTGTACGATGATACGCCTTTGTATCGCGACAATTTTATAAAGCTTGTGGCCGACCAGTTTTATGATAGTCTTTTAGTTCATCGTGTACTTAGAGGTTTTTTGATTCAGACAGGGGCTGCTGATAGCCGTTATGCTTTACCTGAAGATATTGTGGGATGGCAAGGCCCCGGGTACACGTTGCCCATGAAGGTGGTGCCGGGTATCTTTCATAAACGTGGTGCTGTGGCGGCTTCTAAGCTCCCTGATGCGCGTAACCCGCGTAATACATCTGATGGATCTCAGTTTTATATTGTGTCGGGACGTCCTTTTACCGATGACGAACTGGATGATCTGGAACAGGAAAAGGGTATAACGTATACCGCTGAACAACGTCGTGTCTATACGACGGTGGGTGGTGCTCCTTATCTTGATAACGACTATACCGTTTTTGGAGAGGTGGTGTCGGGAATGTCTGTTGTTGACAGGATTTCGATGGCTCAAACAGATGCCGACGACCGTCCTGTTGACGATATTCGGATTATTCGGGTCGAGATGATTCGTAAGTAATCAGCTGTTTTTTATTTGGCATCGAAAACGCAGGTGCTAAATAAGAAATGTTCAAATTTGCGGCTTGCGAAGTCCCCAAAATGGGAGTTTTTTATGATTACAGATTATTTTGAGGACAAGAATAACGCAGGCTTTAGTTAATCTAAAGGAATGGAGCTATTCGTTCCGATTTTTTTAATACTTCGATGATAGATCCATAGGTGGTTGATGTGAAGTTTTTTATTTCGGCCGGGTTCACCCAAAAAACTGATTCAATATTTTCTTCGGTTTGCGGCGTTGGTAAAAGACTGCCGTCGTAAATCATTTCAAACCATTTGGTTTCCTTGAAGATGTGGCGATCGTTAAGCCGGTAGGTGTGGTAGGTTGAAGTAAGCTTTTTAATGATGCGAATTTCGTGAATGTTGCACTCTTCTCTGACCTCGCGGATGGCGGTTTCTTCAAAGGATTCATCTTTTTCAGTTTTTCCTTTGGGTAAGTCAAAATGATTGAGTCGATTCATGCCTATAAATCGGTTTAGTTTAGTATTCCATACCAATCCGCCGGCGGCCGGAAGATTGGTGAAACAGGCTTTGAAATTTTGTAATAGTTCAAATTTGTTATGCCAGTAAATATATGCCGAAGTTTGGGTGGTGTCTTGCTCAAAGTCGTTGATAAAGTGGCGTAATTCACCCTGATTTGAATATTTGAGTATGCTGTTGAAGTCGTTTGCCAGATCGTTGTTTATCTGGTCGGTTAAATGAATGACCCGGTCCTTGAAAAAGATTTTATACATTTGCGTACATAAAAAAAGGAGGGAAAACTCGTAAGCTGAGACATAATTAGTCCTGTATTGGTAACTCAGGTGAATTTAAACCCTCAAAACAAAATTATTACAGATGAAGAATATTGAAGAAACTATTGCTCATCAATTGTTACAAATTAAAGCAATAAAATTACAACCGGCAAATCCTTTTACCTGGGCTTCCGGTTGGCTTTCGCCTATTTATTGTGATAATCGGAAAACATTATCTTATCCGGAGGTGCGTACTTATATTCGTGATCGTTTTGCCGACCTTATCCGGACCAGTTACGCTGATGTCGACGTGGTGGCCGGTGTAGCAACCGGTGCTATAGCACAGGGTGCGTTGGTCGCAGAGGCTTTGGGAAAGCCTTTTGTATATGTGCGGTCGGCACCTAAAGGTCATGGCCTTGAAAATTTGATTGAGGGCGAACTGAAAACGGGTCAAAAGGTTGTGGTTATCGAAGACTTGATTTCTACCGGTGGCAGTAGCTTGAAAGCGGTGCAGGCCATTCGTAAATCCGGTTGTGTGGTGAGCGGTATGTTGGCGATTTTCTCGTATGGCTTTCAAATTGCGGCCGATCAGTTTGCCGCTGAAGGGGTAACACTTACAACTTTGAGTAATTATCAGACTTTGCTAAAAGTGGCCGTCGATACAGGCTATGTGACTTCTGAGCAGGTTGAAACACTGGAACAGTGGCGGCATAATCCGTCTGAATGGAAAAAATAGTTTAAGAATGACGCAGTTTGAAGGCCCTGTAAAAGCCATCCCTTACGATGCGATGGTGGTTTATAATTTTTTGTCTGATTTTTCAAATTTTGAACATTTGTTGCCGGCTGATAAGGTAACCGACTGGGAAAGTGATGGTGCGTCCTGTCGGTTTAAGGTGAATGGTGTTGGTGAGCTTGGTTTGCGGATTGTTGATAAGGAGCCTGGTGAAACCATCAAGTATAGCGCCGATGGTAAAACGCCTTTTAATTTTTTTCTTTGGATTCAGCTGAAGGAAAAGGCCAAGGCTGACAGTCGTGTTAAAGTGACTGTTAAGGCCGATTTAAATCCTATGATGAAGATGATGGTTTCTTCACCCATTAATAAGTTTTTGGAGGTGTTAACCGAAGCTATTGCCGGCTATCATTATCAATGAAGATCGAAACTGACTTCTTTAAAAGCGTAATTTCGTAATTCTCCGGATGCTGTTTCTAATACCAGATGTCCGGTGGGTTGTATTTTTTTTATGCTGGCGGAGAAAATTCCGCTGTCATCAATGAAACGGTGTTGTCCGTCTTTTCTGTAAAGATGATTCATGTACCGTTGATGTAGGAGGTGGTCGTCGGCACTGGCTAACCATTCATAATAGGTATGAACAAATTCACTGATGAATTGATTTAGGAGTCGATCGGTGTCATAGGTTTTACCGGTAATTTGTTTGAGTGAGATTGGATTAGGTGGGTCGGAGATGAAAACCGTTTGATTGACGTTTAGGCCAATGCCGATGATTGAATCTTCAATTTGGTTGCCTTTCAGACTGTTTTCTATTAAAATCCCAGCTATTTTTTCGTCGTGGTAATAAATGTCGTTGGGCCATTTTATGGAAATGCCTTGGGTGTATGTATTTAGAACATTTATCATAGCCAGTGTAACTACCTGTGTGATTCGGAACTGATGGTGAACAGGGAGGAAGTCGGGACGTATAATGATCGAGAATGTGAGATTTTTACCCGGCTGGCTTTCCCAGCTGTTGCCCATTTGGCCCCTGCCAGCCGTTTGCTCATGGCTTACCACTACCGAAAAATCGGCTACATGTTTGGCTTTATTTATTTCATAAAGTTTTTGGTTGGTGGATCCAACCGATTCGAAACGATAGATGACAGGCTGTTTCTGATTCATTTTAATTTTGGCATTGTTTGTGCAAAGATAAATCCTGTTGGGATTTTTCAAGGGTGAAATTAGATAATTTAATGGCTCGAAAGTATTATCTTTGAACAAATATAAGCTTCTTCTTGTCTCTTTAATCTTATGAATAGACGGGGATGCGGTTGTTTAGAAGCGCCGGATATTAAATTCTGCCTTTAATGCTTGCAGACTGAACATCTGTGGATAGAAAATGTTAATATTATAATTGTAATGACAGAACGACAGGAAGAGATGACAAGTCAGCAGCTGGTAAAAGCTGTTGTTGAAGGAATTCAGGAAAAAAAAGGGGTCAATATTTCAATACTAGATTTAACTTCCATTGAAAATACAATCACTAGTTATTTTGTGATTTGTGATGGCGACAGCAATGTGCATGTGTCTGCTATTGCCGAATCGGTGGACGATTATGTGCGTGAGCATATCGGCGAAAAACCATTCCACATAGAAGGACGTGATAATGCGCAATGGGTGTTGTTGGATTATATGGATGTTGTAGTTCATGTATTTCAGCGAGAGGAAAGAGCGTTTTATAATCTCGAAGCTTTATGGGCCGATGGCGGCCGCGAAGATATCCCTAATTTGTTTTAATTTGTATTATTAGCAACAATTATAATGGCTGAAGAAAAGAAAAATAATTTGGAAGGAGGCGATAACAAGCAATCCTCCCCACGTATGCCTCAGTTCAATGCTTATTGGATTTATGGAATTATCTTATTGGCACTGATAGGGGTTAGTATTTTTAATGTGGGGCAGAGTCCTAAAGAGATACCCTGGAGCGTGTTTGAACAGGAGGTGCTCCCCAAAGGTGATATGAAAAGCGTCGTTGTTGTCACCAATCAAGGAGTGGCTGAAATAACGTTTAAAGATGGAACTCTGGAGAAATATTCCAATATTTTTAAAGACGAACAATCAATTCCTAGTACCGGACCGCAATTGCTGGTGAAGATTCCAACCATCGATAAATTCGAGGAAGCCCGTAAAGAAGCCGAAGATAAGTACAATGTAAAAGTGCCTATTGAGTATGAGGAACGAACCAATATGTTTCGGGACTTTTTTATGATGATGTGGCCTATTTTACTCATCCTGGGTGTTTGGATTTTTATTTTTCGGCGGATGGGCGGACAGGGCGCAGCAGGTGGCCCTGGTAATATTTTCAGTGTGGGGAAATCCAAAGCCCGTATGTTCGATAAGGAT
Organism: Geofilum sp. OHC36d9; assembly: GCF_052400685.1. Taxonomy (NCBI): domain Bacteria; kingdom Pseudomonadati; phylum Bacteroidota; class Bacteroidia; order Marinilabiliales; family Marinilabiliaceae; genus Geofilum; species Geofilum sp. OHC36d9. The sequence goes on from NZ_JBQTGJ010000001.1 coordinate 591,912, forward strand.
GCTACGGTTAAGGTGACTTTTAACGATGTAGCCGGGCTGGCAGAAGCCAAACAGGAGTTGGAAGAGATTGTTGAGTTTTTGCGAAAGCCTGAGAAATTTACTGAATTGGGTGGTAAAATTCCTAAAGGTGCCTTGCTGATCGGTTCTCCCGGTACCGGAAAAACGTTGCTGGCGAAAGCGGTGGCAGGTGAGGCCAATGTCCCTTTCTTTAGTATGTCGGGGTCCGATTTTGTTGAAATGTTTGTGGGTGTGGGTGCTTCCCGGGTACGTGACTTATTTAAAAAAGCAAAAGAAAAGGCCCCGTGTATTATTTTTATTGATGAAATTGATGCCATTGGCCGGGCACGTGGTAAAAATGCCAACTTTAGTGGCAACGACGAACGTGAAAATACGTTGAATCAGTTGCTTACTGAAATGGATGGGTTTGCAACCAATAGTGGGGTTATTATTTTGGCCGCTACCAACCGTGCGGATGTTCTTGACCGTGCATTGATGCGTGCGGGACGCTTTGACCGGCAGATTGCGGTTGATTTACCCGATTTGAATGAACGAAGAGAGATTTTTGAGGTTCACTTGCGTCCGTTGCGTTTGTCTGATGATGTGAAGTCTGAATTTTTATCCCGCCAGACACCTGGTTTTTCTGGAGCCGACATTGCCAATGTTTGCAATGAAGCGGCTTTGATTGCCGCACGTAAGAATAAAAAAATGGTGGAGAAGGAGGACTTTCTGGATGCCGTGGATCGTATTGTTGGCGGACTCGAAAAGAAGAATAAAATTATATCCAAGGGCGAAAAGCGTGCCGTTGCATTTCATGAAGCCGGACATGCTGCCATCAGTTGGTTGCTCGAATATGCCCACCCGTTGGTGAAAGTGACCATCGTACCTCGTGGTAAAGCTTTGGGGGCTGCGTGGTATTTACCTGAAGAACGGTCTCTTAATACTTATGAGCAAATGCTGGATGAGATGTGTGCTACTTTGGGCGGACGTGCCGCTGAGGATCTGATTTTTGGTCGTATTTCAACCGGCGCTCTTAACGATTTGGAGAAGGTGACACGTCAGGCTTATGCTATGGTGGCCTACTTCGGGATGAGTCCTAAAATTGGGAATCTTAGTTATTTTGATTCTACCGGGCAGAATGAATATACCTTTCAAAAGCCTTATAGTGAGCAGACGGCGCTTTTGATTGACCAGGAAGCTTCACGTATTATTGAAGAGCAATACGTTCGTGCTAAAAAAATCCTTGAAGAGAATAGTGATAAGCACAAACAGCTGGCAGAATTACTCCTGGAGCGGGAAGTTATTTTTAGTGAAGATTTAGAGCATATCTTTGGAAAACGAGCACTTTCTGAACATGTAATTGAAGAGGATAGTAATGGCCATAAGGCTGTTTCCAATGGCTCTGACCAACCGGCTGCTGATGATGTAAAGGTTGATGCGAATGATGCGAAAGTGTAATGTTCTGAGTAAATTGTAGCCTGTTTTTACAGGTTGTGCTTACTGTTAAATAATCTTTGTCCGGATACTCCTGAGTATTCGGACATTTTGTTTTTTTAGTGCAAATGACATAGGTCTGGATTTAATGTTTTGATAGTTGGTGAAACTTAAATTTTATAAACTCAATCTTTGTGTTATTTTTGTACTGGCTTAAGATAGTATTTTTGACTTCCGACAAATGTTATTGTTTGTTGTTTATGGCTATAACCTGACTTTAGGCAAGGTAGGTCTGTGATTATTTTCAATTTGAATTGAATGAGTAATTTTTGGCAACGGGTTTTGACAGGTATCATTTTTGTGATTGCTGTAATCGGAGGGTTGTGGTGGAATGAGTATTCCTACCTACTTATTTTTCTTACGGTCGTTATCCTCGGAATGTTGGAATTTGTTGAGCTCTTAAAAGTCCGTAAACCGATTAGTGCACAGGTAGGTTGGGCACTTTTCATTGGAAGTTATTGGTATCTGACTGTTTTTTTTGTTTTGCGAGGTAATATATCTCCGTTATGGCTTATGTTTATCGTTCCTTTGCTTATCGGGGTGTTTATTACAGAGTTATACCGTAAGTCGGAAACGCCGTTGCTCAATATAGCTGTTACATTATTGATCCCTTTTTATATTGCTTTGCCGTTTTCTTTTTTGCACTACCTGGCTTTTCATGCCCAGAGCTATTATGATTTTAGTCTGCTTATGGGATTTTTTGTCCTGATTTGGGCGAATGACTCAGGCGCATACTTAGTGGGGGTGACTATGGGTAGACATAAACTGTTTCCGCGAATTTCGCCTAAAAAAACCTGGGAAGGTTTTTTCGGTGGGCTTGTTGTTACCCTGATAGCAGCTTCAATTATATCCTTATTTTTTAAGGATTTAATAGTTGTAACCTGGTTGGTAACCGCTTTGATTGTTGCTGTGATGGGTTCGTTGGGTGATTTGGTTGAGTCTATGTTAAAAAGAAGTGTTCATGTTAAAGATTCCGGGTCTATCCTGCCCGGGCACGGAGGGGTACTCGATAGGTTTGATGCTGTTATTTTTGCTGCACCGCTCATGGTGAGTTACTTGATTTTATTGCAATTTTTAGCTTAATTTTATATAGATTTAATTTTTTAACCTGCATGACAATTCATAAAGAGGGATTAAAAATCCTGGGAGTAATCCTTTTAGTATTAGCTGTTTTAAATGCTATTCCGGCTTTCTTTGTGGCATCGCCAATGGTTTATTTGTGCTGGTCTTTACCGGCTTCAGCCATTTTTTATTTTTTAGTTGTTAATTTTTTCCGCAGTCCGCGGCGTGAAGGTTATCTGCATGATAACGCTATCATAGCACCTGCCGACGGCAAGATTGTGGTGATTGAGGAAGTTGAAGAAACGGAATTTCTGAAGTGTAAGGCCATTCAGGTATCTATATTTATGAGCATATTTAATGTTCATATTAATTGGTTTCCGGTGAATGGTATTATTAAATATTTTAAACATCAAAATGGTAGGTTTCTGTCTGCCTGGCTGCCAAAGGCGTCAACCGAGAATGAACGTACCACAGTGGGTATCGAAATGGTCGGTGGTAAACAGATTGTTGTCCGTCAGATTGCTGGTGCTTTAGCACGGCGTATCGTCTGTTATGCCGAAGTTGGTAAGCCTTCTGTTCAAGGCAGTCAATTAGGGTTTATCAAGTTTGGTTCGCGAGTTGATCTTTTTTTGCCGGTGGGGACTCGTATTGATGTTAAATTGGATCAGGCAGTTAGAGGTAAGCAGACCATAATAGGCTGGTTGGAGAATTAAACTTTTTTTTGTTATTAGTGCCACATTGATTCAGCGAAATAGCCGGTCAATGTGGCTTTTTTGTTTTAGTCAATCTTTGTCTCATGCTTTTCGATGTTCAACGAAAAAAACTACAGGATGTCTATGAGACGCCCATTATACAACAGACGGCTTTTTGGTCGGAGGTGAAACGCAATCTGGGTGTCGAAACGATGGCCTTTGATTACAGGGTTCGTCCAACAGATTTGTTTAGCAGTAAGGGGATGAATGCCTCTGTTGTGTCTGACTTGTTGGTGGTGAATCAGGAAGTTGATAAAAACCATTCTATAGCTTATGTGCCTTACGGTCCTGAGTTGGAACCTGATTTTAGTTCTCAGGGACCGTTTTTAGAAGAATTAGCTGAGTCGTTACGCGGATTTTTACCAGAAACAACCATGATGATTCGTTTTGATTTGTTTTGGAAATCATATTGGAGCGATGAGGATGATTTTTTTGATAAAAATGGTTTTTGGAAAGGGCCACCTGAACGGAGAATTCAGGAATTGAGATTTAATTATAATACCGAAAATTGGCGATTTCGGAAAACGGCTTCCAATATATTACCTTCTAATACTATTTTTCTTGATCTGCGGAAGTCAGAAGAGGACTTGCTTCGATCAATGAAGCCAAAAACACGTTATAATATTCGATTGGCTTATCGTAAGGGCGTAGAAGTGCAGGAAACCGGCGTGGAGGAATTGGATGTTTGGTATGATTTGTATAAGCAGACTGCCCTCCGAAATGGTTTGTTTTTGCACGATTTAAGTTATTTTAGAGCCGTGCTAAAGGCACGTGCTAATGATAGTCGTTCGCCAGCTGATGTTAGATTATTAGTTGCGAGAATTGATGACAGGCCTTTGGCGGCGATGTTTTTGGTAATGACGGGTCGTCGGGCCACTTATCTTTATGGCGCTTCGGCTGGTGAGGGACGTCAGTTTATGGGTAGTTATGCCCTTCAATGGGCGGCTATTATCACAGCTCGCCGAAATCAATGTCTGGAGTATGATATGTTCGGGGTCGCCCCACGACCCGACCCGGAGCATCCTATGCATGGATTATATCGCTTTAAGACCGGTTTTGGTGGTAAAATACACCACAGTTTGGGCAGCTGGGACTATCCGTTTGACGAGGATGTGTATCATCATTTTTCAGTTTGGGAGATGACACGACCCGGATATCATGTATAATACTTAGCCAGTTTTAGTACCTACTGCCTGAAAATGGAGGGGAAGCAGCTTGCAAAGGGAGAGTGATCATTTATTTTGGAGATGAAATGCTTTCCTCTCTGTTTTTTATGAAAGAGTGAAGGTTTTTAAATCACTGTTTCCATAGCTTTTGCTTGCATTTGGAGGTTTGATTATCGTAAGAAAAAGTGTACCCTTCCATTATCTTCTTTTTGGTTGCGCATTTTTTGTTGCTTGTTTTGTAGTTGTTTTTCTACAAATTTATTTCTGAAATTTTCTTCAGGTGATGGTGCAGGTGATAGCGATAGATTCCCTTCGGGTGAAATGAGATAGTAGGCTGGTGTTGCCATAATATTGTAATCATCAAGAATTTTCGGTTGAGCAGCGAAATTGAGGAAATCCCATTTGTAATTTTTGCCATCGAGGTAATTTTGGGCATCATCAATATCATTATCTACTAAAACAGTGACTATTTCGAGGTCTTTTCGAAATATTTTTTCCAATTGCGCCAGCGTTTCCAAATCCCGACGGCAGGCATAATTTTGGGTATGCATGAAGTTCAGATATATGAATTTGCCTTTGTAATCGGCCAGTGAACGTTTTTTGCCATTTTCATTATAGAGAACGAAGTCAGGCGCTTCTGTCCCCGGACGTAATTTGGTGAGTTGTTGATATTGCTGGGATGCCAGCTGTCTGACTTTTTCAGTTGAACCATATTGAATGGCGCTTTTTGTCAAGAAAAGAACGGTGTTTTCGTCTATGCGGTTTTCATCCAAACCTTGATATAACCCATAAAGAAGCATCAGATCTGCCAGCTCTTTATTGTTGCCGAAAATGGTGTCGGTAATAACAATATTGGTGAGAGAGTCGAAACGTTGCCGATAGCTTAATTCTTTTCGTACCGAATCTTTTATGTCATCGGCCAGGCCGTCGGGTAAAAAGTTTTTGAATAGTAGGGTGAATGCTTCACGGTATTTCGGCAATTCATAATTGACGGATTGATTTTTCAGATATTTGTTTATGAGTTGTCGTTCCTGTCTGGGGTGAGCTGAAAGCCGTAGTTTCAGAAATGATAGCTGTTTGTGTTGTTCGAACAGAGGATGCTTAAAGGTGTACTTTTTTGTTAATGAGTCTTCGATGGTTTTAGCAATTTGGTCGCCTCCTTTTAAAGCCAGACGCATGGCATTTTTGTTGAACAGATAGTCAAAATCATAACTAAATTCTACCATTTGACGGTTTAATGCTCTGGCATCTTTGTTTATGATGCCCATAATTGTCTCATCAGGCCGAAAGAAAGGATTTAACCGTTCGCTTTCGCGACGTTGGATAAATGGAGGCAATTGCAGTTGATAGGTGGTTTCCGGTTCCAGGTATATAAAAGCCCTGGTTCTACCTAAATCGGTATAGGCATATGTGATTTTATTTAAGGGTAGAGTGAAATCAAAATGACCCGACTCGTCAACATACATCGATGCGAGGTCACGGGGCGTTTGCAGATATAAATTTTCTGTGGTTTTAAAAACCAGATGATAGCCGGCATAGTCCTTGTGAAATCCTTTGATACGAACGCTGTCGCCAGTTGTTTGGGCATGTCCCCATGTGAGGAAACTAAATGTTGCCAGCAATCCGAATAAAATTTTCATCCGTAAAATGTGTGGTTTGTTATAGTTTGAATGCAACTTCCTTCTTATAATTTGTTTTTCAGTTGTCATATGGAACTCGCCTAGTTTAATCATCCCCCTGTGTGAGAGTTCTCTCACATGGCCCGTTTCATCGGCTTATCAGATGAACGGTCTTCGAAGGCGTTTATTTTATGTCATATTGCTTCGATTGAAGAATGTGCACGCTACATGTTTTAGTTATTATTTTTTAAGATCAGATTGTATATTTTTTCAGGGATAAACATGGAGGCATCGCCGTTGTGTTTTAAAATATCGCGCACAATGGAGGAGTTTACGGGTGTGTGTTCAGGTGTTGTCAGCAGAAAGACCGAATCGACACCCGACATTTGTCTGTTAACCTGAGCAATGGCACGTTCATATTCAAAGTCGGCCGCTGTTCTTAATCCTCTTAATATGGCATGGGCTTTTTTTTCTTTGACAAAATCGACCGTCAAATTGGAAAATTTTTCTACCGAGACACGGCTATCTCCATCGAATAGCGTTTTTATAAAGGTTCTGCGTTGTTCTATATCAAACAGATAGTGTTTGGCCGAATTGTAACCCACGCCAATAATTATGTGGTCAAACAGATTTAATCCTCGTTTTACAATGTTTTCATGTCCCACTGTAAAAGGGTCAAATGAACCCGGGAAAACAGCAATTCTTTCCATGTCAGCAGTTTTGTTGAGGTTGTAAAAATTCAAAAAATATGTGATATCCCCAAAGTTTATAGTCTTTAATGCTTATTTGATTTTTGAGGTAACCTCTGAGTTATTTTTTTGTTCTGGTCAGGTGTCGTTTGATGGTAGCCTTTTGTTTCAATCATAATTTATTTAGTGCCTGTCCATAAAATCGGGAGTTTGAGCTATAAAGTTCAAATCCAAGGATTGCGAAGCTCGAAAATGGGAGTTTATTCCTGTAAATGACCATTTTGAGAGCAAGCGTAATGCAGAAGTTGGACTTTATAGACAGACTCTATTTAAAGGAAAAAAAAGGCAGGTTTTGAACGTTAATTCAAAACCTGCCTGTGAAATATTATTTTAATGTATCTCTTAGCTGTTTTAAATTACAGCCAGATGCTTACGACGCTACTTGATTTTGCGTTTCCGGTTGAAGATATTGCAGTAACTTTGTAATACATTTTCACATTTTTACCTCTGTCGCAATCGGTGGCTGAGGTACTTGTGGTGGTTTCAACCAATGATTTGTATGACATGTTGGATGATGTGGCCACATACACTTTGTATTTAGTCGCATTCTCGGCGCTGTTCCAGGTGATTTTTACGCAATTACCGTCCAGCTCCAATTTTACATTGGTTGGTGCACCAGGAATGATTTCTTCTGATACAGGCTCTTCAAATTTTACTTCCTGAACAACGGTTTCAGCCAAAGTTTCGCCATCCTTATTTTTGGCGACCGCTTTAAGATAATAGGTTTGTCCGTCGACATAATTCATATCATTTTTATAGGCATATAAACGAACGATTTTGTTGTAAGTCCAACTGGGGTAAATATAGTCATCCGTATTGGCCAATACAAATTCGCCATCCTCTGATGTGGCACTATATAATTCTAAAATCAGGTCACCGGTGTCAGTCCATTCACTTTCATCTGAAAACAGGTCGGATGCAACGACCTTAACGCTTAGTGTTAAGCTACCGTCATATTGTCCATCGTAACCATAATCAGTTATTTCCATAAACACTTCCTTTTTTGAGGTTGTCAGTGTTATTTTGGCTTCGTCGGTTGAATAGGCTGTTTCTTCGCCATCGGTGTTGAAAGCATAAAAATAGAAGGAGTATTCTGTTTCTGATGTTAATGAGTCAAAATCTACGTTGTTTTCGCCTTCTGATACGACTTCAATTGTGGCGATAGGTGTAGAGTTGTCCGTTTTGGCTTCTGAATATATGTTTATCCCGGCGCATGTCCCGGTGTAATTGAACTGGATGGTTGCGCTTGAATCAGTGACTTCTGTCGCTGTTAGGTTGGTTGGAGCCGCCGGAGCTTCTACTTTATCTTTAATGAAAGTAATCTCTCCTTCTGCAATTTTTACAGTTTCTGCATCGTCTGAGTAGGCTTCGATTGTAATTACATCTTGCTCTTCGATGTCTGTAAGCACTGCGCTTGTGCCGCCGACATAACTCCTGTGGGTGTCTTCCCCATTTATAAATAACTTGTATGAATAAGCGCCATCATAGGCATCCCATGTTACTGAAAGCGAACCGTAAGAATATGAGTATTCGATATTGGTCACTTCGCCAACTTGGATACCGTCGTCGTCATCTTTTCCACAGGCACTCATTAATAATGCGAATGCCAGAATACTGAATAGTTTAATCTTTTGCATAATAGTTTAGTCCGTTTGTTACGATTGTTAATTAGGTTTTACTTCTGATTATACACCCAGAAAAATTCCGGTGTATATTTGAATTTTCTTTTCATTGATTTTGGATAGCAGTCCATGAAATCTTTGTTTTCTCCGAACAGATCGACAAATTCTTTATTTCTAAAGGCGCCAAATAGGAATGGAATACCTGCCGGGCTTTTAATTAATTGGCTTAGTTTTTCGCCGTTTTTCACAACTCTGAATGCGGTGTAAAAATCACCCATTTCGCCGCCTCCAAAAAGCAGAGATCCAATACTGAATTCACGTCCAAATGAAACTTGTTTGACGCCTAAGTCTACATAGACTTTGTATTTTTGGTCGAAACCGTTATTTACCAAAAGCATTAATTTGGAGGTCTCTTTTCCTTTTTTGGAAATGTTAGTAACAACTTTTTCCAGAATCACCGGCGTGTAGTACTTCTTTTTATCGAAGGAACTAAACTGAGTGATGTTAAAAGGCAGGTTTTTTTGCGCTACATTACTTGCACTTTTACCGCCAATGTTAATGTTGACATTTAGTTCGATATCTTTATCAACAAATTTCATGTCGGGGAAGAATACTACACGGGCCACTTCTTTGGGTTTTATTTCATGCAGTTTCCCGTCTTTTCCATGCCATTGCCATTTGTTCATCTTTACCGTCATCCCTTGTTCAAAAGAACCTTCTATTGATTCTCCCGAAGTTAGTGTGATGGTTCCTTTGCCGGGTATCGGAAATTTATCAAATCCTTCCCTGAAAGCGACACATTCGGTTGTTGGTTTTTGTGCCCATATCATCGAGCTGAAACAGAACAACACAAATAGAAATTTTAATTTCATCTGCTGTTTTTTTTATGAAACATTAATTTTTAAACTATAAACGTCGCGTAAAACTGATTGCATATTTCTGCCGGCCGGCAAAATGTGAACACGTTTCGCGGTACAAATATATTTTTATAATGTTTTCACAAAGTAGGCTGTGTCTATGTTTTAAAGTTTCAGGACTGTTTTTTTAAGTTTTCGGACAATTGGATAATCAGGTCAAAATGATTTCCAGTACGAATATTTTGTTAATTTTGTTGGCTTCAAAAAAACGACTCAATGAATACAGCCGTCAGTTATTCGAAGTGGACATTTATTTTAGTTCTTATTGTTGGTTTTTCCTGCCAGCAAAAACCAACAGCATTCGATGCAGCTGTTGGAGAGGTTTATCAAAAAGCCATAAGCAATCATCGAACAAAACGGGATTCTCTCGACTACTTTTTTTATCAGTGTCAGCAATATGATACACTTCTGTTATCTGATTTATCCAGAGCTCAGATTTGTCATATTAAAGGTCTGATGTATGAAACGCAATTGAAATATGATAGCGCCAGCGCTTGTTTCCTTTATGGCGCATCATTACTTTCCAATGATACTTTAAAGGTCAAATTACTTCTGCGTGCCGCTTGTGATGTGGTTCGAATTTCAAATTTTGATGAGTACCAAAAGGTGATGGATGAAGCAGGGGAATTGGTGAAACAGCTTGATGACCCTGTGCAGAATGCTGCTTTTTGGGGTGCGAAAGGTGATTATAGCGTAGAAATAGAGGATTTTAAACAGGCTGTATTGTGTTATTCCCAAGCAGACAGTATTTTGGAGGCAAATGGTATTTTGAGGGTTCGCGATTATTACCAAAATAGAATCGGGCTTGCTTATCGAAAATTGTCAAAATTCCCCTTGGCTTATGAGGCTTTATTGAAGGGTATTGAGTTGTCAAAGCTTAATAATAATATGGCCAGGCTGGTTACCGGTTACATCCAATTGAGCCGTGTGTACCGAACCGCTCAACGATATGACGAAGCCTTAAAATGGCAGGAAAAGCAGTTGTCTCTGGCCTCTGAATTGAATGATAGAAGTCAAATAAGAGAAGGGATTGAACACATGGGTATTATATATACCGAAAAAAAAGAGTATGATTTGGCTGAGGACTATTTTATTGAAGCCCTCGAAATTGCTTATGATATCAATGAACCTTCAGCTATTGGTGATGGATTGGCTAACCTGGGAAACTTTTATTATCGTAAGGGCGATATGACAAAAGCCATTGACTATTATAATAGAAGTTATAGTTATAGAAAGGCGCATCGTAATAGGGATATTGCAATATTAAATAGCCTTTTTCATTTGGGTGACGCTTATCTTGCTGTTAAAAATGTAGAATTGAGTGAGTATTATTTGACAAAAGCTGTTCAGTTGGCCGACTCGACACAGGAAATAGGTTGGGCTGTGACGGTTAATAAAAGGTTGGTTGAGTTGTATCGGTCAACCAAAGATTATGAAAAATATGCCAAAGCGTTACAACATTATATTGAAGTAAAGGATAGGTGGAATAAAGTGAAAGAAAATACCAAATTTAGCCAGCTATCTATTCAATACGAAACCCTTCAAAAAGAAACGACTATTGCTTTACAGCGAGAGCAATTAAAAACCCGTACGCAGCTGCTGTTTCTATTTGGTAATGTTCTTTTAATTATTGTTTTAATTGTTTCGGCGGTGCTTGTTAATAAAAAAATACGAGAGCGTGCGCTTCGGGTTATTTATAATCAGCAACTTTTGGTTAATGATCAGCGAAAAGTAATAAGTAGTTTATTAAAGAAGACGGTCTCATTTAAGCCGGATCAGTGTGACAACAAAATGCTTTCCGATTTGTTGACTCTTTTGGAAGATCAACATATTTACCAAAACTCTGATTTGTCGCTTGAAATGTTGGCTCAGGAGATGGGTACCAATACAACTTATGTGTCTCAGCTGATTAACAAAGAGTTTGATTGTAATTTTAAATCGCTTGTTAATCGTTATCGCATTAACTATTGCAAAGAGCAAATTAAAGTCAATTCAGGAAATCTGGTCATGAAGAATGTTGGTCTTATGGCTGGATTTAAATCTCAGTCGACGTTTTATGCGACCTTTAAGGCTGAAGTGGGAATGACGCCTCTTCAGTTTACGAAAATTTCGCAAATGGAGAAGAACTTAAAGGTTGGTTAATTCGCTTTTTTACTTTCAAAAATAAATTTTTAAGGATGAAGTATCGCAGATTAGGTAGAACGGAGCTTAAGGTTTCTGAAGTCTCACTGGGAACCTGGCAGGTGGGGGGAAAATGGGGTTCTGGTTTTGATGCTAAAAATGCCGGCCGTATTATTGATGCGGCTATTGATCATGGCGTTAATTTTATAGATACGGCTGATGTTTACGAGGATGGCATGAGTGAAAAAGCTGTGGGACGGGCGGTTCGTTCGCATTCCAATGAAATATTTGTCGCGTCGAAATGTGGTCGGCAGATCAATCCTCATATTAATGAGGGGTATACGCCTGATGTGTTGCAGAAATATGTTGAAGATTCGCTGCGTCGTACAGGTTTGGAGTCGCTTGATTTAATACAACTGCATTGTCCTCCTACCGAAGTATATTATCGTCCTGAGATTTTTGAGCGGTTTGATCGTCTCAAAGAGCAAGGTAAGATAAAGAATCTTGGGGTGAGTGTCGAAAAGGTGGAAGAAGCTTTAAAGGCCATTGAGTATCCCAACGTGAATACGGTTCAGATAATTTTTAATATTTTTCGTCAGCGACCGTCTGAACTGCTGTTCAAAGAAATCAAACGCCGGGATGTTGGTATTATTGTTCGCGTGCCATTGGCGAGTGGATTACTAACCGGAAAATTTTCCGAATCCTCTCATTTCGAACCAACCGATCATCGTAACTTTAATCGCGATGGGAAGGCTTTTGATAAGGGCGAGACCTTTGCGGGCGTTGATTATCATTTGGGGCTTAAAGCGGTGAATAAGCTTAAAGATCTGTTTCCCCAGCGTAATTTGGCAGCCGTCGCTTTGCAATGGATCCTTCGTTTTGATGAAGTTAGCTGCATCATTCCTGGTGCTTCACGTCCCGAGCAGGTGCAATCCAATATGTCAATCTATGATGAGCAGCCTTTATCTGATTCAGAAGTGGCTGAGATTAATAAGGTGTATGATCAATTGATAAAGCCTGAAGTTCATCATCTTTGGTAAAATTTTATTCATGGAACAATTAACGTTAACAACACCGGCGGTTTTATTTTCTGCTATATCTTTAATTTTGCTGGCTTATACCAATCGATTTTTGGCTTATGCCGCATTGGTTCGTAGTCTTTACGATAAATTTATGCTGTCACATGACTCCTTGTTGCTGAACCAGATAAAAAATATGAAACAACGCCTCAGGCTTACTCAGGCTATGCAGATACTGGGCATTGGGAGCTTGTTATTGTGCGTCTTGTGCATGTTTTTGGTTTATGTTCATTGGCAGACTTCGGCCAAGGTGGTGTTTGGAGTTGCGTTGGTATTGTTGATATTATCATTGGCTTTATCCATTCGCGAAATTCAAATTTCGGTTAAAGCGATTGATTTGCAGTTGGGGAGTATGAAGAATCAAAAACAGTGATTTTAATGTTGCGTGAAATATGGATTGTAATGTCGTTGATGAGCCGTAAATCTGTTCCTGGTTCTTCGTTTTAATTTTTTGTTTGTTTTATAAAAAGTAAATAGTGTTTGTCTATAAAGTCAGCTTCTGCGTTATGCTTGTCATAAAAACAGTCATTTACGAAAAGTAAACGCCTTGATTTTTATGATTTCACAGGCCTTGAATTTGAACTTTATATTTCAAACACATAGTTTATGGACAGACTCTAAAATAATAATAGTATTCAGTTTTAGTTTTTATCTATATCGTGTTTGTAAGAAATTTTTGTAACAGATAAGACAGATTTATTTTTGAAGTTTTTATAGGTAACTAATTTATTTTTAAAGGGCGTATGGAATTCACATACCCAGTTTTGATTGGTAATTACCCCTTTTTCTATGCATGCTGGTTTTAACGCTTTGAGAATATTGTCAACCCTTTTGAGCGCATGGATAATGCAGAAATTGGATTTTACAGGCCATTCTAATTGTTTGTATGCGATAGTGTTAGTGAATTGTTTATAATTAATTAGTAATATGGTTACGTGTGAAAGCATTGTTAGTTGTCACACTTTATTGAATACGATTTTTTGAGTTAACTCTGACCGGTAGGGTGAATTACCACTTTTATCCGGTTTTTTATTGTGTAACAATTTAAATAAGAATGGAGCAATTGATATCGCCACGTGCGGAGATTCATCCCGAAGCAGTATTGGGAAAAAATGTAGTTGTTGAGGCTTTTGCAAAAATTGATAAAGATGTAATTATTGGCGATGGCACCTGGATAGGTGCAAATGCTGTTATTTATCCAGGTGCACGTATCGGAAAAGAATGTAAAATATTTCCAGGTGCTGTTATTGCCGGAGTCCCTCAGGACCTTAAATTTAAAGGTGAATACAGTACTGCTGAGATTGGCGATTTTACCACTGTCCGCGAGTATGTGACCGTGAATAGAGGAACCGCTTCCAAAGGAATTACTAAAGTAGGGAGTCATACTTTACTGATGGCTTATACCCATTTAGGTCACGATACGTTAGTGGGTGATTATTGCGTTATTGCCAATAGCGTTCAAATTGCCGGAGAAGTAGAAATCGGTGATTGGGCTGTTGTAGGTGGTGCCAGCGCTATTCATCAGTTTGTTCGCATCGGGGCTCATGCCATGGTTTCGGGTATGGCTGGTGTCCTCTCGGATGTAGCACCCTATACTAAGGTGTTTGGATTACCTGCCGCTTACATCGGAATTAATTACATTGGGTTAAAGCGTCGCGGGTTTAGCAAAGAACAAATTGAAGTGGTGCACGATGCCTATCGCGTGTTTTATCAGCAGGGGATGAATGCCTCTCAGGCTGTGACGTATATGAAAACTTATCTTGAAAATACTGAACAGTTGGTCGAGATTATGGATTTTATTACTTCTTCAAGGCGCGGAGTAATCAAAAATAGCTTTAAAAAGTCAGCGGTTACTGAAGAGAGTGCATAGCCTATTAATTATTTAGATATTGAAAGCCCCGGGTGTCATTATACATCCGGGGCTTTTTTGATCTTGAATTATTTTTTCAGACTGTATCGTCTTGTTTTTGAGTTTTTAAGCTTGGGGCGGCCTTATTAATAGGTCGCTGTTTAGTGCTTTGCTTTATATTCTTTAATGAGTCCGATGAAATCATCGAATAGAAATTCTGTATCTGTTGGCCCGCTGGAAGCCTCAGGGTGAAACTGTGTTGAGAAGAACGGTTTGGTTTTGTGTTTGATTCCTTCATTGGTTCCATCGTTAATATTAACAAACAGCGGTTCCCAATCTTGTTTTAGGGATTCAGTATCGAGAACAAAACCGTGATTTTGACTGGTGATGTAGCAGGTGTCGGTTCCAACTTTACGTACAGGATGATTGTGTGCCCTGTGACCGTATTTTAATTTGTGTGTTGATCCGCCGGCAGCTATTCCCATTAATTGGTTTCCCAAACAAATACCAAAAATAGGCTTATCGCCATCGAGTGCTTTTTTGATGTTGTCGATGGTCTCATTGTAAACAGCGGGGTTGCCTGGTCCGTTGGATAACATCACGCCATCATAATCTTCTTTTGAGAAGTCGTAATTCCACGGCACGCGAATGACTGTTGTATCGCGTCTTAATAAGCATCGTAATATATTGTATTTGGCACCGGTGTCAACCAAAATTATTTTATGTTGCCCATTGCCATAGGTTTCTTTCTCGTCGGTGCAAACCTGTGCAGCCAGATTCTCTAAATCGGGATTGTAGAATTCGATGTCCTGTTCGTCGGCAATAATCTTGCCCAGTAGCGGGCCTTTTTCGCGGAGTATTTTGGTGAGCTCCCGGGTGTCGATATCGAAAATGCCGGGGACGTCATTTTCTTTGAGCCAGTCGCTTAAACTTTCGCCGGCGTTCCAATGGCTGTATTCAAACGAATAGTCGGATACGATGAGTCCTGAAACATGAATGCGGTCCGATTCATAAAATTTAGGGATGCCATTTTCCTTTGTTTTGGATGGCACCCCGTAATTACCAATGAGAGGGTAGGTTGAAACCAATATCTGACCCTTGTACGACGGGTCCGTAAGGCTTTCCGGATAACCTGTCATGGCGGTATTAAAAACCACCTCTCCGGCTATGGAACGATGACTACCAAACGATTTTCCAACAAATGTGGTTCCATCTTCCAGAACCAGTTTAATCTTTTTTACTTCAGGCATACCTGTGGTATTGTTATGGTTTTTACTGCGCTTTGTCAGAATGCAAAGTTAATAATTCTGTCCATTTTTTTTACAATTAATTCGCTCTAATGTATATTTATTCTTATTAAAGTTCTGATGATTGAATATTTATTCGTTTTATTGTAAGGTTATTCGTTAACGTTTATTAAGACTTAGTTTAAATTACAGAAAATCAGCCCTTTCTTCTTTTAAATATGTAAATAGCTATCTATTTTTATAAACGAATAAAAAGAGGGTTTCATAAAAATTTGACACATTTATTTGTCTGATGACGCATTTTGATCTGAATCTGGATGTTGCAGGCGGTTGACAATTTTGATATTTATAATGAAATTCGGGTGTAAACAGTTTTCCTTATGAAGAATATTATTCCATCGGTTTTGCTTGCCATTGTATTAATAATTATGGTGGTTCACCTGTTTCATCGGCCTGAATTGCCCAATCTGGCGCAGTATCAGTTGCGGCAGGCTTATTCTACCAAACCGGCATCGCGTGTTGATCACGCTAAGTTTGTGGAGCTGCAGCGGGTTTTTCAAACACCGCAGGATGTTACTGAAGCCTGTATTTCGTGCCATAATCATAGCCATACTGAAATTATGGCTTCTAATCATTGGAACTGGGAGCGAACATCGTATATCGAGGGCCGGGGAATCGATCGTGTTGGGAAGCAGAATGCGCTTAATAATTTTTGTATAGGGTCAAATTCCAATGAGCAGTCGTGTGCGGTTTGTCATATCGGTTTTGGAATGACAAATAATTTGTTTGACTTTGAAAATGCGCGTAACGTTGATTGCATGGTTTGTCATGATCAGAGCGAGGCGTATTACAAAGGCACGGCGATGGCTGGTTATCCCGATCGATCGGTAAATCTTACTGAGGTGGCGCAGCATGTGGGCCGACCCGATAACCTTAATTGCGGTGCTTGTCATTTCTATGGCGGCGGCGGAAATAATGTGAAGCATGGCGATTTGGAAGAAGCTCTCCTGGCCTGCGATCGGGATGTGGATGTTCACATGGCTGCCAATGGCATCAATATGACTTGTGTGGACTGCCACGAAGCTACAAATCATAAGATGAAAGGGACACTGTATTCGGTGTCGTCGACTCATGTTAATCGTTTAACGTGCGATGATTGTCATACAAGCACGCCACACATGAACCGCATGCTGAATCTTCATACTGCGCGTGTGGCTTGTCAGACCTGTCATATTCCCATTTATGCCAAAGAAAATGCGACCAAAATGGCCTGGCATTGGTCTGATGCCGGGAAGTTGAAAGATGGAAAGCCCTTTGTTATTGACGATTCGTTGGGAAATCATGTTTATGCCTCTATTAAAGGGACCTTTGAATGGGCCATTAATGTTACGCCTGAATACGCCTGGTTTAATGGTCATGCGACGCATTACGTGCTGGGCGATAAGGTTGATACTGTTCCGGTACAGATGAATCGTTTGTTGGGTTCTGCAGCCGACAGTGAATCGAAGATTTTTCCGGTGAAGGTGCATCGAGGCGATCAACCCTACGATCCAAATACTAAATTACTGATTCAGCCCAAATTGTGGAGTGCCGCCAAAGGCGATAGCGCCTTTTGGATGGATTTTGACTGGAATGAGGCTGCCATGGCAGGGATGGCTCATGTGGGACTGCCTTATAGCGGCGAATATGAGTTTATATCAACGGAGATGTACTGGCCGCTTAATCATATGGTGTCGCCTAAAGATCAGTCGCTTGATTGTGCCGCGTGTCATACCCGTAACAATGGTCGTCTGGCAGCTCTGAATGATTTTTATTTGCCCGGTCGTGACCGTTATGCGGGTCTTGACATGATGGGTAAACTGATGGTATGGGCTGCTCTTTTGGGGGTTTTAATACATGCTTTAGCCCGTTTTGTTACAGCCATAAAAAATAAAGAAATAACATCGCACGATATTGATTCCAATGTGTAACTGATATTTGAAGCGAGTTGTTATAATTGTTTAAAATACAAAAGTATAGGCGCGTTTTATGTGACCTTAATAATTAAACGATAAACAGATGAAGAAGGTATATATATATAAACGGTTTGAGCGTTTTTGGCACTGGTCGCAGGCTGTGCTGATATTATTTTTGGCCCTGACGGGTTTCGAAGTGCATGACTCCATTCATCTTTTGGGGTATGAAAAGGCGGTGATTTATCATCAAACAGCAGGGTGGATGCTTCTGGGATTAATTGGACTGGCAATTTTTTGGCATGTTACAACCGGCGAGTGGAAGCAATATATTCCGTCATTTTCGAAATTGTCTGCTCAAATCAGGTATTATACTTATGGTATGTTTAAAGGAGAACCGCATCCGACTCATAAAACAGCCCGCAATAAGCTTAATCCGTTACAGGCCGTTACTTATCTTGGGTTTAAACTGGTGATGGCGCCTTTGTTAATTGTTACCGGTTTGATGTATATGTTTCATAGAACCATTGATGCCAATAATATGGTTCTTATCAGTGATATACCGCTTGAGATAGTGGCATGGCTGCATACCCTGGGAGCTTATCTGATTTTGATGTTTATTATTATTCATGTGTATATGACGACTACCGGAACGACTCCAATTTCAAATCTAAAAGCTATGTTGACGGGTTACGAACTGTTGGAGGATGAGCAGGACGATGTTAATAATGAAAAAGGAAATGATGAAGACTAATCAATACATGGATCCTTATCTGGCTGGGATACTGCTGGGTTTGGTGCTTTTGGCCACCGTTTATATTACCGGTCGTGGATTGGGAGCCAGTGGCGCAGTAAAGAGTGTGGTGGCCTCGGGCGTTAAGGCGACAGCGCCTTCGCATTACGAATCGGTGGCAGTGTATAGGGCGTATGCCGCAGAGCATCCGGATGGCACCATGAAATCATGGCTGGTATTTGAAATGCTGGGCGTGATTATTGGGGCTTTTATTTCAGGTCTTTTAGCAGATCGTATTGGTTTGAAGCTTGAAAAGGGACCTGCTGTTACAAATAAAACGCGCATCATTACAGCCATTATTGGTGGTGCATTATTTGGATTTGGCAGTCAACTGGGACGTGGCTGTACCAGCGGTTCGGCCCTGAGTGGTATGGCGGTGATGTCGCTGGGAGGTATTGTGACTATGCTGTCAATATTTGGTGGCGCTTATGCCATGGCCTGGTTTTTTAAAAGGTTGTGGTTGAAGTAGACGATACCGCTGGGTAATTTTTATCTAAACTTATCAAGCACCTGAGTTTTCTTGCTAACTCTAAATTGCTAAATTATGGGACCTTTAGTACCGGATATCATCAGTAATGAATTCAATTATTTTATCGCCATCATTGTGGGCATCGGTTTCGGCTTTGCGCTTGAGCAGGCCGGTTTTTCCAGTACCAAAAAACTGGTGGGGCTGTTTTATGGTTATGACTTTACCGTTTTAAAGGTGTTTTTTACCGCCGGAGTCACTGCAATGATAGGAATATTGCTGCTGGGGCATTTGGGGTTGTTGAATCTCGAATATGTTTTTGTGAATCCTTTTTTTGTAAGGTCGGCTATTGTGGGCGGACTGATAATGGGCGCCGGGTTTATTATCGGCGGCTTTTGCCCCGGTACCAGCTTTTGTGCCGCTGCTATCGGAAAAGTGGATGCCATGGCTTTCATCGTTGGGGCTGTTATCGGGATTTTGGTTTTTATGGAGGCCTTTCCATTGTTGGAGGATTTTTATAAAGCCGATGCCTTGGGGCCGGTGGTGATAGCCGACTTTTTTAATATGTCGAGAACTTCGTGGGCCGTAATTTTGACGGTCGTGGCTGTTTTGGCCTTTATTGGCGTGACGGTTATACAGCAGAAGGTAACCGGCAAAATGGCTGATTGGCGCAGACCTAATATTATTAAAATGATGAAGTGGGCTTTGGGGCCTGTTTTGGTTCTCGTGTTTATTGTTGCTACGCCAACGCGTGATGAGTATGTCATGGCGAAATTGGAGAAAAAAGCCCAAACAGGCGAATGTACGCCACGCGTCATCGATTCCGATAAACTGGCTTATGAGTTGGTGAATAATTATTATGCTTATAATGTGATTGATGTCCGCTCGAAAGCTGAATACGACTCATTCCATATCGCGACGGCCATAAATATTCCATTGAATGAACTTGGTAACCTGAGCTACCGGCCTTTGTTCAGGCAGCGAATCAAAACCAACCTTTTTTATGGTAATTCTATGAAAGAGGCCAGCAGGGCGTGTTTGTTGGCCCGGTATCATGGCGATAAAAATGGACTGGCTTTAAGGGAGGATGCCGCGGCGTTTCGGGAGCTCTTTTATGGACCTGTTACGAAAGATAGTCTTTTAACCAAACACGAATTAACGGTGTATTTGTTTCGGAAGGATGCTGCACAAAAAATGCGCGAGATTGAAGTGGCTGTCTCAAATTTGTCGAAGCCTGTGGAAAAGAAAGTGCGTGTGGTGCAGGGAGGCTGTAGTTAACACATTACCAAAAAAAATTGTTAAAAGCCGGGAGATGATTTGACTCTCCCGGCTTTTTGTTATATTAAACCCAGATAAAGCGGATTCCTATTACTAATAAACCTGCTAATAGAACGATGAAGGTGAATAGTACAAGGTCTGTTTTGCGGTTATTCTTTTTTTTATCTATTTGAGCTTCCATTTTATTTCTTTGTTAATTCAACATTTTAGGGTGCACAAAATGCCAGAATGCAGCTGTACATCCGATTTAAATTATGTCATTCTTTGTTGTAGAATGATGATCGTCAAAATGTTGAGGTTAACAGCGAAGGGATCGGATCCGTATGAAGAGAGGCGTCGCCGAAATTAAATGGTTACAATCACAACACCGTAAAGACGTGGTCTTCCAATCGGGTTGTTTTGATTCCGAAAAAGTTCGGGAAAGCGGATCCCATCCCTGGAACCATTCACTGGCTCCAAACGAATAAGTGGTTAAACTTGAATAATAGATGAAGGGTAACTGCGGTAGTTCCTGGAACTGTGACTGAGATATTTCGTTACGGGCCGTGACTTTTTCAAGGTCATTGTAGGTGACGGCCGCAACATACGACAGGCTCCTTGACCACGAAAGGGTGATCAGGATAATACTTGTCAGTAAATACAATGCAGATGTTGTTTTGCGACTGGTCATTTGTTCCAATTCTTTCGTTACAAAGATAATGATTTAATCATCTGGCATTGTTTTTTAGTCTTAAAAATAAAATATTGTATGATGTAATGATGTTCCTGTGGTTCTTGTTGTTGTGGAAAGTTTGGCTGGTGTAATAGTGCTTGCAAGAAAAGTCCAGTTTTTGCGTTATGCTTGTTCTTAAAATGGCCATATACGCCAGTAAATTTACATTTTTCAACCTTCGAAACGAGTATGTTTAGTTTTTATCTTTCCGACTTTCTAAACTTCAATTCCGGTAAAATTATTAAAATTTCATCCTCTAAATCTCCTTTTTGCCAATATACTATATAGT
This sequence comes from Geofilum sp. OHC36d9, assembly GCF_052400685.1. NCBI lineage: Bacteria > Pseudomonadati > Bacteroidota > Bacteroidia > Marinilabiliales > Marinilabiliaceae > Geofilum > Geofilum sp. OHC36d9. The sequence goes on from NZ_JBQTGJ010000001.1 coordinate 613,076, forward strand.
TTATTTTCGCCGCAGAGAGTTTATATCCTTTAGTCTCAAATTCTATAATTTTCTTTTTGTAGCTATTTGAAAATTTTACTACACAATTTCCATTTTTGTCAGAACACCCATTGCTATTTACAATTAGTTCATCACCGCATTTGAAGTTAGTTATAATATCCTGTTTAGAAATAAAATAGTCTAACCAAATATCTTTGTGAGACAGATGCATCACCAACGAGTTTGAAGGTCTATATTGAAAGTCATCGCTTATTCGTACTATTTTTTGACAAGAAATGTCGTCAAGGTAATTACCATTTAAATGAATTATTAGGTTTTGTTTAGCACGTGTCATTGCAACGTATAGCAGTCTTTTTTTCTTATCATCATCCGGATTATCACCATTCAGCATTAAGAAAATATTGTCAAACTCTTTACCTTTAGCCTTATGAATGGTAGAAACAAATATTGTTTCTACATTTGTAATAACAAAATCTTCAAATTTAGATTCCTTCACAAAAATCTCAAAATCAGATTGATATTTTTTTCTGGGATTGCTTAATTCAAAATCCTTAATTAGGTTAATACAAATATCAATCTTAGTGCTTTCCTTATATTTCTGCCAGAGGTTTCTTTTGGCAGTTTTCCAATTATTATCGCTGATAACAAATTTTATTTCAGAAAATTTAAGTTGCTCAATAAAATATCGTATCTCGACTAAGTTATATAAGCTGAAGCCATCATTGGATTGAATAAGTTTTGCCGGCAAGCCATTATTTAGTAAAAGTCCTTCTATTTGTAATGCTTCCGCGTTTGTCTGCGTTAAAACACAGGTCGTTCCTTTTAGATCAGAAGATAATATGCTTTTTACGACAGGTTCAATGAGATTAGAGCTGGAATACTTAATTATTTTTAATAATCCTGTTTCGCTTGTATGGGCAATGATAGGTGTAACTTTAAGGCGATGAGTAATTTTCTCAACAAATTGATTTGTAAATTCTACAAGATTTGCCTTGCTGCGGTAATTTTCAATTAGTTCAATTTTTTTGGCTTTTTGTTCTGTAATAAATTGTTCCAAATATTGAGAGCTCGCCCCTCTAAATTCGTAGATATTTTGGTCATCATCGCCAACGGCAATTACTCTCATTTCTTCATTTTGCTCCATCAACGCTTTGATTAACTCAAATTCATGACAATCCATATCTTGAGCCTCGTCAATAACCAAAACAGCTTTGGTTATGCGATTTATTTCAATATCCTCATTCCTGATTTTTTTAACAGCAGTACTAATAATAGTTTGTGATTTTTCGATTGACCCAACCTTGCCTAGCAAATCAAAACAATAGGCATGAAACGTTTTTATTTCAATAAAACCAGCTGCATTTCCAATTAAATCAATCAATCGTTTTTTAAACTCAGTTGCCGCTGCTCTTGAAAAAGTGACCATTAGTAGTTGTTCATGTTTCACATTTTCCAGAAGCAGCAAGGAAGCGAGTTTATGCACCAACACCCTGGTTTTGCCGCTGCCAGGCCCAGCTGCTACAGCAATATACGGGGAGCTCTGGTCTTTTATTATTCCTAATTGAGAAGGCGACAATTCTCCGAAAAGTTGTCTGAATTTCGCAGGAGTGATATTTCTTTTTATTTCATTTTGTCTACTGCCCTTAAAATATTTGTTCAAAAAAGACGCATAATTCAGTTGAAAATAATCTTCAACAAACTGTAATGCTTCTCTATAATCGCGAATCATTTTTTTAGCATATTCACCTACAATATGGATTTGCTGTATTTTATTTTCATAGAATTGGTTTAGTTTTTTATAGTCTTCCGTTTTATATCTTTTCTTATTATCCTGTTCAAGACGTTCAATGGTTAGTTTATTATAAACCACCAGAAAACCGCCTTCAATTTTTATGGCCTCAATTCTGGATAAATAGAATAAAGCATCTTCAATATCTGCGATTTTGATATTAAGCTTAAATAAAGCGTTTTGTTTTTCATATTCTTTTTTTAGTTGATGAACTGAGAACTCAACCAAAACTTGTTCTTTATTTGCCTCATTAGGGGATAGATTTTGGGCGCTTTTTACGTAAAGATAATCAACAATAAAACGGGCTAATTCGTGTCGTTTTTCGAGTTTAGCAATTAATTCCGTTTTTGAATAATTGGATACAATGATTAAATGATTTTTTGAAAAATCGTATTGTTTTCTTTTTAACCAATTTTTAATAACCCAGAAGTTGATTATGGTTCTTATCTTATTCGGTGAAGCGTCTGTACATCCTGAAACTTCGGCCTGCTCGTTCAGTTCCTTAATGTGAAAAGACTTTTCCTGTTCGTCAAACTGTGATGCCAGAAATTTCTCTATTTTACTAATTGAATTAACAATGCTTAGTGAGCGGTTTTTATTTTCATCTCTTTTGATAAAAGCTGTTAAATCTTTTGTGTCAGCGAGTATATTCTCTTCCCGTAATAGATTAACAACATTTATAACCTCCTCTTTTACAATTCCTAAATGGTCTGAAATATAGTCTATTCTTGATTCAGCTGCTTCATCAGTTGCCTGCTTTCTACTTTTACTTGAGAACAGTTTTTTGATAATTCGAACCGCTTGTTGTTTTTGTCTCTCATTAAATTTTTGCGATACGTTTATTTTTTCAATGGCTTCTTGTGCATTTTTGGATAGAATACTATTGGCAAAAATCCGCGGCATATTTTGCCCTCTTTTAAGATATCCGGCTTGTTCTAATGCGGAAATAGCAGTGGTAACTCGGGTTTCTATCTCAACTACATTGTCGTCCCAACCAGCTTTCCGCGCAATTTCTAATGCAGAATTAGAAACCGTTGACCGAAATCGTGTAATATCTTTTATCGCTTTCCAAATTTGTTGAATCTCTTTTATGTTTAATTTACTTTGATTGAGTAAAATAAAATGCTTGCTTAAATCTTCTTCATTAAAAAGGACATAACAATCGGCTGTAATATTCTCGTCCCGCCCAGCACGCCCAGCTTCTTGAATATAATTCTCAAGGGAGTCTGACAATTCATAATGAATAACCATCCCCACATCCTTTTTGTCAACTCCCATTCCAAAAGCAGATGTTGCAACCATTATGTTTACATCGCCACGAATAAAAGCGTCCTGGTTTTCTGACTTTTCCTGCTTATCCATTTTCCCATGATAGGGCTTTGCCAGATATCCATCATGTGATAGTCTCTCTGCAATTTGGTAGGCTTTTCTTGTTCTTGAAACATATATAATTGTTGGGCACTTTTTACCATCTATCAAATTTCGTAACGCATCGTATTTGTCTTCTTCGTTATCTTTGGGAATTACCTTATAGTTAAGGTTTGTTCGTGATGCTTTAGAACTAAATATCTCTAATTGTAAAGAAAGTTTTTCTTGAAAATAATCCTTGATATCCTGAATTACATTCTGTTTTGCTGTTGCAGTGAAACAAGATACCGGTATCCCATTTTCAAGGTTTTTCTTTTCTTGTAATGCTTTAATAAATTCGCCAATATAAAGGTAATCGACTCTAAAATCCTGACCCCACGATGAAAAACAGTGCGCCTCGTCAATGACGAATCGCACAACATTTCGCCCAAGCAATAACCTTTCAATTGATTTTGACCTTAGTGATTCCGGTGAAATATACAAAATTGACGCAGCTCCATTTTCAACTCTCTCGAAAGATTTTGCTCTTTCAATAGGATCTAGTAAACCATTTATTGTAACAGCTTCTGTGATGTTTGAATTTTCCAGATTATCTACCTGGTCTTTCATTAAAGATTGAAGAGGCGAAATAACGACTGTTAAGCCCTTTACACTTTCTCCACTCATCAGGGCAGGAACCTGAAAAGTGATTGATTTACCACCTCCGGTAGGGAACACTGCCAAAATGGACTTATTGTTAATAGCAGCTTTAACCGCATCTTCTTGCAACGTTTTACCTCCATAAGTTCTGTACGAATCAAACCCGAAATATTTTTTTAATCCAATTTTCGAATCGAGTGATTGATTGCAATAAGGACATCCTGACAAACAGTGATTGTTTCTTAATAAATACATTACTCTTTCGACTTCGGGATAATTCTTAATGACCCAAGGAGGTGTTATTGAATACCTGCTATTAGCGTTTATTAATGCCAGACAGTAAGCTAATTCTACGGGCGTTTCCCGAATTAATATTTCCAAATCAACATTGTGGCAAATTTTATCTAAAAAAAAATTCTGTATAAGACGGGCAATGTTAATATCGGAGATCGAATAATCAATAAAACTAAAGAACCAGCGAAATTCTTTTATGTCGCCTAATAATGTAACATAAATCTGTTTTAATTCATTATGCGTTTCCTGGAATGCTGATATTTCATCATAAAATAAGTCTTTAGCCTTTATTGCGTCGTTTAACGGATTATTAAGTTCTTCCGTTTGGAGTTTATCATCTTTTAAGAGTGCATGATAAGGTTTGCCGGGAAATAATAGAGGTGATAAATATAGTGTATCAATAATTTTAATGTTTGATAACACCCTATTTGTAGATTTTTCAATATATGGCAAGTCGTGGTTAATGATGTTATGACCACATACATATTCCATCTGACTAATAAAATTTAAAAGTTCCGAGACTGAATTCGAATGTAACCGTAATCCACTATCAGTTGTGCCACCAACATCAAGTATTTTTTTGCTTTTAACGTCGACTTCGGTATCAATGAAAACTATCTTAGTCATAGCTGCTGGTAAATGTAAGCCTTTTCTCGGCATGCACCCCGATGTTAACAGGCAGGTGTTGGCGTTGATGCTCGTGCAAGTTTATAAAAATTAAAAACAAAAAAAGATGTTAAATTTAATTTTGTTACGACATTGAAGATCCTTGTTTTGTTGTTTTATAGCCTTCAACAAGTAGAAAAGCAAAGGTGAAATCCTCATTAAAGGACCATTACCATTTGAGGAAACGTCAATGCACAAAAGTCCTTTATGTTCAGGTCGGATTCCTGGTACGCCTGATAAAGGCGTGTGAATGTTGATAATGTCATCCTCATTTTTTGCCGTCAAAGTAACGGCACTAGACGGGAGCGTGCAAGATGTAGGAGTCCGAAGGCTTACGGTATTGTTATTTGTCAAAAAATAGGCAGACTCAGGATTTATCGTATAGCAGGAGTTGCAGAATTTTCCGTCATGAGTTTGTTTTACTTCTTACAATTTTTACAACACGATTATATATTATCTCGGCTAAATTCCAGTCATACCCATCAAAATTAGTTGTGTTATTAAATTGAATAACAACGGCATCAATGTCTTTGTGGTATTTGGCAATACTTTGATAGCCCACCAGCAAACCGGTATGTTCGTAAACGTAAATGGAGGAGTAAATATCTTTTTCCCCTTCATTAAACACCGAACCATCGTTTAATGCGCGTAAAAACAGGCCAACATCTTCGGCCGTCGCTAACATTCCTTGTTCCTCGTTTTTAAAATCGGTGTCAACGCCAACATAATAGCCACTCATCACATCGTCCATATTCACTTCGCTAAGCGAGCCGAATGTATTCTTTAGGCCAAGCGGTATCAAAATTTCCTCCTTGATATATTGAAAATGGCTATAACCTACTACCTTATCAATGAGGTCAGCAATCAACATATAATTTGTGTTTGAATAGCCATAATCCTTATCCGGTTCAAAGTCTGCCGGTAAATCCAGTGCATATTCAAGTGTTTCCTGCTTATTTTTTGGTGGTTTTGTCCAATAATCAGGATGATCCACAAAATTGGGAATGCCACTCCGATGCTGCAACATCATCCTCAGGGTGATTTTTTCTGCGTTTTCAATACGACCGATAAGTTCCGGAAAGTAATCAGCAAGTGTTTTATCTAAAGACAAACGGCCGTCTTTGACTAATTTTGCGGCAGCAACCGCCACATATAGCTTGTTAATGCTGGCAATTTTGAACAAGGCTTGCGGATAGGCAGGTATTTTCTTTTTCCGGTTGTGCCAGCCTGCCGCATAAAACTGCGGTGGCTGCCCTGCCTGATCCACATAAACAATCATGCCATCAAATCCATGATCAATGGCTTCATTTAGTTGTTCCTGAACCGTATCAGGCAGTGGTAAAAGCCATGCCTTCACCAAAATCCATGGGACGAACCACAAAGAGGATATGCTTGCAATGATAAATACTATTCTGAGTATTCGTTTTATCTGTTTTTTTGCCATACTATCTCAAAATAATGCATTCTTAATTTTTCATAGGACTCACTGATATGTGCTGTCTATAAAGAGAGGCCTTTATAGACAGGCACTAAGTTTAGTTTAAATTGGATCATGAAACCTGTATTAAAACAGCTTTTATCGCTGTTGCTTTCTTCCTGCTTTTTTACGTTAGATGGGCTTCAATTAAAATACCAAAAGAAACTTCAGAACTAATAGCCGCGGTTATCGGGGATATTCCACTTCCAATATTTCACCCGGCAATTGTTTTATCAGCATATTCTTAATGCCTAAACCATACACATATCCGGTAATTGTTTTTCCTTCACCTAAAACATTCCCGGTCTCGGCATATCCATCGCCAACTTTATAGCCTTTGTATGATTTCCCTGTTTTGTATAGATATATTTTGTCAATGGAACATGTTTTTATTCTGAAATTGCTTTGTTTGGTTTTGTACAAAATTTTTAACCTGTCATTACTTTGGATGGATAAAATTGTCCCCTGCAGAGTCTTTTTATATAAAACAGAGTCTCCAATGCTAAACAATTCATTGGAGAAATCACCATCTCCAATTAGTTTTAAATATCTTTCTGAATAAACATCAGTTGAGTTGTCAGAGGCTGGTTTTACAACATCAGCACTCAGTATTGCCTTTGTTTGGCTTACTATCGGCCAAAATGAATTTTTAAAATCTAACGTAAAGTTAAAGTATTGTTCATTTGGTTGTAATGGCCTGTTTTTGATCATGTCCTTTTTTGCTTCAAGTACTAAAGCGTCTTTTGTCATACCCCCAATACCACATATTTTTTTCGTTTGGGATACACCAATCGCCATGTCTACGTACTCAATCCTTTTTTCGATGGTGCCAGAACTTATAGTTCCATGATGAGATGCACATGAACTGACTAATAAGCCAATAATAAAACTGAAAATTAACTTTTTCATAGTTGAATTAATTTAATGAATGTCGGTGTTATAACATTTTTAATAGGTGATGCACAAAAATTATTTATGTTCAGGCGGGATTCCTGATTAAATGTTGATAATGTCAGCCTCCTTTTCCTGCCATCAAAGTAGCGACATACGACTGAAACGTGAAATATGCAGGAGCCTGGAGGCTTATCTTAACATCGTTCAAAAACAGGTCCTCCCTTCCGGGACTTTTTGAAATCAACCATCTAAATTATTGAAAATTAATAGTTATCAAAAAGAATAAATGAAAATTAATTTTAAGGCAAGTTACCGATAGTCAAAGTTTTTGAGTGGCAAAAACCAAGAATTAATATTTTATGGTTCGAACTCGAAATTTCCCATGCACGCTTGTCGTGTTTTAGAAATTGCTAATTACAAACTGTTAACTGACAAAAAAACAAAGCAGATGCGTAATTTTTTTTGTTTTTGTCGAACAAGAGCCGCCGATATGGGTTTATGATAATGAAATATCTAGCCGGCATTTTAAAGATATTATAAAAAAAAGTCATAATTTGTGGGATAAAACAAAACCAATGGGAAAGGCTTCCAACGTTGTCAACTTTTATATTGAAGGGTTTAAGACCATGCCCAACTGGGCGCGCACCCTTTGGATTATTATTCTTGTAAAGCTTTTTGTGATGTTTGTGGTGTTAAAATTATTTTTCTTTCAGAATGAAATGAAGATTCATTACACCACCGACGAAGAGCGAGCCAACCATGTCATTGAACAGATTACCAATCCATAAAATTTAACAGATGCTTGAGAATATCGATTTTACGCTTGTTAATTGGTCGCGGGCACAGTTCGCGCTAACAGCCATGTTTCACTGGATTTTTGTCCCGTTAACCCTTGGGCTTGGTTTTATTATGGCCTATATGGAGTCTATTTATTTCAGAACGGGCGATCCGGAATGGAAGCGGATTACTAAATTCTGGATGAAATTATTTGGCATCAATTTCGCAATCGGGGTGGCTACCGGTATCATTCTGGAGTTTGAATTTGGCACCAACTGGAGTAATTATTCCTGGTTTGTAGGTGATATTTTTGGTGCGCCTTTGGCCATTGAAGGAATCATGGCCTTTTTCATGGAAAGTACTTTTATAGCCGTGATGTTTTTTGGCTGGGATAAGGTGAGTAAGCGATTTCACCTGACGGCGACCTGGCTAACAGCTGTGGGGGCCAGCCTCTCGGCGGTGTGGATATTGGTGGCAAATGCCTGGATGCAAAATCCTGTGGGAACCACGTTCAACCCGGATACGGCCCGTAATGAGATGGTCGATTTTTGGGCTGTCCTCTTATCCGAAACGGCCGTTAATAAGTTTGTTCATACCATTACCTCCGGATTTGTGTTGGGGGCTATTTTTGTGATTGGCGTCAGTAGTTGGTTTCTTATTAAAAAAAGAGAGTTTCTGTTTGCCAAACGAAGTATTGTTATTGCCGCGACTTTTGGGGTGATAAGCTCGGTCATTTTAATTGCTACGGGCGACAGCTCAGCCAAAGAGATTGTGAAAACACAGCCCATGAAGTTTGCTGCTATGGAGGCCCTTTATGAGGGGCAGACCCATGCCCCGTTGGTGGCTTTTGGTATTTTGAGCGGCAAAGAGCATCATAAAAATATGACGGCCGACAGTCAATCTGATTTTCTGTTTAAGATTGAGGTCCCATCTATGTTATCAGTCCTGGCCTATAATAGTCCCAAGGCTTATGTTGCGGGCATGAAAGATCTGATCTTGGGCAACGAGGCGCAGGGAATCATGTCGTACAAAGAAAAAATCAGGCGGGGTTATGAAGCCCAGCAAACCCTGAGAGCTTATAAAGCAGCACAAAAGGACGATCCGCAAGGTGAAACATTTTTGGCGCTGAGAGCGAAGTTTGAAGATCAGGCTTTTATGGATAACTATTTCCGTTATTTTGGGTATGGCAATTATTACCATCCCGATCCGGCACAACTTGAGAAGAATGCCTTTACCATGGTGCCCCCAATTTCCATGACGTTTTATGCGTTTCATATCATGGTGATATTGGGTGTTTATTTTCTGGGTTTGTTCATCGTTTTTCTGTTTCTGGCTATGCGCGATCAATTACATGATAAAAAGTGGCTGCTCTGGGCTGCTGTGTGGACTATACCTTTGGCTTATGTGGCCTCGCAGGCAGGATGGATTGTGGCAGAGGTGGGGCGTCAGCCCTGGGTTATTCAGGATTTGATGCCCACAATGAAGGCTGTGACTCAAATTGATACAGGATCGGTGATGATCACTTTCTTTCTTTTCACAGTCACCTTTATCGGACTGGCCATTGCCGAGGTGAAAATTATGCTTAAACAAATTAAAGTCGGACCTAAAAAAGGAGGAAACAAATAATGTTTGAAACTTTATCACATTTGGCGCTTCAGCAATATTGGTGGATGATTATTGCTGTTCTTGGGGCAGCTCTGGTTTTCCTTATGTTTGTGCAAGGCGGTCAAACGCTTATTTATACCATTGGTAAAACGGCCGATGAACGTTCTATGATTGTTAACACCCTGGGTCGTAAATGGGAATTCACTTTTACCACGTTGGTGACGTTTGGTGGCGCCTTTTTTGCCTCCTTTCCGCTCTTTTACAGCACCAGTTTTGGGGGTGCCTACTGGGCCTGGATGGTTTTACTCTTCGCATTTATTTTTCAGGCCGTATCGTATGAGTTTCGGAGCAAGCCTGAGAATTTTTTCGGGACAAGAGTGTATGAAGCTTTTCTTCAATTTAACGGCTTTGTAGCTACTTTCCTGTTGGGCGTTGTGGTGGCTACGTTTTTTACCGGGTCACCCTTTTTCATCTCCGACATGAAAGAGATGAGCTGGCAGGCGCCTACCCGTGGACTGGAATTGCTCCTTAATGTGCACAACCTGACTCTGGGTGTGGCTGTTTTATTTTTGGCCCGTACCCTGGGTTTACTTTATTTTATCAATACCATTGATGATGAGGTCATCCTGAAACGAGCCAAAAAGCACTTGTGGTATAATGCCATTCCTTTTGTGGTGTTCTTTCTCACATTTGTGGTTTGGCTGATGCTACGCGATGGGTTTGCCGTGGTCCCCGATACAGGACTGGTATTTATGCAGGCTAACAAATATTTTTTCAATCTTATTGAAATGCCGGTTGTTTTGGTGTTGTTTTTATTGGGCGTGGTGCTGGTGCTGTCAGGTATTGGGGTGTCTGTTTTTACCAATAAAACAAATGGAATATGGTGGACCGGCTCCGGAACTTTAATGACCGTGTTTGCACTGTTTTTGGTTGCCGGATTTAATAATACCGCTTTTTATCCCTCCAGCTACGATATTCAAAGTTCGTTAACCATTGTAAATGCTTCTTCCAGTCATTTTACGCTTACGGTGATGAGTTATGTGTCGTTGCTCGTACCATTTGTGATAGCCTATATATGGTACACATGGCGTGCTATTAACAAGCATAAGATTAATAAGGAAGAATTAAATTCACACGAATCGCATATTTATTAATGCTAAACAATTGATTTATGACTCATTTTGCCGCTATATTCTGGTATCTTTTTTTGGTTGCTGTGATTGTTGGTAGTTATTATGCTTCAGCTTATGCCATTAAACGTTTCGATAAAAAATGGAAGGAGACGACTCTGGCCGAAGAAAATGAGCTGACGGAAAGTTGATTCTTTTTGCTGTGTTATGATTTTTAAACCGATGATTGAGGCTCCCTTTTTTATTTTTGAAACTTCTTGATTATGGTTTGAACCATGTTTCGGCTTCAATGATTCGGAAGTGGTTTTTTGATCATTCCTTATTTTAAGGGTACTGAATAAAGGTTTTTCATTGTCTGAATATAAACAGGCGATATCCGGTTTGGGATGTCGCCTGTTTTCGTTAAGTGCGCTTTCTATAGTGTCTGTTCATAAACTAAATGTTTTAAATATAAAGTTCAAATTCAAGGCGTTTACTTTTCGTAAATGACTGTTTTTATGACAATCGTAACGCAGACGTTGACTTTACAGACAAACACTATTTGGTTACCATCAGAACGATGGAATATAAAATGTAAAGCAGAATAATAACCGACAGTCCGCCAACACCCAACAGCGCCAATGAAATAATGGCCGCCAGTAATAATACGTAACGGTGGATGTTTTCTTTGAAGCCAAAGCTTTTGAATTTGAGCGAAAACATGGGTATTTCACTTACCAGAAGTCCGGCAAAAACAGCCACAACAGCCAGTATCATCCATGGGGCGACATTTTGTAACAGACTTTGGCCACCGGTGTAAAGCATATATACCAGTGAAACGGTAAACATGCCGGTTGCCGTGGTGGTGAGACCGATAAAATTTTCGGTCTGACGGGTGTCGTTATTAAATTTGGCCAGTCGCAGGGCCGCGAAAACGGTCAGCATAAATGGCAGCAGAACCAGTATTTTTTCGGTTGTACCGAGGGCCATAAAGTTGGATTGCCAGCTGCCGGTGAGCAAAAAATGCATCAGCGATGAAAAAACGGCGGCCGGTGCCAGTCCAAAGCTAATGAGGTCGGCCAGCGAGTCCAAATCTTTGCCGATGTCACTATATGCCTTCAGGGCCCGGGCTGCAAAGCCGTCGAAGAAATCAAAGACGGAAGCCAGTAAAATGCACCAGGCTGTTAAGTCGGGACGGCCATTGATGGCCAAATAGGTGCCTATCGCACCCAGTAACAGGTTGCCCGATGTTAGGGAATTCGGAATGTGACGTATTATTGACATATCTGTTTATTTTCGGTGATATGCAAAGCTAAAATTTATTTTGTTACATAGATAGAGTCTGTCCATAAAGTCGGGAGTTTGTTATGCTGATCGGTAACCTCATATTCAGAAACAAATCCGATGGTCCTATTTTAAGCCTGCATTTTCAATAATATTTTCAGATGTTTTGCCGCTAATTCAAGCGGCATTAGTGGTTTTGCCTTCCCGTCCAGCACATCAATGAAATGTTTTGACAATTCGTTGTCGTCATCCTGTGTCGATACGTCTATTTCATAAGTTTTGGTGGTGGCATTGCCTTTGCCATCATTCGTAACCCCAAACACTTCTACGATGTTGGAGTCCCAGGTGCAGTATGATAGTTTAATGCCCCCTTTGGTGCCATAAATCCGCGTTTCGTTTGTGGCTTTCATATTGGCATGTGCCGCCCGTTCCCAGTAAAGTTTAAGCCCGCTGTTGAACTGTAATAGTGCGGCAAAGTGTTCCTCTACATCGTAGATTGGTGTGCCGGGATCTTTCTGGTCCAGATGACTGCGTAAAAACAGCGGATTCACAGCCGTTAGCTCCGGCAGGTCATTCATCACACCCAGATGAAACGACAGGTCGTATACGCCCCAGTCCATAATAGGACCGCCGCCCGATTTGGATCGGTCCAGAAACCATTTGGCGGACGGATGGTATTCTATTCCGGGTCGGCTTTGCATGGCCACTGAGTTGTGGTGTATATAATAGATCTCACCCAATATGCCGGACTCTATCAGCTCTTTTACAAACCGGTATTTGGGCTGTAAGCGCGCATGACGGCAGGAGCATTCCAGCACCTTCAGTTCCGGATGCCGCCGATGGGCCTTTACTATTTTATCTAGGTCCTCAGCCGATATGGCCATGGGCTTTTCGAGTAACACGTGCTTCCCGGCCGCCAGCGCGTCCAATAGCATTTGCGAATGCTGGTCGGGTGGTGACGCGATGACTACTGCCTCAATTTCGGGGTCGTTTAACAGATCATGGTAATTGGTTGACCCATGGGGTATGTCATATTTATTTTGAAAAGCTTTTAAAAGCGTCTCATTTTTGCGGGCTACACGCGTAATTTCAACGCGACCTGTTTTTTGTAAACCCAACGCATGTTTTTCGGCTATCATGCCTGCTCCAATAAGACCTGTTTTGTATTTCTGCATAGTGTATGATGTTATATTTTTTAATGCGCCATGTTTTTGAGCCTTATTGTTATCGGAATGAAGCGGGCCGGGAGAATTAATTTCCACAAGGAGAAGAATTCGTCTGGCGAGTTCCGTCTGGCAAAAACCGGGTATTAAGATACAAAACATTGAGATAACGAGGCAACCAATTTAGTTGGAGACTTTGTTATATAATAATTGCCTCACCAACCAATCCGTTTTTGATTCATTTCTTCGACCTCTTTGAGGTCGGATGTTTGTGCCCAATAATTAACTGCAAACATCAGAACGCCTCTGGCGTCCAATAGTGTGCACATAAAAAAAATTCCCTCCACTTCAAAAAATGGTCTTTTGTCGATATGTAAATGACCTTCCACTTCAAAACGTGATGTTTTGTACGTTTGTAATGGCGGCCCGAACATGGCGGTGGAATTCAGGTAAATTTCATTTTTAAGGTTTGCGTAGCTCCCCAAAGGTGTGTTTACTGTTGTTCGTGACCATTTTTACAGCGGGCGTAACGAAAAACGGAGTGTTTGTCTGATGACACGAAATATGACAAATTGCAGATTTTTTGGACTTAAAAATTTGAAACGAAAATAAAATATCATAGTTTTGTGATGAATTAAGACATTTAGAGATGATTTTTATTCTTCACATCAACGCTCATCATCATTTCCTTTCATAGAAGGGTGAGCTTGTTGTGTGTATAATATTACAAAAAGGCTTACCCCATCGTGGTAAGCCTTTTTTTGTATTCAAGTAATAACTTAAAAACTGAAATCATGGATACGACAGTTAGAATTGCGCTTCAAAAAAAAGGCCGTTTGTTGGATGATAGTCTGGCTTTATTGAAGGAGTCGGATATTAAATTTAATATCGGCAATGGCCGTTTGGTGGCTCAATCAACGGCTTTCCCCATTGAAGCTTTGTTTTTGCGCGACGATGATATACCACAAACGGTTCACGAAGGAGTGGCCGATATAGGTATTGTGGGCGAGAACGAATACCTGGAAAAAGGCTACGATTTGGATGTCGTTAAGCGTTTGGGTTTTAGTAAGTGTCGCTTGTCTCTGGCCATCCCCAAGAGTGATCATTATACCGGGGTGGGCTGGTTTGATGGTAAAAAGGTGGCCACGTCCTATCCTGAAATTCTTAAGAAGTTTTTTGCCAAAGAGAAAATCAACGCTGAAATTCATGAAATTGCCGGATCGGTGGAGATTGCCCCGGGAATTGGTTTGGCGGACGCCATATTTGACATTGTCAGTTCGGGGAGCACTCTTGTTGCCAATAGCCTGAAGGAGGTGGCTGTGGTTATGAATTCGGAAGCCGTTTTGGTGGCCAACAAAAATCTGGACGACGAGAAACGTGAAATTCTGGATCAGATGTTATTTCGTTTTCAAGCGGTGCAGTCTTCCGATTCAAATAAATACATTCTATTGAATGCGCCCAACGACAAAGTGAAGGATATTGTCGCCATTTTACCGGGGATGAAAAGTCCCACTGTTCTTCCATTGGCCGAAGCAGGTTGGTCGTCGGTACACTCGGTGATCAGTGAGAAGAAATTTTGGGAAGTTATTGATCAGTTGAAGGCAAACGGGGCGCAGGGCATCCTTATCATCCCCATTGAAAAAATGATTTTGTAAAAAAATAGTTATGCAGCGTTATATCTATCCACCGGTTAGCGAGTGGCCGTCGTTATTGCAGCGACCCAAAATGGATGTGTCGGAACTTTTTGAATCGGTACGGACTGTTTTAAATGATGTGAAAACAGAAGGCGATGTGGCTTTGCATCGTTATTCCGAGAAGTTTGACGGATTTACCGGACCCGGTTTTAAAGTAACAGCGGCCGAAACAGAGAGTGCGGCCGCGTTGTTGTCGCCCGAATTAAAAGCGGCCATCAAACAGGCGGCGGCCAACATTCTGAAGTTTCATAGCGCGCAGCAACTAAAGGTCGAAAAAGTAGAGACACAGCCCGGTGTTATTTGCTGGCAGAAAAGTGTGGGGATCGAAAAGGTCGGGTTGTATATTCCGGGTGGCACAGCGCCGTTGTTTTCAACCGTGCTTATGCTGGCTATTCCTGCGTCCATTGCCGGCTGTCAGGAAATAGTGCTTTGTACGCCGCCCGATAAGACGGGGGCCATCCACCCGGCTATTTTGTTTGCCGCTTCGGTGGCAGGGGTGAAAACAATCTACAAATTGGGCGGCATACAGGCCATTGGTGCAATGGCCTATGGTACCCAAAGCATTCCCAAAGTATATAAGATTTTTGGCCCCGGGAACCGATATGTAACAGCTGCCAAACAGCTGGTGAGTCTGGCCGACGTTGCTATTGATATGCCGGCGGGACCTTCGGAGGTATTGGTGATGGCCGACGATAGTGCCAGGCCTGCTTTTGTGGCTGCCGATCTGCTCAGTCAGGCTGAGCATGGGGCCGACAGCCAGGTGATTTTGTTAACCACAAGCCAGTCGCTACTGGATGAAACGCTTGCCGAGGTAGAGAAACAGGTGGCTTTGCTGCCACGTGAAGATGGCACCCGGAAGGCATTGACCGAAAGTCGTGCCATTTTGCTGCATTCGGTGGATGAAATGATTCGTATGAGTAATGCGTATGCACCTGAACATTTAATTTTATCCGTTGATGAGCCCGAAACGGTGGTTGATAAAATTGTGAATGCCGGTTCTGTTTTTATGGGGCATTTTACGCCCGAAAGTGCGGGCGACTATGCGTCCGGAACCAACCATACCCTGCCAACCCATGGGCACGCGCGTGCCTATTCAGGTGTTAATCTCGATAGTTTTATCCGCAAGATTACCTTTCAGAAAATCAGTGAGTCGGGATTGCGGGAGTTGGGGCCTGTGATTGAACAAATGGCCGGCGCCGAGAAGTTACAGGCGCATAAAAATGCCGTTACAATAAGGTTAAATAGTTTAAAGTAGATGTTTTTATGAAACGAGCATGAGGGTACCTCTCACTCAGGTGAATGATTATTCCGGCGAGTTCCATGTGGCAACTGAAAGACAAATTATAATCATATGAAACGAACATGAATTTTAGCATTCTAAAATACACACAGTAGAATGATTAAAATTCATCGAGAGTTCCATATGACCATTGAAAGATAAATTTAAACATATGAAATCTTTAAAAGAATTATTGCGCCCCAATATATTAAAGTTACAACCATACTCATCGGCACGTGATGAATACACCGGCGACGAAGGCGTTTTTCTTGATGCCAATGAGAATCCTTTTAACGCGCCTTATAATCGCTATCCCGATCCTTATCAGCGCAAGCTGAAACAACTTGTTGCGGAAATAAAAGGGGTGCCTTCCGATCATATCTTTTTGGGGAATGGCTCCGACGAAGCCATCGATTTAATATATCGTGCTTTTTGTGAGCCGGGACGCGATAATGTGGTGTCCATCGATCCTACCTATGGCATGTATCAGGTGGCAGCCGAAGTGAATAATGTGGCCGTGAAAAAAGTGCTTCTTACCACTGATTTTCAGCTCGACACCGCCGCATTGTTACAGGCGGTGGATGACAATACCAAATTGATGTGGATTTGTTCGCCCAACAATCCGACCGGCAACTGTTTCCAAACGGATGAGATTGTGAAACTGATCACTTCTTTTGAGGGTGTTGTTGTGCTGGATGAGGCCTATATCGATTTCGCACCGGGCAAAAGTCTGTTGTCTCAGCTGTCGCGTTATCCGAATTTAATCATCCTTCAAACATTTTCAAAAGCCTGGGGAATGGCCGGTATTCGTCTGGGGATGGCTTTTGCTCAGCCGGAAATTATTCAGGTTTTAAGTCGAATAAAATATCCCTATAACCTGAATATTTTGTCGCAACAGAAGGCCCTTGAACTGCTATCGAAAAATGGGCCTCGTTTCAATGAATGGGTGAAATTGTTGGTTGATGAACGGGCGCTTTTGGTTAAACAGTTAAATCAGTTGCCTTTTGTACTGAAAGTTTATCCATCGGATGCCAATTTTGTTCTCATTCAAACAACCGATGCCACAAAGATTTATCAATTTCTTATTGCACAAAAAATTATTGTTCGCAATCGTTCTTCGGTTTCCCTGTGTGCGGGATGTCTTCGTATTACTGTTGGTACGCCCGGGGAAAATGTCGGGTTGATAAAAGCTTTAAAAAAATATCAGTAATTATAACGTAATGGTTAAAATGAACTAATTATGAAAAGAATAAGTAATAGAAGCGGGAGTAACGAAAGAAATAACGTTTCCTTGCTGACATTAAGTATCATTATTTTGGGTATGCTAATGAGTGCAACAGTTTATAGTCAAACAGCCATCAATCTTTGGGATGGAACGGCTCCTTTTAATAAAAAAGGCATTCAGGTTCAGGAAATTAATAAGAACGCCCGTATTTCGAGAGTTACGGTTCCGCAGTTGTTTCATTACGCTTCGCAGGTAAAGAGTGCTGCGCAGAAACCGGCTATTGTCATTTTTCCCGGTGGCGGTTACGTTCGTGAGGCGTTTGATCATGAAGGTACAAAGGTGGCAGAATGGTTTTCGGCTCTGGGCTTTGATGCTTTTGTGGTAAAATATCGTTTACCCGATGACGATCTGTTTGACAATTCCTGCTATGTGCCGTTGATGGATGCCCAGCAGGCTGTTTATTGGGTGCGCAAACATGCCGCTCAGTATGGCATAGATCCTCATAATATTGGTGTGATCGGATTCTCAGCAGGGGGACATTTGGCCGCTTCGGCTTCAACACTGTTTGGTGACCCTGTCAATGAAGCCCTCACGACGGAGGATGTTCGTCCCGATTTTTCATTGCTCATTTATCCTGTTATCAGTATGTCTGATGCCTATACTCATGCCGGTAGTAAACGCAATTTAATAGGGGATAATCCCACAGATGAGTTAACCAATCATTTTTCGCTCGAAAATCAGGTGACCGAAACAACGCCTAAAACATTTATGATTCATGCCTTTGATGATGGTTCAGTGCCAGTGGCGAATACCGAGATGTATGCGACAAATCTGGCCGGTAAAGGTGTGGATGTGACAAAAATTATTATTCCCAGAGGCGGTCATGGTTTTGGCTTTCGCACAACAGGTGCTGCTGCTTATTGGACAGGGTATCTTGAAACCTGGTTGCGGGCAAATGTTCTGGGGAAGTAGCAGTTTCTTTTTTTTTTTTGACAGATGAAGTGATCATATCTGATGCCCGCCCCACTGGCTGTTTTAGATGAACGTTTCATCCTTTTTACGAACAAATTATTTATGAAGAAAAAAGTTCTTTTCATCGATCGCGATGGAACAATTATAATGGAACCACCTGTGGATTATCAGGTGGATAGCCTTGAAAAACTCGAGTTCTATCCCAAAGTAATACGTAATTTGTTTCTGATAGCTTCCAAACTCAGTTTTGAGCTGGTAATGGTTACAAATCAGGATGGTCTTGGTACATCATCTTTTCCGGAAGAAACATTCTGGCCGGCGCATAACAAAATGATGAAAACATTGGCCGGAGAAGGCATTCATTTTTCAAAGGTGCACATCGACCGGTCGTTTCCGGAGGATAATGCGCCCACCCGAAAACCACGTACCGGCATGCTGACCGAATATTTAAGCGACGAGTACGATATGGATGCGTCGTTTGTCATTGGTGACCGGTCCACGGATATAGAAATGGCTAAGAACCTGGGATGTCGTGGCATATATATAAACAATAGTAGTGACGCGGCTGACGGGCTGGAGAAAGCGGGACTGGCGGCTCATTGTGCTTTTATTTCGGACGACTGGGATGCTATAACGGCTTTTTTGTTTCGTACCGATCGCACGGCTGTGGTTGACCGCAATACTGCGGAGACGTCCATCCACATTGAACTGGATCTGGACGGCACAGGCAAATGTGACATCGCTACGGGACTTCATTTTTTTGATCACATGCTGGAGCAGATTGGCCGTCATTCCGGTGTCAATTTAACCATTCATGTCGATGGCGACTTACAGGTGGATGAGCATCATACCATCGAAGATACCGGTCTGGCGCTTGGAGAAGCTTTTAAGAAGGCGCTGGGCGATAAAAGAGGTATTGACCGTTATGGCTTTTGTCTGCCAATGGATGACGTGCTGGCACAGGTGGCCATCGATTTTGGCGGCCGCCCCTGGTTGGTATGGGAGGCCGATTTTAAACGCGAAAAAGTAGGTGATATGCCCACGGAGATGTTTGTCCATTTTTTTAAAAGCTTCTCCGATGCTTCATTGAGTAATATTAATATTAAGGCCGAAGGCTTTAATGAGCATCACAAGATTGAAGGTATTTTTAAGGCTTTGGCAAAGGCGATTAAAGCCGCCATTCGAAAAGATCCATTCAGTAATCAATTACCAAGTACCAAAGGGGTATTATAGAGGTGCCTCTTTGTTGCCGGATGATGACTTTGTGTGCTCTTAATTTCAGAGTGCGTCAACCGGGAAATACCATTTTTTCGTTACGTTTACTTTTAAAGCAGTCATTAGTGCCTGTCCATAAACTAAATGGTTGAAATATAAAGTTCAAATTCAAGGCTTTCGAAGTCTTAAAAATAATTTTTTTATTTGCCTCAACTGTTTTTTAAGCAATAGATAGGGGCGATACGCATTAAGTTGAAAAATATTTGCTGACAAAAAGTTAGGGCTTCGTTATTATTCTGTTGCTCAATTGTGAAAGAAACGGGTGATTCGTTACTTTTGTCGATATTATATTTCTGAAAAATTATTGAATGGATTTTCATCATAAAACTTTATGGATTACCGGTGCGGCATCGGGAATGGGTAAGTCTGTATCTCTGGCTTTGGCGCATTATAATACAACACTTGTGTTAAGCGACCGCGATGCCGAAGGGTTGGCAGTAACGGCGCGCGAGGCCGAAAAGGCCGGGGCCCGTGTTCGTGTTGAGGTGCTCGATATGAGCGACTCAGACGCAATTTTTAGTACCGCCCAACGGGTGATTGATGACGGGGTGATTGTGAATGGTTTGTACCATTTTGCAGGCATAAGTCAGCGTTCGTTGGTGACAGAAACGCCTTTGGAAAATGATCGTAAGATCATGGAAATAAATTTCTTTGGCGTGGTGGCTCTCACAAAAGCTTTACTTCCGGTTATGATTACCAATGGCGGCGGGCAGTTGATGGCAACATCCAGTTTGGTTGGGAAGTTTGGTTTTCCATACCGTTCTGCCTATTCTGCGTCGAAGCATGCTTTGCATGGCTTTTTTGAATCTATACTGGCTGAAAATTACGATAAGAATATAAGAGTTAGTTTATTGATAGGCGGCCGTATTCATACTAATATCTCAAAGTTTGCTCTGAATAAGGAGGGGCATGAATATGGGAAAATGGATCCCGGACAGGCTGGGGGTATTTCGCCCGAAAAGGCGGCGCGTCAAATTATTAAAGGATTGACCCGTGAGCGGTTGGAGATACCTGTGGGGGGCAAGGAATTGCTTATTCTGCGTATTAAGCGGTTTTTCCCTTTATGGCATTCAAAATTGGTCCGCAAAATTAGTCCGGTGTAAATGATGGCTCCGGCGTGGGCTTGTAAATAGAGTCTGTCCATAAACTAAGTGTTTGAAATATAAAGATCAAATTCAAGGCTTGCGACGTCATAAAAATCAAGGCGTTTACTTTTCGTAAATGACTGTTTTTATGACAAGCGTAACGCAGAAGTTGACTTTATAGACAAACATTAAATAGTCTCAGTAAGAAAACTTAAATGCTTGATTAAAAATGTTTAAATTCAAGGCCTGCGACATCCGAAATGGGTGAGTTTACTATTGTAAATAAACTTTTTGAGGATAAGAGTAACGCAGAAGTTGGACCTTTTTTGCAAGCACAAAATAATTATTATCTATGACGAAAAGAATTAACGGAATACAGCAACTTGGTGTTGGCGTCACGAATCTGGAGGAAGCTTTTAAGTGGTATCGGACTCATTTTGGGATGGATATTAAGATGTTTGACGATGAGGCTGTTGCCGAATATATGCTTAACCACACCGAAGGAAAGCCGCGTCCGCGTCGGGCTATTCTGGCCCTGAATATGGAAGGTGGCGGCGGTTTTGAAATTTGGTTGCATACGGGCAAGAAGCCTGCGGCGCCTCTGTTTCAGCATCAGCTGGGCGATTTGGGTATTAACATCGGGAAACTGAAAACGGCCGATGTGGAGCGCACTTATCTTAAGTTTCAGGCCGATGGGCTTGATTTATTGACGGCTGTTGAAAACCGTCCGGACGGAACACCTCATTTCTATCTTAAAGATATTTATGGGAATATTTGGGAAGTGGTGTCTCATTCATTTGTGAAATTTCCACAGAATAAAACCACAGGTGGTGTTCTTGGAACCGTTATAGGGGTGAAGCGTATTGAAGATAGCTTAAAGGTTTATCAGGATATTCTGGGCTACGATCAGGTGGTGTATGACGAAACGGCTGTCTTTGATGATTTCAAGGGACTCCCCGGTGGTGAGCAGGAATACAGACGGGTGTTGTTAAAGCATTCAAAAACTTATTCAGGGAGTTTCAGTACTTTGTTGGGGCCTTCGGAAGTGGAATTGGTAGAAGCAAAAGGACGTGCGCCTCGCGATATCTATGAAGGACGTATATGGGGCGATCCGGGTTATATTCATATTTGTTATGATATTAATGGCATGGATGAGCTTCGTGAAGAAGTGAAAGAAAAAGGTTTCCCCTTTACGGTTGACAGTGCCAAAGCCAAAGATTCTTTTGACATGGGTGAAGCCGCCGGTAATTTTGCTTATATACAAGCACCAGAAGGCACTTTGATTGAGTTTGTTGAGACGCACAAAATTCCTTTGCTTAAAAAACTAGGCTGGTATCTGAATTTACGTAAAAGAGGCGAGAAGCCACTGCCCAATTGGATTTTTAGATTATTTGGAATGATGCGGGTTAAATAGAGTCTGTCTATAAAGTCCCAATTTCTGTATGCTTGTTCTCAAAATGGTCATTTACGGGAGTAAACTCACATTTTTCGAGCTGCGCAAGCCTTGAATTTGAACTTTATAGCTCAAACTCCCAACTTTATGGACAGGTACTAAATAGATAGCCGAAACATTATATATTGAAACCAAAAACATCCGGTGGAACCCCACCGGATGTTTTTTTTATCGTTTATTCAGAGTAACGTATTCGCTGCGTTCACCGACGTTTTTGTAGGCCGGTCGAATAATACGTGCCGACGAAGTCACCTCTTCGATGCGGTGAGCCGTCCAGCCTGCAACCCTTGCCATTGCAAAAATTGGCGTGTACAATTCTTCGGGCAGACCAATGCATTGATATACAAATCCTGAGTAGAAGTCGACGTTGGCGCATACGATTTTTGCCTGTGGCCCTTTAAATTCATAGAAGGTTTCAGGCGCCAAACGTTCAATGAGTTCGTAAAGATTGTATTCCGCTTCGAGGCCTTTTTCTTTGGCCAGCAAGCGAGCCTTTTCTTTAAGTAACACGCATCGTGGGTCGGAAAGGGTGTAGATGGCATGTCCTATACCGTATATTTTCCCTGTCTTATCAAATGCGTCTTTCTTAAGCAACTTTAAAAGATAGGCTTTTACCTCTTTTTCATCCGTCCAGTGTTTAACATTTTCTTTGATGTTGGTCATCATGTTAATTACCTTGATGTTGGCGCCACCATGTAAACCGCCTTTCAGGGAGCCCAAAGCCGCCGCAATGGCTGAGTAGGTATCGGTTTGTGCTGAGCTGACCACGCGGGTGGTGAACGATGAGTTATTACCACCACCATGTTCGGCGTGAAGTACGAGCGCCAGATCCAGCAGGTCGGCTTCCAGCTTCAGGTATTTTTCACCTTTCAGCATGTAAAGAAAGTTCTCTGCCAGACTCAGATCCGGATTTGGATGACGTATAACCAACGATTTGCGTTGGAAAGAGTGACGCATTCCAAAATAGGCGTAGGCTACAATGACCGGGAAACGAGCTATCAGACTGATTGATTGTTTGATGAGGTTTTCGGGTGAGTAGTTCTCAGCATCATCATCGTCGGTATACAATCCCAGGACTGTACGGGCCAGCATATTCATGATGCATCGTCCGCGCAATGAAAGAATGAGATTTTTTGACAGTGAAAACGGCAATTCCTGTTCCAGTTTGATGATGTCGGTGAATTCTTTTAATTCCTGCGTCGTTGGCAGTTTGCCCGAGAGTAACAGGAAGGCAGTCTCTTCGAATCCATGACGACCGTCGGATTGGAAGCCGTGGGTGAGTTGTGTAATTTCATAGCCGCGGTAATATAATTCACCATGCGCGGGTTTTATGTTGCCATCTGCGTCCTTGGTGTATCCCACAACGTCACCGATGTTGGTCAGGCCGACCAGGACCCCCGAAAAGTCAGCATTTCGCAGGCCTCTCTTTACATTGTACTTGTTGTAAAGCTCTTTGTCAATCTCGCAAGATTGAACAGCGGCTTTGGCTAAGTTTTCCAGTAATGCCATTGTTGTATTATTTAAGTTATTAATTTTCCAATTGCTGAGGTCACCTCGTCGAAAGTAAACTGTGCGACAATGGCCTCCATCTTTTGTTTTATTTGCGAATTACATAAATTACCGATGCTTCCTTCATGGGTGTGATGAATGCTGTCGGGTACTGTAAACTGATCGTTTTCGATCTCAATGCCCACTTGTTTATAGGCTTCTCTGAATGGCACACCCTGAAGGACCCGTTTGTTGACTTCTTCAACGCTGAAGGCATATTTATACAACGGATTCTTCATCAGATCTGTTTTGATGGTCATGTTGTCAACGGCAAAAGTCGTAATCTCCAGACAACTCATCAGTTCATCAAAAGCCGGGATGAAAATTTCTTTTATAATTTGTAAATCTCTGAAGTAACCCGACGGCAGGTTGCCGGTAATAAGGGTTATCTGGTTGGGCAGCGCTTGCAGTTTGTTGCATTTGGCCCGGATGAGTTCAAAAACGTCGGGATTCTTTTTGTGTGGCATGATGCTCGACCCGGTGGTCATCTCAGCCGGTAACCCTATGAAACCGAAGTTTTGACTCATAAACAGGCAGGCATCCATGGCCAGCTTGCCGATGGTCGATGCTACCGATGCCATGGCCATGGCCATGCTGCGTTCCATTTTGCCGCGTCCCATCTGGGCATAGACCACATTATAACTCATATCGTCAAAGCCCAACAGCTTTGTGGTTAAGGTTCGGTCAAGCGGGAATGAGCTTCCATACCCTGCGGCAGCTCCCAGCGGATTTTGGTTGACAATGCGCCAGGCTGAAAGTAAAAAGTGCATGTCGTCCGACAGACTTTCGGCATAAGCGCCAAACCATAAGCCAAACGATGAGGGCATTGCAACCTGCAGATGGGTGTAGCCCGGCATGAGGTCGTTTTTATGTGCCTCACTTTTTTCCTGCAGCGCATTAAAAAGTGTCATTATGGCTTCGGTGAGTGTGCTGATGCGATGCCGGGTATACAGCTTTAAATCGAGTAACACCTGGTCGTTACGTGACCGGCCGCTGTGTACCTTTTTGCCCGTGTCGCCCAGGGCGCGCGTCAGCATCAGCTCTACCTGCGAGTGCACATCTTCAATTCCTTCTTCGATGGTGAAATTTCCACTGAGCGTTTCTTTGTAGAGTTTTTTAAGCTCAGGCAGTAACAGGGCCAGATCGCCTGACGGCAGCAAGCCTATCTTCGAGAGCATGGTTATGTGCGCCATGGTGCCTATGATGTCAAATGGTGCCAGTTCTACATCCAACTCCCGGTCTTTACCTATGGTAAAATCTTCAATTTTTTTGTCGACAGGTGTTCCTTTGTCCCAGAGCTTCATAAGTGATAATTTTGTTTTTAGGTCTTGTACGACTCGTTATTTATTTAATACAAGGCCTACTGTTCAGGCCCGAAAAACAGAACGAAAAAATGATGTTATCAATCTGTTTCTTTATTTATAGTTTGGCTGTAAAGCCCAATTTGTGCGTTACCCTTGCTCTCAAAATTATAATTTACAGCAGTAAATTCATATTTATAGAGCTGCGGAAGACTTGAATCTGAATTTCCCAGTTTAAACTTCTGCCTTTTTGGACAGAAATAGGTTAGGTTGTTCTATTTGTGCTTACATTTTTATTGAAAATGATTGGCTTTGATTTCTGAATGATGTAAAATCTTACCATCAAATTACATATTATTGCAAATATAACCATATAGCACTGGCTTTGTGTTAAATTAAAGAAAAATATCTTTAATCTTTGAGGATTTAATGCTGTAACGTTTGGTTTGAATTATCGCTGACGTCGAGTTGATCAAGCAAGTTGATGTATCTTTCTGCTCCCTGCTTTATTTCGTCTATCAGTATATATTCGTTGGCCGTATGCGATCGGGCCGAATCACCGGGGCCCATTTTGATCGTTGGGAAGTTCATTAATGCCTGATCCGATAATGTGGGTGAACCAAACGTCTTTATATGTAATCTTTGTCCTTTTTGTACTATCGGATGGTTTGTCGGGATGCTTGATGAATTTAGACGGAACGAGCGTGGTTTTAATTCACAGCTCACTTCTTTTGTAAGAATTTCAAATATCTCCTGGTTGGAATAGCATTCGTTGACTCTGATGTCGATCATAAAAGAGCACCGGTCCGGTACAACATTGTGTTGTGTGCCTGCATTGATCCCTGTTACGGTCATTTTTACCGGGCCCAGAAAGTCTGACGTTTTTTGAAACTGATAGTTTTTGAGGTGATCAATAACAGGCAAGGCCTCATAAATAGCGTTAATACCTTCGTTACGGGCGGCATGTCCGGCGGTTCCTTTCACCACTGCGTCAATAACCATTAATCCTTTTTCGGCCACGGCCATTTGCATTTGTGTTGGTTCACCCACAATGCCCAGATTTATGGGCCCCAGATGGGGAAGTAACAGGGCGATTCCATTTTTCCCCGAGACTTCTTCTTCGGCTGTGGCGGCATAGATCAGGTTGTAGGGCTGTTGCTTTTGCGACAGATATCTGAAAGCGGCCAGCAGTGTGACGAGAGGGCCGCCGGCGTCATTACTGCCCAGACCGGTCAGTTTCCCGTTTTCATCAATGGGGGTGAATGGATCCGTCAGCCATCCGGCTGCCGGTTTTACGGTGTCGATGTGCGAATTTAGTAAAAGGGTGGGCCGGTTCATGTCATAGCCTTCAGCAATCACCCATATGTTGTTTTGTTTTCGTTGGGGGCGTAGATTCATGCGCCGCAGCGTTTGCTCCATAACGTCGGCTGCTGACTGTTCCTCGCGGCTTAAAGAGGGCGTGGCAATCAGTTGTTTCAGTAACAGAATGGAGTCGTGAATGAGGCTGTTTATCATGGTTTTCAACGCAAATAATTATAATATAACACCCTTAATTTTCCCGATATAAATTTTAAAAATATCGGATTGTCTCTGGGATGTGTGATGTTTATTTTAACCGCAGAATGGTTCCCTTGTTGTTGGGGTCGGACAGGCCGCTGATATTAGTGATTCGAATCTGGTAAACCCCTTTTTGCAGGGCGTCAAATCCGTTGTCCAATTTTGGGATCATTCCTTCGACCACTATTTTTTTATCTTTTAATTTTTGATATTCCTTGGGCGTGATTAACGGAATTACAGCATTTTCATCCTGTGTGTCAGATAAAACACCTTTTTTTTCGAAGCAAAAGACCAGGGTGACCTTGTACGAATCAGCCATTGCTGCTGCAACGGACGAGGCGATGGTATCGGCATTGGTGTTGAGCAGGTTGCCTTGCCCATCGTGGGTGAGAGGTGCAATGACGGGGATTGTGTCATCGTTCAGCAGCTTGCTCAGTGCCGCACTGTTCACGACTTCTATGTCGCCCACAAAGCCATAATCGATGGGGCTGTTGCTTCTTTTCTTACTGCGGATGATGTTCATGTCGGCACCGGTCATGCCAATGGCATTTTGAGCATGCGACTGCAGGCCGGCTACAATATTTTTATTGACCAGACCGCCATAAACCATGGTTACCACTTCGAGCATGGCAGTATCGGTAATTCGTCGTCCTTCCACCATTTTAGTTTCTATGCCCAGTCGCGTGGCCATGGCCGTTGCCGAGCGTCCGCCGCCATGAACCAGTATTTTAGGGGATGGCAGTGCCGCGAAATCTTTTAACAGCTGCTGAAGGCTATCTGATTCTTCAACGACTTTGCCACCTACTTTTACGATGGTTAATTCCTGCATAATGCTTTTGTTTAGTTGTGAGTAAGAGTATGCATCCTCCGTTAAATTCTTTTTTATTCTTTCTCTTCGGCAATGGTTTGTAACATGCGTTTGAGTACAGTTTGGGCCGATACTACACGGTTGCCGGCTTCCTGTATCACAATTGAGTCGGGACTGTCAATCACCGCATCGGTCACAATCATATTGCGACGTACCGGCAGGCAATGCATGAATTTGGCCTGGTTGGTGAGAGACATCTTTTTTTCGTCGACCGTCCAGCTGCGATCCTGTGATAATACTTCTCCATATTGGGTGTAGCTGGCCCAGTTTTTTGCATAGATAAAATCGGCCCCCTGGAATGCTTTGTTTTGGTCGGGTTCGTAAGCGACGCCTTCCATGAATTCGGGTGCCAGATCGTAACCTTTGGGGTGTGTCACCACAAAATCGACATCCGCGACTTTCATCCATTCAACAAAAGAGTTGGGAACGGCCTGTGGCAGTGCGCGGGGATGCGGCGCCCAGGTTAGAACAACTTTGGGGCGTTCAACCGTTTTGTACTCTTCAATGGTTATCAGGTCGGCAAAAGCCTGTAGCGGATGACGCGTGGACGATTCAAGGCTGATGACCGGACGGCCTGAATATTCAATGAACTGAGTGAGTATTTTTTCGCTGTAATCGTCGTTTTTATTCTCAAATTTGGCGAATGAACGTACCCCTATTATGTCGCAGTATTGACCCATCACGGGAATGGCTTCGCGTAAATGTTCGGCTTTATCGCCATCCATAACCACGCCAAACTCGGTCTCCAGCTTCCAGCCATCTTTGTTAACATCGAGAACAATTACGTTCATTCCCAGGTTCATGGCTGCTTTTTGTGAGCTGAGGCGGGTCCGTAAACTTGAGTTGAAAAAGATGAGCAGTAGCGTTTTGTCTTTTCCCAATGTTTGATCGGCAAAAGGGTTGTCTTTAACTGTACGGGCATCTTCAAGTGCTTTATGTAAGTTGCCTATGTCTTCCGGTTTCAAAAATCTTTTCATGGTGGCTGTTTTTTTAGAGCGGAGAGGCATGCATGGTGCGTGGCTCTTTTTACTCTTGTTTTTTATCGTCTGTTTTTTGTTTCTGAATCATATAAATAGAGTCTGTCCATAAACTTAAGTGTTTGAAATATAAAGTTCAAATTCAAGGCGTTTACTTTTCGTAAATGACTGTTTTTATGACAAGCGTAACGCAGAAGTTGACTTTATGGACAGGCACAAAATAGCCCCTAGGGACGTGTTAATCCATCACTTTCGATGATCCATTTGTAGCTTGTTAACTCTTTGAGAGACATGGGGCCGCGGGCGTGTAGCTTTTGCGTACTGATGCCTATTTCGGCGCCCATGCCAAATTGTGCCCCATCGGTGAAAGCGGTTGATGTATTGGCGTAAACAGCTGCGGCATCCACTTCTTTAAAAAAGCGGGCTTTATTGGTTTCACTGGTGGTGATAATGGCTTCGCTGTGCCGGGTGCTGTAAGTGGCAATGTGATTCAGTGCCTCTTCAATATTGTTAACAGTTTTGACGGAAAGCCGGTAAGCCAGATGTTCTTTTCCAAATGAGGCATCGGTGGCTTTGGTCAGCAGCTTTTCGGGATAATGGTTTTGTAATGCGGCAAATGCCGGTTCGTCGGCTTCAATGACAACGTCTTTTTGAATCATTGGAGCCATTAGTTCTGCCAGATCTTGCAGCCTTGAATGGTGGATGATAAGACACTCCAATGCGTTGCAAATACTGACCCGGCGTGTTTTGGCATTAAATATTATTTTTTTGCCTGTTTCGAGGTCTGCTGTTTCATCAAAGTAGGTGTGCACTACGCCGGCTCCGGTTTCTATGACCGGCACTTTGGCATTGTCGCGAACAGAAGTGATCAGTGCTTGTGATCCGCGCGGAATCAGTACATCGATATAACCCACCGCATTCATCAGGTCGCGGGCTGCTGAACGGTCGGGTGGCAGCAATTGCATAACTTCTGTGGATACGTTGAATTTACGCAGACTATTATGTATTAA
This sequence comes from Geofilum sp. OHC36d9, assembly GCF_052400685.1. NCBI lineage: Bacteria > Pseudomonadati > Bacteroidota > Bacteroidia > Marinilabiliales > Marinilabiliaceae > Geofilum > Geofilum sp. OHC36d9. The sequence goes on from NZ_JBQTGJ010000001.1 coordinate 642,385, forward strand.
CTCTGTGATGGCACTATTTGAATGCCAGGCATCGGTGCCGCCTTTTAAAACCGCCACGTTGCCGGTTCGGAAACAGAGGGCAAATACATCGAATGTTACATTGGGGCGTGCTTCGTAAATGACGCCAATAACGCCTAATGCGACACGTATTTTCTTAAGGAAGAGTCCGCTTTCGGTTTTATATTGTTCCATCACCTCGTTAATGGGCGATGCCATGGTGGCTACATTGCGAAGGTCGGCAGCAATGGCTTTGATGCGTTCTTCGGTGAGCATGAGCCGGTCGTAACGCGGATCACTTTGTGGCATTTGCGCCAAATCAAGCTGGTTGGCAGCTAAAAGAGGCTGTATGTTAGCTTCGGCCTGGTGGGCCAGTTCTAATAGTACCTTCTGGTTGGTATCGTTATCTACATGAACCATGTTGATAACGGCATCTTTTGCTTTTTTGATCTGGTCTGTTGCACTCATAATTATGTTGGTGTTTATTGCTGTTTTATGTCACTTGTCAGACAGATTGTAATGTTATTTTGGGGTTGTCTGATCATCTGGTATTATGGATACAGAAAGAGGTAATCGTAATGTACCAGTGGCCTGTATTTTTTGTCGGACATGTGCTCTAAAGCCTTTTTACGTTCATATTGAGCTTTTCCAATGCCAATCAATTTTTTATTGGGGTCGATGATGCGTAATAAATCGCCCTTTTGAAATTCCTGCGGCATTTTTGTGACGCCGGCAAGTAACAGACTGTTTGCTTTTTTTGAAAAGAGGGCTTCACGGGCTCCCTCATTAATGTGTACCTCGGCATGGGCAAATCCGGCCGAATAGGCCATCCATTTTTTAACGGCAGGACTTGGCATACCCGGCTTGAACAGGGTGTGAGGCACTTGCTCGGGATGGTTGGTCAGGTTCAGAATAATGTTGTCTCTGGTGCCGTTGGCAATATGAACGGCAATGCCTGAAGCCGCTGTGTTTTTAGCGATTCGTCCTTTGGTGAGCATGCCGCCACGTCCGAAATCGCTTTTTTGAGCGGTGACATAGGCTTCCAGATCAGCTTTCCCGGGATCCAGACATTCAATAAGTTTGGATGACGGATCTTTTGGGTCGCCATTAAAAACACCATCTACATTGCTTAGTATGAAAAGTGCTTCCATATCCATCATGGCAGCGACTAATCCGGCCAGTTCGTCGTTATCGGTAAACATCAGCGCCGTGACCGAAACGGCATCGTTTTCATTGATGATGGGGATGATGTTGTTTTCGAGCAGTACGGTCAGGCAATGTTTTATATTCAGATAATGTTCGCGTGTACTAAAATCCTGTTTAGTCACCAGAATTTGAGCGCATGTCATACCGTGCGATTCAAATAATCCGGAATAGGTAGTCAGCAGTTTTACTTGTCCGACTGATGACAGCAGCTGACGTTCGGCAACCGGGTCTTTTTTTGGAGGCGATGGCACCAGACTCCGGCCCGAAGCAACGGCCCCTGACGATATCAGAATGACTTTGAGCCCCTGCCGGTGCAGTTGCGCTATCTGTTCAGTAATATGCCCCATTCGGGCCACATCCAAATGATTGTCGGAGCGGGTCAAAACATTTGATCCTATTTTTATGGCGACTGATTTATACACTGTCTTATGTCTGTGACGGTTTATTTTTGCATTGATTTCAGGGCTGTCATCATACCTTTAATGATAGATGAACTGAAGCCATGATGTTCCATTTCGTTTAATCCTTTTATGGTAATGCCTCCCGGCGTGGTGACTTTATCTATTTCCGTTTCGGGATGATCTCCTGACGTGAGGATTAGTTCTGCGGCTCCTTTCATGGTTTGCGCAGCCAAATGGATGGCATCGGCGGGTTTAATGCCGGATTCTACGCCGCCCTGGGCCGACGCATGCAGGTAGCGAAGCGCGTAAGCAGTACCACATGAGGCTATTACGGTGACGGCCGGCATGAGGCTCTCAGGTATCATCATTACCTCACCCACTTGCCGGAATAATTCGTTTACCACGGCATTGTCGGTGTCGGAGGCATTTTGTGATGAGATGCAGGTCATTGATTGACCGATGGCTATTGCTGTGTTGGGAATAACTCTGAAAAGCGGATGATTGTTCACTGTTTGCGAAAGATCGCTAAGAGAAATACCTGCTGCCAATGAAACAATGATGGCTTCTTTTTTTAGGGCCGGTTTTATTTGACTTAGGACATCTGTAATTTGCCAGGGTTTAACCGCCAGAATGACGACATCTGCATTATCTGTTGCTTCCGTGTTACTGCTTCCGGTTACAAAGCCTTTGCTGGACAGAGCTTCCAGTTTGTTGGCCGACCTGCGGGTGATGTGAATGGCCGCAGCCTGCAAATAGCCGCTTTTTATCAATCCCAATGCGATGGCGCTGCCTAAATTGCCGGCTCCTATAATGGCTGTTTTTTCTGGTTTGTGTTGCATGATGTCATTTTTTATTACTGCTCGTCGGTTTTTTCAACGGAGACTTTTATGTGACCCCAGTTTTCGCCTTTGCGGATGCGATGAAGCTGCATTTCGCTTATGCCAAATTGCTTGGCAATAATACGAAGTTTGGTCTTTCGTTGGGGGTCGAGTAATTTCTTTTTAAGACGCATCACCTGAGTTGATGTGAGCTTTGGTCCTTGTGAAGGGCAGCGTTCTTTGGCTTTTGCCCTTCCTTCAATTACACTGGGGTTGCCCTGTTGGTGAATAAAGACTTCTTCTTTGCTGGCCCACCTCAGGTTTTTTGCAAAGTTATTGCTTTTATTATAGTCACAGTGTATTACAAAATTTTGTCCTTTACGCGGAGGATTCAGAAAATATTCGGCTACCAGTTTATGTACGTATAATGTTGTTGATTTTCCGTTAGGACGAACCGGTAACGTTTTGTATCCTTTAAGACAACCTCCTTTTACCAGTTTGCCATCCTTCAAGGATTCGCAATAACTCAGAATACGGCCATAATTACTGATGGCGTAGTGTTTTCGGAGAGCGCCGTCGGGAAATCGAATCTCTTTCCACTCTTCGTTCCAGTGAGATTTAATCATTGTGAGCTTTTTTGGGGTTAAGTGTTATTCTTTTAATTTAGTATTTCTTTGAGGCTTTGAATAAATCGGTCGGCCATGGCTTTGGTGAGGGTGAGCGGGGGTAATAATCGAATGATATTGGTTGACGATACACCGGTGAATATTTTTTTCTCTTCAACCAATGTTTTCCGAATGGGTGCCACAGGACCGTCAAATTCGAGACCAATCATTAACCCCTTGCCACGTACTTCCTTGATGTTTGATATTTTTTTTAATTCCTGAATCAAATAAGACCCAACTTCTTTGGCATTGTTAATCAGTTGTTCCTGCTCAATAACTTCCAGTACCGCCAGTGCCGCTGCACAAGCCAGATAGTTGCCGCCAAAGGTTGTGCCCAACATGCCATGAGAGGCTTTGAATTCAGGTGCTATTAATACGCCTCCGATGGGAAAACCATTGGCCATTCCTTTGGCAGTCGTGACGATGTCAGGTTGTATGCCCGATGTTTGGAAAGCAAAGAAGGAGCCTGACCGGCCATAACCCGACTGTATTTCGTCGAGGACTAAGCAGGCCCCGTATTTTTTGCAGAGAGATTTTAATTGTTTCAGAAAATCGTTGTCCGGTAACCGGATGCCTCCAATACCTTGTATCCCTTCGATGATAACGGCACATACATCTTCTTTTTGAAGCTCAGCCTCAACGGCTGCTGCATCGTTTAACGCCACAAACGTTACCTGATGTCCTTTGTTTACGCCCGACTGGATAACCGGATTATCTGTGGCTGCCACGGCCATTGATGTTCGGCCATGAAAAGCTTTGCTGAAGGCTATTACTCTGCTTTTCCCAGTATGAAAAGAGGCCAGCTTAAGGGCATTTTCATTGGCTTCGGCGCCTGAGTTGCACAAAAATAGCCGGTAGTCGGTAAGGCCGCTTATTTGTCCCAGTTTTTCGGCCAGTTGCAACTGCATGGGGTTTTGCACTGAATTGGAGTAGAATCCTATGTTTTCCAACTGTTTTTCAATGCGTTTGATGTAATGCGGATGGCTGTGACCGATGGAGATGACGGCGTGACCACCGTATAAATCCAGATATTCAGTGCCTTGGTCATCCCAAACAGTGCAGTTTTTTGCCTTTACCGGGGTGACGTTCATGAGTGAATAGACTTCAAATAGTTTCATCTTGTTGTAAATTGGTCTCTCCATTTCCTCTTATGAGAAAATTAGGGGGTGTTATTTTGCATTTCTTTAAAAAGCCGAGGGCTTCAAATAAAGGCCTGTTTTTTCATTGAGGCCAAAAATAAGATTCATATTCTGTACAGCTTGACCCGAGGCACCTTTGGTAAGGTTGTCGATGATGCTGGTGATATGTAGTTTCCCATTGTGTTTTTCCAAATGCAGCAGGCATTTATTGGTGTTAACCACCTGTTTTAAATTAATGGGTTCGTCCGAACGCGATGTGTAAGCTGCTTTGGCATAATAATCGTCATACAATTGATTGGCTTCGTCAAGCGATAAGCTGCAATCAAGATATACTGAAGCCAGTATGCCGCGGGCAAAATCGCCGCGTAAGGGAACAAAATTTACGGGTTGATCAAAATCTGGCATTAGCTGAACCAACGATTCGCCTATTTCGATGAGGTGTTGGTGCTCAAAGGCTTTATAGATAGAAATATTGCTGTTTCGCCAGCTGAAATGTGTTGTGCCCGATGGCGCTTGTCCGGCACCTGTTGACCCCGTAATGGCATGGATATGAATTTCGGAGAGTAGCTGGCTGGCTGCCAAAGGCAATACAGCCAGTTGAATAGCTGTTGCAAAACAACCGGGATTTGCTATTTTATTGGCTTTGACAATAGCCGGGCGGTTGAGCTCGGGTAAGCCATAAACAAAGTCGCGTGCTTTGGCCTTGTGACGAAAATCCTGACTCAGGTCAATGATTTTTACCTTTTCGGGGATTTGGTTTTCATTGATAAATGATACCGATTTGCCATGTCCCATGCAAAGGAATATGACATCCACCGTCTCAAAATCCGGTTTTTCTGAGAACGTCAGATTGGTATCGCCTGTCAGATCGGTGTGAACATTGTAAACCGGCTGACCGGCATGACTGCTACTCACGATCCAGGTTATTTCAGCCTGTGGATGTCCCAATAGTATTCTCACCATTTCACCAGCCGTATAACCTGCACCGCCTACTATTCCTGTTTTAATCATTGTTGGTTGATTTGGTCAATTTTATTTAAAGTTCAGCTTCTTTGTTGTGCTTGCCTTTAAAATGTTTAGTTATAACATTAAATTTCCATTATCCGGGGCTCGCCAGCTTTTAATATGAACTTTTCAGCTCAAATATCTGACCTGATGGACAGGCACTAAATATCTAATTGTCCTTTGTTGACGTTGTTGAAAATTTTGAGGTAGTTTGATGAAATGGTCGTGAAACCTTTTACATCTTCGCCATTCCATGCTTTGTTTTCTTCGCCGTATTCTCCAAAATCGTTCTTCATCAGGTCGTGATTTGATTCAATGCCTTGCATCTGGAAGTGGAATGGCATAAGTTTGATGAAAACTTTTCCTGTTACATTGTTTTGTGAGTTTTCGAGAAATGCTTCAATGTCGCGCATTACTGGTTCCAGGTACATGGCTTCGTGTAAAAGCATGCCATACCAGTTTGAAAGTTGTTCTTTCCAATACATCTGCCATTTTGTTAAGGTGTGCTTTTCCAACAGATGGTGTGCTTTGATGATAAGCAGTGGTGCAGCGGCCTCAAAACCGACGCGTCCTTTGATGCCGATAATTGTGTCGCCTATGTGCGTGTCCCGACCTATGGCATACGCTTCACCGATTCGTTCAATTTCTCTTATGGCATCAACTTTATTGGTAAATGTTTTTCCGTTTACAGCAGCTAGTTCGCCTTTTTTAAATTCCAGTTCCAGTTGTTCAGAGCCGGTTTTTGTTGGTTGACTTGGATAGGCCTCATCGGGCAGACATTGATTGGAGGTTAAGGTTTCTTTTCCACCAATACTGGTTCCCCACAAACCTTTGTTGATTGAATACTCCATTTTTTTCCAGTCGCGAACAACGCCTTCTTTTTTGAGGTAGTTAATTTCTGTTTCGCGGCTTAATACTGCATCTCTAATAGGTGTGAGTATTTTAATGTCGGGTGCCAAAATTTGAAATGTGAGGTCGAACCGTACCTGGTCGTTACCTGCCCCGGTGCTGCCGTGTGCGATGTATTGAGCTCCTGTTTCGCGGGCATAGTTAACAATGGCTATGGCCTGAAAAATTCGCTCAGACGATACTGAAAGGGGATAGGTGTTGTTTTTTAGCATATTGCCATACACCATATAACGAATGCATTTATTATAGTAGGTGTCGGTAACATCGAGTGTGATGTGTTTGGTAACGCCCAGGGCGTAGGCGTTTTTTTCAATTTCTTTCAGCTCTGTTTCAGAGAATCCGCCTGTATTGGCTATGGCTGAATAAACTTCAAGGTTTTTTTCTTTGGCCAGAAATTTTACGCAGTAAGAGGTATCCAGACCACCGCTAAAGGCTACTATAACTTTTTCTTTCATATGATTATAATTTATTTTTTTAAGGCCATATGGAACTCGCCGGGTAATCATCCACCTGTGTGAGAGATTACACTCATGGCTCGTTTCATATGATTATAATTTGTTTTTCAGTTGCCATATGGAACTCGCCGGGATAATCATACTTCTGTGTGAGAGATTACACTCATGGTTCGTTTCATATGTTTAAATTTATCTTTCAATGGTCATATGGAACTCTCGATGAATTTTAATCATTCTCCTGTGTGTATTTTAGAATGCTAAAATTCATGTTCGTTTCATATGATTATAATTTGTTTTTAAGGTCACATGGAACTCGCCGGGATTAATAACACTTGTGTGGGAAAAAAATTTATGGCTCGTTTCATATTATTATGTGTTTGGGATTCCGGTTTATTGGAATTTATTGTACGATATTTTTTTTGCCGATTACAGGAATAGGGCCAAAACCCTTTGCAATAGGTTTTTGTGATTGGTTTTTTTTGGACCTTTCAGAAAAACGAATTTTTTGAAACCTAACCATCGCTCGTAAACTTTTAGTTTCTTTTGTGGAATATGCGTGTCTGTATCTTTATTCGTCTTGTTCGGATCGTATAACATGCCTGTACATAAGCAATGTTTGCGATTGGTACGCAGCAAAATATCGTAGTTGATACAGCTTTGACAGCCTTTCCAGAATTGCTCGTCGTCGGTTAGCTCTGAAAAGGTAACCGGCTTATAGCCTAATTCGGAATTAATTTTCATCACTGCGAGCCCTGTGGTTAGACCGAAAATTTTGGCGTTGGGATAGCGTTTGCGCGAAAGCTCAAAAGCTTTACGTTTAATGTCACGGGCCAAACCATGGCCTCTGAATTTGTCCACAACAATTAAACCGGAGTTTGCGACAAATTTTTCGTGCCCCCATGATTCAATGTAACAAAAACCGGCAAATTCTTTGCCTGACAGCGCAATGATGGCTTTGCCTTCGGTGATTTTTAGATTTACATATTCGGGGTTCCGTTTTGCAATACCGGTACCCCTTACCTTTGCTGCGTCAGCAATGGTTTGAAGGATGGTATCCACATAATTCAGATGTTTATCTGAAGCTATCTGAATGGTAATTTCGTTGTCCATTTAATATTGAATATAAACCTGATTTTATTTTTTTATAATTCTGATCCTGATATTTTATTTTTAATACCAGGAATAAACAGCGACAGCGCGTCTGTTATTTGTGTCCGGCTAACGCCTTCTCTGCATATTAAAAGAATGGTATCGTCGCCGGCAATGGTGCCTAATATTTCGAACGGGCTGTGGCTATCGATCACAGATGCCAGTCCGTTGGCAAACCCCGGCCGGGTTTTTATAACCATCATGTTACCCGAAAAATCTACCGACAGAAAGCCGCTTAACGGAAATTCTTCATGAAAGCGTTCGGTTTCAGTCGTGCCTGGAGGTGACTCCGGCAATATATAAATATAGCTGCCTTCGTGGTCGGGCTGTTTGGCTACCTTTAAGGCCTTTAAGTCGCGCGACAGTGTTGCTTGCGTGGTTTTAAAGCCTTTTTTTTCCAGTAAAGCCAATAACTCTTCCTGGCTGCCAACCTTGTTGTTTTCAATTAGGTTGACGATTGTATTTATGCGATGTGTTTTTATCTTCATTTGTGAAGATTTTTTTTGTTCGTTAATTTGATAGGAGAGCTCGTTTATCAAAAACCGGAGCTATTTCCTTTCTGTGAATAAATATTCATTGAAAGTGTAAAATTATTCATTATTTATCATCCTAAAAAGGAAAAAGTGATTTTTTTGATTGAATAAAGAAACTTTTTTTGTGGTAATAAAATCTAATTTTCATTGATTAGCAAGGCAAATTAGTCTGTGTTAATGAGTTGAAGTGATTTATTCATAAAATATGCAAAAATGTGATTTCAGATGTATGGAATTGTTCCAATATGATGTAACTTTGTAACCCGATAATGTAAGTGATTGTAATCCTAATTAATACGACTCTATCGATGAAGAAAGCAGTAAATAAGGTGGTCATTCTGGGTTCAGGCGCGTTAAAAATTGGTGAAGCCGGCGAATTTGATTATTCCGGATCGCAGGCCATCAAAGCGCTGAAAGAGGAAGGTGTTTACACGGTTCTTATTAACCCGAATATTGCAACCGTGCAGACATCCGATAAGCTGGCCGACAAAATTTATTTTTTGCCCGTTACCCCTTATTTTGTTGAACAGATATTTAAAAAGGAGAAGCCCGATGGACTTCTCCTTGCTTTTGGCGGACAGACCGCACTTAACTGCGGGGTCAGGTTATACGAGCAGGGAACTCTTGAAAAGTATAACGTGCGGGTGTTGGGAACACCTGTTCAGTCAATTATAGATACTGAAGACCGGGAAATTTTTGCCGGTAAGTTGGGTGAGATTGACGTGAAAACGCCCAAGAGTGTTGCTGTTACCTCTATTAAGGAAGCTTTAAAAGCTGCTGAAGGAATCGGGTATCCTATTATTGTGCGGGCAGCTTATACCTTGGGTGGTATGGGAAGTGGTTTTTGCAATAATGCAGAGGAGCTGCAAACACGTGCCGAAAATGCTTTTTCATATTCCAATCAGATTTTGGTGGAGGAGTCGTTGAAGGGTTGGAAAGAAGTGGAATATGAAGTGGTGCGCGATGCCTATAATAATTGCATCACCGTTTGTAATATGGAAAATTTTGATCCTTTGGGAATCCATACCGGTGAAAGTATTGTTGTGGCACCATCGCAGACGTTAACCAATTCGGAATATCATAAATTACGTGAACTGGCCATTAAAATAGTCAGACACATTGGCGTTGTGGGCGAATGTAACGTGCAGTATGCCCTCGATCCTAATTCAGAAGATTATCGGGTTATTGAAGTCAATGCGCGTTTGTCGCGTTCCAGTGCGCTGGCTTCCAAAGCAACGGGGTATCCGTTGGCTTTTGTGGCGGCTAAATTAGGGCTTGGTTATGGGTTGCATGAGCTTAAAAATTCGGTTACCAAAGTTACATCAGCCTTTTTTGAACCGGCGCTGGATTATATTGTATGTAAGATTCCCCGTTGGGATTTGAATAAATTTACCGGTGTTTCCAAACAAATCGGATCCAGCATGAAGAGTGTTGGTGAAATAATGGCTATTGGTCGTTCTTTTGAAGAAGTTATTCAAAAGGGACTTCGAATGGTGGGTCAGGGAATGCATGGTTTTGTCGGCAACCAGCCGCTCAAAATTAAGGACGTCAGGACAGAGTTATCAGAACCTACCGATCAGCGGATTTTTGCAATTGCCGAAGCGATGGAACAAGGTATGGGTGTTGAAGAGATTCACGAATTGACCCGTATTGATAAATGGTTCCTGGAAAAATTGAAAAATATTTCCGATTTGAAAAGCAGCATGTCAAACTATTCTTCGCTGGAGGGTATGCCCGAAGATTTGTTGCTTGACGCCAAAAAAATGGGTTTTTCCGATTTTCAGATAGCCCGGGTGGTATTAAAAACGCCTTCGGCAAAAATGGAAGAAGGATTGCTGAAGGTACGTGAATACCGCAAAAGTTTGAATATTCTGCCAGTGGTAAAACAAATAGATACCATGGCGGGCGAGTTTCCGGCGCAGATCAACTATTTGTATCTTACTTATAATGGTAAGTTTTCGGATGTGGAATTTGAAAAAGATGGTCTCTCGGTTATCGTTTTGGGTTCCGGCGCATATCGTATTGGAAGTAGTGTGGAGTTTGACTGGTGCAGCGTTAACGCCGTTGAAACGGTTAATGAGCAGGGTTTTCGTTCGGTGATGATTAACTACAATCCCGAAACGGTTAGTACCGATTATGATGTATGTAGCCGTTTGTTTTTTGACGAGCTGACGCTTGAACGGGTTTTGGATATTGTTGATTTGGAAGCTCCCAAAGGTGTGGTGATTTCAGTGGGAGGACAGATTCCGAATAATTTGGCGATGCGTTTATATAAGCAAAAGGTGCCAATTATGGGTACTTCGCCTGAAGATATTGATCGTGCTGAGAATCGTCAAAAATTCTCTTCGTTGCTTGATGAGTTGAATATTGATCAACCTCGCTGGAGCGAACTGACTTCTGTTGATGATATTTTTTCATTTGTGGACGTAGTGGGTTTCCCTGTTTTGGTGCGACCGTCATATGTGTTGTCGGGGGCTGCCATGAATGTGGTCAGTAACCGCGAGGAGTTGCAGCATTTTCTCGAGCTGGCGGCTAATGTGTCGAAGCAATATCCTGTGGTTGTTTCTGAGTTTATTGAGCAGGCCAAAGAAATTGAATTGGATGCAGTGGCTAAGGATGGAGAAGTTATTGTTTATGCCATCTCTGAGCACATTGAGTTTGCAGGCGTTCATTCGGGTGATGCCACCATTGTGTTTCCGCCGCAGAAGTTATATGTGGAGACCATACGTCGCGTAAAGCGCATTTCACGCAAAATTGCTGCGGCACTGAATATTAGCGGTCCGTTTAATATGCAGCTGTTAGCGAAGGATAATGATATAAAGGTGATAGAGTGTAATCTTCGGGCTTCGCGAAGTTTCCCGTTTGTGTCGAAGGTGTTGAAGGTTAATTTGATTGATATAGCGACCCGTGTGATGCTGAATATTCCTGTGGAGAAGCCGGGTAAGAGTTTGTTTGAGTTAGATTATGTGGGGATAAAAGCGCCGCAGTTTTCATTTGCGCGATTGCAGAAGGCCGATCCTGTTTTGGGTGTCGATATGGCCTCGACTGGTGAGGTTGGCTGTATTGGGGATAATATTCATGATGCGGTTTTGCAATCCATGCTTTCGGTAGGATATCGGATCCCTGAAAAAAATATTTTGATTTCATCAGGTCCTTTGCGCGACAAGATAGAGTTACTGTCCAGTGCCCGTATGTTGGTGGAAAATGGATACAATCTTTATTCCACCGCCGGTACGCATAAGTTTTTCCATGAAAACGGCGTCGAAAGTATTTTGTTACATTGGCCCGATGAGCCGGATCAACACCCTAATACGATGGAGTTTATTCACGAGAAAAAGTTGGATCTGGTCGTTAATATTCCTAAGAATTTAACGAAGGGTGAGTTAAAAAATGGCTACCAGATTCGTCGTGGAAGTATCGATTTTAATATTCCGCTTATCACAAATGCCCGTTTGGCCAGTGCTTTTATTAATGCATTTTGTCGAATGGGAATGGACGACATCTCTATTAAAAGCTGGGATGAGTACAAATAGAGTTTATTTCTGACGTCCAATTCCTGTGTTATCAATTGTAATGATAGCTTTTGGTTCTGGACGTTTTTGGAGGAATATAATATTCAGTGTAAAGTTTGATTTGTTTTCGTAAAAGCCAACCTGCATCAGGTTGGCTTTTATTTTGAAACTGGAATTGTATTTATTTTTACAGATAGCGGACAATGATCTGACAATGACATTGTTTTAATACCTCCATTGTCTTTATTTTGCCAGGTAACATCCGAATGTGGAATAAAATGTTGATTGCTGAAGAGGTAGTCCAGTTTACGATTCCAGAAGCCACGGCCATCCACAGTATGAGTATAGTAAGCGGCGTTGTTTTTTATATAATCGTTGATTGATACCGCCGATGAATAATTGTCGTAAAATGGTTGCATCCAATTTATTTCTTGACTGTAATCGTCGGCTTCAAAGTCGCCATCGGTGCAAAATGAATCCGGAAATCCTTTTGTCTTCAGAGTTCCGGGCGGCAGAGAGTTAAAGTCGCCTGCTAAAATAAAGGTTTGTTGAATAGGTTGCAGATATTGTAGGATAATATCCAATTGTTTTTTCTTGGTGCCATCACTTGAATAGGCTTCGCAGTGCGTGGTTAGTAGGCGCATTGTTTCACCATTTAGGTTTATTTCGCAATCGAGCAGGCATCTTTTCAGATAAAAATATCTGACAATTGCATTTTGTTCCTCAATTTGAGGTAAGGCAATTCTTTGAGCCTTTGACAGTGGATGCTGACTGAAAATAGCCAATCCTGAATTCATCCGACCCAGTCCGTTTGAAGGGATGTGCGAAGCCTTCCATTGGGGTGCATATACGGCATAATTAAAATGTGTGTTTTCTAATAGCCATTGTACCTGATCAACAAAAGCTGTGCGTTTACTGTCTGTGTCTATTTCCTGAACCATGAGGATGTCAGGGGTTGTTTGTGCAATAAAATGGGCAATACCACTCAGGTTATTGATTACTTCCTCTTTTTCCATGATAACGCGGTTGCCGATGCAATCGAAAAAAAAGTCAATGCGACCTCCTCCAAACTTCAGATTCCAGGTCATTATATTTAAAGTGTCTTTTTTATCCGGTGTCTGAAGCTGCGATGCCTGATAATAGGTGACATCCTTATCTGTGAGTTTTGTATTAAAAGGGTCGCAAGCCGATAGTAGCATGAGACACATAAGAGCGATTTTGTGGTATTTTTTGGTTTTCAAAGTGTCATATTTTGTGATGTTGAACCTTCCTGAACATTAATTTAATTTTCGGATTTTGTTGATAGTTAGTAATTTAACTATATGTAAGGCATTAAGATATTTCACTCCTCCGTAAAAGTATAGGTTTTTATCTCGTTTCGCATTTACTTTGTATACAAATGTAGTCCAAGTTTGTTTTACGTCTTTCGTAATAGTAGTTAGCAAACTCTCCTTCCCTTACCTAAAAGGCAGTATCCTGCTTTCCCTCGGGGGCTGCCACAGATATCAAACCTGACAGATTAACGAATCTGTCAGGTTTGTTGTTTTATAGCTATGTCAATTAATGTTTTTTTACTGGTTGCATTTGTCCCGATGCGAATCTTCTATAGTCTGATTATCATTATCGGTTTATTTTGATAAAACGAGTGGCTAAGTGGGGTTCTTTTTTCGATTTTGTTTTGCGATTAGTTTTTTTCTAGTGCTATTTCTAGTCGGTATTCCTTTTTAATGGCAGACCGTTTTTGAGGGTAAGTCTTAAATTTATTTGAAGTTTTGATGTCGGCAGATATCAAAGTCGTTGTTGTTTCGTCTTTTTTTTGTTTGAAAAGCATCTCTTCGTGTTAAAGTAGGGCGTGACAAAGCATTAAATTATTTTTTTTAATTGTTTAAAAATGAAGTGTTTATATGTGTGTGGGCATTAAGATGTTGCGGGCGGTTGTAAATCTGTAGGATTTTAGGTCGCTTCGCCTTTACTTTGTAATCAAATGTAGTCTAAGTTTGTTTACGTCTTTCGTAATAGTAGTTAGCAAGCTCACCTTACCCCTTCCTTGATAGCAGTATCCTGTATTCCCTCGGGACTGTTATAGATATCAAACCTGATAGATTAACGAATCTGTCAGGTTTGTATTTTTTATTACTTTAGCAGCAAATTAATATCAAGGGAAGACGTGTTAAAGCTACTATTATTTTTATCTGCATTATTTATTCTGGGGTTCATTTCTTGTTCCACTGGTAATATGACTACAATTGATACCCAGTTGGCCTTGGCTGATAGTCTTATGGAAGAGAGTCCGTCAAAAGCTATGGAATTACTTAACGAGGTTGATCTTACGGATCTGGACCCTCAAAATCAGTCTTATTACAATTTGCTTTATGTTATTGCATCCGATAAATTATTTTATAGTTTTGATAATGATTCTGTTATTAATAGCGTCGTTGATTACTATAGTCGGATACCTATAACTGAAAATTATATTCGCGCGCTTTATTATAAGGCTATGGTGCGGTTTCAAATGGGGGAATCTGACTCACTGGTGTATGATATGCTTAAGGAAGTTGAAAATTTAATTATTGAACATCCGAATATCGTGCGGCCAGAATTAGTCGTTAAGGTCTATTTTTATTTGGGAAGGATTAATGAAGATAACTCCCAGTATGAACTTACAGTATACTATTATCAAAAGGCTAGGGGTATGGCGCAATCCAGTGGGTACATGGATGGTTTTTTTGCCAGTTCTATCGCTTTAGCTCAATTTTATTCAGACGGTAAGGATTTTGAAGCAGCACAGCAGATCCTTTTAAGACTGGATACTATTGGTCATTTGCCAAAATATTTGGTTTACGATTTAGTGAATTCGTGGGGTGCTTATTATGCGAATACCGATCAAAACGATAAAGCATTGCGTTCTTATTTAAAGATGGAAGTTTTGTCTGATTCTGTAGGAGCCCAGCGAAAAATGTGGCTGTCAAGTCTTTATCATACCATATCTAAGATCTACAAACAAAATAATGTAGAAGACTCAGCTTTGATATATGCAAAAAAATCGGTGCAGGCAATTACCGATTCTTCTTTTCAAATGAGGAATTATACTTATTTCAAGAATTTGGCAGATCTGTCTCTGGATAAAGGGCTATTTAAAGATGCAGCAATGAATTATCGGGAGGCGTATCGTTGGTTATCCGATAATTTGGATAAGGAAAAGGAAAAGCGCATTCTTGAATTGGAGAAGAAATATGATTTAACGCGAGCTACAGTTGAATCCTTAAAGCAAAAGCAACGCTTTCAGTTGACAATCGTTTTTAGTGTTTTTATTCTGTTAAATCTCTTGTTTTGGGTTTATTATTATCGGCAACGCCTTTATCGGAATAGGCTGGCGCTCGAAAATGAGCGGCTTCTCCGAAAAACATCTGATCAGGCACTCATTCATCAACAGGAAAAAATTCAACAGAATCAGCATTTATTAGTTATATATCAATTGTTAGCTCAAAAACATACAGGGGTTCAGGCGTTTATGGAGAAGTTTGCGCAGAGATTTATCAAGGATGAGCGCAGTATATTTGAAGATATAACTAATGAACTTTCGATACTTAACCGGGAGTTCTCCAGTTCGCTTCTGCAGACCATTAATGATAGCTTGTTTATTAACTACATAAAGCTACCAAGTGCAGATTTTTTAACTAATGCCGAAAAGGCTGTGTTGTTTTTGTGTTTGTTACAGGTTCCTTCGGCTCAAATTGTTTCACTTCTAAATATTTCAACGAACAACCTAAGAGTTCGGAAATCAGCGGTCAGACGTAAACTTGCTTCTATTGCGGATAAAAATCCGGAAATTGAATCTCTTTTGGAGACTTTATAACGGTTGCCTACTCGTTATTAGGCATTAAGTTCTATTTTATAATTTACTTATAATCAGTGTGTGCGGTGCTTGAATGGCATTAAGTTTTTTGGATCGTCCTTTTTTTGATTGTTTTTTGTTCGTAAAGTTGCGTACTTCGCAGATCTATAAATATTTAAATATTACTATTATGAAGGGGACGTTTATTTATATCATGGTTTTGCTTTTAAGTATTCCTTTTTCTCTGGGTGCATCTAATCCGGATCGAGAAACGGATAAGATTGAATCTCCCAATCCCGGTCGAATTCTAAAAACGTTAAGTTCAGCCACTTTTGTCGTTGATGTTTATGAGTCTTTTCTCAGTGTTTTTTCTGCTAGTTATGTTGGAGAAGCAGGGATTGAGGTGGTAAATTCTTCCGGAAGCGTGTTGATAGATGACTATTTCTCATTTGATACCACCAACGAGTGTCTTATTGATATTAGTTCTTTGGCCGCAGGTGAATATTCGGTTTGTATTACTTATGGATCTACAGTAGATACTGTAATATTTACAGTAGAATAATTACAGATTATCAGGTTGTTTGTCGTTTGATTGTTATTCTCTGACTGCGGTTTAATATCGCAGTTAGAGAATGAAAGCCTCTGATTTTTTGGTTTGTTTAAAGTAGAAGCGTCCCGGTAACGCTGCTGTTTTGGCAACTATTCAGAGGCTTTTTTTATATTGTGGCGTTTCTTGTATGTCGAAATTTTCACGTAATCGGGTATCTCAGTTTGAAAACATTGTTTGTTCCGTAGTTCGGAAAGTGCACGTTTACTGCCGTAAGTGACCAATTCTAACCTGCGAGTAACCAAAAGACGTTTCCCTGCTGACTCTCTATGTAAGTATCATCATAAATTCACTTTCCAGAATATCGTTGTCAATGACATCTGGTTTCCATATTTTCCAATTGATGAGATATTTTTTCAGTATTAAGAAATAGGTCAGCGGAAATTCATTTTTTTGCCATAGTTGGACATAATTAAGTAAACCCTTTTGTTTAATAAGTCTGTCGAGTTCACTGATAATCGTTAGATAAAAATCTTTAAGTTCGAAATCGCCGCTGATTTTACGCAGCGGCATTTCTTCTCCAAATGGTACCGCTGTTTGCGTCAGATTGAGATGAATGGTATTGCCATCCGGAGACGAAAGGTCAAGTACCAGAATAAATTCATCACAATACCATTCTACAACTGCGCTGTTTTCTTCGTCCCAGAGGTGGCTGGGCTCCTGGATTATAGAGACCATGGCTTGTAATAAATCACCCAACGGGTCGCATACATTTATTGTATTAAAGCTGAGTGTGGTATCTTCTATTACAAATAGTCCTTTGGCTTTTCCTGTCCCTACAAGATCGTATTTAAACTTAAGTTTTGATGTCATTGGTTTTAGTTCACTTTAAAAGTTGAAAATATGAAAAATACTTTAAGGGGCATCTGTTTATCTTTTTTTTGTTTTCAGGATAATGAAACTGTATTCGTTTATTATAGTATAACGGGGCCTAGGACTATTTAGATTTTTTAATGACGAATCAAATGCAGGTTGTTTTAAGAACAATTATTTTATCCATTTTGTTGATGGGTTGTGCCCTTTTGTTGCGGTCTCAGAAGCGGTATGACAGTGCTCCGGCCAGTTTTTTTCTGCCCGAAGTTCCGCCGGCTGTTAATCAGATCTTTGCAGCGGGCCTGGTTTCTTCCGGGCTGGACGAAATGGGAGGTGTTTTTAGTCCCGATTTTAGCGAGTTTTATTTTACGGTTCGACATAAAGCTGACTATACGGTCATTTTGCGTATACGTTACGAGGACGGTTTTTGGCGATATCCTGAGGTTGTCTCTTTTTCCGGTTTGTATCAGGATGCTGATCCTTTTATTACAGAAGACGGCCGTCGGATGTTTTTTGCCTCAACACGTCCTGTGGGGACTGATGGACACGCTTCGGATTGGAATATTTGGTTTATTGACCGAGTCGATGGCGTCTGGCAGGAGCCAATATTTTATAGTCATAATACCAGTCGAAATGAACGTTCTCCAACGGTCAGTAGCCGGGGCGACCTGTTTTATTCTGTTGATGATAATTCAAGTTTGATAACTTATGATTTTTTGGCTACGAATATATGGATGGCACAGTCAGACAGTGATGGCTGGCAATTGCCGCATGTTTTGCCCCGCAGTGTAAATAGTGAGTGGGCCGACTATACACCTCTAATATCTTTGGATGGACAATTCCTGGTGTTTGCATCCAATCGTGCCGGAGGAATGGGCGCTTCCGATCTTTATTATTGTTCGCGGCTGACCGACGGAACCTGGGGGGAGGCCGTTAATGCCGGGCCTGAAGTTAATACCAGTGAGTCGGAGCACTATCCTTCCTTTACGCCTGATGGTAAGTTTTTATTGTTTGCTTCCGACCGAAAATTGTTGTTGCCAAAGAACCATGAACCATTAACTTATACTATTCTTAAGCGACTTGGGCTTGGTCCCGGGAATGGTTTTAATGACATCTATTACCGGAAATCATTGCGGTAAATCGTGTCAGTTAAAAGAATCTGTTCTAGAGTTCTCAATAGGTTCGTTTATAATTTTATACTCGATTTCCCAACTAGCGAAAGGAGTGTATTTGTATTTTTTAGTTCACATTTCAGACTTTATGGAGAGGCTCTGAATGGGGTTGTGTTTACTTCATTTAATTGGGTTTTGGGGTTATATTAATAAGTGATGTGGGAATATAAAGGTGGTGTTATTCGACATTTTCGCCATGTTTGATTACTTTTGTAAAAAAAAAATGGTGATTAAGGAAGCGCGTTTTATAACGAGCAGTCAGGATGCCGCTAAATGTCCACCCCCTGATAAACCAGAGTATGCATTTATTGGTCGTTCCAATGTCGGGAAGTCTTCTCTTATAAACATGCTTTGCCGTTACCGGAAGCTGGCGAAAGTTTCATCAACCCCTGGAAAAACTCAATTATTAAATCATTTTTTGATCAATGAGGAATGGTATTTAGTCGACCTTCCTGGTTATGGTTATGCACGTACTTCAAAATCGAATCGTGAGTCGTTTAACGCTTTGACGATGGCTTATTTGGCTGGTCGTGAAAATTTAATGTGTCTTTTTGTATTGATTGATATACGCATCCCGCCGCAGGAGATTGATTTGGCTTTTATGCGTAAAATGGGAGAGGGGCAATTGCCTTTTGCCATTGTTTTTACCAAAGCAGATAAATTAAGACCCCAGGCAATTACCAATGCAATAGAAAATTACAAACTTCGATTGCTTGAAGAATGGGAGGCGATTCCAGGAATGTTTATCACGTCGGCTGAGAAAGCGAGTGGCAGGGATGAGTTATTAAATTACATCGGAACGCTGAATCTAACCTGGAATACCGAATAGCCATTTATAAATCTGTAATCATTTTACGGTTAAGGAAAGTGTTTTTTCTTAACTTTGCGATATTTAGTTTCAATTTTAAACAATCTGAAAAACAGCAAATTGATGCCACCCAAAGCACCTATTAAGATTTTTTCGGGATCTCAAACTCGTTATTTGGCCGAAAAAATCAGCGCATGCTCCGGTCAGGAATTAGGTAATGTGAACCTGATAAGGTTTAGCGACGGTGAGTTCGCTACCGCATTTGAAGAAACTGTGAGAGGCGCCCATGTGTTTCTTATTCAGTCAACCTTTCCGCCATCCGACAATCTTTTCGAGTTATTGATGATGATCGATGCGGCCAAGCGCGCTTCGGCCTATAAAGTTGTGGCCGTGATGCCTTACTTTGGTTTTGCCCGTCAGGACAGGAAGGATCAGCCCAGGGTCTCAATCGGAGCCAAACTGGTGGCTGACGTGCTCAGTACCGCCGGGGTCGATCGTATTATTACGATGGATTTGCATGCCGATCAAATTCAGGGCTTTTTTAATATCCCCGTTGATCATCTCTACGCCTCCAGCATTTTTATGCCCCATATTAAACAGCTTAAATTGGAGAATCTCGTGATTGCTTCGCCCGACGTGGGTGGCACTAAACGGGCTAATTCGTATTCTAAATTTTTGAATGCGCCAATGGTTATTTGTCATAAGCACCGGTCTAAAGCCAATGTTGTGGATGAAATGCGTATTATTGGTGATGTGGCTGGTAAAAATGTGGTTATTCTGGATGATATGATTGATACGGCAGGTACCGTATCAAAGGCTGCTGATATGATGATGGAGCAAGGTGCTATAAGTGTAAGAGCTTTTGCTACACATGCTGTTTTGTCCGGGCCGGCCTATGAGCGGATCGAGAATTCACAACTGACCGAACTGTATGTGACCGACTCAATCCCTTTAAAAAAGAAGTCGTCCAAAATTAAGGTTCTGAGCGTGGCATCCATGTTTTCTGACACCCTGGCCAGAGTCTATAATTATCAGTCTATAAGCACGCAATTTATTATGTAATTTTTATATCTTTGCAGCCCCTTAGGAGGGAATCGTGTGATGGGAAAATTAAGGTTGATCATCATCCGAAGCTTAATTTTGAGTAGCACAAACTAATTATTTTAACATGCAAACAATTGAAATTAAAGCGTTTAAACGCGAAAATGTGGGGAAAGTCGCCACGAAAGAACTACGGGCCGCCGGTAATGTTCCTTGTGTATTATATGGGGGTAATGATGTGGTTCATTTTTATGCTGCCGCTAAAGACTTTAACAAATTGCTTTTTACGCCCGTCGTTTACATTGTGAAATTAAATGTTGAGGGAACTGTTTACGATGCAATTATAAAAGATGTTCAGTATCACCCCGTTAGCGACGAGGTTATACATGCTGATTTTCTTCATGTGTTTGATGACAAACCTATTGTTGTTGAATTGCCCGTTAAACTTACCGGTTTGGCCGAAGGTGTAAAAGCTGGTGGTAAGCTGACTTTGGAGCAACGTAAACTTCGTGTTAAAGGTTTGGCTAAGGATCTACCTGAAAATTTACACATTGATATTTCTCATTTGGGACTTAGCAAAGGAATGCAGGTTGGTGAACTTGAATATCCTAATATTGAGTTACTTAATGCTAAGAATTCAGTGGTTGTATCAGTTAAATTGACGCGTGCTGCTCGTGCCGCACAGCAAAAGGGATAATTATACTATCTTATATGAAAACCTCCATATTTACCGTATGGGGGTTTTTGTGCATATATGATTTTTTTTAGGTGGTATTTATATTCTTTTTGTGCTAATTTTGCTGGTTTATAAAGAGTTAATATGTTTCAGAAAATTTTTAACCTGTTCCGTCGAGGCGTTGATGAGCAGGAGGCTTTTTCGTCTGATATGAAATATTTGATTACAGGATTAGGTAATGTAGGCTCCGAATACGAAAATTCCCGCCATAATATTGGATTTGATATTTTGGATCATTTGGCTGGTCAGGAAGGATTAAAATTTGAGGATGGTCGATACGGATCGGTCGCTTATTATAAGTATAAAGGGCGTATGTTTGTTCTCCTTAAGCCTTCAACGTATGTTAATTTGAGTGGTAAGGCGGTTAATTATTGGTTAAAGCAGGAAAAAATTCCGGTTGAAAATTTGTTGGTGGTTGTCGATGATTTGGCTTTGCCATTCGGAAAATTGCGCGTGAAACCCAAAGGCAGTGATGCTGGTCATAATGGCTTGAAGAGTATTCAGGAAACATTGGGACATAACCAATATGCGCGGTTGCGTTTTGGGATAGGTGATAATTTCCGAAAGGGCCATCAGGTGGATTACGTGCTGGGAAAGTGGGATACCAATGAGCGAAATGAGTTGCCCGAAAGATGGGAGCTCGCTGCTGATATTATTCGGAGCTTTGGGACTATTGGTGTTGCACGTACAATGAATCAGTTCAATAATAAGTAAATGGTTATGACGACCGCGGAATCAGTTCGAATCGATAAGTTTTTGTGGGCGGTTAGGCTCTTTAAAACACGCAGTTTAGCCACCGAGGCCTGTAAAAAAGGGCGGGTGTTGATGGATAATGTTACTGTGAAATCGTCCCGAACCGTTAAGGCTGGCGATGTGATTGCTGTTAAAGAACCTCCTATTTTGAAGAAATATGAGGTGCTTCGTGTTGCTGAAAAGAGAATGGGTGCTAAGTTGACGTCTGATTTTATTCGTGACGTTACACCGGCCGATGATCTGGAAATTTTAAAGTTGACACAAATAGCCAATTCGATGAATCGGCAAAGAGGATTGGGACGACCCACTAAAAAAGACCGACGCGATTTGGAGGGCTTTTTTCTGGATGGAACAGATGATTTAAATGATGATGATTAAAACAACAATATGTTAGCAGCCCAGAAAAAGAAACGTGAAAATATTGCCGAGTACATTATATATATGTGGCAGGTTGAAGATTTGATACGTGCCAATCATTGCGATATGAATCGTATCAGAGTTACTATAATTCCTCAGTATAAAGATTTGGCGCCTGAGGTTCAATTGTCTGTAATTGACTGGTGGGATAATCTGGTGGAGATGATGCGGCTGGAGCATAAAGAGGAAAAGGGCCATCTGCAAATACTGGTGAATACTGTTAATGAAATGAATACCTTGCATCATCAGTTGCTGGCATCACCTAAATATTTGTCCTATCAGATGCAATTTAATGCTGTAGTACCGTTGATAAAGGAGCTTGAATTGAAGACGCAGCCACGGCCCGAAAATGATATTGAATTGATGTTAATGGCCATTTATAGTTCTTTCCTTTTGAAGTTAAAAGGGCAACAGGTGACGAATGAAACCCAGCAGGCTTTGACCGTGTTTGGTCGATTCCTGGCTTTGTTGTCGAAGTTTTATAAAGACGATCAGGCCGGTAAGATCGATTGGGAGGATGAGGTTTAGTTTTTGGGCGGCAGGTAGCATCTGCTTCTGTGTCCAAATAGTCGGTAACGGTGACGTGCTACCAACCGATAAATCCGTTGCGAAAATGAAACTGGTAGCAGCTGGATAATTCTACCAGCTAGTTGACAGATTCCTTTTGACATTTTCATCAATTCTGTTACTGCCTCTACACCCATTATTGCTTTTTTATTTTTAATTATCACCACTTCGTTTGGGGCCTGACTTAAGTGGTAATGCAACAATTCTTTTTGGCCTTCGGGCGACTGCATAGGTATCAGTCTGACCTTGTTGCCGAGGCATTTTATCAGTCGTTGCGCAAAATGGCTGCATAATACACAATAGCCATCAAAAAGTACGATTATTACTTCGGGCTGCATTCGTGTAGTTTATGGTATTAAAAAACCGGTTGTCAGTAAGTTAACAACCGGAGTTTCATAATGGTTTCTCGTTTCTTATTTATTGAAATTTGTAACCCCTTCTTCAAGCCATTTTATATAGGCTTCCACATCTGTGTTGAAGCTTCTTGTTGCTGTCAGAGGCGTTTCGTTGTGGTTTAGCAGCACGTAGAATGGTTGGCTGTTATTGCCGTATTTACTAATTTGAAAATCACTCCATTTATTACCTATTGTTCTGATTTTTCGACCTGTTTCTTCCGATACATATTGTTCGTTAACCGGCAGTTTGGTTCTGTCGTCGACATATAAAGCGATGAGGATATAATCGTTGGCTAGTATCGATTGTACACGGCTGTCGGACCACACGTTGTTTTCCATGGTTTTGCAGTTTGCGCAACCGAGGCCTGTAAAGTCAAGAAAAACTGGTTTATTGGCTTCTTTGGCAGCTTGAAGTCCTTCCTCATAATCAGTGTATTTCATGAGACCATATACGCCTTCTTTAATACTTGATCCTTTGTAATCAGAGGTATTACTGACGGTATTTGTTGATATAACTTTTTGTTTGCTTAGGTCAAAGTCTTGCGTTTCTGTCGATGGCAGAAATGCGCCTATGGCTTTTAGTGGGGCTCCCCATAAGCCGGGAATCAGATACATCACAAATGCAAAGGTGCCAATGGCTATGAATAAACGAGGAACGCTTAGAAATGGCAAGTCACTGTCGTGCGAAAATTTAATTTTACCGATTAAATACAATCCCATTAGCAAGAAGATGGCAATCCACAGTACCAAAAAGACTTCGCGGTCAAGGATTCCCCATTGGCCTACCGAGTCGGCAATGGAAAGAAATTTAAGAGAGAACGCCAATACGACGAAGCCTAATACGACTTTAACGGCATTCATCCATCCTCCAGATTTTGGGAGTGATTTCATGGCCGTTGGGAAAATGGCAAATAGGGTAAATGGAATGGCTAATGCAATGCCGAATCCTAGCATCCCAATGGCCGGAGAAAACAGATCTCCACCAGTGGCTGCTTCAACCAATAAGGTTCCAACAATGGGGCCGGTGCACGAAAATGATACCAAAACAAAGGTAAGTCCCATAAGTACTACACCTAACAAACCACCGGCCTGATCGGCTTTACTGTCGAGTTTGTTGGACCATTTTGCCGGCATGGTGAGTTCGTACGCTCCAAAAAATGATGCGGCAAAGAATATTAATATGCCGAAGAAAATAAGGTTGAAAACGGGACTGGTAGCCAGCTGGTTTAAAGCTCCTGCTCCAAATATGGCTGAGATAAGTAATCCCAGAAATACGTAGGCTACAATAATGGTTAATCCGTAGAAAAATCCATCGCGAAGGGCTTTGGCCTTGTTATCTGCATTACGCAGAAAGAAGCTGACGGTGAGCGGAATCATCGGGAAAACGCAGGGCGTGAGTAGGGCGGTGAGCCCTCCCAGCAAAGCCAGTAAGAATATTCCCCAATAGTCAGCACCGGCCGTATTGCCTGCGTCTTTAGGAACTTCAAGTTGAAACTCTATGGTGTCGGGGGGCAGGCAACGTTCATCGTCACAAGCCATAAATTCTACGTAACCACTTATTGTGATGGGACCGTTGCCCGTTATTTCTATATCACGGGTAAATGTCACTTTATCGGAAAAGTAACCCAGCTCCATTTGGAAGGCTTCGTCAAATACCATTTTGGGGTCTTTACTTTGCTTCAATTCACCCGTGATGGTATAAGCTTCAGACGGCTCAAAATTGATGGATGTGGCTATTGGACCACCTTCCGGAATTGTGGTTGAGTATAGGTGCCAGGGGTTGTCTATTGTCGCCTCTGCAATTACTTCAACGGTGTTTTCGCCAGTTGATTTTATTGAGAAGTTCCATTTTACAGGCTGAAGTACTTGTGCCTGTGTGGTAACTGATGCTATGAACATCAGCAAAAATAGAGCGATGCGCTGTCTCATATTATGTGACTTTTATTATATATTTAATAATTTACATATTTCGGAAATCAAATATAAATCTTATCTTTTTTAACTTCAAAATATATGCAATTTAACCGTTGATAAGACAAAATGTTTCGTGTTTGTTTGAATAATATTTTTTTACTGACGGAAAGCGTTTTGCCTGTTTTTTTAAGTTTTCATTTCTTAATTTGGGGTAAATATGAAGGTAAAAAAAGAGGAACTCTTTATGAGTTCCTCTTTTTATTTGTTGTGTTGAGGTTTAGATTACTCAAAAGATTCGTAAATGTAAGTATTTACATATGAACCATAGCCCTGGTCTGAAGCAGTTTGTGTTTCAGGCATATCGTCTTCGTTGTAGGTGTATGTATATTCAGATACATCAGATTCTTCTTCTCCATCATAAATCCAGGTTTCAGTCATTTTGGTAATGTTATTTGCTGAAAACAGAGCCGGATCTAAGAAGGGGGCGACTGGATATACTCTAAGTGGATTTGATTTGCTGTCATAAACATAGGCCTCTTCATAATAAACAGACATTTCGTCACTTGATTTAAGCAGCAATTGATCGGGATTAATTTTGATGGCTGGTTTTAAAAGTGATGCTTTGCTTTTTGGAGTTGAAACCAGATCGAAGTCATTGCTATAGGTATAGCTAACAACTTTTGTCAGGTTATTGTCTGACCAAGTGTAGTCAGAATATTCAAATAGGATGGACTGTCCTTCAAAAGTGTAATAATCTTCAACTTTTTTGAGTTGCATCGCACTGTTAAAGATGAACTTAGATTCATAAGCCATCCCGTCCTCGGTTCCTTCTACTGTTGCTGTGCTACCACTCCAGCTTATTTCAACGGAGGAGTCGTCATCCGGATAATCCTCATCAGTGTAGTCATAGCCGGTTAACTGGCCGGCACTATTATAGGTGAATGTTTCTGTTTCTGATCCGGTCACGGTTTTAATAACCCGATTGTCGTCGTTGTAGGTGATGTAGGTAATATCTCCATCATAACTATCCCCGTTGTAAATTTCTGATTCATGAATCTCGGCGATTCGGTTATCTCCGCCTATAAGTTCAATAGGATCTGTGCTTATGGCCGAGTCATTGTCATCATCGTCACTACATGCTGCGAAAGGGGTTAAAAATAAAGCAGATAAAAGTAAAAACGAAAGTCTTTTCAAAGTTTTCATGTGATAATTTTAATTGGTTAAAAAATTAGGTTAATACATTTTAGTTAATTAAAGGGAGTGATGCTCTTTATTTAAGTGTTAAATACTCTTAATTTTTATTTTTGTTACGTTTAATAGTAATAAGATTATACCTTTTGTATAAAAAACTGGTAATCAGTGTTTAGTTTATTTCTCGTTTTTACCGGTCGTCCTTTAAGTTGTAATTAGAGTGTTTTTTGAATTTTGTGTTAAATAGTAGACTGCTACAGTTTTGTTATTTTATTTGTTGACGAATAAAAGTTTAGCAAATTCAGTCAGGTAGATACGCCAGTTATTCCAGGTGTGCCCGCCTTCACTTTCGCGATAGGTGTAAGGCATGTTTTTATCATCCAGTATTTTCCGGTAATTGGTGACGGGTTCATACAGAAAGTCTGATTTGCCAATGCCTATCCAGTAAAGCTCGTAGCCATTATTTTTTTGGTTGTTAAGAGTTTCCTGCCAATTGCTGTACACTTGCGATGTGGCATTTACATCGGGTAAGATGGCCGGAGAGAATAGCCCAATATAGTTGAAGGTGCTAGGATAGAATCGTGATATATGTAATGCGTGAAAGCCACCCATTGAGAGACCGGCGATGGCGCGATGCGTTTTTTTTGGAACTGTTCGGTAGTTGTCGTCAACAAACTGCAGAATATCTTTGAAAGATATTTCGAAGGAGCCTTCCATGGTTTTTGGCAGTTTCATGGTTGGCTGAACGAAGCCTTGACTTGACTCCCCCGGCGCCGCTGTTTGCGACACATTGCCATTGGGCATCACAATCAGCATTGGCTGCACCTTACCTTGAGCAATCAGATTATCCATGATTTGAGCGGCACGTCCCAGAGCGATCCAGGCTTCTTCATCACCACCCATGCCATGCAACAGATATAATACCGGGTATTTCTTTTTGTTGTTTTCATAGCCCGGTGGTGTGTAGATTGTCATTCGGCGCGTTGAACCCAACGTGGGAGACGGATACCAACGACGTGTTACCGTACCGTGCGGGACATCCTGTATTTTGTAGTAATCGCCTTGTCCACCCTCTATTAGAAAGACGTTGGTTTGTGATGCTACGTCCCGTATCAGGTATACGTTTGACGGATCATTCATTCGTAATCCATCTACGTAGAAGGTATACCCGTAAAGGTTCGATTCTAAAGGTTGTGTCGTAAACTCCCAAATGCCAGTTTCTTTCTTTGTCATCAAAACTGAGCCCGGAATCCAGCCTTCCGAAGGCATCCAGTCGCCGGAGAGTTTTACCTGACTTGCCTGTGGCGCATATAGCCTGAATGTTACTGTTTGGTTGGCATGTATTTCGGGCGATTTTATTTCAGCGCCCTCCCACAATGATTGTTGCGAATGTGCGGAGAAACTTAAGAATAGTAGCAGGAGTGTAACTGTTGGAATGGGTTTCATGATTGTAGCTTTTGTTATCAGTAAATGGTTGTAACATTTCAATTGCACTCTTGAAAGATACAAAAAAAGGAGCTACTACAGAATCTGTAATAGCTCCTTTTATTTCACATCTTACTACCAGGGTGAATTTTGTTTCATATTGGGGTTATTATCAAGTTCATTTTCCGGTATAGGATAATATTTGTGTTTTGGAGCGAAATTTTGATAGCCAACCACTTGACTTTCATCAAGCGTTTCTTCCAACAAATCCCATCGTCGCAGATCGTAAAAGTGCAGTCCTTCACGGGCAAATTCCAGGTTGCGCTGATGCCGTATTTCTGTCATCATTTGTTCACGGTTATAGCTTTCCATCTCTGTTAATTTGTTGGTAAGTTGAGCCCTTTCACGTATGCGATGGACTAAAGGAGCGGCATCTTTTACCTTATCTCTCATGGTATAGGCTTCGGCTAGCATTAATAAGACATCTGCATAGCGCATGCCGTACTCATTAAGTTCCGATTTCCAATCACCTTCGTTTTCGTTCCACCAGTTTTGATTTTTCTTTAGCCAGATTTCATCTGGGCCCCATGTGGTGTTGAATATTCTTTGATAGTAAACACATTCCGGGTAATCCCATGCCAGAGTCGCTGTAGCCCTGGGATCTATTCCTCCATCAACTGTTGATTCCTGTAAAAATGCGTTTAAAAGGGCTTTTGTCGGATAAAGCTCAAACCATCCACCCACTTCACCAGGGGCACATTCCTGCGCAATAAATGTACTTCTTGATTTGCTGGCCGGATTATCAGTCCAGATGTCGGTGCCTCCCAATAAGCTGAATTGGAGTTCAAAAACGCTCTCTACGCCATTTTCATGTTTGCCGTCAAAAAGCTCCGCATACACGGGTTGTAATGCATAACCGTATTGTGTTTCGTTGCCGACAATTAATTCCAGCGTGGTCTCTGCATTTTCCCAAAGTCCTTGGTATAAATAGGCACGTCCCATATAAGCCAGTACCGTTCCTTTGGTAGCACGTCCCTTTTGATTTGCATCATATTGCGTTGGTAGAACTTTTAATGCGGCGTCGAAGTCGCTGATACATTGTTCCCAAACGGCCTCAATGGTCGATTTTGATTGATAATAATCATCAGAGGTTGCTGCTAATGCTGTTGTTATAGGTACTGATCCAAAGTCAATCGCTAAAATCATATAATTGAGTCCCCTGAGGAATCTGGCTTCTGCGATAAGCTGATTTTTGACATTTTCGTCAATTTCCATTTCAGGCCCTTTTTGTATTACCTGATTGGCTCTGAATATACCTTCATAGCAACCTTTGTACAGATCGGAAGAGCTCCCGTTGCTAAAGGTGTTTAGGAACGTCGAAATTTCGTAGCGGTCTCTGACATCATTTCTTATTGTGAAATTTTCGGTTCTGCCGGCTTTAAGTTCCCAGTTGATTGTTCCATAATGTCCCGTGTAATCATCGATTAACGAGTTATAAATGGTTGCAACTGCTGAATAAAGGTCATCTTCGGTTTGCCAGAAATTTTCGTTGGTGACTTTGTTGGGGTTTTCCAGTTCCAGAAAAGATTCCGAGCAACTCCCTAGAACAAAAGTCAATAGCGCTAAAATGAAATATTTTATTTTCATAATTTTTGTTTTTTATCTTAACTGTTTAATTGTCTGCTTTCTAAAAGGTCATTTGTAAACCAATATGAAAAGCTCTGTTAAGAGGATATTGTCTGAAATCAATGCCTCGGCTGGAAATAGAACTGCTGCCGATGTCAGGATTATAGCCGGAATAATCCGTTAGTGTGAATAGATTGTCAGCCCCAACATAGATTCTGGTTTGATCGATGGAATATTTGTCGAGCCAGCTTTGGGGAAATGAATATCCCACTTGAATTGTTTTACATCTGAAATACGACCCGTTTTCAAGAAATCTATCACTGTTGTCAACGCCATTGCCGTTGGGATCAGACAAATCCAGCCGCGGAATATCCGAATTGGGATTGAAAGTGTATGAGTTCAGTAATTCTGTGGAGTAATTCGATGTAAAACGTCCTGATTCTGTATAGGTACGAATGCCGTTAAATATTTTATTGCCGCTGGTACCCTGAAAGAAAACGCTGGCATCGAAAGCTCGCCAGGAGGCTTCAAGTCTCAGACCATATTCAATGTCGGGGAAGGGACTGCCACAATACACCCGGTCGTTACCATCAATTTTGCCATCATCATTGGCATCAATAAACCGAATATCACCAATTTGTGCATTGGGTTGTATTAATTCTCCTTCTTTGCTGTGTTGTTGTATTTCGGTCTCTGATCGAAACAAACCATCTGTTTTGATCAGAAAAAACGAATACATTGGGTAACCTACTTTGGAATAAGTTACAGAGGGTCCGTTGTGCGTTGCATTTCCGCCTGCCAGAACTTGCGACCCCGTGCTTAACTCTTCTATTTCGTTTTTTGAGTGTGACAATGTTCCGGTTATGGAATATTTAAATTGTGAATCAGATGACGTGCCGTTATAGTTAAGTAAAACTTCGAAGCCATTATTGGACACTTTCCCGGCATTGTTGTATGGGTCGTTACCGGCACCTACAGATAACGGAATCGGAACTCTTAGCAACAAATCTGTTGTAATTTTGCGATAGAGATCAAAATTAAGGTTTATTTTTCCGTTGTATAAACCTAAATCTAAACCAACATTTGAGGTTGTTGTGGTTTCCCATTTTAAATTTTCCGGAACATACTCCGTTTGTATGTTTCCTACCCAAAGAGAGTTTGGCTCTCCCACGCCATAACTGATAGCCGAGCTTATGAGGCCCATGTAAACGTAATCTCCTATCTCCTGGTTACCAAGTTTACCATAACTCATTCTTAATTTAAGCTGAGGAATAGTTGGATTTAGTCCTTCGAAGAACGATTCATTCGCAATATTCCAGGCCAAAGAGAGCGATGGGAAATTTCCCCATTTATTAGTCTGGCTGAAACGCGAGGAGCCATCCCGGCGAAAAGTTCCGGTAAATATGTACCTGCTGTCGTATGAGTATATGAGACGTCCGAGGTAAGAAATCATGGTGCTTTCATTTTCATAGCCATTGGCGGCTGGTTCTTCTGTGCCTGAGTCCATAACCCATTTGCCATCAGGCATCCCTTTTTTCGAAGCTGAGAATTGCCGGTAGTGGTCGTTGTAGGCTGTTTGTCCTATTACCGCATTAATTGAGTGAACTTCATTAAATGTTTTGTTGTACGACAAGGTGTTTTCTATTTGCCAATACTCCGATATGCCACTCATTTCGTAGATGTAGTTATTTTGATTTCTAAAGAATGACCCAACTTCATATCGGGCTTCCGTACTGGTGTTTTTAGATTCTGTAGCAGTCAGTCCCGAGCTGAATTTGTATTTCAGCCCATCCATAAGATCCACCTCGGCAAATAAGTTTATTAGTGCTTTGTAATAATTGCTTTCATCGTTTTTGAGGTTTAGTGCTGCTACCGGGTTAAAAATGTCAAGAACCGAACCGTAGGCACCACCATAGCCCCCTATTGCATCTTTGTTGTATATGCTAAAGGCAGGAACCATTAATGCGGCTGATGCAATTACGTTTCCAGCCTGCCCGGATACACCCGGCTGGTTTTGAGTTGATTCTTTAGATAAAAGCACGCTTTCTCCGATTTTGAATCGGCCTTTTTTGAAATCGGATTTAAACCGAAGATTCATTCTGTCATAACCGGTTTCTTTAATAACACCATCTTGATTCAAATATCCCAGAGAAATGCTGTAGGTCACATTTTCACTTCCGCCGTCGGCATTAAAGGATATGTTTTGAATTGGCGCATTTCTGAAAATTTCGTTTTGCCAGTCTACGCCTTCACCCGGTACTTCCGGATTGATTGCAATGGATGGAAGCTCGATCCCTGCGGCTTGAGTTGATGCTGTTACGATTTTAATCCATTCATCGGTGTTGGTAAGTTTTAGTTTGCTGGCTACCTGCTGTACGCCAAAATCGGCGTTTACATGGATGACTACCGGACCCTTTTTCCCGGATTTGGTTGTGATCAGAATTACACCGTTGGCGGCCCTTGATCCATAAATGGCTGCTGCAGAGGCGTCCTTTAAAACCTGTATGGATTCGATGTCGCTGGGACTGATGTTGTTCATGGATGAGACGGGTATGTCGTCAACAAGAATCAGTGGCGTGTTGTTATTGAGTGAGCCGGCGCCTCTAATCTGGAATCGCATACCTGCTCCTGGTGCACCGCCTGCTGATTCAATATTAACACCCGCAATTTTTCCTTGAATGGCAGTTCCCAGATTGGTGTTGGTTTGCTGATCCAGATGCGCTGATTTTAATACGCCAACAGCACCAGTTAAGTCACTTTTTTTTACGGTTCCATAACCAATAACAATTACTTCATCAAGGCCCAATGAGCTTTCGGTCATTGTAACATTAATTTTCGTTTGTCCTGCGACCGCAATTTCCTGGGGCTCCATTCCTACAAATGAAAAGATCAATATGGCATCTTGCAACACATTTTGTAATTCATAGTTGCCGTCAATATTAGTAATTGTTCCAATGGAAGACCCTTTGATTACAATGGATGCCCCCGGAATTGCAGACCCCTGACTATCGGTTACGTTTCCACGTATAGTTATTGGCTGTGTCTGTTGATTGTTATCGGCAGCTAATACTTTTGGTATCAGAATAACAAAATTGTTTTCAATCTTGTACGTAATATCGGTCCCCTCGAATATTTTGTTTAAAACTTCATTTAAATCAGCCTGTTGAAGATTTAAATCAACTTTGCGATGGGTATCGATAAATTTAGAACTATAGGCAAACTTATAATTAGTTTGCGTTTCAATGTTCTTCAAAATGTCAGAAATGCTGGCCCCTCTGACATTTATGTCTAGCTTGCTGTCTATCTGGCTGTACAGTGCAGAAGCAGATAGTTGGCAACTGAATACAATAAGCATTGCTACCAAAAGTTTCATAACTTTTGGTAGTGTAAATTGAGTTCTGTTGAAGACGCTGAGTCTCCGTAAGTACCACTTTTTTTTCATACATTTGTGTATTGAATTAGACAAAAAACATATTTGGTTTTCAGGGAGATGCTGCTACATCTCCCTGTTTTTATTCTAAATCTGTATATTTTGAGTATCTGCGCTGATCCAGCGAAAAAATGATTTCTTTGTTTTGACTTTTTATCTTAACGGGTAGTGCAATTCTTATAAGATCCAGTATCTCCTGCAGTGATTCATTACTGATAGTTGTACTGAATAAGAAGCTTTCCAATTCTTTGTCGTTAACAGTCACCTTTATTCCATATCGTTTCTGCAATTGTGATGCTATTTCGCGGAAGGGCGTATCGTAAAAATATAGCTTTCCGTCGGTCCATGATGTGAATAATTTTGTATTTACTTTTTTTACTTCCCATCGGTTGGCGGATTTTAAAAGACCGGCTATTTCTCCTGGTTTGAGAATTCTTATTTGTTTGTTCGATTGAAAAGACGTTAGTTTTACCGATCCTTCTTCCAAAACAACAAAAGCTTTGTCGGACGTGTTATAATCCTGAATGTTGAATTTTGTTCCCAATACCGTTACTTTTAGTTGGCTGGTTTGAACTCTGAATGGTCTCATTGTTTTGTGTTTTACTTCAAAGTATGCTTCACCGGTTAGCTTGACATTTCGGCTAAATAAGAAATGAAGGGGAGAGTATTCAAGTGAAGAGGAGCTGTTGAGCAACACCGTACTACTGTCAGGAAGTAGTAATTTTAGCGTTTGCCCGGCTCCTGTATTAAGAACTATTTTTTGTTTGTTGATAATTGGAAGCGCTGTTATAAAGCTTATTAGAAGACCTATGGCTATTAACCCGGCTGCTTTGCGTAGGTTTAAAAACAGGATACTTCTTTTTTGTGGAGCACTAATTTTAATTTTTAGTTTTTCCCATTTTTTCCATGTAGAAAGAGAAATAGGTTTTTCATCGTCGTTTAACCAATCTTGTTTAAGCTTTTGAAACAAGCGCTTGTTGTTTTCACTATCTCTCAGGCACTTCAATAATTGTAGCTGCTCTGCATGGGTAGCATTTCCTTCAAAGTATCTTTTTGCGAGATTTTCGATGTTCATATTTTTTATATTTCATATATATTACAGCTGAGTTGTTAAAAACCCTACTATGAAATATAAAAAATGTTTCTTT
This sequence comes from Geofilum sp. OHC36d9, assembly GCF_052400685.1. Lineage (NCBI taxonomy): Bacteria > Pseudomonadati > Bacteroidota > Bacteroidia > Marinilabiliales > Marinilabiliaceae > Geofilum > Geofilum sp. OHC36d9. The sequence continues at coordinate 676,052 of NZ_JBQTGJ010000001.1, forward strand.
TTTTCTGCTTTTGCAAATTTGTTGTTAATGCTGTTTGATGAAAAAGATGATGAGTAGAAGGATGTCTGTGGAGTAATGTGTTGAAATATATGATATTATCTTTTCTTTTCCCACTGAGAGTTGTTTTTCCACGGCTTTTGTTGAAATTCCAAGTTGTTTGGCAATTTCACGATTTTTAAGATTCTCGAAGCGGCTTTTTTTAAAAATGAGTTTACAACGTTGAGGTAGTTTCTCAATGGCAATATCAATATCCTGTAATAGTCTTTCTTCCAGCGATAGCTCTTCCTGATCCAAATAGTCGATATGGGTAAGATACTGGACTTGTTCAATTTCTGCTTTGTAAGCCTCGTTGTTTGTTTGAAGAAATTTTGTGTGTTTAATATAATTCAGGCATCGATTTCGGAGCGAAACATACAAGAGTCCATTAATCGAGCGGGTTTCGTCTATTTGTGCGCGTTTTTCCCAAAATGAAACAAATGTCTCCTGTACAAGATCTTCTGCAATATCAATTTCTTTGATAAATAATTTGCAATAGTTGATAAGACGTGGATAATGATTTCTGAAAATAACTCCGAAAGCGTCTATATCACCTGCTTTAATCTTTTTAGTTATTTCAGTAGAATTCATTATTCTATTTTAACATTAGGTAATAAATTTATATAAATATAATGTAATTGACAATTTTGTTTTGTTATGGTCTGTATATAAACAAAAACAGTCATTTCTGTATTAAGAAACGACTGTTTTGTGTGTGATAATTTGCAAGCTATTTTTTTAGCTCAGCAAGGCTTTCTTTTATGACGGCAATTTTTGCTTCAGCATCGTTTTTCTTTTGCTGTTCGGTTGCAACAACTTTTTCAGGCGCACTGTTTACAAAACGTTCGTTGCTGAGTTTTTTCATTACACCGGTCAGAAATCCTTCAGTGTATTTAAGTTCTTCTTCCAGTTTCTTTATTTCTGCTTCTACGTCAATATTGCTTTCTACAGGAATGAAGAATTCGCTCGATTTTACAAAGAAAGATGCAGCATCTGTAATTTTTGTTTCAACTTTGTCGATGGTCTCAATGTTCGTGAGCTTAGCAAGTACCGCATCAAATTTATTGACGTATCCATCTTCACCAGCCATTACTTTGAGTGTGATGGCATCGCGGAATGGAATGTTGTAATTTTTCCGCACGGTACGAACGGCTGCTACGGCCTCTTTAACGAGGTCAAACTGATTCAAGATATCGGTGTCGAAATCTTTTGTTGCGGGCATTTGACTGATCATAATGCTTTCACCATCCTTACGTTCGGCCAGTTGGTGCCATATTTCTTCGGTGATGAATGGCATGAACGGATGAATTAAGTGCATCAAATCATCCAAAAAGGCGATGGCTGCTTTGTATGTTTTGCCGTCGATGGGCTGTTGGTAAGCTGGTTTAATAATTTCGAGAAACCAGCTTGAGAAGTCATCCCAGAAAAGCGTGTAAACTGACATCAAAGCATCCGAAACGCGGTATTTTTCAAAATGATCATTGATAACGGCCATTTCTTTTTGTATGCGTTGTGCGAACCATTCAATGGCGAGAGCTGCACTTTGCGGTTGTGCAATGTTGGTATCCACATCCCACGATTTCACCAATCTGAAAGCATTCCACATTTTATTGGCGAAGTTACGACCCTGTTCCGGTAAGCTTTCGTCGAAACGTAAATCACCGCCGGCGGGCGAGCATAACAGCATTCCCACCCGAACTCCATCAGCGCCAAAGGTGGCAATTAAATCAAGCGGGTCGGGGCTGTTGCCCAGTGATTTGGACATTTTGCGGCCTTGTTTGTCGCGTACCATGCCGGTGAAATAGACATTTTTAAAGGGTAATTTTCCTTTAAATTCGTATCCGGCCATGATCATTCGGGCTACCCAGAAAAATATGATGTCGTGCCCGGTAACCAAATCGTTGGTGGGGTAGTAGTAATCAATTTCATTTTTGTCGGGATTGAAGCCGTCAAAAACCGAGATGGGCCATAACCATGAGGAGGCCCAGGTGTCAAGCACATCTTCGTCCTGATGCAGATCGGACATGGTGAGATTTTTATTTCCGGTTGTTTTTTGTGCTTCAGCCAGAGCTTCCTGATCGGTTTCGGCAACAACAAAGGAACCATCGGGCAGGTAGTAAACGGGTATGCGGTGTCCCCACCACAGTTGCCGGGAGATACACCAGTCTTTTACATTCTCCATCCAATGGCGATAGAGGTTTTTGAATTTGGCCGGGTGAAATTGTATCTCGTCATTCATCACCGCGTCGAGGGCTGGTTTTGACAGGTCGGCCATACGAAGGAACCACTGGGTGCTCAATTTGGGTTCAATCACTTCGTCGGTTCGTTCAGAGTAGCCTACTTTATTGTTGTAATCTTCTACTTTTACAAGATTGCCTGACTCTTCCAGCGATTTTTCAATTTTTTTACGTACCACAAATCGATCTTCGCCAACGAAAAGACCGGCAGCCGGACTTAATGTGCCGTCGTCATTCAGGATGTCAATGCTTTCGAGGTTGTGACGCATTCCTATTTCGTAGTCGTTGATGTCATGTGCCGGCGTGATTTTTAAACATCCGGTTCCAAATTCCACATCTACATATTCGTCCTGAATGATGGGGATGGAGCGATTGATGAGGGGCACCATGACGCGTTTTCCCACTAAATGCGTGAAGCGTTCGTCGTTGGGATTGACGCATACCGCTGTATCACCCAAAATGGTTTCGGGACGTGTTGTGGCAATGGTTACATATTCATCGGTGGTGCCATCAACCAAATATCGGATATAGTATAGTTTCGATTTGAGTTCTTTGTAAATGACTTCTTCGTCGGATACGGCCGTTTTTGCTTTGGGATCCCAGTTTACCATTCGGATACCACGGTAAATATGCCCCTTTTTGTATAGGTCAACAAACGATTTAATAACGGCTTTGCTACGTGCTTCATCCATTGTGAAACTGGTCCGATCCCAGTCGCACGAAGCCCCCAGCTTTTTTAACTGCTCCAGGATGATGCCGCCGTGTTTGTGCGTCCACTCCCAGGCATGTTCCAGAAATTCATCGCGGGTTAGTGAGTTTTTGGAGATGCCTTGTTCGCGTAGTTTATTCACCACTTTGGCTTCGGTAGCAATGGAGGCGTGATCGGTGCCAGGCACCCAACAAGCATTCTTCCCGGTCATGCGAGCACGTCGCACCAGAATGTCCTGAATGGTATTGTTGAGCATGTGTCCCATGTGTAATACGCCGGTGACGTTGGGTGGCGGAATGACAATGGTGTATGGTTCGCGTTCATCGGGTACCGACTTAAAAAAGCCTTTGTCCATCCAATATGAATACCATTTTTCTTCGCTTTGTGAGGAATCGTACTTACTTGCTATCTCCATGATAATAATTTATGCAGTTCTCTGTTTTTTTAGTTAATTAGTGTTTGTCTATAAAGTCAACTTCTGCGTTACGCTTGTCATAAAAACAGTCATTTACGAAAAGTAATCGCCTTGATTTTTATGACTTCGCAAGCCTTGAATATGAATTTTTTAGCTCAAATTATTGGTTTTACTAACCGGCACTAATTTACTCTTATAAAAAGATGGGTTAAAATTAAACTGCAAAAATAGAAAAAAATAGGGAAGAAGTTGATGGATTGGAAAATCTCTATAGGTCAATCGATATTCTGAGCCCCCAATTGGTGTATTCGCCATTGGAAAAGCCTGCATAAATTCCTGCATTTATAAGCATGAAAATGCGACTAATGCTGTATCCGGTCTGCAAATAGTGTGGCGTGACGTCGCTGTTAAGGTAGCTTAAATGGATGTTCTCGTTCCAGATGGTTTGACTTAACAACGGAAGTCGTTTTAACAACAGCCAGGGTGATGAATAGGTGACATTGCCCCTCATGTACCAGTTGTTGGTAGAGGTCAGGTAGCTGTCTTTCAGCATCAGTTGCCTGGCTGGATCTCCGAAGACAACTGGAATTTGCGATCCTGCAAAATGTCTGAAGCGTGAGAAGTGTACTTGCTCATTACGTACAAATTTACCAATATTTACATTCCATGATAAAGCGGGCCGCATCATAAGATCCGACTCTTTAAAGGCTCCGGCTTCAAGTAACAGATAGTCGTTGTCGGTGTCAAACCAACCGGTGGCGTGTTCAGCACTCACATGAAATGTTGGATAGTCGGATTGCAGCATTTCTTTTCGTCCTTTTTCAATACGATAATAATAAAGAGGTGTGTATGCCAAAGAGACTTTTGTTATGAAGGCATTTTGAGCTTCAAAAAATTGGTTGTTATCGTTCTTATTAATAATGGTGTTGGGATGGTAATCGTTGTTTTGTTTGAAGAAGGAAAAGTTGGTGCTGTTGTTGAGTGGTGAAAAGTCGTGATATGAAGCTCCAACAGTAAATCGCAGACCATTTGTAATGTCAATTTCATTTTGTAGCGCAACGAAATCGTCGTTGTAGAGACGTAGGTAATTTTCCTTGAAAAGCAGTGACGAAGCCATATTTAACAGCGGTGCTACGTCGCGCTCTCTTTTGTATGATCTGCTGCCGGTAGCTGCCGTAAGTGTTAGTAAGCCACGGTTTAATGGCGCGTAGTTCTGTTGTATAGAAATGTTGCCAAAGAAGGATTTGCGGTTGAATGCGTAGCCGCCTTTAGCTTCAATTTGTAAGGTGTGGAGCGAATCCTGCTTCCATGAAAATTTAATTTCCTGGTGATATTTCCAGCCATCCACTGCATTGAAGCCGATGGCAGAGAGGTTGAAAAGTCCCTTATAGCTGAATTTGGCATCACCATCTTTAGGAAATTCAGTTCCTGACATAATCGCTTTTCTTGTTTTTGAGAAGCGGGATTTTTGTTTGATCGTATCAGCGATTGACGAGTCGGTTGCCGCTTCAGGTCGATTGGCGTGTTTGGATAAAGCCTCGGCTTCGATGGCGGTGAGTGGAATGGGACGCACGGTTTGCCAATACAGCGAGTCTCTTTTTAACGAGTCTTTGCGAATAGAGATGTCGTAGCTGCCTTTTATTTCCATCACAGGCTTTTCTTTTTTGTGTTCTTTGGCCTTTTTTTCGGTTAGTGCTGCCAAACGCATCATATCCCTGTTGTTTAGGTCTTCTTTTTCGATGATTTTAGCAATTTTTTGTTCCGTTTTTGAAAGTGTTGGTGTTTCTTGTTCTTGTTCTGAATCAACGTTTTTAAGGTTTTCAATTAAAGGCGGAACAGTCAGTTTTTCATCTTTTTCAATGTGGGTATATTCTACTGCCGCAACGTATTGCGCATCCGCAGCCAGTCCCATAATGGCGGCGTTAATCTCAAAGAGTTGATTCACTGGTAACCATATCTCTTTGTTAAGAGGCGCATAGACTTGTTTGAAGTGAATGTCGCCAAAAAAAGTAGTGAGATTGAAGTCTACAGAGTAAATATTCCATAGCCCATCAACCAGATAAAGATCACCACTGAATAACTGTTGGCTTTTGCGACGAGGAATGACTTTTATTTTGTTGACAATGATGTTTCCTTCTTTTATATAACCTTCGTAACGGTATTTATAATGACGCATAGCTTGTGGTGACAGGGGGGAGATGTAGTTTTCGTTTTCGGGCGAGTAGAAGCTGGAATTGATGTAGCCGATGGGGGAGTTTTCGTCCATGTTATTTTGAAAATTGGATTGGCTGCTGATTACGGTATGCCTGAATGTGTCAGGAGCTACGAAGGTGATTTCATTCATCGATTCAATCGTGTAGATTGGTCCAACTTCAATTTTAGAGTCGTTAACTCTTATATCCATGTTTTTTCGTAGCAGTCGTGGAACTTTTTTTACCTGCAATGAGCCTTTAAGGTATACATTGGCATCATAGCGTTTGGCTTGTCGTAAATAGTAGGGTGCCAGACTGATGGCCTTTCGCATCATGGCATAAGCCGGATCTTCACCGCCCGAGTATACTTTTACTTCATCAATTTTAAAATGAACCGATTCTAATTCAATATTGAGTTCGGCTGTTTCTTCTTCGGTTATGGAGATGGTATGATCCTGGCTTCGCATGCCCAACGACTGAAAGGTGAGGTGGTATGTGCCGGCCGGTAATGTTATTTCGTAGTTGCCTTCGTTGTTAGAGATGGTGCCGGTGCGCAATTCACGAATAAAGAGGGATACTCCGGGTATGGGATTTTTTTCCTTGTCGGTGATGGTTCCGTGAAGCACAGCGCCCTGAGTCATTGTTGATACCAACAGTAATAGTGAAAGATGAATTAGTCGGGCGGAAGGGATGGTTTTCATAGAAATTTTCAATTTGGATGTATATAGCGTGTGTTTATGCAAAAAAAATGCCTAAATTGATTTTTTATGGAATGCGGAAATTTATCTTAATTTTAGACAGCGACAACAAAGAAATGAATTAAATGGTTATTTTTGTCACACTATAAAAATTAAAGAGCGCCTAAACAAGAATATTTATCATTGTTTTATGAGTAAAAGTCCCTTTATTTTAATTTTATCTGCATTGCGACAACTGCTGCGAGCGGAAAAATGAATTTTCATTTTTCTGTATAAAAATTCATTTTTCATTTTTTTGATATTCATATATTGTTAAGTTACAGGGCGTGAATCAGTCTTGTTAAGATGTGCGTTTTTTTTAAGAAACTAAATATTATGCCTGTTATATCCAACCGGGGCACCCAAATGCCCGCGTCTCCTATTCGACGTTTGGTTCCTTATGCCGAAGAAGCCAAAAAAAATGGGGTTAAAGTTTATCATTTGAATATTGGTCAACCTGATATTCAAACGCCAGAGGTTGCGTTTGAAGCCATGCATCATTTGGATATGAAAGTGGTGGAATACAGCCATTCGGCTGGAAACGAATCCTATCGTAATAAGTTGGCGGTTTATTATCGTGAAATGGGGGTTGACATTAATCCCAATCAACTGATGATTACCACGGGCGGTTCGGAAGCTATTTCATTAAGTTTTTTGAGTTGTCTGGATATTGATGATGAAGTGATTGTGCCGGAGCCGTTTTATGCCAATTATTATGGTTTTGCTTCTTCAACCAGTATTAATGTGGTGCCACTGACTTCCGATATTGACAGTAGTTTTGCGTTGCCCTCTTTTTCGGAGATCGAGAAGCTGATAACTCCGCGCACCAAGGCGATTTTTATTTGTAATCCCAATAATCCTACCGGTTATCTTTATTCGCGCGAAGAGCTTGAGAAGTTGAAGGAAATTGTTTTGAAATACGATTTATACCTTATTTGTGATGAGGTATACCGTGAATTTTGTTACGATGGAGCCCGTCATACTTCAATAATGGAACTCGAAGGGTTAGAAGATCATGCCATTATGATTGATTCCGTGTCGAAGCGGTACAGTGAATGCGGTTTGCGAATAGGAATGCTGGTGTCACGTAATCCAAATATTATAGCAACTGCGCTCAAGTTTGCACAGGCGCGTTTGAGTCCGCCGTCATTGGGGCAAATTGCTGCTGAGGCTTCACTTGAAACGCCTCTGGATTATTTTAAAGCGGTAAATGTTGAATATAATAAGAGGCGTAATTTTTTGGTGGATGAATTAAATCGTATACCCGGTGTTTTTACGCCTATGCCTAAGGGTGCTTTCTATACGGTGGCTAAATTACCGGTGGACGACGCCGATAAATTTTGTCAGTGGGTGTTGAGTGACTTTAGGTACGAAAATCAGACTGTTATGATGGCGCCTGCTTCCGGTTTTTATATTACGCCCGGGAAAGGTAAGAACGAGGTGCGTTTGGCCTATGTGCTTAATGTTAAAGATCTGACGAAAGCTTTGGTGGTACTGCGAAAAGCCCTTGAAGTTTACCCCGGACGAATGACTATTTAGTGTTTGTCTATAAAGTCAACGACTTCGTTACGCTTGTCATAAAACCAGTCATTTACGAAAAGTAAACTCCTTGATTTTTATGACTTCGCAAGGCTCGTATTTGAGCTTTATATTTCAAACACTTAGTTTATGGACAGGCACTATTTAGAGCCTGTTTATTAAGTTGTGAATTTGAGCTGAAAAGTTTGAATTACTGACTTTTGAAGATTAAAGAATGTGCGTTTATTTTCGTAAATGACCATTTTAAAAGCGAGAGTGACGAAAACATAATGACGTTTCCTTGCTGACACGATTTAACTATTGTTATGCGTTATAAGATCCTGTTTCTTTTGTGGGGTGTATTTTTGTTTACAGTTAAAGCGGTTGATCCACCTCGTCTGATTGTTGTGCTGGTGGTGGATGAGTTGAACAATGACCTGCTGAATCAACTTCAACCTGATTTTTCACAGAATGGGTTTAATGCTATTGCCCGTAGCGGATTTCGGTATATGTCAATGGTCAGCACCGAATGGTCGGGCTATCCAGGAACACGCATGGCTGGATTGTTTTCGGGTACCACGTCGGCGCGGCATGGCATCATAGGTGAGAAGTGGTTCGATTATCGAAAATATGAATTCACCAGACCATTGACGGGCGACTCGTCGTCGTTAATTAAGCATATTTATTATCGCGACGCAAAATCTTTATCCGATTATCTGAAATCTTATTACGGCTATTCGTCACAGGCGGTGGGGTTTTCATTAAATCAACCATGGATGATTCAGTCTTTGGGTTATTCGCCCGATGCTTTTTATTCGTTTGATCTGCAGAGAGGTGTTTTTTTTAATGCTTTAAATCCTTCTGATACAACTGCCGCTTGGTGCAATGATTTTAACCGGAAAATTATGCCGCAAAATTTGTTGAATCAACCTTGGGAGCCAGTGAAGGAATTAATTCATTATCAGGCGTATAAAAATCGTAATCCACAAGCTGATTCTAGAACCTTTTTTTACAGTATGAAAAATGGGACGACGCTCCCTTTTGAGCGTGTGCCCGGATCACCTCGTGGTAACATGCTTTTGCGAGATGCGGTAGTCTCTTTTTTGGCTGCCACTGATATGGGGAAGGATGAAATACCTGATTTGCTTACCATTGGTTTTTCTATTCGTCCTTTTGTAACAGCTCCTGCTGTATCTTTGTCTGTTGAAAAAGAAGATATGCTTTTGCGGCTGGATAAGGATGTGGCGTCGTTGGTTGATTTTTTGGATGTGGAAATTGGTAATAAAAATTATTTACTCGTTGTTACCAGTGCAATGAACCCGAGTGTTGATAGAATTAACAGTGGCAAGGAAGCTGAAAATACTGGGTGGGTCAATTGCAATAAAATGGAGTCGTTACTTAATCTATATTTGATGGCGCATTATGGCCAAGGCAAATGGGTGCTCGGAATTTCTGATCATAATATTTTTTTGAATCGTCGTTTGATAGCGGAAAATAATTTATCATTAAAAACGGTAGAGGAGAAATCGGCTTTATTTTTGCTTGAGATGTCGGGCATTGAACGGGCAGTCCCAACTTATGATATGCTTTTGTCGCCGCCCCTTAGTGAGCCATTTGTCTCAAATTATTTTCCCATGCGAAGTGGGGATCTTTTATTCAGTCTGCGCCCGGGGTGGCAAACAAAGCCGTCGGTCTGGGGCACCACACAGCTGGCCGAAAGTAGCGCTGTTAAAGTGCCGGTGCTCGTTGATGGCTGGATTACTTCAGAAGGGATAAGTATTGAGCCAACAGATCTGTCGGATTTGGTTCCCCTGATTCTTAATCAGATGAATATTGATTTTCCTGCTGTGCCTGAGGATGATGGTTCGGCCGGATTATTCCCCGCCGTTAAATCTAAGCCTTTATTTCCTTAAGATATTTTTACCAGTTTTCGGCGATTGTTAAAAACTCATCCAGTAACAACGGATCTTTTTCAAGTATGTTTCCAACGATTATCATATCGGCGCCTGCCGAATACGCTTTTTTTAGCTGCTCTGATGTTCTGATACCGCCACCTATTAGCAGAGGAATTGAAATAGCCTGTTTAACTGCTGCTATCATTTCGTAGGGAATGGCATTAAGTGCACCTGAGCCGGCATCCATATAAATTAGTTTCAATCCCAACATTTCTCCTGCCATGGCTGTTGCTACGGCAATGTCCGTTTTGTTGGCTGGTATGGGGCGTGTTTGGCTGATATATTCGACCGAGGTAGTGCATCCTCCATCAATAAGCATATAACCGGTTGGTATGATTTCCAGATTGAGCCGGCGTAATTGAGGTGCCGCTGCAACATGGTGTCCTATTAGCAAATCGGGATTGCGACCTGAGATCATTGACAATAGAAAAATGCCGTCGGCCCCCTGAACAATATGGGTGGGATGCCCTGGGTAAAGAATGATTGGCAGGTTTAGTTCTGCTTTTAAAGTCTCAATAACTGGTGCTATGGGTGATGAAATCAGACTGCCACCAACCACCACAAATGGAACAGCATGATTTTTCAGTACGGCCGAAAGTTGAGACAATCGATGCTCATCCAATTTATCGGGGTCGATGAGCGGCAGAAGTTTTTTTGTCTGCTTATCTTGACTGTTTTTAATGATATTGTAGATCATAATTGTTGTCAATCAGGGTTACCAGTTCCACACAAGGTAATAGTGTTTGGTCACCAGATAGTTTAAATGGTATTTGTTCCATCCGGAGTCAGTTAATACCGCAGCCTCAAAAGAGCCCTCTTGCCCGGCCTTGAAAGGTTTTACCCGGATTTTAGTTTTAAATTCAAGGCCGGGATTATTCACTGCTTTATAAATTGTTTCTTTGGCACACCACAATAAAGCGTGATAAAGTGATTCTTTTTGATGGGGGATGAATGCCTTTTCATCCGGATGAACAAAGCGATCGGCAAGTTTCGAAATGCGCGTTGACGGATATTCAATGTCTATGCCTGTCATCTCTTTTTCAGATACTACAACGGCTGCAAAATTATTGGTGTGCGTAATGCTGAAACAAATGTTTTGGTTTTCCAGATAAGGTTTTCCGTGGTTGTCATAGCTCACCAAAGGTACACATTTTCCTAATTGTTTCAGTAATATGCGTGAGGCCAGCCACTCCAAACGTTTTGATGGATGCGATATCTGTTGTAATTGCTTTGATAAATCGGGAGTGTCGTAGTTGATCAGCTTGGTTAATTCCGGCTCGGTTTCTGTGATATGCCAGACTGCCAGCCGACTGTTATTTTCTGCTTTTTCAAAAATAATGGGCATGAACATTAATTTTTCCAGCGTATGGATTCCATCAGATGCTTCACATCTTCAGACAGAAAATTGATGACAGGTGCCAGTGAGTCTTTATTGGGGTGCGTATAGAAATACAATGAACCCCTAAGAAAATGGCGCGTGCTGTCGGTTGCAAAGAATTGTAATGGAGAGGCGGCATTCCCTTTGATTTCAAACAGCATGCCATAGATATGATGTGTTTCGTCTACCATTACTTGTTCGTTTATGGCATCGGCTTTTACGGAATGGTTATAAGCCAGTTTGATGTTATCTTCATAAAGATCGTAAAGGTTATCTTCAACTGTTTTATAGCTTATGTGGATACGTGCTTTGTACTCAGGAAAATATACGTTGAGCCAATAAGGCTCTGATGTCGGAGCTGTGCTAGGTTCTATTACTGCGTATTTGGGATATTCAAATGAGTAGGGTAACACCGAATCCAGTAATTGATAACTTCGTTCTTTGGGTAGCTCAATTCTGAAATAGCCACGGGGGCGGGGCGTCTTTTTTTCCTGACACCCGGTAATTAAAATCAGGGATAGTATGGCTAATGCTGTTCCTGCTTTTTTTAATGAAACCATATTATAGAATTGATTTTTTGTTATTTTTTGAGGACTGAAAATTTTATTTTTTTGATGCGTCGGTTGTCGGCCGACATGATGGTGAATTGATGACCGGCGTAGTTTATGATTTCATGTTTCATGGGTATTTCGCCGCGTAATTCGAGCAGCAAGCCGGCAATGGTTTCAGCTTCGCCCGACACTTTGCTAAAGGTGTTTTCGGGCAGGCCTGTTATGCGCAAAAAATCTTTTAGAAGAGTTTTTCCCTCAAAAAGATAATCACCGTCGGGTAGCATCACAAAGTTAACCTCTTCTTCGTCCATTTCATCGCTAATATCGCCAACAATTTCTTCCAGAATATCTTCGAGAGTTACAATGCCGGCTGTTCCACCATATTCGTCCACCACTATGGCCATGTGATTTTTTCGGGCTTTAAATTCATGTAGCAGATCGTTTAATTTTTTGTTCTCGGGTACGTAATAGGCCGGACGTATGAGTTTTTGCCACTGAAAAGTATTGTCAAGACCAAGGTAAGGCAATAAATCTTTTACATAGAGGATGCCTTTTACATCATCGGGACCATCATCATATACCGGGAATCTGGAATAACCTGTTTCTATTATTACGGCAATTATTTTTGATAATTCGCTACGAATGTCTATGTCTTCAACGTCCACTCGGGCCGTCATTATTTCATCCACTGTGATGTTTCCAAAGTTAACAATCCCCTTTAGTATCTCTTTCCCTTCTGTGACTTCGTCATTGGTTAATTCCAAAGCCTGCGAAATATCATCCATCGAAAGGCTTTTCATTTTTCTGGCCAGTCGTTTGTTTACGATATTGGTGGATTTAACCATCAGTGTGCTTATCGGCTTAAATATTTTGAGGAGGACGCGCAACGGATATGCCATGTAGCGCGCAAATTTTCTGGGGTAACGGCCGGCGTATATTTTGGGGAGAATTTCTCCAAAAAACAGAATCAGAGCCGTGATGAAGACGGTCTCAAAAATGAATTTTACCACGTTGGGGTCGTCAAAAGTAAAGAGCTCTGTAATAATAAATGACGACAGTATTACAATGCCAACATTCACAAAGTTGTTGCTAATGAGAATGGTGGCCAGCAAATATTCAGGTGTTTTTAAATTTTCCAGTACTAACAGATTGGCACGGCCATTCAGAACCCGTATCTCTGCTAAATCGTGAGGTTTAAGCGAAAAATAAGCTACTTCGGACCCTGAAATCAGCGCCGAACTTATTAATAGCAGCAGGGTGGTGATAATGGCTATTATTAGTCCCAGTGTGATAGGCTGAAGATGAATAAATAAAAAAGCCGATGTGATGTTTAAAAATGGTTCTGGTTCCAAACTTTACATATTAAAATGGTAAATCGTCTTCCACGTCATTGCCCGTATCGCCGGCAAATGGGTCGTTGGCCTGATTGTCGGGTTGTGGCGATGCACTGTTTTGAGCTGGCGACGCAGGATTGGCCGAATGTGACGTCTGATTCTGGGTTATGGCATTGTCATCTGATGCTGGTTTTCGTCCTACAAAGTTAATAACATCGGCCACAATTTCGGTAATATATCGTTTAACTCCATTGGCGTCATCGTATGATCGTGTTCTGATTTTTCCTTCCACGTAGAGTTGAGAGCCTTTTTTTATATAATTTTCGGCTAATTTGGCCAGCCCCCGCCAGGCTACGATGTTGTGCCATTCTGTGCGATCGGGGATTTCTTGCCCGTCGCGTGTTTTAAACCCGCGTTCTGTTGTTGCCAGAGAGAAGTTTGCTACAGCCACATCGTTGTCGAAATATTTTATTTCCGGGTCCTTGCCCACATTTCCTAATAATATAACTTTGTTTACCATGATGTTGTGTTTAAGTGATTAGGTGTTAATGTCTTTTTATATATTATTCTACCCGACTAAATTACAAAACTACAAAGGAATTAAAAAACATCATGTAATCAGTTTTGGGAAAATATGATTCAATTTATCTGAGATAATTTTAGGCACTGGCAGATGACTTACTTCATCGTGGTTGTAAAACTGAATTTTTTGTTCATTGATGACCGATGGAATAGATGATTTGTGTTCTGTTATAATATAAAAAAAACGAATATGTAGTTCCTGATGGGTTAATTGATGTCTGATATCCTGGTCTTTTTTAATCAGCCGTTGATTGTCGTAGGACCAGTTAAGTCGTTTTTTGAGCTGTGCGATGCTTAACAGCCTGGTGTCCTCAATTAGCGGGAATTGATACATGTCTTGCCATATATCTCCTGATTGTCGCAGGGTTAAATAGACCTCCTGCCCTGTAAGAATAATGAGGTAGTTGAAAAATCGCCGTGTACGTTTTGTCTTTTTACTTTTAACAGGCAGGTTTATTGTCTGGCCATTATGGGCTGCCTGGCAATTTAGATATAGAGGACAATCAGAACATTTGGGAGATGTGGGCAGGCATATTGTGGCGCCAAGATCCATGATGGCCTGATTGAAGTCGCCTGGATGATTTTGTGTAATTAATTGGTTGCCCAATGTCTCGAATTGTTTTTTGCCCTCGGTGGTGTCTATTGGTGTATGAATGTTGAAGTATCTCGATAATAGCCGGTAGGCGTTTCCATCAATGGCGGCATGTGGCAGGTTAAAGGCCATTGAAGCGATGGCTGCTGCCGTGTACGGTCCAATGCCTTTTAATTTTAGCAGGTCTTTTTTTGAGTCGGGTATTTTTCCATCGAATTGTAGCATAACCTGTTGAGCGGCCTGATGCAGATTGCGTGCACGACTGTAATAGCCCAATCCTTGCCATGCTTTTAAAACCTGTTGTTGGTTGGCGTTGGCCAGTGTGGCTACATCCGGGAAGAAATTAAGAAAGCGATAGTAGTAGTTTAACCCCTGAATAACTTGCGTTTGTTGGAGTATAACTTCTGATATCCAGATTTGATACGGATCGGATGTTTTTCGCCATGGTAAATCTCTTTTGTTTGATTGATACCATTTTATAATTGTTCGACTGAATTCTGTCATTTTTTAAAAATTATCCAAAAATACGTCTTTTCGTTTTTTTTTGAATGCAAAAGCATTTATATTTGCACACTGAATTTGGAAAAAAGCTGTATAATCAACTGATAATTAAATAATTTTCTAAGCAATGACAAAGGCTGATATTGTAAACGAAGTTTCGAAAAATACAGGTATTGAGAAGGTTACAGTTCAGAAGACTGTTGAAGCCTTCATGGAGACTGTTAAGGGAAATCTGGTTAAGGGTAACAATGTTTACCTGAGAGGTTTTGGAAGTTTCGTTACCAAGAAAAGAGCAGAAAAAACTGCCCGGAACATTTCAAAGAATACTACGATTATCATTCCGGAACATTTCATTCCATCATTTAAGCCCTCAAAAAGCTTTATTTTGAAGGTGAAAAATAACGTAAAATAAAAATTTTAATTTTTAAAACGAAGCACCATGCCAAGTGGAAAAAAAAGAAAGCGGCATAAGATGGCCACGCATAAAAGAAAAAAGAGATTAAGAAAAAACAGACATAAGAAGAAATAGTCTGTTCTGAAAGGAACTTAAAGAACAAACAGAAAGATGTCTGTTTGTTCTTTTTTTTAAGATTTAACGATCTTTGAAATTATTTATTAATCAATTCGTAACATAGTGAGTGCAGAACTATTTGTTGATGTTGCTCCTGATGAATTGACCATTGCTTTACTTGAGGACAAGCGTTTAGCTGAGTTACGCAAGGAACAAAGCAGTGTTCATTTTGCCGTTGGTGATATTTATGTGGGCAAGGTTAAAAAAATCATGCCCGGTTTAAATGCTGCTTTTGTTGACGTAGGGTATGAGAAAGATGCTTTTTTACATTATCTGGATCTTGGACCACAATTTCGAACCCTTCAAAAATATGTCAACGTAATACGGTCAAAGAAGGGAGGAACAGCGATGCACAAGCTAAAATCGGAGAATGATATTGACAAAAACGGAACAATAGCTGAAGTTTTGTCACCGGGGCAGGAAGTGCTGGTTCAGGTTGCTAAAGAGCCGATCTCGACCAAAGGCCCCCGATTAACTTCAGAAATTTCAATTGCCGGACGTAACCTGATATTAATTCCTTTCTCAGATAGGGTATCGGTGAGTCAGAAAATTCAAAAACCCGAGGAACGAAATCGTTTAAAACGTTTGTTGCTCAGTATAAAACCCAAAAATTACGGTGTAATTATCCGTACTGTTGCAGAAGACAAAAGAGTTGCCGAGTTGGATAAAGAATTAAGAACTCTCGTTAAGCGTTGGGAGGATTCGTCATCAAAATTAAACAGTGTTAAATCACCTGGTTTGGTTTTAGGTGAAATAGGACGGACCACAGCTTTCTTGAGAGATCTTTTTAATCCCTCCTTTCAGGGGGTATATGTAAATGACCAGGAGGTATATCGCGAACTAAGTGATTATGTGGAGCTGATTGCTCCCGGTCGTGAAAAGATTGTAAAATACCATAACGGCAATGTCCCTATGTTCGACCAGTACGGTATCGAGAAGCAGATTAAAGCGTCTTTTGGACAAACTGTTTCGTTTAGAAGCGGTGCCTACCTAATAATTCAACATACCGAAGCGCTTCATGTGATCGACGTGAACAGCGGTAACCGTTCAAAATCGGCGAGTAACCAGGAAAGTAACGCCGTGGATGTAAATGTGGCTGCTGCCGAAGAAATTGCCCGTCAGTTAAGACTTCGGGATATGGGTGGTATTATTGTTGTCGATTTTATCGATATGCAGGATAATGACCATAAACAAAAGGTTTTTGAAAAAATGAAGGAAGCCATGGCTTCCGACCGGACAAAACACAATATTCTTCCGTTAAGTAAGTTTGGACTAATGCAAATAACCCGGCAAAGGGTGCGTCCTGAGATGCACATTGCCACTGAGGAGAAATGCCCTTCGTGTTTAGGAAGTGGGGTAATTAGTCCATCGATTTTGTTTACTGATCAAATTGAAAACAGCCTCCGATTAGCTGTGCAAACGCAAAAATTAAAGAAGATGACCCTGAGGGTGCATCCGTATTTGTATGCTTATATTAAAAAGGGTTTCCCGTCCATGATTATGAAGTGGCGATGGAAATATGGCTTTGGTATAAAGGTGCAACCCTCCGATGCTTTAGCATTTTTAGAGTTCAAGATTACAGACCATAAAAATAGAAAGGTCGATCTCAATTGAGATCGATCTTTTTTTATGGCCTGAAGTGTAAGTGTGCCAACAGTCCTGCTTTTCCATTGGTATGAATGAGGGCCATTTTTATGTCCGATTCGTTGTTAGTTCGACAGTGTATGGCCGCGTCTTCACCTTCGGTGAACTCGCTGAGGTAGTGAAGCGTAATCTTTTTAATTGGAATGGACGTAGGCATCTGGTCGTGTAACGTGTCGAGTAACCATTCCACATAGCGGGTGTTATTGACGTGTCGGTTTATGTCGAGATCCGAGTATCTTACTTTTCTTATTTCGCATGGCGATGAATAATTAAAGGTTTCAGGTTGTTCAATGGATTCTGGAATGGCTTTATGGTCCGGTTCAAATGGCATGTTTGTAAGATGCGGTGCGGGTCGCACCAATCGTTTGGTTTCGCTGTTTACCATGAGCCATTGTGAGGTGGCTTTTACATAGTCCTCAGTGCCATTACTGATGGTAAAATCACGCGATGTTAGTAGTTTGTCGAGGCACCGTGGCCAGGTTTCGATGATGCAGGTTTCATCCATTGTCGGCAATTTTTTTATCTCTAAAGTAATGGCGTGCAGAACCCAAAATATATTTTGTTGTTTCAGTTGATGATACCCAACCCCCAGTACTGAAGCATGTTCGTGAGCAGCTTGCTGCATACCTCTTAATATGGCGGGGATAGAGATTGTGCCAGCGGTTGTTAAGTCGAAGGATGCGACTTTGAGTTGGTGTTTGTATGATGACATTTTGCCTTTTTTAAATAATTTCGTGTAATAATTTATCGCTTATTTTTAAACCCGGCTTACCGTTTATTTTGTCCTTTGATCTGATTTGACGATAATATGGTGATCCGGTTCAGGGCTTGAGAAGTCCGTAAAATTGGATTTTACAGCAGTTAATGACCATTTAAAAGACCAGCATAACTGAGAAGTTGAACTCTTTTATAAAAATTTTTCGCACCATTGGTTAAATCGCTTCAGTTGCTCTGGCCCGAATTGACTCAATTTTTCTCTTATTTGTATTAATGATTTTTCTTTGGTGGGTTGTTTCCCTTTGCTGTAAAATTTGTCGGCAAAGCATAAAATTTCTTCTTCGATAGTGGTCGGCAACATGTCGCGATGAGGCAGCGGGAGATTACCGGTTTCTATGTCGTGTAATGATAATCCAGCGCCTGTGTGATGTTCAGCAAACATCGCCAAATGTTGC
Source organism: Geofilum sp. OHC36d9 (assembly GCF_052400685.1). Lineage (NCBI taxonomy): Bacteria > Pseudomonadati > Bacteroidota > Bacteroidia > Marinilabiliales > Marinilabiliaceae > Geofilum > Geofilum sp. OHC36d9. The sequence goes on from NZ_JBQTGJ010000001.1 coordinate 694,176, forward strand.
GCTCCTGATTTTTCCAGCATTTCCCGGCCTATTACGCCGTGTCTGATATATGGTGCTGTGCCGTGGCAGTCAATGTCTGGTGCATTGGTGGCAATGATGCCGATGTCGTGCAGCATTGCACCGTCGGACAGCAGTTGTTCGTTTGCCATAAGCTCGGGATGCCGACTTACAATCTCAAGTGCTTTGTCCCGTACCAGTCTGCTGTGTGTTAAAAGCAGGTCTCTTACTTTACGACCTTTGGGGTAATATTGATTTATGATTTCTGTTACCATAATTGTTGAACAAAGATAGAAAAAATGTCAAATATTTAATTGTGGATAAATAAGTCTTTTATTATTTGATATTTGTTAGTGTTTGCTCTATTTTTGTAATAAAGATATTTGTGTCCACAATTAATTTTAGTTAGATCAGAAATCTTTATTTTGAGGTTTTTGAAGCTTAAAAAATGTGAGCTTAATATCTTAAGCTTAAATGATTTTTAAGAAAGCGAAAGCAACGTCAAAAATGGTGCTTTTTTGCTGACATTAAGTAACCAATAATTATAAGCAGATGGAAATTACAAATGAACAGACAGTGGGCGGGTTAGTCGCTTTTAATTTTAAGACGGCAGATGTTTTTAGTCGTCATGGAATCGATTTTTGCTGCGGCGGTGATATATCGCTGGCTTCTGCAGCGCAGCAGAACAACATAGCAGTTGCTGATTTGGTTGAAGAGCTGCAGCAGGTGATACATGCCCGTGATGTTGAGTCTGATTTAATTGGGCGCCTCTCTTTGGATGCTTTGGTGGATTATATTATTGAGAATCATCATCAGTATATCCGGGAAAACGTTAAGATTATACCTCCGTATCTGAATAAACTTGTAGAGGTGCATGGCCGGAATCATCCTGAATTAAAGGAAGTAAATGAACTTTTTTCGGGGGCTGTTAGCGACCTTTCAAATCACATAGTGAAAGAGGAACTCGTATTGTTTCCATATATTAAAGTTTTGGTTGAGGCAATGCAAAATGGTGTTCCCGTTGAAGATCCTGGTTTTGGAACGGTAGAGTCGCCGGTTATGGCTATGATGGCCGAACATGATGCGGAGGGAGAACGTTTTCGCACTATATCAAAACTGACGAATGGGTATACGCTTCCGCCTGACGGTTGTAATACCTTTCGTGTAGGGCTCGAAAAACTCAAAGAATTTGAGACTGACTTACATCGACACATTCATTTGGAAAACAATATCTTATTTCCCAAAGCGATCGAATTGGAGAAAAAATTGATAAATTCGCGAATCTAAAACAGATTTATTCAAGGATATGTTGTCAAAAGCAGCGGAATACGCTATCAGGTCTTTGGTTTATATTGCTATTAGCAACCGGGACGGGCATCGTCCCGGTTATAGGGAAATAGCCAAAGAAATTGAGGCCCCTGAACAATTTACAGCAAAGGTGCTGCAGGGGTTGGTCAGAAACGATTTTATTAAATCAGTACGGGGCCGAGGAGGGGGATTCTTTTTTGCCGCTGAGAGTAAGCCGCTCACCTTGTTGGCGGTTATTAACCAGGTGGAGGGCTATGAGCTGTTTACCCGTTGTGGTATTGGCTTAAGCCGTTGTTCGGACGAAGCTCCATGTCCCATTCATAAGCAGTATGCCGTAGTGCGTGATCAGTATCGGCAGCTGGCAGCCAATACCACCATTCAGAGTTTGGCAGATAAAATTATTTCCGGGGATGCAGTGCTTAACCGACTTCCAACTGTCCATTAGAACGATAGTTTTTTTATATTTGTGGAGAAAACGGTTATAATTAACTAAATACTCCGTAAATGACAGCTTTTTTACAAGCCAATAATATTGTTAAGCGTTATGCCAATCATTTGGCGTTGGATAATGTTAATGTTGCAGTTCCCGAAAATACTATTTTTGGTTTGTTGGGGCCCAATGGCGCCGGAAAGACAACCCTGATACGAATTATCAATCAAATTACAGGGCCTGATACTGGGCAGGTTTTATTTAATGGCCAACCGCTAACCGGTGAGCATATTTCTCAAATTGGTTATTTGCCCGAAGAACGAGGCCTATACAAGAAAATGAAGGTGGGGGAGCAGGCGCTTTATCTGGCGCAGCTCAAAGGCATGAGCCGGCAGGAGGCTTTGAAAAAATTGAAGTACTGGTTCGAGAAATTTGAAATTGAATCCTGGTGGAATAAGAAAGTTGAAGAGCTGTCAAAAGGAATGCAGCAAAAAATTCAGTTTGTCGTTACCATCCTTCATAAACCCTCTCTTCTCATTTTTGACGAGCCATTTAGTGGCTTCGACCCCATTAATGCCAACCAACTGAAAGAGGAAATCATTAATCTTAAAAAGGAAGGTTCAACCATTATTTTTAGTACTCATAATATGAGTTCGGTGGAAGAGTTGTGCGATAATATTACTTTAATAAATAAAGGAAAGGCTGTTCTGACGGGTGAAGTTGCGCAGGTTAGGTACCAATATCGTGATAATCTGGCGCAATTGGAATATTCGCAGGCATCTGCTTCGATTGAGGATTTGTTGAAACAGCATTTTATTATAGAGCAAAAGGGGCGTGTTAACGGTCATGATTTGTTGGTTGTTAAGATGCCGGAAGATGCCGTTTTAAACGAACTCATTAAACTGGTGTCGCCCTATTGTCATATTCATAGTTGTTTTGAAGTTCTCCCAGGGATGGATGAGGTTTTTATCAGGGTAGTGGGACAGAATGAGTAATTGAAAAGAGTAATTCGAGTCAATGTCTCGTTAAGAATCAGTGCCTGACCGTAATTCAAATATCAATAATTATAACTTAATATCTTTCAGGCGAAACAGCCATGATTATTGTTTTTTTTGTTTAGGTGCTGATACACATATAGTTGTTATATTTCCCCAATAGAAAAATATAAATAGCAGACACATGAATAAAATTACGTTGGTACTTCAACGCGAGTATCTTACCCGGGTTAAAAAGAAGAGTTTTATCATTATGACCATACTAGGTCCCATTTTGTTTGCTGCCATGTTTGTAGTGCCTGCCTGGCTTGCGTCGATGGAAGATGACGAAGCTAAAACGGTGGCTGTGATTGATCAAAGTGGATTGTACCAGGGCTTGCTGAAAAATACCGGTCGCATAAGTTACGAATATCTTCCCGTGGAAGAAGAAACGGAATTAAGACATAATTTTGCGGAAAGCGGATATTATGCATACGTTGTTATCTCAGATAATTTGCTGGATCACCCCAACGCCATCCGCTTATTGTCTGATGCCCAAATTACAATGGATGTGAAAGACTATATCCGTAATTCGTTCAAAGAGTATCTGCGTAATGAAAAGTTGAAATCGTTTAAGGTGGATCATCTCGATGACATTCTTGCAGAGGTCAATTCGGTCGGGATAGAGCTTACAACGGTTAAATTGGGAACCGACGGCGATGAAAAAGAAAGCTCCACAGAGGTAGTAATGATTGTGAGTATTCTCTTTGCATTTTTAACTTATATGTTTGTTTTTGTTTACGGCACTCAGGTACTTCGTGGGGTGATGGAGGAGAAAAGCAATCGTATTGTTGAAGTCATCATTTCCTCCATTAAACCTTTTCAGTTAATGATGGGGAAAATATTGGGAATTGCTTTGGTAGCACTAACGCAATTTCTTTTATGGGTGCTTTTAACGGTGATTATTTTATTGGGTGTAAAGACCGTGATGTTTCCCGATTCGCAAATGCCAACGCGAATGGATGGAATGGAAACCATGGTAGCAGGCAATGATGTTGCTGCTCAGGGGTTATCTGATAATACCTTTGATTTCAATAAAATTAAAGAGATAATCAACAGTATGAATCCGTTTCAAACGTTGTTTTTCTTCGTGCTTTATTTTATTGGCGGCTATTTGTTATATGCGGCATTATTTGCTGCCGTGGGTGCAGCTATCGATAATGAAACCGATTCACAGCAGTTTATATTTCCTATTACCATTCCCATTATTATCGCTTTATACGTGGCAATGGCGGCTTTTAGAAATCCACACAGCGATTTGGTTTTTTGGTTTTCTATGATTCCGCTAACATCGCCCGTGGTCATGATGGCCCGCATTCCATTTGAAGTGCCTCTATGGCAGATACTGCTCTCGTTAACGTTATTGGTTGGAGGTTTTGTTTTTGCGACCTGGTTTGCCGCCAGAATTTATCGGACCGGTATTTTGATGTATGGTAAAAAAGTTGATTATAAAGAGCTTTGGAAGTGGTTCCGGCAAGCCGGGAAATGAGAATGTTGCTTGTTCTTATTTCATTAGGGAAAGGTTGCAAAATTTAATATTTTTGAAGTTTATTGTCTGAATCACAAATATGGAAAAAACACGTGTTGCCATTATCGACCTTGGAACTAATACTTTTAATCTTTTGATTACTGAGGTTGAGGGTTCCACATATCGGGTTTTGACCGAATCGAAATATCAGGCCCGATTGGGAGAAGGGGGAATTCACAAAGCCACTATTACGCCGGAGGCTATGAAGAGAGGTGTGGAGGGCTTAACAGCCCATCTCATTACCATCTCGGAATATCAGGTGGAAAGCATTTTTTGTTTTGCTACGTCCGCCATACGAAGTGCGACTAATGGGGCTGAGTTTGTTCGTCGGGTAAAACAAGAATTGGGGCTTACCATTCGGGTTATTCCTGGTGACGAGGAAGCTCAGACTATTTTTGACGGCATTAAACAGGTTGTGCCACTGGGTAAAGAGTATACACTTATCATGGATATTGGAGGCGGTAGTGTGGAATTTATTATTGCAAACCGTAACGGAATAGCGTGGAAAGATAGTTATAACATCGGGACGGCGCGAATTCTGGAGCAATTTACGCCTTCTGATCCCATTACCAGTGAAGAAATTGTACATATTGAGAAGTATCTCTATTCAAAGCTCGAAACCCTTTTCGAAGCTGTTGCTAAATATCCTATTTATAAATTAGTTGGTTCTTCCGGTTCCTTTGACACGCTGGCAGCCATTATTGCCAAAGAGGAATATCCTTTGTTGGATTTATCGAAGGGAACCACTTTTGAGTTTAAAGAAAGCGGTTATAAAGTGTTGCACGATAGACTAATGGCTTCTGACGCAGCAACTCGAAGAACGATGCCGGGGATGGATCCATCGCGTATTGAGAATATTATTCCTGCTACTATTATAATTCAGTGTGTTTTTGAACATGTGCGGCCAAAGGAAATTTGGCAATGTTCTTTTGCTCTTAAAGAAGGGGCTATACAACAAATTATTAGTAGTGAATTATAATTGTATTGGCCGGGCTGATTTATACTGAAATTAACACCCGCTGGAGGTGCCGTTTATATTAATTACGTTTAAACATGTCAAAGATTCTGGTTGTCGACGATCAAAAAAGTATACGTAATACGCTTAAAGAAATTCTTGAGTATGAAAAGAATGAGGTGATAACTGCCGAAAATGGGATGGAGGGCCTCCGTTTTTTTGAGAAAGAAAAGTTTGATGTGGTTTTGTGCGATATTAAAATGCCCGAGATGGATGGCATCGAGGTGTTGCAAAAGTTGATGGAACGTGACCCGGAGACTCCTGTCATTATGATTTCGGGGCATGGCAATATCGATACTGCCGTTGATGCAATAAAGAAAGGTGCTTATGATTTTATTGAGAAACCACTTGATCTGAATCGGTTGCTGGTGACCATTCGCAATGCAATTGAAAGGAAAGATTTGGTGGTTGAAACCACCGTTTTAAGGCGAAAAGTAAGTAAAACTTACGAAATGATTGGTGAGTCGGCAGCCATTACAGCGGTGAAGCAAATGATTGAAAAAGTGGCACCTACCGATGCCCGTGTATTAATAACTGGCAGTAATGGAACCGGTAAAGAGCTTGTGGCGCGTTGGTTACATGAGAGAAGTCATAGAGCTGCCATGCCGTTTGTGGAGGTTAATTGCGCGGCAATTCCTTCTGAGTTGATCGAGAGTGAGTTGTTTGGACACGAAAAGGGTGCTTTTACCTCGGCTGTTAAGCAACGTAAAGGTAAATTTGAACAGGCTGACGGGGGAACCCTCTTCCTGGATGAAATTGGTGATATGAGTATGGCGGCTCAGGCCAAGGTGCTGAGGGCGCTTCAGGAAAATGTTATTTCGCGTGTGGGAAGCGATAAAGATATAAAAGTGGATGTAAGGGTTCTGGCTGCTACCAATAAAAATCTTCAGGAAGAAATTAAAAATGGTAATTTTCGTGAGGACCTTTACCATCGTTTGAGTGTAATTCCTATTCATGTGCCCTCGTTAAGCGAACGCAAAGAGGATATTCCTTTATTAACGGCACATTTCAATACAATGATTTGTAATGAGCTGGGTATTGCTGAAAAGAAATTTGATGACTCGGCTATTGCTGCCCTTCAGGAATTGGACTGGACCGGTAATATTCGTGAATTTCGTAATGTGATTGAACGCTTAATCATTCTTTGCAATCAGGAAGTTACCGGTAAAGAAGTCAAGGCTTATGCCATTCCTGTCTGGTAGTTGTTAAGTTTTTTTGGTGGTTGAAGTATGACCGCGAACTTCGACTGATAAATGATTGTTGGTTTCCAAAAATTAAATATATATATCAAATGACAAGTAAGTTATATCCACTCAAGTTTGAGCCAATTTTGAAATACAGGGTGTGGGGGGGCGAAAAGCTTCAGACGTATCTTAATAAGAATTTTAAAGGACAGAAAAATATTGGCGAAAGCTGGGAGTTATCCGGCGTTGATGGTGATATCTCAGTGGTGAGTAATGGTTTTTTGAAAGGCAATAGTCTCACCGAATTGATGGAAGTATACATGGGAGATTTAATGGGTGAGCGTGTTTTTGAGAAATTTGGATTATCGTTCCCCCTGCTTATTAAATTTATTGATGCACGTGAGGCTTTATCCATACAGGTTCATCCCGATGATCAGCTGGCGAAAGAACGCCATCAGTCATTTGGTAAAACAGAAATGTGGTACGTCATGCAGGCGGAGCCGGAAGCCAGTCTTATTAATGGATTCGCCAGGGAAGTGAAGCCCGCTGAATATGTCAGGGCCGTTGAAAATAATACCGTTGAGTCTATTTTGGCCAGCCATCCGGTACACTCTGGTGATGTCTTTTTTATTCCGGCCGGCCGGGTTCATGCCATTGGCGCCGGAATTGTTATTGCCGAAATTCAACAAACTTCGGATATTACCTATCGAATTTATGATTTTGGACGCGTGGATAAGGATGGCAAAACTCGTGAGTTGCATACACAGCAGGCTAAGGATGCGATCGATTACAAGTTATACGATAATTTTGTCACTAAATATAAACCGGAGCCAAACCGTTCGGTGGAGGCGGTGAGTTGTCCCTATTTTTCGACCAGTGTTTTGGAGGCCACAAATACTGTGATTCGTGATTATTATCCGCTGGATTCGTTTGTAATTCTTATTGCTACCGAAGGCGAAGCTGAGATAAAATATGAAGGCGGTACCGAGAATATTACAAAAGGGGAAACCGTTTTAATTCCGGCCGATTTGAGGCAGATTGAAATTGTGCCCGATAAGACGGTGAAGCTGCTGGAGGTATATGTGCCACATTAAGTATCGATAGTGTTACTTCTTATAAATTTTTAAAATTGTAACGATTTTGTTGTCTTTTTATTATAATAATCGTCGGATTGCTATAAATTTGCAATCCGAGAGGGCGTCTTTTAGTTATTCCCAATCGATAAACCAGGTAATAAACAGCTAAAAATCAACTTTTAAAATGATTAAAGTGATGAAATTTGGCGGAACATCTGTTGGTTCTGCCGAAAGAATGAAGGAAGTAGCTCGGCTAATTGTTGACAAAGAACGTAAAATAGTCGTGTTGTCTGCAATGGCGGGTACGACCAATAGCCTTGTTGATATTGCTAACTATCTTTATAAAAAGAATCACGATGGGGCCAATGAAGTTATAAGCAGACTGGAGCGTCTATATAACAACGAAGTTGAAGCCCTGTTTTCGACTGCCGAGTATAAGGAGAAAGGCCACGCTTTGGTTCTCTCTCATTTTGATTATATAAAATCTTTTACCAAGGATGTTTTTACTGTCTTCGAGGAAAAATCTATTTTAGCTCAGGGGGAGTTGCTTTCTACGGCTTTAATGAATTTTTATTTGAATGAGCAGGGTTATAATTCAATGCTGTTGCCGGCTTTGGATTTTATGCGTACGAACAAAAATGGTGAGCCGGACAGCCCTTTTATTAAGGAAAATCTGAATACTTTTTTGGATGAAAATAAGGGCTATGATCTGTTTATTACCCAAGGTTATATCTGCCGGAACGCATTTGGTGAGATCGATAATTTACAGCGTGGGGGTAGTGACTATTCGGCCTCGTTAATTGGGGCGGCAATTAGTGCCAGCGAAATTCAAATATGGACCGACATTGACGGTATGCATAATAACGATCCTCGTTACGTTGAAAATACCCGGTCTATCTCGCATTTGTCGTTTGATGAAGCGGCTGAATTGGCTTATTTTGGTGCAAAAATTTTACACCCAACCAGTGTGTTACCCGCTAAATTGGGTAATATTCCTGTTCGTTTGCTTAATACGTTAGACCCTAAAGCCAAGGGAACTCTTATATCGGCTGAAGAATCGCATGCCGGTATTGCTGCAGTAGCTGCAAAAGATGGTATTACTGCTATCCGTATTAAATCCGGACGTATGTTGTTGGCTTACGGTTTCTTGCGTCAGATTTTTGAAATTTTTGAGAGTTATAAAACGCCGATTGATATGATCACAACTTCCGAAGTGGGGGTGTCGGTTACCATCGATAGCGATAAGCATCTGGAGGATATTGTTGACAGCATACGTAAGTTTGGAACCGTAGAAGTTGATCGCGACCAGGTTATTGTTTGTGTGGTTGGGCACCTGGTAAGAGATAATAAAGGGTATGCCAACAAAATATTTGAAGCTCTTAAAGAAATTCCTGTTCGCATGATTTCTTATGGCGGTAGTGATCATAATATCTCCTTGCTGGTGGCTTCAGATCATAAAAAAGACGCATTAAGAGCATTGAGCGCTAAGCTATTTTAATTGTTGGGAGTTATTTTACGTAACCTTGTTGGTTGCCAACTTTGTATTATTGTGATGTAATAAACCGAAACGGATGAGCCAATCATTTCCAATAGAGAAACTGCAGAAAATTAAAACACCATTTTACTTTTATGATATGGATCTGCTTGAAAAGACCCTGATGAAGGTGAAACACAATGCAGATAAGTATAAATATGTAGTTCATTACGCCATTAAAGCCAATGCCAATGTGCGGATTCTTGAAATGATCCGTAGTTTTGGTTTTGGTATTGATTGCGTGAGTGGTTATGAAATAAAAAGGGCGCTGGAGGTCGGGTTTTCGCCCAAAGGAATTGTTTTTGCCGGCGTGGGTAAAGCCGATTGGGAAATAGAATTGGGCATTGACAATGACATTGCATGTTTTAATGTGGAGTCGATCCCCGAACTGGAAGTTATTAACGATATTGCTGCGGCTAAAGGTAAGGTGGCCAATGTTGCTCTTCGCATTAATCCCAACGTGAACGCCAATACCCATCACTATATTACTACCGGTTTACAAGAGAATAAATTTGGAATCAATAACTGGGATTTGGAAAAGGTGACCAATGCCATTGGCCGCATGAGAAATATCAACCTGGAAGGGATGCATTTTCATATTGGATCTCAAATAATGGATTTGTCGTCATTCCGACAACTGTGTGTGCGAATAAATGAATTGCAAAAGTGGTTTATCTCACACCGAATTTATCCTAAAATTATAAATGTAGGGGGTGGCCTTGGCATCGACTATGATGAACCGGAAGTTAACCCAATGCCCGATTTTGAAGATTATTTTAAGATTTTCAATGATAATTTGGATTTGAGGGCCGATCAGCAGGTTCATTTCGAATTGGGTCGAGCTATCGTGGGGCAATGTGGAAGTCTTATTTCAAAGGTATTGTATATTAAGGAAGGTGTTAAAACTAAGTTTGCGATTATTGATGCCGGTATGACAGATTTGATTCGTCCGGCGTTGTATCAGGCGCACCATAAAATTGAAAATTTGTCAAGTGTGGCTCCCGAAGAAAAATATGATGTGGTGGGCCCAATTTGTGAGTCTTCCGATTCGTTCGGAAAACAACTGGCGTTGCCAAAAACTTCGAGGGGCGATTTGGTTGTTATCCGTTCAGCAGGGGCCTATGGTGAGGTTATGGCTTCACAGTATAATCTGCGCGAATTGCCAAAAGCCTATTATTCGGATCAGGTGTAACTGATGTCTGAGTCAGTCTACTTCTTTTTTGTGTATACTGACACCTGCTAACGATGTGGTTGTTTTAAACCTCACAGCTACTGCATTGTTTGAGGCCTGTTTTGCTAAAACTCGTAGTCAACACAGGCCCGTTGTGATAAATTTTGACGAATAATATGTAGTACTTTTTGGTGTTCGGGATGTAAGTTGTATGTTTTTAAATCGTCCCAGGTGGCAAATTCACTTATTAACGACAGATCATAGCTCTCGTTCGGATTGTTGTTTAATGCCGTTTCAATGTATTTTAGTTCAGGAATTATTTCTCTTAAATTTTCCAGTGATTTTTTGATTTCTTTTATCAGTCTCTTATGAGCCTCGGGATCGGCATTGTGTTGAAATTGAAACAGAACAATGTGTTTAATCATTTTTTTCTGGTTTTAAGTTTTTTAATATTTATCCAAATTTAATTCTATTTTTCTTTATTTTGTAATCAACTGTTTTTTAGCAATCATTTTGAGGTCAGGCGTAACGCAGAAGTTCGATTTTATATACGTATCCTAAATAAATTTGCCGACATATTGTTTTGGTCATTTTGGTTGTCAATAGGTTGGTATCGCATTGAAATCAATAATATGGGTGTAATGCTTATTTAGGTTAAGTTTTTTATCTGTTTCATTGAGATTATATCAACACCTCTAAAATAGTGATTAATTCGTAAATTAGGAATTTATGTTGATTATAGGCATAGCCGGAGGAACCGGATCGGGAAAAACAACTGTGGTGCGAAAGATTATTGAACAGCTCCCGGCTGATCGGGTGGCGGTTTTGCCTCAGGATTCCTATTACAAAGACAGCAGTCATCTGCCCATTGATGTTCGCCAGAAAATTAATTTTGATCATCCCGATGCCATTGAATTTGATCTGCTGGTGTCGCATATTCGTCAATTACAGATTGGTAAGGCCATTGAGCAACCTGTTTATTCCTATCTTACCTGCACCCGGCAACCACAAACTGTGAGAATGATTCCGCGTGACGTTATTATTGTTGAAGGGATTTTGGTGTTGACGCATCCCGAACTTCGTAGTCTGATGAATCTGAAAGTGTTTGTTGATGCCGACCCCGATGACCGTTTGATGAGAGTGATTCAACGTGATATGGAAGAACGCGGTCGTACGGTTGGTAAGGTGCTGAAACGATATGAAGATACGGTTAAACCGATGCATCTTCAGTTTATTGAACCGACCAAACGGTATGCCGATTTAATTGTTCCTCAGGGCGGGAATAACCATGTGGCCATAGATATTTTAGCACAATATATTTTGCGAAATTTGAAGGATGATTAATTAAAATTTAAGAATTATGCTTGAGTCGTTTAATGTTGATGATGTGTTGTTTATTGATATCGAAACGGTGCCTCAGCAATCAGGCTTCGATGAATTGGATGATGATTTTAAGGTTTTATGGGATAAAAAATCAACTTATTTTAGAACAGAAGAACAAGGTCCGGCTGACGTGTACGAGCGTGCCGGTATTTATGCCGAGTTTGGAAAAATAGTATGTGTTTCGGCCGGAGTGATCATTCAAAAAGATGGTGAGCGATGGTTTCGGGCAAAATCATTTTATGGACACGATGAAAAGCAGCTGCTATCCGACTTTGGGCAGATGCTTTCGGGCTGGATGGCTAGTCCAAAACATCAGATTTGTGGCCATAACGCCAGGGAATTCGACTTCCCGTATATCGCCCGGCGCATGCTCATTAATAATTTAAGACTGCCCGATGCATTGAATGTTGCAGGGAAGAAACCCTGGGAAGTGAAGTTTTTAGATACGCTGGATTTATGGAAGTTTGGTGATTATAAGCATTATACATCTTTGGCTCTGCTGACTAAAGTTTTTGGTATTCCTACGCCTAAGGATGACATTGATGGCAGTCAGGTGGCTCATGTCTATTACGTGGAAAATAATCCGGAACGAATTGCTGTTTATTGCGAAAAAGATATACTGGCAACGGCCCAGCTGTTTCTCCGTTTTAAAGGGGAGTCGCTGATAAAACCGGAATGTTTTGTTCGGGTGTAACGTTTATTTGCCTCGTATTAGGTGCACCGGCCCGCTTAATTTATGTTTTTCTTCACTATTATAGCCTTCTGCTTCAATTGTGTAAAAGTAGACGCCAGGGGTTGCTTTCCCGTTGCCGATGGATCCGTCCCAACCTTCTTCCGGATCGCTAGATACATAAACCTGGCGTCCCCAGCGGTTAAAAATAATCATTTTGAATTTTTTTATGGATCGGTATACGACTCTGAATTCGTCGTTAATGCCATCACCATTAGGCGTGAAGGTGTTTGGGGCTTCCAAAAGTGATTCAAAAATTATTACCACGAGCGGGTCATCAACAATATCTGTACATCTTCCGTTGGTCACAGTTAAAAGTACGGTATCTTTTCCAATGGTTGTAAATACGTGAAAGGGATTTTGGTCACTTTTTGATACATTGGAATTTGTAAAACGCCATCCCCACGATGTTATATGTCCCTTACTTTCGTCGGTGAAACGTATTTCGATGGGTGCCGAACCTTCGGTCGTTGTATGAATTTCCGTTGGAATGTCGGCTTTTAATTCTTCCGATGTATAGCTGGCCTCTACGGCAATGGCTGTGTAATCAAGAGATGCTTCGATGGTTTGCCCTGCCATGTCTGTTATCGTTGCTGTGTAGTTTGTATCTTCGACGGGGGCCTCCAATTTTACGGTCGGGCTCGATGCGATGGTATTATCGGGTGCAGGCGTGGCTGTCCATGTATAATTTACATCATAAATTATATTTTCAGCCGTTCCACTGACGGGGTTATAACAGATCAATGGCTTCGACTCAAAGTCGGTTTGGAGCGTCAGACCATAGCAGTCTTCGTCTGTTATTTTAATAGATTGGTTACTGATGGCTGGTTCATAAACCCAGCATCGGTAAAAGTCGGTTTCGCTGGCCGATTTGGTGATTTTTAAGCCATAGCCGCCTTCGTCTGTTATCACCAGAGATGTCTGATTTCCACTCCCCGATTCAAGAATGTTTGTCCATGAATTGTCCATGGGGTTGTGTTTTATCCATTCGTAGGTGTAATCTGCACTGGCATCAGAGGCCACATAAGTCAGAATTTGTCCCGTTGGTGATGTGAAAAAATAGATAGGGTCTCCAAAGCTGGTCGTTTGGCTTCCCGAGGCTCCTGGCGCAGTAATTTGTGAATGGGCCTGAAATGATGTGATGAGTAAAATGGCTAATGTTAATTGCTTGGTTATATGATTCATCGCTATTTTTATTGCTTTAAAACTTTGCTAAGTTACATTTTTTGTCGGTAACTGATAAACGCATAATTAGTTAAATAATTGTTGTAAATCTGTCCTGTGGTTCTCTTCTAAATACTTATTTTTGTTTTTTGCCGGCGTTTATGACGGTTCGGGTTAATTAGTGCCTGTCCATAAATTCGGGAGTTTGGCCATCAAGTTTAAACTCAAGGCTTGCGAGGTCCGAATAATGTGAGTTTACTATGGTGATCAATAATTATCTGGGAGACAAGCATAACGTAGAGATTGGACTTTTTTTGCAAACATTAATTTAAAAAAAGACAGTATATCGTGCAACAATATCTCAGTCAATTGAATGAGGCTCAACGTGAGGCCGTAGTGGCAGGAGACGGACCTTCCCTGGTGATTGCGGGAGCCGGATCAGGAAAAACCCGGGTTCTTACGTATCGAATAGCCTATCTTCTTTCAAAAGGTGTTGAGCCATGGCGTATTTTGGCGTTGACATTTACCAATAAGGCAGCGCGCGAAATGAAAGAACGTATTGGTGTTATTGTTGGCGATGAGGTTGCCCAAAGTCTTTGGATGGGTACTTTTCATTCTATTTTTGCACGAATTTTACGAAAGGAAGCTGTAAATATTGGCTTCTCTTCTAATTTCACCATATATGATACTGCCGATTCGAAGAGTCTGATCAAATCGATCATTAAGGAGATGAAGTTGGTTGGTAAGGAGTATAAGCCAGGTCTTATATTATCCAGAATTTCAGGTGCCAAAAACGATTTGGTTACGCCGGCAGCCTATGCACGTGATGAGCATCGTATGATTGCTGATCGTTCGGCAAATGTGCCAAAGGTTCATGAGATTTTTCAGCGTTATGTTAAGGAATGCCGTAAGGCCGGGGCCATGGATTTTGATGATTTATTGCTTTATACCAATGTACTTTTTCGCGATCATCCCGAGTCATTGGCTCGTTATCAGCAGCAGTTCAGATATGTATTGGTAGATGAGTATCAGGATACCAATTTTTCGCAATATCTGATTGTTCGTAAACTGGCTGAGCAACATCACAACGTTTGTGTGGTAGGCGACGATGCCCAAAGTATTTATAGCTTCCGGGGTGCTAAAATTGAGAATATCCTGAATTTTAGAAACGATTACCCCGAGTACAAATTATTTAAGCTGGAGCAAAATTATCGGTCTACCCAAATGATCGTCAATGCTGCCAATAGCATCATAGCAAATAATAAGGGACAGATAAAAAAAGTGGTTTTTTCGGAGAAGGAACCCGGCGATAAAATTAAAGTTTTGTCGGCAATCAGCGATATGGAAGAAGGTTTTTTGGTGGTTAAGAATTTGATGACGCAGCGCCTCGAAAACGGTAGTTCGTATGCTGAGTTTGCTATTTTATATCGCACCAATGCGCAATCGCGTATTTTTGAGGAGGCATTGCGTAAAAATAATATCCCTTACAAAATATATGGGGGGCTGTCGTTTTATCAACGTAAGGAAATTAAAGATTTGCTCGCCTATCTGCGACTGGCTGTTAATCCGCGCGACGGCGAGGCTTTGAAACGAGTTATTAACTACCCTGCCCGTGGTATAGGAAAAACCACTTTGGATAGATTGACTGCTGCAGCTGCTGTTAATGATTTGTCGTTGTGGGAAGTGCTTTCACATCCATCTTTATCGTCGCTGGGTTTTAATGCCGGCATACTGAAAAAGCTGGGTAGCTTTACGGCGCTGATAAGCGGGTTCATCAATCAGGTCCCCAATATGGATGCTTATGAGCTGACGTCGGAAATAGTGACCCAGAGTGGAATACTAAAGGAGTTGCATCAGGATAAATCCAACGAAGGGCAAACGCGTATTGAGAATGTCGATGAATTGATTAACGGGGTTCGTGATTTTACAGAAGGTCGCCGGGAGGCTGGTTTGGAGAATACGTTGGTTCATTTTCTTGAGGAGGTTTCACTTCTTACCGATCAGGATACAGATACGTCGGATGACAATGACAAGGTAACTTTGATGACGATTCATTCGGCCAAAGGGCTGGAGTTTCCTTATGTTTATGTGGTTGGTGTAGAGGAAGGACTGTTTCCTTCTTCCATGTCAAATTATTCGGAACAGGCGATTGAGGAAGAGAGGCGGTTGTTTTATGTTGCTGTTACACGCGCCGAGAAGAATGTGACATTGTCGTATGCGCGTAGCAGATTTAAATATGGCGAGCATTCGTTTGCTACGCCCAGTCGTTTTTTTTCTGATATTGATTCTAAATATCTGGATGATTCGGAAGTGTCGGTTAAACAACGTCCCGCCTCTGCAACGCCTCGGTTTGAGTCTGGAAGGTCATCGGCTGGCAGTATGGCTGGTCGATTTAAAAGAAAGACACCAGAGTTTAATTATCGTGAGCGGACGTCAGATGCCGGTTCGGCACCACGTTTTGGCAATCGGACAGGTGTCGATAACTCTGGCATTGTATTGGGGTGCAAAGTTGAGCACGATCGTTTTGGCTATGGTGAAGTGGTCGCCCTGGAAGGTGTTGCTCCCAATGTAAAAGCCACAGTATCATTTGAAAACGCCGGACAGAAACAATTGTTGTTAAAGTTTGCCAAACTAAAAATATTGAAGTAATTTTGGCCCTAGGCATTAAATATCTCCGCTTCTTTTTTTTATTTTCAAAACTTTACCTGCCGCACCTAAGAAGCTGTTTTTGATTATTGTATATTATTTTTAAATCATATTTTTAATTGATGGATTACAATTCACAACGTAAACCTCTTGTACTTCCTGAGTACGGACGGCATATTCACAAAATGGTTGACTATGCCAAAAATATTGAAGACAGGGAGGAGAGAACCCGTGCAGCCAATGCTATTGTGGCTGTGATGGGAAATTTATTTCCACATTTGCGCGATGTAAGCGATTTTAAACATAAATTATGGGATCATTTGGCGATTATGTCTGATTTCGAAATTGACATCGATTTCCCTTATTCGCTTCCCCAACGTGATAATTTTGTGGGTAAACCCAGTGTCGTGCCTTATAGTGAGAATAAAATGGCTTTTAGACATTATGGGAAGCTTATTGAACAAATGATAGGAAAAGCAATTGAGATGGAAGAGGGGGAGTTGAAGAATCATCTTATCAATTTGTTGTCCAATCATATGCGAAAATCTTTGCTGAGCTGGAACAAGGATTATGCTACCGATGAACGTATAAAACAGGATATCTATAAGCTTTCGCATGGTAAGCTGGACGTTGATTTGGAATTGGTTAAGGGCCCTGAAATCAGAGAAAGTCACTTGCCCAATAACAATAATATCAATCGTCAGCGTAAGCGGCATTATGTTCGTAAGTCCAGGGATTAGTTTAAACAGAAAAAACGTTTGTTTTTTTGTGAAGCAATTTTCAAATGAGCAGTTTTGAAATAAAGGGTGCTTGCCGAATGAAGGGCGATATTTTTCCTCAAGGCGCTAAAAATGAAGCACTTCAAGTTATTTGCGCCGTCCTTTTGACACCCGAAACAGTTGTTATTAATAACATCCCGGACATTTTGGATGTTAACAATCTTATCTTTTTATTGGAAGAGATGGGTGTTGAGATTACCCGTACTTCACCCAACGCTTGTGCATTTAAGGCCGATAATGTCTGCCTTGAGTATCTTCAAACACCTGAATTTCGCCAAAGAGCTTCTTCCTTACGTGGTTCCATTATGATTATGGGGCCTCTGCTGGCGCGTTACGGAAAAGCTTATTTTCCAAAACCAGGAGGAGATAAAATAGGTCGTCGTCGATTGGATACTCATTTTTATGGCTTCGAAAAGTTAGGCGCACGTTTTGATTATAATCCCGACGAGACTTTTTATTCTGTTGATGCGACGTCTCTTCATGGCACCTATATGCTGTTGGATGAGGCTTCGGTGACAGGTACTGCTAATATTATTATGACAGCGGTACTCACAAAAGGAATCACGACTATTTACAATGCGGCATGTGAACCTTATATTCAGCAGCTTTGTAAAATGTTGGTGAGTATGGGGGCTAATATTAATGGAATAGGTTCCAATCTGCTTATTATTAATGGCGTTGACCAATTGGGCTCGTGTCAGCATACAATATTACCCGACATGATTGAAGTCGGTAGTTTTATTGGCATGGCTGCTATGACGCGTAGTCATATTACCATTCGGGATGCAGCACCCGAACAGCTCGGTATTATTCCGCTTTCGTTTGAGCGCATGGGTATTCAGATGGAGATTAAAGGACAGGATATTATTGTGCCTGCGCAGGAGGAGTATGTTATTGAAACGTTTATCGATGGTTCTATTATGACCATTGCTGATGCCCCCTGGCCAGGTCTGACACCCGACCTGCTTAGTGTTTTTCTGGTAGTGGCAACACAAGCTAAAGGAAGTGTTCTGATTCACCAAAAAATGTTTGAAAGTCGTCTGTTTTTTGTCGACAAATTGATTGATATGGGTGCGCAAATTATACTCTGCGATCCTCATCGTGCTACTGTTATTGGTAATAACCACCGAAATCCGCTACGTGGAAGTGTTATGACTTCCCCGGATATCCGTGCCGGCGTTGCTTTGCTTATTGCCGCCTTGTCGGCCCAGGGAACCAGTATTATTCATAATATTGAGCAAATTGACAGAGGTTATCAGAATATTGATGTTCGTCTGAATGCATTGGGGGCTTCTATTCGTCGTTTGTAAATGACCGTTCATGCAAAAAAATGAGCCATTGGTCAATTTTCTTCTCTTTTGCTAGGTGCTTAAAGTGTTGATTATTAGCATATTACACACCATGCGTTTTAATTTAAATATAATTTTTAACATTTACAAGCTTTATTTTCTTGAATATTGATGTTTTATAGCATACTTTTGTCGTGATAATTCACCGGTAAAAATGTAACCTTTTGGTTTGCGTGAATTTTGTAAAGTTTACAAATTGTTTTTGCCGATAGTATTTACCTAAAAGAAATGCATGAAACTTAAAGCTGTTTCGTTATTTGTTATCGCCGGATTGGTGTTTTTATCCTTTATGAATGGCTCGCAAGAGCCACGTGTGGGTTTGGAAGTTGGCGATAAAGCCCCCGAGATCAATGCCAGATTAATTAGTGGTAAAGGTTTTAGTACCGACTCACTTAAAGGTAAGATGATTTTGGTTAGCTTTTGGGCGTCTTACGATGCGCCATCACGAATTGAAAATTTCAGTAAAAAAATACTTTTGGAGCAATATCGCCTCAAATCTTTTTATAAGAGCGAAGGATTAGTAATTGTAAGTGTTTCTCTTGATCGGTTCAAAGCACCTTACTTAAGCTCTATTGAACGCGATGGAATTGAAAATTTTTATCACTTGTGTGATTTTAAAGGTAGTGAATCAAAATTGGCAGAAGTTTTTTCTGTGGAAGATCAAATGATGAGTTTTTTGATTGATGGTGAAGGCCGTATTGTGGACCGAAGCTCTGACGTCAGGCATATTGAGGCCACGCTTCAGCGTTTGGATGCACAGCATATCAGTCATTTGGCTTTTGGTTCACGTTAGGATTGATGTTAGCTTGGATTTTGAGATAGAGAACTTGAATTTAGAATTGGTTTTTATGACAAAGGCAGTGTCGGTACGACACTGCTTTTGTCATTCTTGCAGTTTTGGATGATGCCTTTGGTGTGTGGGCTGTCAAATTGTCTAGTTATGGGAATTTGGCAGGAAAATTGTCTAAATTTGCCCGCTGGCAGGGATTCTGTGCCTAATATTATTTTTTAAACATTGATATTTGTGTTCAGTGTTTGTTAAGTAGTTGATTAATAATCGAAATAACAATATTTAGATATGAGTAATAAAAAGTCTTCAAGTAAAAATAAAGAAAAGTTGAAGAAGGAAGTGGAGGCAGATAGTGTTGAGAATTCTTCAGAAAATATACCTCATAATGAGGTGATTGACGATTCTTCCGAGTCAGCTGAACCTTCAAAATCAAAATCAAATGATTCTTCAAAGTCAAAAGGGACTGCGGAATCAAAAGAGTCTAAGGAAGCTCCTCAAATGGAAACTCCTGCTGAAAGTGAAGTTGAGATTCTGGAACGAAAATTAGCCGAATTGAACGATAAACATGTTCGTTTGATTGCAGAATACGATAATTATCGTAAACGGACGTTGAAAGAAAAGATGGAATTAACCCGTTTGGCCGGAGAAAAGATATTTTTGAATATTTTACCGGTGGTTGATGATTTTGAAAGAGCGATTCAGCATTTGGATACAGCCAGTGATTTGAATGCAGTTAAAGAGGGTATCAATTTAATCTACAGTAAATTTATCACTTTTCTGAATCAGAACGGCGTGAAAGAGGTCGAGACGAAGGAACAGGATTTTGATTTGGATCTGCATGAAGCCATTACAAAAATTCCAGCTCCTGCAGAAGATTTGAAGGGGAAGATTATTGATTGTGTTCAAAAAGGGTATATGCTCGACGATAAAGTCATCCGCTTCCCTAAAGTTGTTGTAGGCGAATAAAATTTAAAACAAAACCAACCGGTTATGTCAAAACGTGATTATTACGAGATATTAGGAGTTAGTAAAAGTGCCACGGCTGAGGAGATTAAAAAGGCTTATCGCAAAAAAGCCATTCAGTACCATCCCGATAAAAATCCGGGGAATCATGAGGCCGAAGAAAAATTTAAGGAAGCTGCTGAGGCCTATGAGGTGCTGAGTAATCCCGAGAAAAGAAGTCGTTACGATCAGTTTGGGCATGCCGGAGTGGGAGGTGCAGCCGGTGGAGGCGGTGGCTTTGGCGGCGGAATGAGCATGGACGATATCTTTTCGCATTTTGGTGATATTTTTGGTGGTGGTTTTGGTGGTTTTAGCAGCTTTGGCGGTTTTGGATCATCACGCTCGTCTCAGCGTGTAAACAAAGGAACCAATCTCCGGGTGAAGGTGAAGCTTAATCTTCAGGAAATTGCCAATGGCGTTGAAAAGAAAATTAAGGTCAAGAAATATGTTAGTTGTAGCCACTGTAATGGCACTGGAGCTGATAACGGGACGGCATACAGTTCTTGTAATACTTGCCACGGCACCGGACATGTAACGCGTGTATCGAATACTATTTTGGGTCAAATGCAGACCTCTTCGCCTTGCCCCACTTGTCAGGGCGAAGGCCGTGTTATCACCAAAAAATGTGTTCATTGTAATGGTGAAGGGTTGCTGAGAGAAGAGGAGGTGTTGTCAATACGTATACCTGCCGGCGTTGAAGAAGGGATGCAACTATCTGTTTCAGGTAAAGGGAATGCTGCACGCCGTGGTGGTGTTAATGGTGATTTATTGGTCTTGATACAGGAGGAGCCGCACCCCGATTTGATTCGCGAAGGTCGGGATCTTATCTATAATCTGACCTTAAGTATTCCCGATGCTATTTTAGGTTCTACCGTTGAGATACCTATTGTAGAAGGAAAAGTGAAAGTGAAAATAGATGCCGGAACTCAACCGGGTAAAATATTACGACTAAAGGGCAAAGGACTACCTGAGGTAAATAGCTATCAGCATGGAGATTTATTGGTGCGTATAAGTGTTTATATACCAAAGGAGCTTTCGCGCGAGGACTCTAAAATTATTGAGAAGCTGAAAGACTCGGAGGCTTTCACACCAAAAAAAGGTGAGGAGCAGAATTTTTTTAGTCGCATGAGAAGTATGTTTGAATAGTTAATATGAGTAAATGAACATTCAGCAATTAGAATATATCGTTGCGCTTGATGATCATCGACATTTTGTGACAGCAGCCGAGCATTGTCATGTTACGCAACCGACGCTTACTATGCAGCTGAAAAAGTTGGAAGATGAATTGGGAGTATTGCTGTTCGATCGGTCTAAAAAACCTCTGAAGCCTACTGCCGAAGGGGAATTGTTTATATCCCGATCGCGTCGTATTTTACATGATTTAAACGACCTTCAAAATAGTCTGTACGAGGAGATAAATACCATAAAGGGCGACTTTCGATTGGGTATTATACCAACATTGGCGCCCCATTTATTGCCTTTATTTTTGGATACTTTTGTGCGAGAGAATCCCGATACTATACTTCATATTGAAGAGATGGAGTCGGAAATGATTATTAAAGCACTGCGCGAAGACCGTCTTGATGTGGCCATTATGGCAACACCTACCGACGAGCGTGATTTGAGTGAGACGATGCTTTTTAATGAGCCGTTCTTGTTTTATGCGCCAGTGGGGCATCCTCTTTTGAATCAAAAGGAGGTGGATGGAGATGATTTAGATGCCTCTAAATTGTTGCTGCTGGCCGAAGGCCACTGTTTTCGTAGTCAGGCGTTGAATATTTGCCATGGTAATTTTACAACCCGTAAGTTCAACTTTTTTTACGAAAGTGGTTCTATTGAAACTCTCAAAGGGTTGGTTAAGAAGGGAATTGGGTATACACTGGTGCCCGAATTATCGGTTAACGGCAGTGATAAAGAATATATACGTCGGTTTGTAATGCCAGAGCCAGCGCGGGAAGTTAGTTTGGTTACTCACACCAGCTTTAATCGTCCGTTGCTCATAGACCGTCTGAAAGCAGCGGTTCGTGAAACATTGCCTGACAATATTGATAAACCAAGAGAAATAGTTAAGGTCAAGTGGCGATAATGGTTGCTTGACCGTTGTTTGATGCGCTAGGCTGGAGTTTTCTGAATAGCCTTCCTTGTTAATGTTTCGTCATTAATTTTTGTTGCGTTCTAAATTCTTTTGGTGTGCAACCTTTTGGTTTTAAAAAATCCTGTTAAAATTTGACGGGCTATTGAAGTCGCTTTCGAAACATATTTCGGAAATGTTTTTCTCTGTTTCAAAGAGTTGCTTTGCGGCCTTGCCAACTCTTAAATCAGATAAATAGTTTGAGAAAGTTCGTTGTGTTCTTTTTTGAAAAAGTGGCTAAATGCCGAGGATCCTGTGTTAATTTTTTGACCCGGGGGATTCTGCTTTGTGATGTTTCTTTGGAAAGTTAAACCCCACAGCCCCAACTTTTATTTTTAGCGACGTAATTTCCCCTCCTTTAAATCAAAAGATTTACCACCAATATTTGTATTTCCATAACATGTCCTTAAGATGGTTATTTACCATGTTAAGGACATTTTTTCCGGACTATACAAGCCATTGAAATTTGAATATTACTTATCAAACACTTAAACATTAGTTTTTTTTTGATACTTGATGCTGGATAACATCTTTAAATATTCACACAAACTATACTTTTTTATTCTTGTATTAACGATGGGGTATTGTTGTAATTTTTTAGGTGTCATTGTTTTAGCATATAAAGTTAAGATTATTAGAAACTCAATTTGCCAATATTCCCTTTTTTAATAACTAAAAATCCTCCTCAAAAATACGAGAGTGAACCCTCCTCTTAATGATGTACTATATCTTTGATTAACATTTTGTAACACTTTTTTGTGTTTGGTTTAAAAATTTTGATTTGTGCGCAAGGAATAGGTAACCATTTTTGATATGCGAACAGAGATATTTTATTCTCTTGATTTAAACGGTTAGTATAGGTATTGTGAAAATGGCTTTATAAAAATTATGCTTAAAATCAGATAAATAATTATTGTTAACAAATGCTATGAAAATGAAATTAACAAACAGGTTGTTGTTGATGCTTGCAATATTCGGCTTGCAGGGAATCTGGTCCTGTCAGGAATGGGGCGAGATGGACCCTGAGGCAGGAAATCAAGTCTACCCTAAGTTGGTATTGAAAGGGGAGTATGAGTTTGATCCAGGATCTTTGGATGAAGTTGTTCTAGGTTCTTATGAGAGTGGTCAAGAACCCAAAATCGTGTCAGATGAATTTAAAGGAAAGGTTGTTCAACTTTCTGGAGGATACATTCAATTTATTAATCCATTGAAGAATGTAAGTTTACAGACTGGGGCATCGCTTACTATGTGGGTTAAAACCTCCGAAGGTAATTTAAACGGAGCGATCTTCTCTTTTGCTAATGAAGACGATAGCGAAAAACTGTTTTTTACACCCAATGGATGGCTTAGTTACACAAGTGAAGATGATTCTTATGAAGTGAACAACCCTGCTGATGTTGAAACAGATTTACTAATAGCTGATGAATGGCATTATTTAGCCATTATTATAAAAACGAATGGGTACATTATATATGTTGATGGTGAGAGTAAATTAGAAGCAACGATTATAGATTATGATTTTTCAAAAATCATAGAAGCTTTTTCTAATTTCTCTTATTTGTATTTAGGATATGGTTCCTCCACTCAGCCTCAACCTATGTGGATTGATGATTTAATGATATACCGTAACGTAATTACTGAAAAAGAAATAGCAGTTCCTGAGGTGTCGAATGTTGCGGAGCCATACGAATTTCCTCCAAGAGGTACCGTAGGATATTACAAACTTGATAACTCTTTTATAAATAGTTTAAACGAACTTCAGGATGGTGAACTTGTTACCGTTCAAACTCAGGCTACGCCTTCTGCATATGAGGAAGATCCCGAGCGCGGGACTGTTTGGCATCAACAGGAGGGCTGGACAGATCATGCCAACGGATGGGCATATACTCGATTTGATAACCCTTTAAATGGACAAGCTGTTGAAGATGGCGTAAGTGTGAGTATGTGGATTAATCCTCCAACATTGAATTGGTGGGATCAGATATTTGTATTGAATGACGGAACCAGTAAATTTTGGTTCAATGCCATCGGTTATTTAGGATACAATGGGACAGGCGGATACTTTGATTGTCAAAATAATAATGACGAAAATGCTTTAGAGGTGGGTGTTTGGACTTTTGTAACCATTAATATTACGAATGGTGGATTTCAAGTATATTATAACGGAGAACTTAAGTTTGATCTTGAAAATAACGCTGCCTACGGAGGTGATTTAGCCGACTTTTCCAATGTGGTAAACATGTTTACCTCTTCCTCCGATTTCTATTTAGGCTACGAAACATGGTGGAAGGCTGCTCCTGCATTAGTAGATGACATTTTTCTTATTACTCGTCCTATTACAGAAGATGAGATTAAAAATCTTTATGCGGATACCAATAAATCTAATGGTGGTGTAATCACCAGTCCTGCCTATTTGCCTAATTTATATGGCACATACACTTTAGATAATACTTTTGAAAACGCTTTGAACAGCAGTCAGAGTGGAGAATTTATTACCGTTGAAGCTCAAGCCACTCCATCAGGGTTTGAAGAAGATGCTGAGCGTGGAATTGTTTGGCATCAGCAAGAAGGATGGACAGGAAATGAGAACGGATGGGCTTATACAAGATTTGACAATCCTTTAAAAGGAAAAACTGTTGAGAACGATGGCATAAGTGTTAGTATGTGGATTAATCCTCCGACTCTGAATTGGTGGGATCAGATATTTGTATTGAATGATGGAACAAGTAAATTTTGGTTCAATGCCATCGGTTATTTAGGATACAATGGAACAGGCGGATACTTCGATTGTCACAATAATAATGATGAAAATGCATTGGAAGTTGGAAAATGGACTTTAGTTAGTATTAATATTACAAATAGTGGTTTTGAGGTGTATTACAATGGGGAACTCAAATTTGACTTTGAAAACAATGCTGCCTATGCTGGTGATATAACTGATTTTAGTAATGTGGTTAATATGTTTACCTCTTCTTCCGATTTTTATTTAGGATACGAAACCTGGTGGAAAGCAGCACCGGCACTTGTAGATGACATCAATATTTGCGCAAGTCCATTAACAGCAGAACAAGCTATAGCCTTGTATAACGCAACAAAAAAATAATCCTGAATTAAGATAATTAATTATGAAAAAAATGAGAACTTATATAACACCATACTTTCGATTAATAAGTATGATGATATTACTAATGTTCTTACTGACTGGGCAAAATATCTTTGCCCAGTCAGTAAAATTTGATGGTGTTGTCAAAGATGATACCGGTGAAACAATTGTAGGTGCCACCGTGGTTGAAAAAGGTACTACTAACGGCACCATCACCGACTTGAACGGTGAATTCCATATTAGTGTTAGTAGTACTCAGTCTGTACTTGTGGTTAGCTTTATTGGGTATAAAAGTCAGGAAATCAGTTTGAACGGACAATCATATTTCAATGTGGTGCTGCAGAAAGATGATCAGGAACTGGCGGAAGTTGTGGTAGTAGGATATGGAGCACAAAAAAAGGAAAGTGTTGTTGGTGCTATATCTCAATTATCTTCTAAAGAAATTTTAAATTCACCTGCTGCAAACATCACGCAAGCAATTTCTGGTAAAATACCAGGAGTAGTAACATCGCAATCTTCAGGAGCTCCCGGGGCCGATGATGCTCAGATATATATTCGAGGCAGGGCTACATTCTCAGGAGACGGACAACCATTAGTACTTGTGGATGGCGTAGAACGTTCTTTTTCGCAAATAGCACCTGATGATATTGAAGCTATTTCTGTTCTGAAAGATGCATCAGCTACTGCGGTTTATGGTGTACGTGGTGCAAATGGTGTGATCCTTGTAACAACCAAAAGAGGTCGAGAACAAAAGCCCGTTGTTAGCCTTACGGCCAACTGGCAATCTCAATCGCCTACCAGAAGTGATACTTATTTAAATTCATACAATTCTGTCGTATTATTAGAGGAAGCTTTAGCCAATGATGGTTTAGCATCACAGTTTTCTGCAGAAGACATTGAGATGTACCGTCGATCTTCGGCAGGTGAATTAAACGATTACGAATCGATGCTATATCCCAACGTTGATTGGTATGATGCTATTTTACGCTCATCGTCTCCTGCTCAACGTTACAATGTAAATGTTCAGGGAGGAACCAAACGTATGCGGTACTTTGCTTCGGGTGAATATTATGACCAGCAAGGTTTATTTAAAGACCTCAGTACTGATAAGTATGGAAATAAATCAAATACCAGCTTCCGCCGATACGCTTTCCGTGCTAATCTTGATTTTTTGCTTACTAAGGATTTAACAGCTTCTATCAATTTCGGAACTCGTTTTGAAGAACGTAATGGACCTAATACTAGTGAATCATCTAATTATAGTGAAGTGTTTTATGAGTTAAATCACACGCCAGGATGGTTATTCCCTGTTAGTTATAGCATTCCTGATGGAGATTCTGAAAGAACATTATATGGTGGTAGTTCTCAATATCAAAATAACATTGCGGCCCGGTTGGCAAAAGCTGGATTTTACAGAGCCACAAACACCATCAGTGAAACAAATTTTATTGTTGACTATAAATTAGATTGGTTAACTGAAGGTTTAAAAGCAAAAGCAATGATGTCTTTTGACTACGATGCCTATTATAACCGAAAATTTGAAGCAGACTTTGCTACATATGAGCTGAACGATAGAGATAATTATGAATTGTTAGATGCTTATAATCAATTTAATACAGATTCGGAGCTGGCTTATGCAGGTAACGATCAAACTACAACATTGAAGCTTTATTTTGAATATCAATTAAGTTATGCGCGAAAGTTTGGGAAGCATGACGTAACTGCAATGGTTTTATATAACCAGAACGATTACCGTTATCAAGCAGAATTAGCGCAACGTTATCAAGGTCTGGTTGGCCGTGTAACCTATGGTTATGACAATCGATATTTAATGGAAGTTAATGCCGGTTATAACGGTTCAGAGAACTTTATGGAAGGGAAACGCTTCGGATTTTTCCCATCTCTTTCACTTGGTTGGAGGATTAGTAATGAGGAATTTATGAGCACAACCCAAGATTGGCTTAACAATCTTAAAATTAGGGGTTCATACGGCCAGGTTGGTAATGATGTCTATTTGGTTAACAATGTGAAGCAACGCTTTTTGTATGAGCAAAAATGGTCACAAATTACTAATGATTATTATTTTGGATCAACAGGATATACTGGAATTTATGAAGGGCAATATCCGAACTATGATGTAACATGGGAGCGTGCTAACAAATATAATTTGGGTTTGGAATTTGGCTTATGGAATGGATTTGTCACGGGTAATATCGATGTTTTTAGTGAAACACGTGATAACATATTGACAGAGTTTTTAACTCGTCCGGAATGGGTTGGAGTTACCATGGCTGCCGGAAATCTTGGTGAAACAAAGAATAGTGGTTATGAAATAGAATTAAAACATGCTAATCATATTGGTGAGAACTTTAATTATACGGTAGGATTAACATATGCTCATGCCAGAAATGAGATAAAAGACATGGACGAACCTGAAGCCAAAACCGATTACCGAAAGCGGGAAGGTCACTCAATAGAACAGTATTTTGGATTGGAGTGCTTAGGTTTTGTTACATCCGACGATTTAGCAAATGCAGATTTCCCTGTTTCAACTTATGGTGAAGTTCAGGTAGGTGACCTGAAATACAGAGATATGAATAATGATGGGTTTATCGATGAAAGAGATGAAACAGTTATTGGATTTAGTTCAATTCCTGAAAATACTTATTCGTTCACATTAGGCTGCAATTACAAAGGTTGGGGGTTTAATGTGATGTTTCAAGGAGTAGATCATGTAAGTCGATACTATGATGCTGAAGCAATGTATGCATTTGTTGATGGTGGTAAAGTGAAAGAACATCATTTGGATCGCTGGGATCCATCCAGGAGTGAAGCTGAAAACTTAGCCAATGCAAAATACCCACTTTTACATTACGATAGTAATGGGGATCATAATCAGCAGTTAAACTCATTTTTTCTGAAGAATGGCGCATTTGTAAGACTGAAAAATATTGAATTGAGCTATACGCTTCCATCTTCATGGATCAAACCCGTAGGTATAAGTGATTGTAGATTATATGTAAATGCAAATAATTTAATCACCTGGGATCATATTGATGATATTGCCGACCCGGAGAGTAATGGTTCTAACCTTTACCCTATTATGAAAACAATTAATTGCGGAGTTAATCTTAAATTCTAACATGTCATGAATAAATTATTATATACAATCTGTGTATTAGGAATCTCAGCCCTTACATTTACTTCTTGCGAAGATATGTTTGGCGATTTTCTTGATAAGCAGCCCAGTAATGAACTAACCGAAGAGCAGGTTTTTGATGACTGGGAAACAACAAAACAATTTCATTTTGACACTTACAATTTTTTACGTCACGGTGTAGGAAGAATAAATAGCTCATGGTTAGATGCAGCAACAGATTTAGCCGAAACTAGTTATTCATACGGAGGAGTTCGTTCTACTTTTAACATCGGAAATTATTATGGGGTCGCTGGAGCCAATGAGCTAACTGCAACTTGGGAGCACTACTATCGAGGTATCCGTAAATGTAATATGATACTAACAAATATTGACAGCGTTCCGCAAGCCTCTGATTTAAGTGACGAAAAATATGAAGCAGACAAATTAAACTATAAGTCAGAAGCTCGTTTTTTGCGTGCTTACTTTTATTGGGAGTTGTTCTTGAGATACGGACCTATTCCAATTGTGACCGAAGTACTCGATCCTGATGGAGACTTATTGTCAGGCTACACAATACGACCTACAATTAAAGAGTATGTTGTAGATTTTATTTTACAGGAGTTAGATGAATGTGAAGCCGGGTTAATGACATATGACGATGGCGTGAAAGCAGCTAATGCAGGACGAATTAGTATGCCAATGGCACGAGCTCTTTATTCGAGAATAATGCTTTTTATGGCGAGTGATAGATATAGTGAGGAATCTGAAATTACATGGTCTGAGGCAGCACATGCTGCTAAAAGTTTTATTGACGATTATGGTAGTAACTATGAATTATTTAATAGTTCAACAGGAATTGAAAACTATACAAATGCTATTTTAAGAACACAATATGAAGGAAAAAATAATGAAGTTATCTTCTATCGTAATGATGTTACAATTGGGTGGAGTGAAATTGTAGATGACACTCCTGTTGGAGAAGGTGGAAACGGAGGTCTTTGTCCTTCTCAAAACCTTAT
The DNA here is from genome assembly GCF_052400685.1 of Geofilum sp. OHC36d9. Taxonomy (NCBI): domain Bacteria; kingdom Pseudomonadati; phylum Bacteroidota; class Bacteroidia; order Marinilabiliales; family Marinilabiliaceae; genus Geofilum; species Geofilum sp. OHC36d9. Next base: position 723,688 of record NZ_JBQTGJ010000001.1, read on the forward strand.
TGATATGTACGATATGGAAGATGGTTCTTCACCGTTTTCATCCTATGATGAAACAGGTGCTCCAGTTTACAATGGGGCAACAACACCTGATATTAATGAGGCCAGTGGTTACACTGATGCAACACTTTGGAACAACAGGGATCCTCGTATGGCAGCTTCCGTTCTTTATCAGGGAGTTGAATGGGGTAGTGGAACTATCAATGTGATTAAAGGGAAACGTGATAATCCTGTTGGTAATGCCAATGCGACACCTACTGGCTATTATCTTCGAAAATACATTCCGGAAAATATATTAAGTTCAGTACACTCCGGTTCAAGTTATCGTAACTGGATTATTATACGTTATGCCGAAATTTTATTGAACTATGCAGAGGCTCTGAATGAAGCTGAAGGCCCGTCTTTTGATGTTTACAACGTTTTAGATCAAATACGCCACCGTGCAGGCATCACTGGCAATGTGGCGGATCGTTCAGATTTAACTTCATCTAAGGCCCGAATGCGCAATTTCATTCGAAAAGAACGGGCTGTTGAATTGGCTTTCGAAGAACATAGGTATTGGGATTTGCGCCGATGGAATGTAGCAACATCCGCCCTTTCACGCGACATATATGGTGTTGATGTTGCTCCTGACGGTGTCGTTTCACGTAAAGTGGCACAAAATAGGGTGTTCGAAGAAAAAATGTACCTCTATCCTATTCCCGAGGCAGAAGTTTGGAAAACAGATATTGAAAACAATCCAGGATGGTAATCCTTTAATTGAATTATATTATGTTGAATATGATAAAATATATAAATAATAACATGGCACGAGTTCTAAGACTTTTGCTGATGGGGATATTTTTCCTTAATGCGATTTCAACTTTTGCGCAGGAGGAAAAGGTTTTAAACGGAAGAATCGTGGATCCGGAAGGCAATCCTATCTCTGGTGTTGTTGTTAACGTGGCAGAATCAAGTAAAATTGTATTGTCTGATAAAGACGGGAACTTCAGTTTAATAACCTCAATACCAAACGAAGAGATTGTCTTTACGGCTATTGGTTTTAAAAATACATCTGCTATAGCAGAGCTTAATAAAAGCTTTGAAGTTGTAATGGAACCTGATTTAGATGAGTATGAACATACTACTCCGGTAGCTTTTGGCAGAAAACAAAAGAAATTTGTGACAGAAGCCACTTCGGTTGTAACAGGCGAAGAATTACAAAAATACCCAATAACAGTACTGCAAAATGCCTTTACCTCTACTGTTAACGGGGTCGCAACCTACGAATGGGCAAGCGAACCAGGGTGGTCCGAAACGGCCATCTATATTCGTGGTCTTAGAACCATGAATGCCAACGCGCGTGCACCTTTGATAATTGTGGATGATGTAGAAAGAGATTTGTCATTTTTGGATGCTTATCCTATTGAAAATATTACTATTTTAAAGGATGCTGCTGCTACAGCCATTTATGGAATGAGGGGGGCTAATGGAGTCATTCTTGTCACAACAAAACGAGGGGAAGAAGGACGTACGAAAATTACCATTAATCAGGAGGTTGGAGTACAAACACTTACCGGAAAAATGGAAACGCAAAATTCGTATAACATGGCGTTAACCCGTAATCAGGTAAGATATTTAGACGGTAAAGATCCTCTGTATACTGACGATCAAATTGAAAAGTATCGTCGCGTTAGTAGTGGTGAAAAATTGGAAGGCATGGATCAGTATAAGTATTTTAGCACCAATTGGTTTGATGAATTATATAGAGATGCCGCTCCACAAACAAAAACAAACGTTACAATTAGCGGAGGTAATAAAACGGCTCGGTATTATGTGTCATTATCACACATGTTCCAATCGGGTATGTGGAATGATAAATGGACAGAATACAATAAAGATTTTAGTACGCAACATAAATTAAACCGTTACAATTTAAGGTCTAATGTCGACATCGATATTAGCAGTCATCTCAATGTCTCTTTAGATTTAGGCGGACGTATCGACAATATTTCTCAGCCATTAACGGGGGTTTTTAGTATTGTTACTTTTGGGGCTGTTGAGGCTAATCCAATGGAACCCGTTTACAACCCGGACGGAACGATTTATGCATCAAGTACAGCTGCAAATGCCGGACGTCTGTTGGCTTCCTCCGGGATCGATAAAAACCGTCGACGTAATGTATACAGTACTGTAAATGTTACCGGCGACTTGAGTGATTTGATTCCCGGCTTAAAAGCCAATGCAATTGTAAGCTTCGACTCATATGAAACATTTCAGTCCTCTCAAACCAACAATGTAAATTCATATAATTATGATTACAATAGTGATGTTGATGATGTTTCGGGGTATACCTACACACGGTTCTCAACATATTCTGCGTTATCAAATCCAGGAACAACGCCAAGAGATTATTATTACAATATCAACTTCAGAACAGGCTTAGCTTACGACAATATTTTTGGGAAACATGCCATAAATGCTCAGGTATTTGTTCGTACCTACAAAAATGTATCGCATGGTTCAGAATCATCTAACCGATATCTATCTTATAATGGACAAGCCACATATATATACAACAACAGGTATATATTATCAGGTAATGTATCATATATGGGATGTGATAATTTTGCCAATGGAGATCGGTTTGATATTTTTCCTGGAGGTTCTATAGGATGGGTGCTTTCAGAAGAGTCATGGTTAAACAATAAAAATATCAATTTGTTGAAGCTTAGAGCATCTTATGGTCGTGCCGGACAATCCAATACCGGAGCCGGACGATATCCATATCAGGGTACATATGCGTCAGGCTCGGGTTATTCTTTTGGTACATCGCAGTCTTATATTGAAGGTGTATACGAAAGTGCTGCTGGTAACTTAAATAGTAAATGGGAGATATCTGATATGGCAAATCTTGGATTAGATTTTGATATTTACCAAAAGAAACTATATGGGACTGTAGATGTGTTTAAAGAATGGCGCTCAAATATCTTAGTTGAACGTTCTACTATACCTGCCCTATTAGGTGTTACAGCGCCTGATGATTCATATGGGAAAGTTGAAAGCAGGGGCTTTGAAGTTTCTCTTGGTCACCAATACCATATCGGAGATTTTAAATACTATATTCAAGGTCAGGTTACATGGAATACCAACGAAATTACAGAAATGGATGAGTTGGAGCCAAATGTTGAATGGCAACGTAAAACAGGTAAAAGAATATATGACAATACTTCTGTTGCTGCGCTGTATGAAGGTGCATTCAACAATACTGTTGGAGGATGGAATATCTATAAGTTTAAACAGTGGGCAAGCGATCCCGATAAAATAGCAACCAGTTACGAAGATGCTATTGCTAACCCGGACAAGTATCCTTATCATACTGCTTCTGGTACAGGCCAGGCACTGGGTACAGCTGTATTTGAAGATTTAGATGGTGACCGTAAAATTGATTCAAATGATATGACTCCTGATAGTTACACTATCATTCCTGAATTAATACCTTCATTAAATATAGGATTTGAATGGAAAGGATTTGACGCTCGTGTATTAATGACGGCATATTTAAACCGTTCAGTGTTCTTATCTCCTGCTATTAGTTATTCAGGATGGAGTAACATGGGTACACATGAAGTTACTAAAGCATGGGGATATTACACTGATGATCCTACTGATTCCCGTAATATTAATGCCTTATATCCTCGCCCTACTTATGGCGGTTTTAATTCCATTGACAGTGACAGAGGGTCAGGAACTTACCAAAATGATATTTGGGTAAGAAACGGAAATTTTTTATCTCTGCGAAATGTTGAAATAGGATACTCTTTACCTAAAACGCTAATCAGCAAGGTAAATATGACTCAATGCAGGGTTTACTTAAGTGGTTATAACCTTCATACATTTAGCGATTTGCCAGACGGTGTTGACCCCGAAAAACCAATGAGTTATTGTTGGTGGTATCCCAAAACCCGTTCTTTCTCAGTGGGTGTTAAAATAGGTTTTTAATTTTATAAACAGTATTAAAATGAATAAGTTAATATTATATATTACAAGTGCAATATTAGCCCTTGCCTTGTTTTCATGTAGCGATTATCTTGATAAAGAATACGATATTTCTATGTCGGAAGATCAGGTTTTCTCTAATGAAGATAATACCCGTGGTTTTTTGGCTAATATTTATACAAATCTCCCGGATGGATTTAGTGGTTATACCAATGGGCAGTTTTTAGGTGCCTCACGTGACTGTATGACGGACAATGCAGTTTCTTATTGGAATGTACACTATTACCATGGTGTACTTACCGATAGTTATGATGCCACAAATCATCCTCTTATTTTTTTCTGGGGAGATAATGTTAGTGCTATCAGAAAAACCAATCAGTTTTTAAAAAATGCAAAAGAATCTGTCATTGGTAATGCCGAAAAACAGGGTGACGATAATAAATTATATGAGCGGTATATGGCTGAAGCTAAGTTGTTACGAGCAATTTTTCATTTTGAATTAGTCCGATGGTTTGGCGATGCTCCTATTATCGGTGAAGATGAAGAGGGAATTCCGATTGTTTTTGATCTTAGTAATCCTAGTGCCATGAATATGGAACGCACCGACGCTGCCGATGCATTAAAGTGGATTGCTGATCAATGTGATTTGGTAAAGGACATATTGCCATTTAGATACGAAAATGAAACAGAGAATTGGGGACGAATGAACGGTGCAGCTGCATATGCATTAAAATCCCGTGCACTTCTCTATCGTGCATCAGCGTTAAATAACCCGAGCAATGATGCTTCATATTGGCAGGAAGCTGCTCAGGCTGCAAAAGATTTTATTGAGGTTAATAATCAACAAAATAATCCTTATAAATTATATAGTACAGGTAATCCTGACAACGATTACTATGAGTGTTTTGTTACGACTCCGACGCTTAATGATGAATTTATTCTTTGTCGTTCTACTTGGACAACATATGAAATTGAGCTCTTTTTAGCTCCTTGCGGCTTTAGTGGTTCAATTAATTCTGTCGGTCGTACAAATCCAACCCAAAATCTGGTTGACTGTTACGAGACAAAGAATGGTTTGCCTATAGATAAGGATCCAAATTATGATGCGCAGAATCCTTATTCCAATCGTGACCCACGTCTTGAGCAAACGATTCTTCATCAAGGATCCATATGGGGAGATGAAGAGCAAGAGGAAAATCGTGCCGTAGATGTCTCTTCACCTGATGGAGTCGATTATCAGGAGCTACATGGTGGTACTCTGACAGGATATTATACTAAAAAATTCTTGAACAATATATCTTTTAAAAATCCGAATACGCCAATTCATGCATGGCCAATTTTTAGATATGGAGAACTGCTGTTGAACGCCGCAGAAGCTGTTAATGAAGCAGAGGGCCCTGGCAACGCATATCAGTATATTAACGAACTTCGGGCTCGTGTTGGTATGCCAAACTATTCAGGTATGACTAAAGACGAATTGCGTGAACGAATTAGAAATGAGCGTCGTATCGAGTTGTGTTTTGAAGACCATCGATTTTTTGATGAACGCAGATGGATGATTTTTGAGGATCAGACGGTTTCGTCAGAAAAGAATAAACCTCTTTATCAACAATATTATAATTTGTATGGAGTGGTAGTAACGAACCCTGGTGATCCTGTTTATGAATATGGTCCAGCAGATTCTCACCCAGTCCGTTCTTTTACAACTCCTAAGAATTATTTATTTCCATTACCCGATGATGAAGTTAAACGAGCACCTAATTTAGGCCAAAACCCAGGTTGGGAATTGACTGTATCCGCCGAAGAATAAATATAATATTTAGACACATTATAGAAACGTGAAAGGAGTAGGAATGTCCTTTCACGTTTTTTTGTAGATGAGTTATTAAACTACTAAAATTGGGCCTGTCCATAAAGTCAGGAGTTTGATTGGAGTTCAAATTCAAGACTTCCGCAGCTCAAAAGATTTGAGTTTACTCACGTAAATGGATATTTTGAAAACAAGCGTAACGTAGAAGTTGGACTTTAGCGGCAGGCTCAAAATAATGTTTGCTTATAACGGCTGATTTCTTGGTGACGTTCGTCATTGAAATGGTTTTATAAAAAAGTAAGCTTCTGTTTTTAGATTTTCACAGGCGCTGAAACTCAATTTCTTAATTCAGGCTCCCTGTTTTCTGGATATATTTTATTTTTTAATGTTGTCAATTGCTTATTACACAGTTTGTTGTTGTGTGTGTTGCAGGGTTGGCATGAAAAATTATATCTCAAAATAGTTGTTTTTTTAAAAATCACTACTTAAACTTGTAAAATAATTACAAACAGAAACAATGACTTCTATTATTCGCAATAATAATTGGTGGTGGCGTAGTTCAATCTTCAAATCGGGAGTTGAAACCATGCCTCTTTGTCTATTGTGAAGCAAAAGATATTTAAAAAGAAAAAGGCTTGTCGGAAACCCCGACAAGCCTTTTTTGGTTTTATATCACTCGTTAAAAATTAATGTATTAAACATATCACCCATGAAACAATATCCCATTAAAGTTAGTTGTAAGCGTATTCCGGCACATTTAGGAGATGTGGTAACACCTGTGAGTATTTATCTTACATTACGCGATTTGTATCCCAATACCATTTTACTTGAAAGTTCCGATTACCATGGTAACTCCAACTCGATGTCGTTTATCTGTTTCGATCCGTTGGCCGATTTTGTGGTTGAGAATGAATTGGTGAAATGCCGGTTTCCGGATGGTAAAGAAGAAAAGACTTCCTTGCCGGCTACTGTTCCGCTGACGGAACTTATGCAGTCGTTTATCAATCGTTTGGAGGTGGAGAAGACGGCTTGCCCTGTTTCGGCTTCCGGACTGTTTGGGTATACATCTTACGACGCTGTTCGTTATTTCGAATCGGTTAAGCTTAATATAAATGCCAATGCGCCGCATGCCATTCCTGATATGCGTTATCATTTGTACCGCTCGGTTATTGCGTTTAATCATTTTACTAATCAGTTGTTCTTTATTGAGCATTTGTACGCTAACGACATCAGTCATATGGAGAAGTTGCTGAATGTATTACGCAATCGAACGGTGCCTGCTTTTAGCTTTCACCCTGAAGGCAGCGAAAAATCCTCAATGACCGATGATGATTATCGTCAGATGGTTCTGAAAGGAAAAGAACATTGTTTTAGGGGCGATGTGTTCCAGGTTGTGTTATCACGTCAGTTTACCCAATCCTTTAAAGGGGATGAATTTAATGTTTACAGAGCTTTACGACACATTAATCCGTCACCTTATCTTTTCTTTTTTGATTATGGTAACTACCGTTTGTTTGGTTCTTCGCCCGAAAGTCAGTTAATTGTTGATAATGGTATTGCGTCCATAAATCCCATTGCCGGTACTTTTAAACGCACCGGAGACGATATGAAAGATTTAAAACTGGCGGAGGATCTTGCGAAAGATGAAAAGGAAAATGCTGAACATGTGATGTTGGTTGATTTGGCCCGTAACGATTTGGCCCGTAATTGTACGCAGGTTAAAGTAAAAACCTTTAAAGAGATACAATACTACAGTCACGTGTTGCATTTGGTTTCGGAAGTCAATGGTATTCTAAAGAGTCATTCAACAACCCCGCGTGTGATGGGCGATACTTTTCCTGCCGGAACGCTTTCTGGCGCTCCTAAGTTTAAAGCAATGGAGCTCATTAATAAATATGAGCCGCATCAACGTGGTTTTTATGGCGGTTGTATTGGTATGATGGGGCTCGATGGAAGTTTTAATCAGGCTATCGCCATTCGTTCTTTTTTAAGTAAAGACAACACTTTGTTTTATCAGGCAGGGGCAGGTATTGTTGCTCAATCAACCGATGTGAATGAATTAAACGAAGTCAACAATAAATTAGGGGCTCTCAAAAAAGCCATTGATATGGCGAAGGAGTTTTAATATTTTATGGCTCATTTTTATACTTGAAAATCATGAATCGACCATGATAATTGATTCTTTTCATGGAGTTTCATATGGCAATTGAAAAACAAATTATAATGATATGAAAATATTAGTTTTAGATAATTACGACTCTTTTACCTATAATTTGGTTCATTATCTGGAGGAGTTAACCGATGGGGAAGTTGATGTGTTTCGTAACGACCAGATCACCATTGAGGAAGCGGCTGCTTATGATAAAATAGTATTGTCGCCCGGCCCCGGGATACCTGATGAAGCAGGTATTTTAAAGCCTTTGATTAAGGCACTGGCACCAACCCACAGCATTTTGGGCGTTTGTCTGGGCTGTCAGGCTATTGCCGAGGTGTTTGGCGGATCTATTTATAATCTGGCCAAGGTGTACCATGGCGTAGCTACCCCTGTAAAGGTCTGCGACTCAAAGGAAAAATTGTTTAAAAATATTCCTGAAACATTTCAGGCCGGGCGTTATCACTCATGGGTGGTGAAGGCCGATGACCTGCCTGAAGTGCTCGGTGTTACAGCCAAAGATGAACATGGTCAGATAATGGGCATCAGGCATAAACAAATGGATGTACGAGGCGTTCAGTTTCATCCCGAAAGTGTCCTTACCGATCATGGAAAGGCGATGATTAAGAATTGGTTGGATGATTAATAGGTCGCCGAAAGTAGTTCATTTAGTATCTAATATAGTTGAAACGACCATAATGCATATTCTTTTTCATTAAAGAGAATGAGTGTTTATATGGCAATTAAAAACGCATTATAATCATATTAATCATGTTTAAGTCTGTATTGAAGAAATTATTTGAATATCAAACGCTCAATCATGAGGAGGCGCGCGAAATATTAATCAATATCACTAAAGAAGCTTACAATAAATCGGAAGTAGTGGCTTTTTTATCGGTGTTTATGATGCGACCGGTTACGGTGCAGGAATTGTCAGGATTTAGAGATGCCCTGTTGGAACTGCGTAATCCTGTTGATTTAAGTGGTTTTGATGCCATTGATATGTGTGGCACAGGTGGTGATGGGAAGAATACGTTTAATATTTCTACCCTGAGCTCGTTTGTGGTGGCGGGTGCTGGTTATAAGGTGGCCAAGCATGGTAATTATGGCGTTAGTTCCGGGTGCGGCTCTTCCAATGTGATGGAGTCAATGGGGTTTAAATTTACAACCGATAATGATTTGTTGCGCCGTCAGTTAGATCAATGTGGTATTTGTTTTTTACATGCCCCCTTGTTTAATCCGGCTATGAAAGTCATTGCGCCCATTCGTCGCGAATTGGGCGTCAAGACGTTTTTTAATATGTTAGGGCCGCTGATTAACCCGGCAAATCCGGCCAATCAGTTGGTTGGTGTTTATGATTTGGAATTGGCAAGATTGTACAATTATATTCTTCAGGAAAGCGGTAAAAAATTTACCATTCTTCATAGCATTGATGGTTACGATGAGGTGTCGCTGACAGGGGCTTTTAAAATGATCAGACACAATGGCGAAGGGCTAATGACGCCTCCTGACCTTGGCTTGGAACAGGTAACTCCAGAGCAGATTGCAGGTGGTCATACTGTTGAGGAAGCTGCCAAAGTCTTTTTGGATGTGTTGGAAGGTAATGGAACGAAGGCTCAGAATAGTGTTGTATTTGCCAATGCTGCCCTGGGAATTCAGTGTATCTCCGGAAAGTCCCTATCCGAAAGTGTGGAGATGGCCAAAACATCTTTGTTATCGGGTAAAGCACTAAAGGTGTGTAAATCCCTGTTGGAGATGCAGTAAATCAAATATCAAGTTTTTTAATAGTGACTCATCTTTTAGTATTACTTTTTGTTTTATGAATATTCTCGATACCATAGTAGCCAGAAAAAAGGAAGAGGTGGCCATTGCCAGGAAGCAACTGAGTTTGGCCGAGCTGAAAGATTCTCCCTATTTTTATCTAAGGGTGCCTTCGTTTAAAGAGAACATCCTTACTTTGGGTTCAACCGGCATCATTGCTGAATTTAAGCGGAAATCGCCTTCCAGGGGTGATATTCATGCCGGCGCTCGTGTTGATTTAATTGTGCCGGGTTATGAGAAAGCTGGCGTTGCCGGGGTTTCCATTCTTACCGATCGCGATTTCTTTGGTGGTAACATGGCTGATTTATCTCTGGGGCGGGAAGTTTGCGATCTTCCCATTATACGCAAAGAGTTTATTATTGACCCTTACCAGGTGTATGAGGCTAAATCGATTGGCGCGAGTGCCATTCTTCTGATTGGTGCAATATTGGATGAAAATCGTACGTTGGAGCTGGCACAACTGGCCAATGAGCTGGGGATGGAAGTGTTGTTCGAAATTCATGATGAAGACGAGATGAACCAGCTTAACAGATACGTGCAGTTGGTGGGGATCAATAATCGGAATCTGAAAACTTTTGAGGTTGACCTTAAAAAGTCGGCACAAATGGCCTCATTGCTCCCCTCGGGTATGGTGCCTGTTGCTGAGAGTGGAATTGGTTCGCCCGATGATTACTTGTCATTGAAAAAAGCAGGATTTAAAGGTTTTCTCATGGGCGAATATTTTATGAAAAATGAAGACCCCGCTGCTGCGTGTCTTGATTTTTGCAATAACATCCGATCTAAAATATAAATATATGCTGATAAAAGTTTGTGGCATGCGGCATGCCGGCAATATCGCGCAGTTATCTTTGCTTCGTCCCGATTATATGGGTTTTATTTTCTTTGGGAAATCGCCTCGTTATGCCGGTGAGATGCTAAAAGCCGATGTGTTGTCAGCCATTCCTGCTAATATAATTAAAACGGGCGTTTTTGTAAATGCCTCTTTTGAATTGGTACTGGAAACAGTGACGCGATTTGGCCTTGATGCCGTTCAACTTCATGGTGATGAGTCTCCCGATATGTGTGGCCGTATGAAAGCGACAGGGGTGAAGGTGTTTAAGGCTTTTCATCCAAAAAGTCGCGACGATTTTGATGGGACGCAGGTTTACGAGGCGGTGTGCGACTATTTTTTGTTTGACACCCCATCGGTGACGCACGGCGGATCCGGTCGTAAGTTCGACTGGTCACTGCTTGATGAGTATACAGGTTCTGTACCGTTTTTTTTGAGTGGAGGCATTGATGTCGAAGATCTCGATGAAATAAGTGCACTTTCTCATCCTCAGTTGGCTGGCTTGGATCTCAACAGCCGTTTTGAGATAGTGCCGGCACTTAAAAATATCCCTGCTTTGAGATCTTTTTTGGCGGCTGTTAAATCTTAAAATGAAACGAATGTATTTGTCACATCCGGACGGTAGTTTTGTATACGTTAAATAGTAAAGGGTATTAAATTTTGAAATATAAATGGCTGATGTTTCATTGTTGATTGGCTATTTGTGGAGTAGTTGAAAAATTTGTTCTGTTAATTGAAATAATACCTGTGCGGTAAATAAATGCACAATTCGTTTTCCAGCAATAAAATATAAACATTATGCATAAAACTGTTTTTCAGCCCAACGAGAAGGGCTTTTATGGGGATTTTGGCGGTGCTTTTATTCCCGAAATGTTAATCCCTAATATTGAAGAATTAAAGGCGTGTTATCTTAGTATATTGGCATCTGAGTCTTTTCAAAAAAAGTACCAACAACTTTTAGCTGACTATGCCGGTCGGCCGTCACCGCTGTTTAAGGCTGAGCGGTTGTCTTCAAAATATGGCGCTAATATATGGCTTAAGCGAGAGGATCTGAATCATACGGGATCGCATAAGATCAATAACACCATTGGCCAGATTTTGGTAGCCCGGGAGATGGGTCGTGAGCGTATCATTGCCGAAACTGGTGCCGGACAGCACGGCGTGGCTACAGCAACGGTATGTGCCTTGATGGGTCTTAAATGTGTGGTTTATATGGGCGAGGTTGATATGGAACGTCAGGCGCCTAATGTGGCCAGAATGCGTATGTTGGGCGCCGAAGTGTTGCCCGCAACATCGGGGAATGGCACGCTTAAGGATGCGACCAATGAGGCGTTGCGTGACTGGATTGCCAACCCTACCGATACGTATTATCTGATTGGATCGGTGGTAGGCCCGCATCCTTATCCCGATATGGTGGCGCGTTTGCAGGCTGTTATTAGTTCTGAGATAAAAATTCAGTTGAAAGAGAAAGCCGGAACCAATCTGCCCGATTATGTGCTGGCGTGTGTGGGCGGTGGATCAAATGCCGCCGGTAGTTTTTATCATTTTATTAACGATGAGTCGGTTCAGTTGATTGGCGCTGAAGCTGCCGGGTTAGGCGTCGACAGTGGTGAGACGGCTGCTTCTATGGCTTGTGGAGACGAAGGGGTTATTCATGGCAGTAAAACGTACCTGATGCAAAGTGACGACGGACAGATTATTGAACCATATTCTATTTCCGCCGGATTGGATTATCCCGGGGTAGGCCCTTTACATGCCTCTCTTAAGCAGAGCGGTCGTGCCAGTTATCTGCCTGTTACCGACCGTGAAGCGTTGGACGCAGCTATGGAAGTAACCCGTTTGGAAGGGATCATTCCGGCACTCGAGTCGGCTCATGCATTGGCTCTCTTGCCTCGTCTTAAATTTAATGCTTCTGACAATGTGGTTGTAACTATTTCGGGGCGTGGCGATAAAGATATGGATACGTATATGAAACAGTTTAAACTGTGACTGAGTCGTTGCTTCTGATAGGATGGAAAAGGTTTGGCTCTAAGGCTTAATTTTGTTTCTAGCCTTGCACAAGGAGTTTGGGCTACGGTATGGGTAGAAGTTTAACAACTAAAGAATTTAACTTGATGAAACGACCATGATAATAATATTTTCACACAGTGGAATGATTATTTTTATGGGAGTTGTATCTGGCAACTAAAATATAAACTGATGAATCGTCTAAATAAATTATTGGCCGCGAAGAAAGATTTGTTATCTATTTATTTTACGGCGGGTTACCCAAAAAAAGAGAGTACTGTGCCTCTTTTGCAATCGTTGCAAAAGGCAGGTGTGGATTTTGTGGAGGTGGGTATGCCTTATAGTGACCCGCTTGCCGACGGACCCGTTATACAAAACAGCAGTACCATTGCGCTGAAAAATGGTATGAGTCTGAAAGTGCTTTTTGAACAACTTAAGTCCATTCGGGAAACGGTTTCTATACCCATTATTTTAATGGGCTATATCAATCCGGTGTTGCGTATGGGTATGTCAAATTTTCTCGCCAAATGTGTGGATGTGGGGGTCGATGGCGTTATATTGCCCGATTTACCTTTTGAACTTTATAACGATCAATATCGAGAAGATTTTGAGAAGGCCGGTATTAGTAATATTTTTCTGGTAACACCGCAAACTCCTGAAAAGCGTGTCCGTATGCTGGATGAAGGCTCTACCTCTTTTTTATATATGGTTTCCTCGGCCGCTGTTACAGGCGCCCGCAGTGGCGTTAGTGATAACCAGCTGGCCTATTTTGACCGTATCCGTAGCATGAACCTTAAATCGCCTTGCGTAGTGGGGTTTGGTATTAGCAATCATGAGACATACACACAGGTGTGTCGTCATGCACATGGTGCCATTATTGGTAGTGCTTTTGTGAAGCTATTGGAGAATAGCCTCGATCTGGATGCCGATATTCAGCGGTTTATTGCCGGAGTCAGAAACTGACAGGCGTGCAGAGAGCATCAAGAATCGATTGTTTGGTTGCCTGTGACACCGCTTAATGTTTTTGTGAAAGCAAAAAATTAATACCAGCAAGAAAGTCTTACTTTTTGTTATGCTCGCTTTTTAGTTCAAATTTCTGACGTTATGAAATAGTTTTAATTAGTGTTTGTTTATAAGGTCAACTTCTGCGTTACGCTTGTCATATCATAAAAACAGTCATTTACGAAAAGTAAACGCCTTGATTTTTATGACTTCGCAAGCCCTGAATTTGAACTTTATCTTTTAAACACTTAGTTTATGGACAGACTCTAATTAATTATGCCATAGGAAAGAATTATCCAATTTTTCGATTATTCTACCATACTATCATCAGTCTGTTATTTACGTATGAACATCAGAACGGCGAAAGTATGGTAGAAATCAGGGTGAGAGAAAAAGGACGAAAACAGGTTAGGGGGGCTGATTTTTAACCTTAATTGACTGCTATTGTTATGCTGTCCTTTTTTATAATGTTGCTGTTACTTTGTTTGAAAGAGATTTTGTGTGAGTTATTTGTATTTTACCGATATTGGTTCAATGGAACCATCGGGGCGGTAGTTGAGGTCGGCATAACGAATACTGCGGAGTGGTGTTACACCCGATGGCTCAACGTCGTGAAAAAAGAGATACCATTTGCCTTTAACTTCTACAATAGAGTGGTGAGTGGTCCATCCTAAAACGGGGTTTAGAATGACGCCCTGGTATGTAAAGGGACCGTAAGGGTTATTGCCGATGGCATAACACAACAGGTGGGTGTCGCCGGTTGAATAGGAAAAATAGTATTTTCCCTTGTATTTGTGCATCCATGACGCCTCGAAGAAACGACGGGTGGCATCGCCCTGTAACAGAGGTTGTCCTTTTTCGTCTACGATTATTAAATCGCGTGGTGCTTCGTCGAATTCGATCATGTCGTCGCGCATCTTTACTACTTTGGCGCAGAGTGCCGGCTCGTTATCAGCTGGTAATTCGCCACATTCCTGAGCTTTGTTGTTGCGGTATCGTTGTAGTTGTCCGCCCCAAATACCGCCAAAATACATATAATGAGTGCCATCGTCGTCTTTGAACACACAGGGGTCAATAGAGTAGCTGCCTATAATCGGCGCATCAAGTGGTTTGAAAGGTCCCTGCGGCCTATTGCTCACGGCAACGCCTATACGAAAAATGTCTGTTTTATCTTTAACTGGAAAATAGAGATAATAAGTTCCATTTTTGAAGGCTACATCGGTATCCCACATCTGGCGCCCGGCCCATTTTACCTGCTTGATGTCCAGAGCTACGCCATGGTCGGTAATTTTCCCATCAATGTCGTCCATCGAGATAACGTGGTAATCTTTCATATCAAAATGAGAGCCCAAATCGTCTTCTGGTACTTCGGTCTCTATGTCATGTGAGGGATAGATATAAATTTTTCCATCGAAAACATGAACGGCCGGATCGGCGATATAAATGTTATTTAATAAGTGTTTACGTATCATTGTTTTAATTTTTTTGATTCTTAAGAAAGAGATTGTTGTGAAGGACGGCTCAATATTAGTCAGCCTGAACCTTTAAATTGCCGTGATCGCAACAATCTCTTTGCTTCCAACTAAACAACTTCTTATAGGGCAGGAATAAAATGTTTTTATTTATTTCGTTGTGCTGCTTTAAAATGGTTATTTACAACCGTAATTTTTCATTTTTTAAGCTTCGCAAGCCTCATAGATGCGCTATTTTATTTGTCAGTGCCGTTTTAGGGGCGCATTGTATTTAATTATTGTTGCACCTGAGCCATCTCGATAATTTTGCCTACAATGGGTTTGGGCTGGTAATTACGGTCGAACAGTAAGGGGTAATCTTTTCGGCCTGGGACAGGCCAATAATTACGCCACGATTGTCCATCTTCAACACCCCACATAGTCACGCGATCCACTTTGTCCTGATGTTTTAAAAACAGGGCAAAGAAATCGGCATAGCGTTGGTTAAATTTAGCGGAGATAGAGTCAGGCAGAGAATCGGGATAGGGGTTGTATTCCGATTTTTCGTCATAATTGAGCGAGATATCGGCGGAGAGGGCTTTGCCCGGCCAGGGTAATACCGACATGTCCAGCTCGGTAATCATAATTTTATCGACAACTTGCGACAATTTTACTATGGCAGCTTCCATCTCGGCAACAGTGGGATTATTTAAGTCGATATGTCCCTGCATACCAACGCCATCGATTCGGACGCCTTCCTCCTTCAATTTTACTACAAGGTTATAAATGCCATCTGTTTTGGCCGTTTTATATACACTATAATCGTTATAGTAGAGCTCAGCTTCGGGGTCGGCTGCATGTGCAAATTCGAAAGCCATACGGATAAATTCCGGCCCGATGATTTTGTACCAGGGGCTTTCGCGCCACTGTCCATTGTCAAGGATCGCCTCGTTTACCACATCCCAGCCAGCTACGCGACCTTTGTAGCGGGTTACAATGGTTTGGATATGGTTTCGCATGCGTTCTATTAGTACGTCGCGGGTTACTTCCTGTCCGTTTTTATCGGTGAACATCCATTGTGGCGCTTGCGAATGCCAGACCAGATTATGACCTATGATTTTCATATTATGTTCTTCCCCGAATTTAACAAAAGCATCTGCATCATCAAAAGTAAAGATGCCTTCTTCGGGTTGAAGAGATTCCATTTTCATGCAATTTTCTGCAACGACGGAATTGAAGTGTTTATTGATGAGCCTAAGTGCCATTGAGTCTTTGCCTGCAACCTGACTTATGTTGAGCGCTGCGCCGATATAAAATTTGCCGTTGAGGGCATCTTTTAAACTGTTTGGTTCATTTTTGGGTGATTGCGTACACCCTGCAAACGGCATTATCCCCATTAACAAAAGAATAAAAACTTTATTATAAACTGATTTTTTCATAATCGCAATTTTATCAATTAACAAAATTAAAATTCCGGTTTCTTATTTTTCTCTTCGGGTGTTTAGCTCTTTTTCAAGCATAACCTCTTTTTCTTTGTTTATTTCGTAAAAAAACAGAGCTCCTATTGCAATAAAGAATGTTACTGCCGGATAGATACTCATGGTTAGCAGGATGCCGTTGATGGTCCCTGCTGATTGCATGGTAAGTTCGGGGCTGTACCCGTACGATGATAGAATAAGGGCAACCAAAGCGCCTCCAATACTAAGGCCGGCTTTTAAACCAAATAACATAGCCGAAAAAATAATGGCAGTTGCTCTTCGATTGTTTTTCCATTCAGAGAAATCGGCAACATCAGCTACCATGGCCCACAATAATGGAATAGTCAAGCCATAGAAGAATCCATGTATTATTTGAGTGATGAATACAAGACCGATGTTTTCTGGTGCAATAAAGTAAAACATGAGTTGGGCAATGGCTGAAATGGCCAAGGCTACTCCAAAGAGGTCTCTTTTTCCGTATTTATCTGCTATTGGTTTCGAAAGGGCGATGGCTATAATCATCATGACGATGCCTGAGGCGTTGAACAGACTGAACCCGGATGAGGCTGCGTCTTCGGGCCAATGGAAGCCGACCAGACCAATGCTGGTAAGAAGGCTGTTGAGACTGTTAATGACGTTATTGAAACCTATGTTGGTCAAAAAGCTGGCAAGTTCATGTTCGCTCAGATAATTCTCGAAATAGTAGATGTAGATGCCTCCTTTCATTGACAGGGTGATAAAGACAAAGATGGTTACTGTTAGCATAACAATCCACGGCTTGTTTTTTACGAGATCGGTGAGGTCTTGCTTTACGCTGGTTTTTTGTTCTGCTGGCGGAAGAATTCTTTCTTTAGTGGTCAGAAATGTTATGATGAAGAAGATTATCCCGACTACGGCAAAGATCCCCATAACATTTTCAAATCCAACAGCTTTGTCGCCGTTACCTAATATTAATACCAGCGGCAGCAGAATCACCTGAACGATGAATTGAGCGATGGTTACGGCTGTGAACCGATAAGAAGAGATACTGTTTCGTTCGGCCATATTACCTGTCAGTACACCACTAAGCGACGAATAAGGCAGGTTATTGGCCGAGTATATCATAACCAGTAGTATGTATGTGATTAGTGCATAGGCAATTTTACCTTGTGGGCTGAAGTCGGGGGTGCTAAAGGCCAACAGGGCGATAACACCAAAGGGTATCGAGGTCCATAAAATCCAGGGTCGGAATTTACCCCAGCGTGTGTTGGTGCGGTCTGCAATGATTCCCATTACCGGGTTGAAAAAAGCGCCAATCATACCGCCCGTAAAGATGATTACCGAAGCTGTGTGAGCTGGTATTTTATATACATCGGTATAAAAATAGGCCAGAAATGTCATAAGGGTCTGGAATATCAGGTTAGCAGCAAGATCTCCCAAACTATAGCCAATTTTTTCCAGCACGGAAATTTTTTCTGTTGTATTTTTCATTTTTGTTGGTATTGTTTTTTTAATCTGGTTTCAGTGTAACTTATTATTATGGGTTGGTATTATTCCAAATCTAATAAGGATGATTTGATGTTGGTTCTTTTTTGTTTTTTTTTACTCTATAAAAACAGATTTGTCTACTTTTTTAAAAATGATACCTCTTTTTCGGGATCGGGTGGTGTCTTTTGGATGTTTGTAATGGAAGCGCTGTTTAACGATTCATGTCAGGTTTTTATCGATTGAAGGTGTCAGCTTAACGAGAGTTTTTGTTCTGAATCGTATTTTCCCCTATTTTCCACCAAAGATTTGATTTGTTGTTGCGTTATCAGAAATATCATGAAGGATGTAAATAGGGGTTTTAGATGTGTTTTTTTATTTCTTATCGTTTCGGTAACTAATTGTTTGGGCCAGATTTCAACCGAACAGACACCTGCTAGCTTTGGTTTGTTAAAAGCAGGGACTGAGAGTATAATTCCAGCCCTCTCGTTTGATTCTTTGTCTGTTCCCGATTTGTTAAAAGCTGATGAACAGGCTGGTATAACTCACCGTATTGGGGTGGTTAAGGATACTGCCATTGACATTATTGCTGCGGGTTCTAATTTTTCTGTAGGGGATGTCGATGTTTGGCAGTATAAGGTTACGTGTCCGGATGCATTGTCTATAGGACTGTTTTTCTCTTCTTTTTTGATTCCGGAAGGGGCTTCGTTATTTGTTTATAACGAAGATCACTCAAAGGTTTTAGGTGCTTTTACCAGCGAAAATCATAAATCCAACGATGTGTTTTCGGTGGGGCTTTTATCGGGAAACCATTTAATTATTGAGTATAATGAAGATAGTGGTGCTCCTTTTCATGGACAGCTTTATTTAGAAAATATTTCATTGGTGTATCGCGCCATTAGCCAAAGCGATTATGTTGGGATAAATTGTGATGCCGGCCTCGACTGGCAGGTGGAGAAGCAGGCTGTTTGCCTTATGACATATAACAGTGGTCGTTATAGTTATTACTGTACGGGTGCATTGATGAATAATGTGAGGGAAGATAACCTGCCTTATTTTTTAAGTGCCAACCACTGCATTAGTACCGATGATGAAGCACAGTCGCTTGTTGTTTATTTTAATTATGAAAACAGCAGCTGTGATGCTGATGATGCTTCAATGGATCAGTCTTTGTCGGGAGCCTCCCTAAGGGCTACGAGTAGCTATACCGATTTTACTTTACTTGAATTATCGGAGTTGCCTCCCGACGATTACAAACCTTATTATCTTGGGTGGGATGCCCGGTCGGATTCACGATATACATCTACCACCTGTATTCATCATCCTGAGGGAATGGCTAAAAGTATCGCAATAGATCATGATGCGCCGGAGGTCTACACTTCAAAAATATTGTGGGACGATAATAGCTTCTCTGCTGGAAGCACGCATTGGGAGGTTACCTATGATGTAGGTGCTGATGGTGGTGGCTCTTCCGGCTCGCCTTTATTTAATCAGGACAAGCGAGTTATTGGACAGTTGCATGGTGGTGATGATGTCACATCTTATTTTGGCCGGTTCTCTTTGTCGTGGGATTATGGCAGTTCATCATCGGAGCGGCTGAAAGATTGGCTTGATCCGGATGATACGGGAACGCTGGCGTTGGATGGGAGTGATTCTAAGAATCCGCCAAATGCTGCTTTTTCATCGGATGTCGACTTGGCCTGTCTGGAAACACCGGTCTATTTTACCGATTTGAGTTCCGGTTCTCCTACATCCCGTTTGTGGACGATAACACCCAATACCTTTAGGTTCGAAGAGGGTACAGATGAGTTTTCGGCCAACCCGGTGGTTTCATTTCTTGCAGATGCTGACTATGACGTTACGTTGTTGGTGGCTAACGATTATGGCGAGGATACGGTTGTGCTAAATGATGCTGTTAAAGCAACGGCTGATCTTCCTGTGAATCTGGAGGTGGATGAAGATTCTTTTATTATTTGTGGTTCGGAATTAAATAATTATAGTTTTACTGCTGAAGGGGCTGTTTATTATAACTATAGTACCACAGCGCCCGATTATGTCTCTTTGGATGCTTCGTATAATAGGGTGAGTCTTTCGCTGAATGACGAAGGTTCAAATGCGGGTTCATTTGATTTTTATCTGGTTGTTGACGGTTCTCATGGTCGTTGTGTTGCTTCTGATAGCGTATTATTGACGTTGTCACAACCTGTAAATGATAATTACACCAACCCGGTTTCTTTGGATATTGGCTGGAATGGCTATTTTTCTAATTCGTGTGCTTCTGTCGAAGAATCTGAGAGCTATCCCTCTCAATGGTTAAGTCGTTCTTATTCTCTAATAAGTGCATCTCCGCTTGAAAATACGGTATGGTTTACTTTTACGGGACCTGAAACAGGTATGGTTTCGATCGTTTTGGAGGGGATAAATGGCAGGATGGCTGTCTATTCAGATTTGTATGATTTGATTGGTGAGGAATCTGGTATTTATTTGTCTTCGACACAACGTATTGACAATTTGACGGTTGAAGCCGGTGAAACTTATTGGCTACAGATAGATGGCATTGATGGAGCAGAAGGTGATTTTTCTATCTCTTTGTATTCCGATTTTACTAATGTATATCCAAATCCGTCAACCGGCCTGTTTCATGTTTTGATTGGAAATGCCGAAAACGGAGCACTCACGACATCGCTTTATTCGATGGATGGAAAGCGTATCGTGAATAGCGATTATTCAGTTTCTGCTGCGGCAAACGTTTTGGACCTGAATTTATCCGGTTTACCCGCCGGTATTTATTTGTTAAAAATGGAAATAGGTGGGGTGGTTTATGTAAAAAAACTTGTGAGAAAGTAGTTTTTAAGAACTGTTTCACAAGTTTTTTAGTGATTGTGTAAAATCCGATGAATGGTTTTATCGGATTTTTATTTGTGACGTTTTTTTAATTCGAGCGCCAAATCTTCAATTCTTAATCCTTTGTGTGTGAGCAGAACAATGAGGTGATACAGTAAGTCTGCGCCTTCGTATACGAAGTTTTCATCGTCGTTAGCCATGGCACCAACAATGGTTTCTACGGCTTCTTCCCCCACTTTTTGGGCGATTCTTCGAATTCCTTTTTCAAACAGCGATGTGGTGTACGAACCTTCAGGCATTTCTACTTTACGTTGGTCTATGAAATCCTGTAACTCTTTGAGAAACATGACAGGTTCTGCTTTGTTGGTCTCAGCCCAGCAAGTGTCGGCTCCGGTATGACAGGTTGGCCCGGCAGGATTACATTTAATTAACAGGGTGTCGTCGTCGCAGTCGGAAGAGATGCTTACTACGTGCAAAAAGTTGCCTGATTCTTCACCTTTGGTCCATAGTTTTTGTCGTGAGCGACTGAAGAAGGTAACTTTGCCTTCTTTTTGAGTTTTGTCCAGCGCTTCGCGATTCATATAGCCCAGCATAAGAACTTTGTTGGTTGTATTATCCTGTATGACGGCCGGAACTAATCCGTCAGATGATTTTGAAAAGTCTATGTTCATGTTTTCTAAATTTGAGAAACAACCGGTGTGTAAATGGGGTGTTTCAGTTGATTATTTATCTTACTTCAATGCCTTCCTTGCGAAGATACTCTTTTAATGTGGGAATGGGAATTTCATTGTAGTGAAAAACACTGGCTGCCAGAGCGGCATCGGCTTTTCCCAGGGTAAAGGCATCGCGGAAATGGGCCATGGAGCCGGCTCCTCCGGAAGCTATTACCGGAATGGAAAGTTCGGTGCTGATGCGTGCCAGCGCCTCGTTGGCAAATCCTTGTTTCACGCCATCGTGGTCCATACTGGTAAAGAGGATCTCCCCGGCGCCTCTGCTTTCTGCTTCTCTGGCCCATGAAAATAGTCGTTTTTCAGTTAATATCCGACCTCCGTTAACTGTCACAGCCCAGTCGTTTCCTTTTGTTTCTTTTTTGGCATCAATGGCTACAACCACAAACTGATTACCAAAACTTTGTGCCATTTCGTCAATCAGTTCCGGTCTGCGTACGGCCGATGAGTTAATACTTATTTTATCGGCTCCGGCGTTCAGTAAGGCTTCTGCATCTTTTAATTCGCTGATGCCGCCGCCTACCGTAAACGGGATGTTGATGTGTCTGGCAATACGATGAACCAGGTCAATCAGTGTCTTCCGACCTTCGTGTGTGGCGGTGATGTCGAGAAAGACCAACTCGTCGGCTCCTTGGTCGGCATACGCGGCAGCCAGTTCCACAGGGTCACCAACGGTTTTCAGTTCCACAAATTTTATTCCTTTCACGGTCATGCCATCTTTAATGTCGAGGCATGGAATAATACGTTTTGCAAGCATAGTCTTTTTGTTAAGTGCAAAAGTATTAGGCGCACTTACTTTTAACAATGTGTTTTTTTAAATTTTCGGATGTCACTGTTGCATAGCCGGTTTTGAATTATCATTGGAGATTTATTTTTGCCAGCTCGTCAAGAGTAATCCGTCCTTCATAAATGGCCTTCCCGAAAATGACGGCCGGTACGCCAGCCCCGGCCAATGCTTCAATGTCTTTGCGATGACTGACGCCACCACTGGCAATAAGATATAAATCCGGAAATTGTTCCCGTATTTCTTTGTACAGGTCAATGGCAGGGCCTTGCAACATTCCATCTTTGCTGATGTCGGTGCAAATAGTTTTGGTAATACCCAAACGGCTGTATTGATTGAGAAAATCAAACAGGTCATGCGATGAGGTTTCCTGCCAGCCTGAAACGGCTATTTTTTTGTTTTTGACATCTGAACCCAGTATGATTTTATCTGCACCATATTTCTTTATCCACCCGGCAAAGGTATCCGGATTTTTCACGGCGATGCTTCCACCTGTAACCATGCTGGCTCCGCATTCAAAGGCAATTCTCAGATCGTCGGTCGTTTTTAATCCACCCCCAAAGTCAATGATGAGATTTGTTTTTGAAGCAATAGTTTCTAATACTTTGTGGTTTATGATATGGCCGGCTTTTGCGCCGTCCAGATCAACGACGTGAAGTCGTTTTATGCCATGTGCTTCGAATTGGAGGGCTACCTCGAGCGGGTTTTCGTTATAAATTTGTTTGGTAGTATAATCGCCTTTACTGAGTCGTACGCATTTCCCCTCAATGAGGTCGATGGCCGGTATAAGTTCTATCATTGGTTGTGACATAGCCGGTTGGTTATAATTTCAAAAAGTTTTGTAAAATCCGGTGTCCTACGGGCCCACTTTTTTCGGGGTGAAATTGGGTTGCAAAGAAATTATCTTGCTGGAGTGCCGAACTGTAGGGTAAAATATAATTGGTGGTGGCCGCCGAACTTTTGCCCAATGGCACATAAAAACTGTGCACAAAATAGACGTATTGTCCTTCGAGTGAAGAATCGAAAAGATCACTTTTGAGATCAAAAATTTGGTTCCAGCCTATTTGCGGGATTTTTAGATTTAGTGGATTGGGCTGTGGCAGTTGAAATTTTTTTACAGGCTCGTCAAATATATTAAGGCAATCAACCGCTCCTTCTTCACTGTGACGTCCCATCAATTGCATACCGAGGCAGATTCCCAAAACTGGTTGTTTGAGGGTTTTTATCACCTCGCCTATTCCCGATTGGTTTAGGTAATTCATGGTTGTACTTGCTTCGCCAACCCCCGGAAAAATAACTTTATCGGCTTGTCTTATTTTTGATTCATCGGCGGTTATTTCAGCCGTCTGTCCCAGTTGAACCAAGGCATTATTAACCGAACGGATATTACCTGCATTATATTTTATGATGACGATATTTTGTCTGGACATCCTTTATGTTGATTAAATGATCATGATACCTAAAGATGTTTGTGTATCGTTTTGTTTAGTCGTGTGGCTTAAATGCCGTTCATTATTTGTTAATGGAAAATAATGGTTTTGTTTTTGTATATCAAAGTTTTTCGCTCTACATGAGCCATTACAGCTCTCGACAAAACAATTTTTTCCACGTCGCGTCCTTTTTGAATGAGTCTGGCAATGCTGTCCTGGTGCGAAATGCGCGCAACATCCTGCTCTATAATGGGTCCGGCGTCCAGATCGGAGGTGACATAATGGCTGGTGGCCCCAATAATTTTTACCCCTCTGGCGTGTGCTGCATGATAGGGTTTGGCGCCTACAAAGGCCGGTAAAAAGGAATGGTGAATATTAATCACGTGCTCCGGGAAATTACTGACAAACTCGGCCGATAATATTTGCATGTAACGAGCCAGTACTATAAAATCAATTTTATGTTCTTTTAGTATTTCCAGTTCTTTCTTTTCCTGCTCGGCTTTGTTGGCAGTTGTTATTGGTACATGCACAAATGTTATTCCAAATTTGCCAACCACGTCTTCCAGGTCGCGGTGGTTGCTTATTATTAATGGGATCTCTGCTTTTATGTCACCACTTTGATAACGCGCTAACAGGTCGAACAGGCAATGCGACATTTTTGAAACGAAAATGGCCATTCGGGGAATTTCATCTGAGAAATTTAGTTTCCAGATCATTTTACATGGAATGGCAATGGCATATTCAAATGCGGATGCAATTTGTTCGCGGGTGAGCTCAAAGCCTTCCAGTTCCCATTCAAGACGCATGAAAAAACGCTTCTCGTCACGATCGGTGTGCTGGTCCAGTCCTACAATGTTGCCATTGTTACGGTGAATAAAATCGGTCACTCTTGCAACAATTCCCCTTTGATCGGGGCAATGAATTCTTAAAATAGCTGTGTCGCTATGATTTTTGTTCATAATACATTATTAATTGTTTGCAAAAGTAGTTAAAAATCTCCGGGATGTAAGTGAATTGCTCTTAAAACTATCAGGTTCTAATCTTCCAAAAAATAGGTCAGTGTTTTAAGAAATAAATCCTTTTGTTCGGCATGCACCCAATGTCCGGCATTGGGTATGGTCACAATTTGTGCTTGCGGAAAGTAACGTAGAATTGGCATGGTGTCTTCCTGTTTGATGTAAGGTGATTTTTCTCCTTTTATAAACAGTACAGGTGCTGCGTTGAATTTTGTCTTTTCATCTAATTGCGAAAATCCGTCCATAATTTCCGGCAAATGATTTATTAATGCATCAATATTCAGCTGCCAGTAATAAGTGCCATTGCTGTTTCTTTTTACATTTTTAAGAAGAAATTGTCGCAATTGTTTAGCCGGAAAAACAGGTTTTAGTGCATCGTCCATTTCTTTACGACTACCCATTGTTTCTGGTTTGAGAGCTTTTAATGTCTTCAGTATCCTGAGATGGTCATTGGTTACTTCGGCATAATTGGTAAAGGTGCCGTAGTTTTTTGGTGCTATGTCAACCACCACCAGATGCTCAACGACTTCAGGGTGTTCCAGCGCCAGTCGCATCACCGTTTTTCCACCCATCGAATGCCCTATGAGTATGACTTTGCCTTTGGTTTCGGTTTTTATGAGTTCATACAGGTCTTTGACTAAAACATCGTAATTGTGTTCTTCGCTGTGCGCACTGCGACCATGGTTTCGTTGGTCAGGTAACAAAATTCGGTATTTGTCACTAAGGGCTGATGCGACCGACAGCCAGTTGTCAGAAGCGCCATACAAGCCATGAACAATTATTACCTCACGATTTCCGGTTCCTGTTTCGCGGTAATAAAGCTTCATTATAATTCCTTAATAAGTTGTTTTTTATAAAGTTGAATGGTTCGTTCAAGTCCCATATATAGAGCGTCGGCAATAAGTGCATGCCCTATGGATACTTCTTTCAGAAAAGGTATGTTTTCATTGAAGTATTTCAGGTTTTCGAGACTTAAATCGTGACCTGCATTTATTTTCAGACCCAGCTTGTTAGCCAGATTGGCCGCTGCAACAAACGGGGCAATTGCTTTTGCCGGGTCGTTCGGGAAATGAGTAGCATAGGGTTCTGTGTATAGTTCTATTCTGTCGGTACCTGTTGTAACAGCATTTTCAATAAAGTCTGATGTTGTATCAACGAATATTGAGGTCCGGATGCCGGCTTCCTTTAGTTCAGCAATGACTTCTTTCAAAAATGACTGATGGTTGATGGTGTCCCAACCGGCATTGGAGGTGATGGCTTCCGGGGGATCGGGAACCAGCGTCACCTGATGGGGCTTTACTTCTTTCACTAATGCTATAAATTCGTCAGATGGATATCCTTCGATATTAAATTCGGTGGTTATAACTTTACGGATATCGTAGACATCCTGGTGTCTGATATGGCGCTCATCGGGTCGTGGATGAACAGTAACACCTTCCCCGCCGAAGGCTTGAACATCAATGGCTGCTTTTACAACATTGGGTATATTTCCACCACGGGCATTGCGTAATGTGGCTATTTTGTTTATGTTAACACTTAGTTTTGTCATCCTTGATAATGTTTAGCACGAAGTTTGTTGTTTAAAACCAAATAAAGGTCTATATTGTTTAGTATGATAAACACCGAATGGTTTAATAAACCTTTTAATTAGGCCTTCAAAGTTACTAAGTATTCTTAATATCCGTCGAATATATGTTGGCAAAAGATTTAATTTCAGATATTATTCCCGCGTTAAAAACTTCCGATACAGGTTTGGACGTAATTAACTGGATGGAGGCTTTTCGGGTGTCGCATCTGCCCATCGTAAATAATCGTGTTTTTTTGGGATTAATTGCTGACATTGATATATACGACCTGAATTTGGCTAATGAGCCGCTGGGCAATCATCGTTTGTCGTTGATGAAACCTTATGTCATGGAATATCAGCATATTTATGATGTGATCGAAATTGTGGCAAGGCTGAAGTTGAGCCTGGTACCAGTGTTGGATGTTGAGCAGGAATATCTGGGTGTTATTACTCAGCAGGATTTAATTCATCGTTTTAGTGAGTTGATAGCCGCCCATACGCCTGGCGGAATTTTGCAGATAGAGGTGGGGCCTCGTGATTATACACTTTCTGAAATAGCCCGTATTGTTGAAGATTCTGATAGTAAAATACTTAGTTTGTATGTCAATCAGGATTCATCTCAGGAAACACTTTTTATAACCATTAAACTTAACAGAACTGATTTGGCACCTATAGTCAGTGCTTTTGAACGGTATGGCTATAAAATAAGAGCGCATTATGGTAGCGAAGAAGAGATCGATGAGGTTGCTGTGAAGAATTATGAATCATTGATTCGTTATCTAAGTGTTTAAGGGTATGGGAGGAGAGGGGTAATTATGAGAATGCTGTTGATAAACCTCTGTTTATTATTGTGCTGTAATGTATTGGCCATTAGTGCTGAAGAACCAGATGTGCCGCTGGTTAATCCTCGGATGGTCGGTGAAATTATGGTTTCAGGGAATTACCGAACTCATCGATCCGTCATCGTGGCTGAGCTTTTGTTTCATGAAGGCGATCTTATTGAAATGGTTGATCTTCCTGATTTAATTGAACGAAGTCGTGAGAATATTCAGAATACGTCTCTTTTTAATATCGTTAAAATTGATTGGTCATTTCCTGATATTAATACCGTTAATATTTTTATTGTTGTTGAGGAGCGATGGTATATTTGGGCTTTCCCGCTATTCGAGGCTGAGGGACGTAATTTTGCCGATTTCTTGAGAACCAACGACGGTGATAATTTTAATTATGGCCTTTATTTGAAACATGACAATTTCAGGGGACGGCACGAGCTGTTGAAGCTCAGATTTATAACAGGCTACCGAACTCAGGCAATTCTTGATTATCAAAATCCGGCTTTAAATCATAAGTCGGGATGGGGTGCCAAGATGGTGTGGTATATGTTTGATAAAATGGCTTATCAAACATCTGATGATAAGCAGTTGTTTATCAAACAGTCGGGTGATCAGCTGCTTCGTGAAATGTCGTTCCATTTATCGTATTCATATCGACATCATCACGATTTTTATCATAATATTATGTTGTCTTATTTTGATGTGGTTGCGGCTGATACTTTATTGGCCCTTAATCCGGGTTATTTGCCTGGTGGCAATACCACGTCGCGAACGCTTGAGTTTTCTTATACTTACGAATTTGATCGTCGTGATTCAAAGGTTTATCCGCTCAATGGCTTATATGCGCAGCTGGTATTTGCGCGTAGAGGAATGGTCGTGGATTCGATTTCAGACTGGACCGGTTTCTTTCAGGCTGAGTTGCTCTTGTCGTGGCAGAAACAGTTGTTGAATAGATGGTATGGGAAATCGGATCTGAAAATTTCTTTGATTGACAAACCAGACGTCCCTTATTTTTATCAAACCGGATTGGGCTATCATGAATATCTAAATGGTTTTGAATATCGCGTAATTGACGGTGCTACCTATGGGGCTTTGAAAAATAAATTAATTTTTGAGTTGTTGCCACGCCGAGATGTGGTTTGGAAGCGGATGCCGTTAAAACAGTTCTCGCGTATTCATTACGCCTTATATCTGAAGTTTAATTTTGATGCAGGGTATGTTATCAATACTAATGAGTTTGATAATAATTATATGGCTAACTCCGTTTTGTTCGGTTATGGTCCCGGCCTCGATCTTGTTACCATTTACGATCAGGTGTGGGGTTTTAATTATAGTTTTAATAACTTTGGCGATCAGGGCTTTTTCCTGCACTTTAATCTGGTGCTTTAATCATGTCTATTTGTAAAAGTATTGGTTTTTATGTATTGCTTGTTCATAATGTCAGGGGTTTGAGCCAGTGAGCTCCAAATCAATTTTCTCGAAGCTTGAAAAACGAGAGTTTACTGGTGTCGATGACCTTTTTTGAAGGCAAGTGTAACATAGAAGCTGGCCTTTGTTTGTAGACAATATGTGTATGACATATAGAGTCTGGCATTCGATGCTTAAAGTAGCTGTTACAGGTGGTATTTCATGATTTATTTGTAAAATGGTTTTACATTTTTGAATGTGCCGGTTTTAATATTATTCTTATTATATATCCATAGTTGTATGAAGATTGTCGTTTTTGGGAAACAGTTTGGGCCTGGTTTTTATGATAAGTGTGCTTTGCTGTTCAAATATTTGAACGAAAGCGGGGCAGAGGTAATTGTTTTTGAGCCATTTGCCCGTTTTTTGTCTGAAACAGCACATATCGAATCATATGCCAGTAAAACGTTTTCTTCTTATAACGATTTGCCCAATTGTAACATGCTTTTTAGTGTGGGAGGAGATGGAACTTTTTTGGATGCCATAACTATGGTGCGTAATCGTGATATTCCTTTGGTAGGAATTAATAGTGGACGTCTTGGTTTTTTGGCCGATATAGGGATGGGCGATTTACCCAAAGCTATTGACGAAATTCTTGAGGGGCGTTTTGGCATTCGGGAACTTAATTTACTTCAGCTTTCGGCATCGACTAATTGTTTTGGTGATATTAATTTTGCGCTTAATGAGTTGGCCATTCATAAGCGTGATAGCTCATCAATGATAACTGTTCATACTTTTTTGGATGGCGAATTTCTTAACTCGTATTGGTCTGATGGTTTAATTGTTTCAACACCAACCGGGTCAACGGCATACTCATTAAGTGTGGGCGGTCCGATATTGCTCCCTTCGGCCAAAGATTTTATAATTACCCCAATTGCGCCACATAATTTAACGGTTCGTCCTCTTGTAGTTCCAAATACGGCCGAAATTTCTTTAAAGGTAGAAGGGCGGGGTGGAAAGTTCTTGGCTTCACTTGACTCACGCAGCTGCATCCTTGATGATGCCGTTGAACTCAAAGTTCGGAAAGCGGACTTTACGGTTTCTGTTGTCGAGCGCATTGGTCAGTCGTTTTATTCTACGCTCCGAAATAAATTGATGTGGGGCGCCGATAAAAGAAATTAAACTAATTACAATAATTATAAAGGGATATCGTTTATTTAGGAAAGCTTTTTTTAATATGAGAAAACCAATTTTTCGTTTTTTCTTTTTGTTGGTTTTCCTGATTCTTTTCGCAGGAATCGAGGCTCAGACCAAACTGACTGCTGGGCCGGTTGTAGGAGTTGGATGGTATAATGGAGATTTAAACAATTCCAGACAATTTTACCAGATGCATCCTTCATTTGGGGTTTTATTTCGTTATGCTATAAAGGATCGAATTGCCTTTCGTGCGCAGGCTTCCTTCATGGAGCTTAGTGGGGATTATCAGTATAAAAACTATTATTTTCCCAATTCATCAGGAAGTAGCTATCACTTTGAGCGTTCAATTGGTGATTTGGTGGGGTTGATGGAAATAAATATGTTTTCTTTTGATCATCCTTTTAGCCAGAATGCTCGTTTTACACCTTTTTTAACCTTCGGTTTGGGCACTACCATCTATAAAAGGTATGAAGAAGAAAATGGTAAGGGCACTGAAAAACCGACTTTTGTATTATCTTTGCCATTCGGAGCGGGTGTGAAATGGAAGGTGAGCCCTTGGGTTCAGGTGGGAGCAGATTGGACATTCAGAAAGACTTTTGTCGATGATCTGGATATGATGGGTATTAGTGATTCAATTAATCCTGCCGACCCTTATCATTATAATATTTCCTCGTCCATTCACAACAATGATTGGTATTCGGTCATTGGAGTTTATGTAACTTTTCGCATCTTTTCCACCGGCGATAAATGTTTTGATGGGTTTTAAAGCAAGTGTTATTACAAAGTATGTCAGTTAAAAGTCAGTTACTTAAGGATCGGTTACCTCGTCATGTTGCTATAATAATGGATGGAAATGGCAGGTGGGCAAAAAAACGGGGTAATATGCGGATATTTGGGCACCGAAATGGCGTTAAAGCTGTTCGTGCTGTTACCGAAGCTTCTGCCGAATTAGGAATTGATTATCTGACGCTTTATGCTTTTTCTACCGAAAACTGGAGCCGTCCCAAAAGTGAAGTTGATGCATTAATGTCTCTTTTGGTTTCAACGATTTCTGATGAAACCAAAACCCTTATGAAAAATAATGTGCAATTGCGAACGATTGGTAATGTTGAAACTTTGCCGCAGGATGTTCGTGACAAACTTCAGACTTGCATTATTCAAACTTCAAATAATACAGGGTTGACACTTGTTTTGGCACTTAGTTACAGTTCCCGATGGGAAATATCGAAGGCAGTTAAAGGTATTGCCGCCGATGTTAAGGCCGGGAAGGTCGCTATTGAACAAATTAATGATGATTTGTTTGTGAGTTATCTTGAGACCAAAAACATCCCCGATCCGGAATTGTTAATCCGTACCAGCGGCGAGTTACGTATCAGTAATTTCCTGCTTTGGCAAATAGCTTATTCAGAATTATATTTCTCCGACGTTTTATGGCCCGATTTTGGTAAAGAAGATTTCTATCATGCACTTCTTGATTTTCAGAAGCGCGAAAGGAGATTTGGAAAAACCAGTGACCAGTTAATTTTAAACAAGTAAAGATGTTGAAACGCATTTTCCCGGTTGTAATATCGCTTTTATTATTTATAACTTCAATTAAG
Source organism: Geofilum sp. OHC36d9 (assembly GCF_052400685.1). Taxonomy (NCBI): domain Bacteria; kingdom Pseudomonadati; phylum Bacteroidota; class Bacteroidia; order Marinilabiliales; family Marinilabiliaceae; genus Geofilum; species Geofilum sp. OHC36d9. The sequence goes on from NZ_JBQTGJ010000001.1 coordinate 755,078, forward strand.
GGACAAACCAATTCAGCCGAGTTTTCGTATTCGGGTAAACCAAGAACCTATGAAATTGCTGCCATTGAGGTAATCGGTGATTTGAATAATGACCCTAAAATTTTGGCCAACTTATCTGGTCTCAAAGTCGGACAATCAATTACAGTACCTGGCGATCAGATTACGGCAGCCATTAAAAAATACTGGGATTATGGTTTGTTTTCAGATGTGAAGATATCGGCCTCCAAAATTGAGGGACAATTTATTTATTTAGAAATTTATTTGCAGGAACGACCCCGTTTGTCGGAGCTTAATTATTTTGGGTTAAAGCGGTCCGAAATTGAAGCAGTGGATGAGAAGGTGGCCATGATGAAGGGGAGTCAGGTTACTCCATATTTGGTTGAACGATCGGAACGGTTTATAAAGAATTATTTTGTTGAAAAAGGTTTTTTTAATACAGAAGTTAATATTGTTCAGCGGGATGATACATCTAAAGTAAATCATGTCTTTCTGGATGTTTATGTGGATAAGAAAGAAAAAGTTAAGGTTAATAGCTTAACTTTTATTGGTAATGAGGCTTTTTCGGATGTTAAGTTGAACCGTTTTACCAAAAAGACCAACGAAAAGGGTAAAATACGTAATTTCTTTAGAACCAAAAAGTTTGTAAAAGATAGTTATCAGGAAGATCTGAAAACTATTATCGAAAAATATAATGAAAAAGGGTATCGTGATGCCTATGTTGTGTACGACTCTATTTCGCGAAATGATGATAATACCGTTGATGTTAAAATATCCATTGACGAAGGTCATAAGTATTACTTTGGTAACATTACCTGGGTAGGTAATAGTTTGTATCCGGGCGAGTATCTTAGCTATTATTTACGCATTCAGAAAGGGGATGTCTTTAATCAGACTATGCTTGACGAGCGGTTGTTTACTGACGATGATGCGGTTCATAACTTATATATGAACGATGGGTATTTGTTTAGTCGGATAACTCCGGTTGATGCCCGTGTTTATAACGATACAGTCGATGTAGAGATGCGTGTATATGAGGGCGATCAGGCTACCATCAATAACGTTATTATTAAAGGTAATACGAAAACACACGAGCACGTAATACGTCGTGAATTGCGCACTAAGCCCGGCGAATTATTCAATAAGTCGGCATTAATTCGTACTGTTCGTGAATTGGCGCAGATGGGGCATTTTGATCCTGAAAAGATTAATCCTGTTCCCATTCCAGACCCGGATAAAGGAACCGTTGATCTTGAATATAATCTGGAAGAAAAAGCCAATGACCAGATTGAGTTGTCAGGTGGCTGGGGCGGTGGCATGTTTGTTGGTTCTTTGGGCCTGAAGTTTACTAACTTTTCGGTTCGTAACTTCTTTAATAAAGAAGCCTGGCGCCCACTCCCTACTGGAGATGGTCAAACACTTTCGCTGCGCGCACAAACCAACGGACAGTATTACCAATCCTATAGTGTGAGTTTTGTTGAACCATGGCTTGGAGGTAAAAAACCAAATTCATTGAGTGTTTCTGTTTATCGTTCTATTCAGTCGGGTGTTAACAGTTCCTATTATAATAACTATAATTCATATAGTTCGTATGGTTATGGCAGCGGTATTGGTGGTGGCTATGTTACTTCTAATGATGTAAATACCGATGAATATCTTAAAACACTGGGTATTTCAGTGGGATTGGGACGCCGATTAACCTGGCCCGATGACTTCTTTACTCTTTATACTGAGTTGAGTTACAATCAGTACGATCTTAAAAATTGGGATTATTTCTTTATGAGTGATGGTTTGTCCCACAACCTTAAGTTGAAGGTAATGTTATCACGGAATTCAATTGATAATCCATTGTATACACGTTCCGGATCTAATTTTACAGTGGGAGTGGAGCTAACGCCTCCTTATTCAGCCTTCACCGGAAAGGATTATTCTAAAATTACTGATCAGGAAGAACTTTATGAATTTGTTGAATATCATAAGTGGACCTTTAAGGGCTCAATGTTTAAACCGCTCGATACTAATAATAAATTGGTATTAATGACTAAGGTTGAAGCAGGATTTTTGGGGTATTATAACGAATATTTAAAATCTCCCTTTGAGAAGTACAATCTTGGTGGTGACGGAATGGCTGGATATAGTTATTACGGAAGTGAAACCATTGGCTTAAGAGGTTATGAAAATAATTCGCTGACTGCCATAAATTATGTATACGATGAAGATGGTAATATTACCCGTTCAGCTTACGATGGTAATATGTATACCAAAATGACGATGGAGCTTCGATATCCTTTAACTCTCCAGCCCTCAGCAACTGTTTATGGTTTGGTTTTTGCCGAAGCAGGTAATTCCTGGTCAGAATTTAATGATTATAATCCTTTTAATCTGAAACGTTCTGCTGGTGTTGGAGTAAGAATATTTTTGCCTATGTTTGGTCTCATGGGCATTGACTGGGGTTATGGCTTCGATGATGTTGTTAATAATCCTGGTGCTTCGGGAAGTAATTTCCATTTTGTAATGGGACAAAGCTTTTAATTAAAGTGTATCTTGTGATAGAAAAGAATAACATTTTTTAATAAAATTGGTTATTATGAAAAAAACAATTATAATTTTGTTGGCTTTGATGAGCCTTCAGAGTGTCTTAATGGCTCAAAAATATGGGTTTGTTGATACTGATTATGTTTTGCGTAATATCCCTGCTTATGAGGCTGCACAAGAACAATTGAATCAGGCCTCAAAAGGTTGGCAGCAAGAAATTGAGGCTATTTATAAAGAAGTAGCAGAGTTATACAAAACTTATCAGTCTGAAAGTGTTTTTCTTTCGGCAGAGATGAAAACAGCGCGCGAAGAAGCTATTATAGAAAAGGAGAAACAAGCTAAACAGTTGCAGAATAAGTATTTTGGCCCAGATGGGGAATTGGCTCTTCGTCGGCAAAGTTTGGTGCAGCCTATTCAGGAGCAAATTGCTGCTGTAATATCTGAGATGTCGCAGGAAGAAGGTTTGGCTGCTGTTTTTGATAAATCGTCCGGCGTTTTATATCTTGACCCGAAGCAGGATTACAGTGATAAGGTGTTGCAACGGTTAGGTTACAAGTGATAATAGTTAAATAATTGGTAATGAGATTTTACAGAATTGTATTTGCAGTATTTCTGACCATTGTGTTGGTAATGCCTGCCGCAGCCCAGGACTTAAAGTTTGGACACATTAGTGTTGCTGATGTTATTTTGCTGATGCCTGAATATAAAAATATAGGCACTGTGATGGAAACAGAAACCAAAAAGTTGGAAGATCAGTTGGGCGTAATGCAGGGCGAACTTAAAAAATTGGAGACGGAGTATGAGAGTAATTATGAATCTTATACGGACCAACAACGTGCTGACAAGGAAGCTGAGTACGGAACCATGCAACAACGCGTTCAGGAGTTTTACGCCAATGCCCAGAAATCATTACAGCAAAAACAACAAGAATTGCAAGAACCTGTTCTTGCAAAATTGAGGGAAACAATTGAATCTGTTGGTCGTGAAAACGGTTTTCTCTATATTTTCGAAGTGAACTCTGGTTTAACTTTGTATCATTCAGCTAAGAGTGTAGATGTGACCCCTTTGGTTAAAGCCAAGCTAGGTATTTAGTAGCGGTTATTATTGTTGAATTATTAATATGCATAATATGAAGATTTTTAAGTCATTATTGATTGTTTCGTTGTTTTTATTTTCTGGCATGGTTAAGGCTCAGGAATTAAAATTTGGTCACATTAATGTTCAGGAGTTGATTCAGGTGTTACCTGATAAGCAAGCTGCCGACCAGAAGTTGCAGGCTGAGGCAAAGATTTTGCAAACGCGTATGCAAAAAATGAGCGAAGAGCACGAAACTAAATTTAAGGAATATTTGGCCCAACGTGATAGTTTGCCTGAATTAATCAGGGCTACCATGGAAAAGGAGATTCAAGACATCGAACAACGTCTTCAGAATTATCAAACAATGGCTCAACAATCTCTTTCCAAGAAAGAACAGGAGCTTTATAAACCAATTTTAGAAAAAATTCAACAGGCTATTGATGCTGTTGGACAGGAACAGGGATTTGTTTATATCTTTGATCTTAGTTCACAAGTTGTTTTGTATCATTCTGATAAGAGTGTAGACTGTATGTCTCTTGTGAAAGCTAAATTGGGCGTCAACTAATTGTCGTTTATACCGCATAACGAAGGATGATGCCATTGGCATTGTCCTTTTTTCATATTTTGTAGTCATGATTTTACTGAATCGGGATGTTTTGCCTGGCCCCATAGCCGTTTTTGACTCGGGGTATGGGGGATTGACCGTTCTACAGAATTTGTTGGATGAATTTCCGGAATATGATTTTATTTATTTTGGTGATAATGCGCGTGCACCATATGGTAGCAGGTCGTTTGATGTGGTTTACAGATATACACGTCAGGTGGTGCAATGGCTTTTTGAGCGTGGTGCACATCTGGTTATTTTGGCTTGCAATACAGCTTCGGCAAAGGCACTAAGGACCATCCAGCAAGTTGATCTTCCAAAATGGGATCCTTCACGTCGGGTTTTGGGCGTTATACGCCCCAGCGTGGAACTGCTGGCAGGAATTTCAGGATCGGGACATATTGGCATCCTCGGAACCGAGGGAACTGTTTTGTCGCAGTCTTATCCGCTCGAAATAAACAAGCTATCTCCACAGCTTAAAGTTACGCAGGAGCCTTGCCCGCTATGGGTTCCTATTGTTGAGAATCATCAGATGGAAACAGAAGGGGCCCGTTTTTTTGTGAAAAAGAATTTGGACAACCTTTTCGAAAAGGATAGAGATATAGATACTGTTGTCCTGGGATGTACTCACTATCCTTTATTATTGCCTGTTATCCGTGAGCTTCTCCCTGATAAGGTTCGGGTTATCTCCCAGGGGCCTGTAGTAGCTGAAAGTTTGCGCGATTATTTGCAACGCCATCCAGATATGGAAAGGCGAATTTCGCGCACGGGCACCTGCGAATATTTTACTTCTGAACAAGCTGATCGGTTTGGTGAGTCGGCAACCTTGTTTTTAAAGCGACCGGTGACGGCCACACAAATAGCTTTTTGATTTAGTGTTTTTTTGTACGTCGTTAAATATGATTCCGGTATATTGAAAATATACCGCGTTTTACCTGTGTCAGTTGTCTTTTTTTATCGCAAATGATTATTTTTGCTTTGTTAAAGGCTCTATTGAATGACTGTTCATAAAATATAGTCAGTATTTGCGCTATAAAATTTCAAATTCATGGCTTGCGAAGTCATAAAAAAAACAAGGCTTTTACTTTTCGTAAACGACTGTTTTTATGGCAAGCTTAACAAAGCAGTTGACATTATAGACAAATATTATTTATACCAGCCCGAATACATTAAGTAGTTATTTGCTATTTTGTGAATCATTTCCATGCTTTGTCCGGGTTCAATTTCTTTTACTTTTTTTGCCGGTATGCCGGCATAAACACTATTTGGTTCTACGATGGTGCCAGTTAATACAAGTGCATTTGCTGCTATAATTGAATTTGTGCCTATAACGGCGTGATCAAGAATGGTGGCGCCCATACCTATCAGGACATTGTTTTCGATTTTGGCACCATGAATAATCACATTGTGCCCCACTGAAACGTTGTCCCCAATTTCGACAGTCGATTTTTGATATAGTGTGTGCAGCACCGCGCCATCCTGAATGTTTACTTTATTTCCAATTCGAATTGCATTAACGTCGCCTCTCAATACAGCATTAAACCAAATGCTACAATCGTCCCCCAGTATAACATCTCCTATTATTGTGGCATTATCAGCAATAAATACGTTATTCCCGAATTTTGGTGTGTAACCTCTTACTTTTTTTATTAGAGCCATTTTGTAATTTTATTAGATGGTGAAATTAGTCTTCATTCTTCTTGTGAAGAAGAATATATTGGTAAAATTAACATTGAAACGTATCTGATTGTTTGTTTTGAATCTTATTTAGACCAATTATATATTGTTCAATGGTATTAATATCAGATTAAAAGTGGGAACGAGTCTCCATTCCGTTTATTTGCAATCGATTAATATAGCTGATTAGTTTTTTTTATCGTATTAGCACGATAAATTAAATGCTTGCTCCGAAAGGTTCAAATTCAAGGTTTGCGAAGTTTGAAAAATTTGAGTTTAGTATGGTTAATAATCATTTTTAAATCAAGCCAACACAGAAGTTGTCCATTTCTTGCGAGCACTAAATCACGTTGCCTTTTGCTAATTAAAAAATAATGGGATACTTTAGACTCGCATTTTTTATAATTTTTAGCAGAGAAGTCTGGTTTTTACCGGTTTCCTTTGCGTAATTTAAGTGGGGTTGGATGCACTAACCCGATTATATATTTTTAATTATGGGCAAAAGTTCTAAAGTGATTGAAGTTGAGAAGCTGGCGGTACGTTTTTCGGGTGATTCCGGAGATGGCATGCAGCTGACCGGGACCTTATTTTCTCATACTTCAGCTATTTACGGTAATGATATTTCAACTTTCCCTGACTATCCGGCCGATATTAGAGCGCCGCAAGGAACTATCGGGGGCGTGTCTGGTTTCCAGGTGCATTTCGGGAAAAGTGTTTCGACACCAGGTGATTTTACCGACGTTCTTGTGGCGATGAATCCCGCTGCATTAAGAGCTAACGCTAAGTTTATGAAATCGGGTGGAACGATTATCCTTGATGGTGATAGTTTTGATGATAAAAGTTTGAAAAAAGCAGGATATACCACCAACGATCCTATAGCAGAAGATAAACTGAATGGTTTTAATATTATTCAGGCACCTATTACGACTCTTACCAAGGAAAGTGTGGCTTATCTGAGTCTGGATCATAAAAGTGTTCTTAGAAGCAAGAATATGTTTGCGTTGGGAGTTGTTTACTGGTTATTTAACAGGCCCATTGAGCATACGCAGAGTTTTATAAGAAAAAAATTTGGTAAGAAGCCGCAAATTATGGCTGCCAATTTAAAGGTGTTGCAAGCTGGTTTTAATTATGGGGAAAATCTTCAGTTGGTTACCCCTTCTTATCATATTAGTCCATCTGAAATACGAAAGGGCGTTTATCGTAACCTAAACGGTAACAAAGCCACGGCCTGGGGTTTGCTTTTGGCTGCAGAGAAAAGTGGTTTGCAGCTGTTTTTAGGCTCTTATCCTATTACGCCGGCGACTGAGATTATGCAGGAGTTGGCGCTTCGCAAAGATTTGGGTGTAAAGGTGGTTCAGGCTGAGGATGAAATTGCCGGTGTTTGCACTGCTATTGGCGCAAGTTTTGCCGGAAGTCTGGCGGTGACCAGCACTTCTGGCCCAGGTTTGGCCTTGAAAAGTGAAGCTATTGGTTTGGCTGTAATGGCTGAGTTGCCATTGGTTGTAATTGATGTTCAACGTGGTGGCCCATCAACAGGTTTGCCAACTAAAACTGAACAATCTGATTTATTTCAGGCGTTATATGGGAGGAGCGGTGAAAGTCCTGCCGTTGTGATGGCTGCCAGTACGCCCGTCAACTGTTTTGACTATGCTTTTTACGCAGCCAAGATATCCGTTGAACATATGGTGCCCGTTATTCTATTGTCCGATGGTTTTATTGCTAACGGAACGCAGCAATGGCGGGTACCCGACGAAGATGATTTCCCCGCTATCATACCTCCATATACACATCAAAAACCTGGCGAATTTATGCCATATTTGCGAGATGATGAAAAACTTAATCGTGATTGGGCGCTTCCCGGAATGGAGGGGTATGAACATCGAATTGGGGGACTGGAAAAAGATGCGCTGACAGGCGCTATTTCACATGATCCGGCAAATCACCAGTTGATGACTAATACGCGTCAGGCTAAAGTTGATCGTATTGCACAGTCTATTCCCGAACTGGAAGTAGCAGGTGATGCTGAAGGCGATCTCCTTGTGGTGGGATGGGGCGGAACATACGGGCATCTGCTGACTGCCGTTAATGAGTTGAACGAGGCTGGACAGAAAGTTGCGCTTGCCCAGTTTAACTATATCATGCCTTTGCCTCGTAATACCGCTGATGTCTTTGCCAGGTATAAAAAAATTCTGGTTTGTGAACTCAATATGGGCCAGTTTGTCGGTTATTTGAGAATGAAACAGCCTGATTTTGTGTATTCCCAGTATAATAAAGTGCAGGGACAGCCTTTTACGGTAGAAGAATTGAAGAGTGAATTTGTTAAATTATTAGAGAATTAAAAAATGGATGCAACACAACAATATACTTTTACCGATTATAAAAGTGGGTTAAATGTACGCTGGTGTCCGGGATGTGGTGACCACGCCATTTTAAATACTGTACAGAAGGCTATGGCTGAGTTGGGATTGAAAACACATGAAGTTGCGGTTATTTCCGGAATTGGCTGTTCTTCCCGATTTACGTATTATATGAATACATATGGGTTTCATACCATTCACGGACGTGCTGCAGCTATTGCCACAGGAGTGAAAACTGCTAATCCGCGACTTAAAGTTTGGCAGATTACCGGCGATGGAGATGCGTTGGCTATTGGCGGGAATCATTTTATTCACGCCATTCGCCGCAATGTTGACTTGAATATGATCTTATTCAATAATCAGATTTATGGTTTAACCAAAGGGCAGTATTCACCAACATCGAAGCGTGGTTTTGTATCAAAAACTTCGCCTTTTGGAACTGTTGAATACCCATTTCGTCCTGGTGAATTAACCATCGGCGCGCGTGGCCATTTTTTTGCCCGTACCATTGATAAGGATTTGAAATTGTGCATTGATGTTTTTAAAGCAGCAGCTAACCACGAGGGGACTTCAGTGGTTGAAGTGCTTCAAAATTGTGTGATTTATAACGATGGCGTTCATGCGGCTATTACCGATAAAGAACATCGTGAAGACCGGACCATTTTGTTGGAACATGGAAAACCCATGATTTTTGGAAGTAATCGTGATAAAGGACTGATGTTGGATGGCATGCGTCTGAAAGTTGTGCGAATCGGTGAAAATGGAGTGACTGAGCAAGACATACTGGTGCATGATGCTCATAATCCTGATAATACTTTGCATCTGAAACTAGTGGATATGGAGTATCCTGAATTTCCCGTGGCTACTGGCGTTATTCGTAATGTTGATTCATTAACTTATGATGCTGAGGTAGAAGCGCAAATAGAGGCCGTTAAGAAAACTTCAAAAGTTAAGAGTTTTTATGATTTGGCGAGAGAGGGTGATGTTTGGGAGGTTAAATAATAAGATCAGTGGCAGAGATTGTGCTTTGTAAACCGGATTTTTCAATATCTTTGCGTGGCATGAAAATACTATTCTTCAGCATAGCATTGTTATTGGTTTTTCAGGTTGGAGGTAAAGCCCAGATTTCTCTGCAACGTGATGCTTCCGCGCAGAATAAGTCGCGGGGAGGCGGGCTGTCAGCTAACCAGACTGGAAACGAGGAGGGGCAGCCATCTGCCCCTGTTGTTGCTATTAAGCATGTGGTTAAAAATTGGCGGGTCACAAATTCTGGTTCTCTGGTCGATAGTGTTGAAGTAGATACGTTATCGCTGGGGTTTCAGGTTTATAGACCTGTGTCGCGTATTGCGCTGGCTAATGTTCAGCTCGGTAATATCGGCGCTGCATGGCAGCCGGCTATGGTTTCATTGCTCCCTGTTTATAATAAATTTTTGTTTAGCAGAAGTCTTTCCGATAATTTTTCGACACCTGATACATGGAAGTATTATAATACCCGAACGCCTTATACCAATATTTATTACCAGTACAGTCCACCCAAAAGACGTTCGGAGGAGGTGGTGAAGGTGTTGTTCACTCAAAATGTGAATAAGAACTGGAATGTCGGATTTAATTATGATTTAATTTCTTCCATCGGGAAATATGAGGCACAACAGGTTGATAATCGCCATTTCCGTTTTTTTTCGTCTTATTCAGGTGAAAAATATTCTATACTTGGCGATTATGTGTATAATAAGACCGATCACTTGGAGAATGGCGGTATTATTGATGAAAGTTATATTTGGAACCCCAATGAAAAGGACGTGGATATGAATGAAGATATTCCTGTCAATTTTCTTAATGCCTCTAACCGGATTGATAACCATCAACTTTATCTGAATCAAACATTCGATATTGGTCATGTGGTGGTGGGACGTAACGATAGTACAATCGATAAAATGCCGCTTGGAACGGCCATCCATAGTTTTCATTTAAGTCGGTATCGTCGGATTTATGCTGTTGAGGATTTTAGTACTTATGCCACTAATTCGTTTGAAGATTTTTATTATCCTAATATCTATAACGATTCTACAGCTACCCGCGATTCAGTTTATTATACTTCCGTCGAAAATACATTTCAACTTCGTTTTAATGAAGAGGCAAATTCTTTGTTGCGTTTTGGACTTAGGGCTTTTATAACCAATGAAGTAGAACTGTTTAAATATCCGGGAGTTCCGGTTACTAAAGGGACGTTGTCTGTTCCTCCCGAATACATAATGAATGATACTGTTTTGACCACGACTTTGTTAGGTGGCCAGATTTTTAAAAATGTGGGTCGTAATTTTAAATGGAATGCAGGTGCGCGAATTTATTTTCAAGGGTATAGAGCCGGCGATAGCGAACTCACCGGCACATTGTCTTCATCCTTCCGTATAGGAAAGGATACAGCAGGGATTTATGCTTCTGGCGGTGCCTATTTGGTTACCCCGGATTTTTTTACTGAGCGTTACTATTCCAATCATTTTATTTGGAATAATCGTTTTGATCAAGTTCAGACTTTACGTGTGGGGGGAGGCATTGATGTGCCAACGCGCCGTTTAAAGTTGTCCGCTGAAACAAGAAGCATTAATAAGTATGTGTTTTGGAATCAGGAAGCCTTACCTGAGCAAACGGATGAGTTTATACAAGTTGCGGAAATTCAATTGTATAAGCATTTTCAACTTTGGAATCTGCACAGCCGTAATACGGTCATTTACCAGCTGACCAATCACGATGATATTTTACCGCTTCCTGAATGGACAATTTATAGTTCCAACTATTTTCAGAATACTTTATTCAAAGTTTTATTTTTTCAGATTGGCTTCGATCTTCGATATAATACAGACTGGTATACCCCTGCATATATGCCGGCAACCGGGCAGTTTTATGCGCAACGTGAACGTAAAGTAGGTGACTATCCAATGGTCGATGCGTTTCTTAATTTACATTTGAAACGCGCTCGTATATTCTTTAAAATGGACCATGTGAACGAAGGGTATCCTTCGAGCCGCGATTATTTTCATACGATTTACTACCCCATGAACCCCCGGGGATTTCATTTTGGTGTTTCCTGGAATTTCTATGATTGATAGGGTTTTATAGCGCTTATATGCATTTTTGATTTCCACTTCTATCTTCTTTTTTTATATATTTACTTTTTTATCAATTCCTTGCAAAAAAGAAGTTGATTAGTAATGATTTAGGTTTGGTCTGGATTTTGATTGACCCGATAAGACATTAACTTAAATGCTTTTAATGCGTATTAGTTTTTATTAAAGAGGATGGATATGAAATTATTTTTACCATTGCTATATGTTTTATTGATGTTTGCCGGATGCCGATCAAGCGTTGATAAAAAAAATACTTCAACGGAAAGCGAAATTGTTGTTCCCGACCTTAAGCAGATAAAGAAGTCAGGCGTTATTCGTGTGGTTACCAATTATAATTCTACCAATTATTTTGTGTATAAAGGCCAACCCATGGGATATCAGTATGAGTTACTTCAGCAATTTGCCAATTTTATGGATATTAAACTGGAAGTGTCAGTGAGCAATGATCTGGATGCTAATTTTATTGATCTTCAGAACGGACAGTTAGATATAATCGCCAGTAGTTTAGCTGTAACCAGAGAAAGCGAAGAAATGGTGGCTTTTACCGAGCCTCATAGTTATAGTCGGCAGGTTTTGATTCAGCAGGCATACTCAATTGGGAAGGACGGAAAACCTTTATCTGCACCCAATGAGTTGATACGTAATCAGCTTGATTTGGCAGGTAAAAGTATTTATGTTCAAAAAGGGTCGGCTTTTGTACAACGTTTGCGTAGTTTGGCAAACGAAATTGGCGATAGTATCGATATTGTTGAGATTCCTGATTACGAAGTTGAGCAGTTGATTGAGTTAGTGGCTGCCGGTGAAATACCATATACCGTTTGTGATGAAAATCTGGCGCGTGTTAATCTTAATTTTTATCCTAATATAGATGTTGAAACGGCCGTTAGTTTTCCCCAAAAGCAGGCCTGGGCTGTAAACAAAGGTGCGCCCGAATTGCTTAGTGCCATTAACAATTGGATGGTCAGTTTTAAAAAAACGGCGCGTTATGAACGCATTTATCAGAAATATTTTTTGAACAAGCGTTCCATTCATATTGTCGATGCTGGCTTTCATTCCATTAAAGGCGGACAGGTATCGGTGTATGATGATATCATTAAACGTGAAAGTGAAAAGCTCGATTGGGATTGGCGACTTATTGCTTCTATTATTTATCAGGAATCACGTTTTATTCCGGATGCCGAAAGTTGGGCGGGTGCCAAAGGTTTAATGCAGTTAATGCCCGAAACAGCCGAGCGGTTTGGCGTTTCTTCGATTAATTCGCCGGATGAAAATATTCAAGGAGGAATTCAGTTGTTGCAATGGTTGGATGAGCGTATGAAATTGAGAGTTGAAGATCCGAATGAGCGTATAAAATTTGTGTTAGCCTCATACAACGTTGGTATTGGACACGTTTTGGATGCCATGTTGCTGGCCGAAAAATACGGGAAGGACCCTGCAATATGGGACGATAATGTGGATTTTTTTATTCTTAATAAATCTAATCCGAAATATTACAATGATCCACTCGTAAAATTTGGTTATTGCCGGGGCGAAGAACCTTATCACTACGTCAGAGAGATTCTGGAGAGGTATAATCATTATAAGAATGTAATGAATTAGCCCATTGGGGCATGTTTTCTCTAAAAATTATATTTAATTCATTCATAATCATGGCTGTAGCACCCCATAATGTGTGTCCGTTCCAGTTAAAGCAGGGGGCTACAACTTTCCGGTTGTTGATATTCATTTCCAATATTTTTGGATGGTCAGCACCGTGGAAAAGAGCAGGAACCGGAATCTCCAAAATTTCTGATACTTCGTATGGGCATGGATGGAAATTGGGGCGATACGGAAGATAGCCTATATACGGATGAACCAGAAAATTGCTGTTTGGGATATAAAGATTTGTCAGACTACCTAAAAACTGAATTTTATCGGTTTTTATGCCTAATTCTTCACGTGTTTCGCGTAATGCTGTTTCCCACGAATTGGTATCGCTGGTTTCGTATTTGCCGCCTGGTAAACTGACCTGCCCTCCATGAACTCCCTTGTAATCGGGTCTTTGTATGAACGGAATGGTCCATCTTTTTTGTTTGGGATATAATAGAATTAAGACACTGCTGTCTCGCGCACTGGCCGGATCGGGTGTGCCAGATCCAGTGTACCTGACTGAAGGAGCCATCATAAGATGAGCCTTTTCGCCAGGGAGGGGACGCTGTAATGCTTTTATTAATGAATATTTCCAGCCTATCATAATTTTGGTCTGTCATTGTTATTATAGAGCCAGCATGAAAACGTTATTTTTTTGTTACGCTCGTGCTCAAGAGGGACATTTTATTAGTAAAATTATTTTTTCAATCTTTACAAGCCTCCAGAATGAAGTTTATTTATAACCAATAGAGATTTTTTACAAGTACTATATAGATGAAAATTTCTGTATTCCTTTTTAAAAATAAGTAATTTTTGTGGGTTTTAAGCTATTTGGCATATCTGTTTGAGTTCAGATTCAATAAAAAAACCATCATTCACGTTTGAACGATGGCTTTTTTTATCCCATTACTAATCTAAACCAATTAGTATATTATAAAAAGCGTGCCAAAGATGATAATAGTCACCTTGAGTTTTGAAAGTTTATTTTTGGAGCTTAAGATCAGGGATTTTCATTTTATTTTGTTGCTTTATCTCTCTTTTATTTTGTCCGAATATGAACAATTTCTGTTCACTTCTGAGAAACGTTAGAGCCTGTCGGTAAAGTTTAAATTTTACGTTACGCTTGTCCTTAAAATGGTCATTTTGACCAGTAAACTTACAATCTTCGGGTTGTGTAAGCTTTGAATTTGAGTTTTATAGACAAACGCCCGATTGCATGATAGAATTGAGGGTGCATATTATATTTTTTTTAAGCATTTGTTGACTTCTTTGGCATTATATATTCTGTGCTTTTTTTAGGGTAGGCGATTTTAAGATCTAACTGCCCGCTTATTAGCCATTGCGACCAATTAACCGGAAATTAGATACTGCTTCCATGTCTCCTCTCAGTTATCGACTAATCGTTGCCAATATTAGGCGACGAAGTTTTAATCAAATTGAATGGCTTTCACCGGCGATATGCGGGCAGCCAAATAGGAAGGCCCTACCATCATTAGCAGCACGGCTGCAACTGCTCCGGCATTAAGGAGTAGCAGATCTATGGGCGATAGTAGAATGGGTACTGCATCCAGAAAATAGTTGTCGGGGTCGAGTTGTAAAAAATGTGTTTGCTGTTGTAGCATCGAGAGGCCTATCCCAATTATGTTCCCAATTATTAAACCCCGTGTGGCTATTTTGATGGCTAACACCAGAAAAATCTTTCTTAATGGCCAGTCGGCCATGCCTATTGATTTTAAAACCCCTATCATGTTGGTTCGTTCCAGAATTAATATGAGCAGACCCGATACCATATTAAAACCGGCGACCATTAAAATTAGGCTAATAATAACCGCAATGTTTGTGTCGAGCAGGTCAAGCCATCCAAAAATTTGGGGCTGGGTTTGTCGAATGGTTTGTGCGCGTAGCAATGACCCGTCGGGCGAAATGTAGGCGGCTGTTTTATCGTAAACGGCATCGCCGATCTTTTCCATACGGTCAAAATTATCTATAACAATTTCATAGCCTGCAATCTGATTTTTTGCCCAATTATTGAGTCGTTGTACATGTCTGTAATCCGCTATCACATATAGTTTATCCAGATCAGGCAGACGACTGTTGTATATTCCACTGACAGTAAAGCGACGAACCCTGATTTGGTCTTCGAAGAAATACATCAGAACGGGATCGCCTACTTTTATGGTTAATTGGTTGGCTAATACTTCAGAGATGAGGATGTCATTGGTAACTGTTACTGCATTTGTTTGCGGTAATTGCCCTTTTTTTAACACAGATTTCAAAAATGTGGTGTCATAATCACTGGATATGCCCTTTAATATAATACCCTGCATTTCTTCACCCGTTTTTATCAAACCTGGTTTGGTGGCAAATTTTTGGATGTTTCGTACACCTGGAATTGTCATTAGTTGATTTGTCAGGCTGGAGTCGCTTATTATTGGGTTGGCCTCATAACTTAGGTTAAAGTCGTAATTTACAATTTGAATGTGCCCTGAAAAGCCAGCAAGTTTTTCTCTAATTTCTTTTTTAAAACCTTTTCCAATGGCGATCGATAGGATCATTACCGCCATCCCTAGCGCAATGCCTGCAATGGCTATTTTTATTACCGGACCTGCAAATCTGCGCCCCGATACTCCTCCAGAGCTAATTCTTGATGCAATGAAATATTCCGTTTTCAAGGTCTTTTCTTTTTTTACAAAGGTAAAAAAAAGAACCAGCCTCAAAAGCAGATTATTTTATTCTGTCGCTAGTGCAATTAGTTTCTGTTTATCGGTTGTATCTATATACTTCTATCTCACTAAAGGTCATAAAGCCTGTCGTTTCAGCCTTGTCTATCAGGCGGCTGGCAATTTCAGCAAAATCGTGAAGCCGTTCTTTGATGTCCACCATTTCAAGAATAATTGGATGCCCTGTGCTGAGTGAAAATACTTTTACACTTTCTCTGAGGTTATTAGAACCATAACTCATAATGCCTTTGGTTACCGTAACACCCGATATTCGGTATTTTTTGGCTGCAAATACGATTGCTTCGTATAGTGGACGTTGATATATGATGGATTCCTCATTGATAATTATTTTGAGCTGAACGGCATTTTCGGTCAATTTCATAGTCGTCGCTTTAATATGGATAATTTGTACAAATTATGAATAAGCATTCACAATTTCAAGGTAAGTTTTGTTAATGGGTGTATTAAAAAACCAAAATATTCTATAATAAGTTTGTCAGAGCTTTGCTTGTATCTTATTCAAATATTATTAATTTTGGGGTATACCCTTTTTTATAATCCTTTTGTATCTACAAATTATTAACCTTTTTAAACAAATGTATCATGAAGGAATATTTGTCTGATCAGATAAAAAACCTCTCTTTGTTGGGGAGTAGCGGTTCGGGTAAAACCACCCTGGCCGAAGCAATGCTCTTTGAGGGCGGGGTTATTAGCCGGAGAGGCGATGTTAACAGCAAAAATACGGTGTCTGATTATAACCGGGTGGAACAGGAATATGGCTACTCGGTTTTTTCGTCGGTATTATTTACTGAGTATCTGGGTAAAAAACTTAATATTATTGACTGTCCGGGATCCGATGATTTTATCAATGGCGCGATTACTTCGCTAAATGTGACCGATACTGCTTTGATGGTTGTTAATGCAACGCAAGGCGTGGAAGTGGGTACTGAAAATATTTTCCGTTACACCGATAATTATAATAAACCCGTTATCCTTGTGGTCAATCAGTTAGATCATGAGAAGGCCAATTTTGAGATGACTGTTGAAAGTATTTCTGAGGCTTTTGGAAATAAAGCCGTGATTGTCCAATACCCTGTGAATGTTGGGCCTGGTTTTGACGCGTTGGTTGACGTATTGAAAATGAAATATTATAAATGGGGACCCGATGGTGGAGAACCTACAATTACCGATATTCCCGACAGTGAGAAGTCCAAGGCTGATGAGTTGCATAATGCATTGATTGAAGCAGCTGCAGAGAATGACGAGGGGTTGATGGAACTTTTTTTTGAGAAAGGATCGTTGGATGAGGAAGAGATGCGTAGGGGGATTCGTAAAGGGCTTGTGGCTCGGGACATGTTCCCTATCTTTTGCGTGTCGGCCCAGAAGGATATGGGAATTCGCCGCTTGATGGAGTTTTTGGGCAACGTGGTTCCATTGGTGTCACAAATGCCTAAGCCTAAAACATCTAAAGGAGAAGAAGTGTCTTGCGATGTTAATGGCCCTGCTTCAATTTTTATTTTTAAAACCAGTATTGAACCACATCTCGGCGAAGTGAGCTATTTCAAGGTGATGTCTGGCAAAGTAGCCGAAGGCATGGATCTTGTTAATATGAATCGTGAAGCAAAGGAACGGCTTTCTCAGTTATATTGCGTGGCCGGCAGTAACCGTCATAAAGTTGCTACTTTGTTGGCTGGCGATATTGGCGCAACTGTTAAGTTGAAAGAAACGAAAACTAATCATACTTTAAATATTAAAGGCTGCGATTATGTTTTTGACCCGATTGCTTATCCAAATCCTAAATACAGAGTGGCTGTTAAGCCTCTTAGTGAGGGTGAGGAAGAGAAATTGGGTGAGATACTGACGCGCATGCACGAGGAAGATCCAACTATTATTGTAGAGTATTCTAAAGAGTTGAAGCAGATCATTGTTCATGGGCAAGGCGAATTTCATCTTAACACCATGAAGTGGCGTCTGGAAAATAATGATAAGCTGGCTATCGATTTTATAGAGCCTAAAATACCTTATCGCGAAACGATTACACGGCAGGCGCGGGCCGATTATCGACATAAAAAGCAGTCGGGGGGCGCCGGTCAGTTTGGAGAGGTGCATATGATCATTGAGCCTTATGTTGAAGGGATGCCTGCTCCTACAATGTATAAATTTGATGGGCAGGAATTTAAGGTGAGTGTGCGTGGTACAGAGGAAATTGATTTGCCGTGGGGCGGGAAATTGGTTTTTCATAATTGTATTGTTGGCGGATCCATCGATAGCCGTTTTATGCCAGCTATATTGAAAGGTATTATGGAGAAGATGGAAGAAGGCCCTTTAACAGGCTCTTATGCCCGTGATATTCGTGTTTGTGTATATGACGGGAAGATGCACCCGGTAGATTCAAACGAAATATCATTTAAATTGGCGGGACGTAATGCTTTTAGATCAGCTTTTAAAGACGCCGCTCCAAAAATTCTTGAACCGGTTTATGACGTTGAAGTGCGTGTGCCTTCTGATCGGATGGGCGATGTTATGAGTGACCTGCAGGGGCGACGCGCCATTATTGAAGGCATGAACAGCGAAAAAGGCTTTGAAGTGATTAAAGCAAAAGTGCCGCTTAAAGAAATGAATAAATATTCAACCTCATTGAGTTCAATAACAGGAGGACGCGCTTTTTACAGCATGAAGTTTGCTAAGTATGATAAAATTCCGCCTGAAATTCAGGAGAAATTATTGTCTGCCTATGATGATGATTCAAAAGAGGAATAGGCTGTTTTTTTTATTTAAAAAAATTCGCCTCTGTAGGGAAATAAAGATGCTTGATAAGAATTGTTTAAGTTAAGGTTTGCGAAGTTCTGAAAATCTAAGTTTACTGGTGTAAATCATCATTTTGAGGATCAGAGTAACGCAGAAGTTGGTATTTCCTTGCATGCACTAATTATAAAGAGGGCATCCAATTAGGATGTCCTCTTTTAATTTTTATTCAACCAGTTCTACATCAATTGCAACGTCATCACCTTTTTCGTTGCGGGCAATTTTAAAACGAACGGTGTCGCCGGTTTGCAAATCTGAAAAATCACTTCCGTTGACACTTTGAAAATGGAAAAACAGATTTGTGGGTGGAAATTTTATAAATCCATATCCCGATTTTAGCGATAAAATGGTGCTTTCGTGCACGTCTTCATTTCCAAAATCAACTGGAACGGCGTCTTTGTGAACTGATGTATGTGTCTCTTTGGGGACAAATAATGAGTCAATTAAATATTTATCACGGCTTTCTTTTCGATTGATAAATTGATCCATCGAAATAGGGTACGTAACGACGTCCTGTAAATCCTGCGATGTTTTGGTCACCCTTTGATTGCCGTAATCATCTTTGAATTCAAATTCCCATGATAGCAACATTACCCGCGTTCCTAACGTGTTTAGTTTGCGAACCAGCGGTACGTAGTTGCCATCGGAAGCAATTAAAACCAGGATGTCAAATTTCTTGTACAGCGACATCTCAAATGCTTCCAAAGCCATCCACACATCTACATTGCTATCCTGACGTTGGCCGTTAATTGATTTTACCGGAAAATAATGGGTGGTAACACCTTCCGACATCAAAATATCGTCAAAGACTCTTTCGTAATAAAGCTGATTGCCTTTTTGACTGGCCTCCATGGCATTTAACCGACCTCTAAAATAGTGCGCATCAACAATCTGACAATGATTGAATGCGTTTTCTGAACCATCAAATTCAGCAGCCTTCTGCCTGATAAAATTGTGCAACCCTGCAATGCTTATTCTACTTTGACGCTCATGCACATAATTGTAATAGTTACTTACATGATAAAAATAGTTGCCGTCGTAAAAAACACCAATGCGCGTCAATTTTTGAATACTCTCCCTTTCTAAACTTTTAACCATAATGAATTTAATGTTTTAATTTTTCATTCACGTTTGAATGAAATTTCCCTTAATAATAATTTAAAATGTAGTAAAATACTTAGGTTAAGATAGGTAGGGTTTAGTGATTTGATTTTTTTGAATGTAGTAAACAATTTTTTTTTTGATAAATGAAATGGTTTTTAAGGCAGTGCAAAATTACAAACAATTGTGGACTAATAAGGAAGATATGAGTGGAAAATTATCCCTGAAGAAAAAGTTGTTAACTTTATACCTTGATTTTTGATTTCAACTGTAAATTTAAGAATGCTTCATGGGACTAAGAAATTTTAAAACACGGATAAAAATAAAAGCCGAGCCGGTTGACGTGTTTGCTGCCTTTACCAATCCTTTTGCGATTGAACTTTGGTCGGGTTATGCGGCCGTGATGCCCGCCGAAGCAGGTGGCGAATTTTCAATGTGGGATGGCGATATTGAAGGTCGGGTTTTGGAGCTGATTCCTGAATCGAAAATTGTGCAGGAATGGTATTTTGGCGATCAGGACGAGCCTTCCGTTGTTACAATTAAAATATTTCCTCAAGGAACTTCTACGCAAGTCGATTTATTGCATACCAATATCCCGGATGACGCTTTTGATGATATTTCGGAGGGATGGACGAATTATTTTTTGGGGGCTATAAAGGAGTTTCTGGAAGTGGATTGATGATTGAAATTAAAATTTGGACTTGTTAATGATGGTAAGTAAGTGTGTTGTTGTGGTAACTTTTATTTGCTATATCACTTTTATTGCTGGAAAAAACAGACGACAAATGTAATATTGCAGTCGTATGACGATCAAAATATTAAAGCGGAGAGCTTTGTTATTGGCTCCCCGCTTTTTTTCTTCCGTAATAGAAATATCTTTTTATTGTATGTTGTTTCTATAGAGCTTTAAGGCTTAAGTCAAGACTTTTTATTTGATGTGTTAAGGCGCCTACTGAAATGAAGTCAACACCGGTTTCGGCATAGTCGCGCAAAGTGTCGATGGTAATGCCTCCGGACGATTCAATTTCGTATTGACCGTTGATTAGTTCTACTGCTTTTCTGCTGGTGGGAATGTCGAAGTTATCGAGCATGATCCGTTGAATTCCGCCTACGCGCAGTACTTCATTCAGTTCATCCATGTTACGAACTTCAATCTCTATTTTTAGATCTTTCCCTTTATTAGCAAGGTATTTTTTAACAGAAAGGATGGCTTTTTCTATTCCCCCGGCAAAGTCAATATGGTTGTCTTTCAGCATTATCATATCGAACAGCCCCATTCGATGATTTTCACCGCCACCAATTTTTACAGCAGCCTTCTCAAGCATCCGCATGCCTGGCGTAGTTTTACGGGTGTCAAGAACTTTGGTATTTAAACCTTCTAATTGTTTCACGTATTCATTGGTTTGTGTGGCAATACCGCTCATTCTTTGCATCACATTTAACACCAAACGTTCGGTTTTTAAAAGTGTGTGCACACTTCCCTCAACGGTGAAAGCAATGTCGCCAGGTTTAATTTTGGTACCATCTGCCAGAAATTGTTCTATTTTGATGTCGGGTTCTACCTGTTTAAAAATTGTTTGCGCAACTTCAACGCCTGCCAATATTCCTGATTCTTTAACCAGTAATTGAACTTTGCCTGTGGCACTGGCAGGAATACACGATAATGATGAGTGGTCGCCGTCGCCTATATCTTCCCGTAAAGCGTTTTCTATAAATTCTTTGAGTAAGTGTTTATTCATCCTGTAATTCTATTCTTAATTGGTGAATTAATGTTTTGCTGTTTTCGGTTTTTGCCAAAAATAAAATTCGAAATTGGCCTTTCGAATGGGTGTATTTCCCAATGGCAAAGGTAGCATTTTCCCGGATTCCCTGATGGATTATCTGAAACGAGACAGGGGGATAGCTGCTAAAGAATTTTTTCATCATGAATTGGGCTTGTTCCTTGCTGTATACACCTGAATTGGACGGTAAGACCAATTCAATTTTTGAATTGAAAAATTCGGCTAACTTAAAGGCATCGCCGTCGCGTGTGGCTTGTAAAATTTCGTTAGGTAAGGTTCCTGTTGACTGTGCCTGTAATGTACAGGCTGCCGTCACACAGAAAATCCCTATTATTACAGAGATTTTTAGATGTTTCATCATTTAATAAGTTTTGGTAAGAAACTGCTTTCTTACTGTTTATTGAAAGATAAAATTACAAAAACCAAACCACTAATTTGGTTGTACGTTGGCTTTTTTGATTTTTAACTACATCTTTGAACGTTAAAATAGCACTCTTGCGGCCGTTTGGAATAATAACAAAGAAGGTTTAATCGTTTCTGTCCATAGAGAAGGGCGCTTTATATACAAAGTGCAAATTTAAGGGTTTAGAATTGAAAATAGTTGAGATCACCGGCATCTATAGCCATTTTTAGGTTAAGCATAACGCCGAAGCTGACTTTTTTTGTGGTACAAAATAATGACTGAAAAATGAAAACGCATCTTATAATGATTGGTCGTACGGATGACGCATGGCTCAAAACCGGCATTTCGGTGTATGTAAACCGGATTTTACGATATATACCATTCCAATTTACAGTGGTTCCGGATGTTAAAAATGGCAAGAGCCTGCCGTTACAAGTTTTGAAGGAGAAAGAAGGCGAAGCTTTGTTGAAGTTATTTACGCCCGGTGATATGGTTGTCCTTTTGGATGAAAAGGGAAAACATTTTGCTTCGCGCGAGTTGGCTTCTTTTATGGAAAGACAAATGTTGTCGGGGGTAAAAAATCTGTTTTTTGTTATTGGTGGTGCCTATGGATTTTCGGATGCTGTATATCAGCGCGCGGGTGCAAAAATGAGCCTATCAAGAATGACGTTTTCTCATCAAATGGTTCGGCTTATTTTCGCAGAGCAACTTTACCGGGCCATGACTATTATAAATAATGAGCCTTATCATCACGACTAAATTGGTTGTTGTCAGCAATAAAGACATTTTTTTTATTATTCTTGGTTTTAAACGGGTTATTGACGGCCGACGCCTTCCCCTTTTTTTAGACTTTGAAAAGAAACAGCTCGAAGAAAGGTGTAAATACCAATTAAATTGAGACATGAAATTTTTTCCCGATTTATTAAATCAGATTATTTAGAAATGGAAATGACAACAATGTAGATTTCTTATTTGCAGCACGGGTTTTCGGGCAGGTACGATATTGTCTGGAGTCGTGATTTTTTTGGGGGAGAAGTTTTTGCATAGCGTTTTAATCATTTCTGCACGTTTCTTGTTATTTTGCGATTAAATCCTGAATTATATGTCGCAGTATAAAAAAATAGCTTTTCTTTTTTTAAGTCTCTTTCTTCTTTTTTTATTAGCAGGGACGGTGCTTTATCATTTTGGGGATCAAAATCCGCAACGCACTTTTTCAGCACAGAAATTAGAGAGTAGGATTCAAAAGGACCGGGATGAAATGAAAACTCTGTTAGAGAGTTTTGATTTGTCGGCATACACCTCACATGAAAAATTATGGGCTGGATTGGACTCTTTTAAGTCGGGTGATTATGATATTCTTATATTTCAGGGGTTTGAGCTGGTGGCCTGGAATAATCAGTTATTACCCGTAGAAGGAATAAACCCGCAGTATTTTCGTCATTCGTTGGTGCGTTTGGATAATGGTTGGTATCTCACTGTTTCAATTCAGTCGAACGATGTACTGATGGTGGCTTTTAGTTTGCTTAAAAGTGAATATCATTACCAAAATGCGTTTCTGCAGGATGGGTTTCCCCAAAAATATGGATTAGATGCTTCAGTTAGCATCGACAGGCAGCAACGTCCTGATGACGTCCCTGTGTTCGATGAAAACGGAAATTTTCTTTTTGGATTAACGCCGAATAATACCATTTCTCAGAATTCAAATGTCTTGAGCCTCTCTACGGTGATGTGGTTATTGGCTTTGATTTGTTTGTGGGTTTGTTTGTTTGTGGGTTTGCTTAGCTTAAAAGGCAGTCGGTGGATCAATCTTTTTTGGTTGCTTGCTGCTGGTCTCTTTACCTGGCTGTTTTATTATTTTATGTGGAAGAGATCGCTTCTGGTTAATGTATATCCCGATTTTTTTTCTCCGGCGAATTTTGCGGCTTCTTCTTTTTTGCCATCGTTGGGGCATCTGGTTTTGTACGTTCTGCTATTAGTCACCATTTCTTTTTGGTTTTTTAGGTTTTATAAGTTTCCGGATAATTTTTATAGTATTCATTTTAACCGTTTTAGGCGAGTGTCTGCCTTGGTTTTTTTTCTGGCAATATTGTTGTTGATACTTATATATATCAATAAGCTGTTTTATTTATTGGTAACGCATTCATCAGGAACGGTTGTTGTTACGAAAGTTGTTGATATTAATTGGGTTGCACTTGTTCGAATGTCTATTTTTGGTGGGTTACTGCTGTCATTTGAATTGATTTATGAGCGGGTTGTTGTTCTGTTTCTACCTCTTTTTTCACGCAAACAATTATTGCTTATTATTGTCCTGATGGCGGCATTGTTTGGGGTGATGTTTAAAGGCCCGGGCGTGGGCGAAAGCGATTGGATTTTCGTTTTATTTGTGGTGTTGGGTGCTATTTTGGTTTACGCCCGTCGTCGCTCCAATTATTCGCATCTATCAACATCTTATTTATGGATTGCTGGCTTGTTTGCTATCTATACAGGTGCTACTCTACTTGACCAATCCATCCGAAAAGAGGAATCCAATCGGGAATTGCTGATCGAAAATCTGGCTTTTCAGTTGCAACGCGATGAGGATCCAGTGGCTGAAGTGTATCTGGCAGAGATAGAGAAACAGCTGGCAAATGATGTGACGCTTATTCGGATGCTGGCTCAACCTGATTTGGATACCGATGCGATTCGAAATCACCTCGTTAAATATTATTTTTATGGGTATTGGGGGCGTTACGATTTGCAAGTGATTCCTTGTTGGCCCAAAGGCGACGTTTATTTACAGGAGACCGATGAGGTGAAAAACTGTTATTCTTATTTTTACCAGATGGTTGAATCATTGGGCTATAAGATTGCTGGTAGCAAGCATTTTCATTATTTGAATAATAACAATGGAAGTGTGTCATTTTTTGGCATTTTTCGCTTTTTCCCCGATGATCCGCAAAAGGAGACATCTCTTTTTATTGAGTTGCATTCCAAACCTTTTTTTGAAGGAACCGGGTACCCTGAATTATTGGTGAATAGCAGGGAACAGGCCCGAATGAAATTGTTTGAAGACTATTCGTATGCAAAATATGTGAATGGTAAATTGGTGAAGCGATCGGGTGCTTATAGTTATAAAAGTGATCTGAACTTGTATAGTAAAGCTTTACACGGGAAGGTATTTGTTCAGGAGCACGGTTACTCCCATTTAGTGTATAAGCCAACCGATAATTTTGCAGTGGTATTAAGCCGTAAGGATTATTCTGTTGGCGATGTTTTTATGGCTTTTTCTATTTTCTTTATTTTCTTTTTTGTATTAGGGGGAACGGGACTCTTTTTTGGGCAGTGGCGACGTAAAGGGTTTAGTTTGAAGATTTCTATTCAGAAAAGAATTCAACTGGCTTTTGTCTTTTTAATGCTTCTGATGTTAGTGGTAGTGGCTGCCGGTACGGTGTTTTATACGGTGCACCAGTTTGAACGAAAGCATCTTGAGTTGCTTGAAAATAAAATTCAATCGGTTCTGCTGGAGTTAGAGTACAAGGTGGGCTTTGACGGTCCGGAAACATATCTTCCCGAGGAGTATTTTAACTATCAGCTTCAGATGTTATCCAATGTTTTTAATTGCGATATTAACCTCTTTGGTGTTGATGGGAAGCTGGTGGGGACGTCACGGCCCGAGATTTATCGTCACGGACTCTCTGGTATCCAGATGAACCCGTCGGCATATTATCAGTTGGCCTATACCGAAGCCGAGCATTATCTCGATAAAGAACGCATTGGCGGAATGGATTATTTGTCTTTTTATGTGCCTTTTTTAAATAGTGAAAATAGATTGGCGGGATTTGTGAATTTACCTTATTTTGTGGGTAATAACGAATTAGAAGATGAAATCTCGTCTGTCATTGTTACCATCATTAATTTTTATCTTGTGTTTTCGTTCCTGGTGATTGGTTTTGCTGTTTTTTTGGCCCGACAAATTACACGTCCGTTGCTAATGCTTCAAAATAAAATTTCCAAAGTGAAATTGGGTCATCTTAATGAGAAAATTGATTATCGTAAGGAAGATGAAATTGGTGAGCTGGTGATAGAATATAACCGAATGGTGGATGAGTTAGCGGTGAGTGCTGAGAAATTGGCTAAAGGGGAACGTGAATTGGCGTGGCGTGAAATGGCTAAACAGATAGCACATGAAATTAAGAACCCTTTGACGCCGATGAAACTTAATATTCAATATCTTCAGCGCGCCTGGAACGATCAAACAACTGATTTTGGCGATTATCTTAAAAGGGTCACAAATTCGTTGATTGAACAGATTAATTCATTGTCGACCATCGCTTCCGAGTTTAGTCAGTTTGCTCAGATGCCGTCTGCTAAAGCTGAGAAGGTTAATGTGGTAGAAAAGATTAAGAACACGATTGATCTGTACGCCGGAACCGATGGTGTTGAGTTATCTTTTACGTGTCATACTCCTTCAAAAGTAATGGTTAAAGCAGATGGAGAGCAACTCTTGCGGGTATTTAATAATTTGATTAAAAATGCCATCCAGGCTGCCCGACCTGGAATTGCAATTAAGGTAGATGTTGAAGTGCAGTTGGTTTCTGATAATGTTTGTGTGATTGTCCGGGATAATGGAAGAGGCGTTACGGAAGAAATAAGAGATAAACTTTTTGTCCCCAGCTTTACCACAAAAAGCGGCGGAATGGGGCTTGGTCTCGCTATTGTTCGACGTATTGTCGAAAATGCCGGAGGCGATATAAAGTATGAGCCCAATAGCGATGGGGGGGCTGTTTTTATCGTCGAGTTACCTGTGGTTAATTATTCATCGGCTTCTGACGAGTAAATAACTGTTGTTTGTGCCCAGATATCAGCCAATCGTTGCCCTTTGTGATACAGAAACCAAAAGTCGATGATGTTCAATCCGGGAATTAACATGACTAAACCTCGTATTATCGATTTTTCAGGATAGTTCACCAACGACTCTTGTTTTGGAAGTGTGATGACCTTTAGATGGAGCAATCGTTTTCCAAAGCTTTGCCCTTTTAAAAATGGCAGCGAGTCGCGGGTAAGATGGTATATTATCCCTAGCAGCCATCCGATTCTGGGAAACAGACATAAAATTGCCACAATAATTATATCGATGATAGCTGCAATGATGCGTTCAGTTAAAGGCATCGTAAATACAGGTTTAACAGGTTCTGTGTTTTGCATTTGCGTTATTGAGTATTTGGCGTTAAAGATAGAAAGATTCACCTTTGCTTTTACGAGAGATCTTCCATTTTTATTAATCCATTTAATATCGCATATACGGTTAATCCCGACACACTTTTTATTTGTAGTTTACGTGTAATGTTTTTCCGGTGTGAGATGACTGTGTGTGTGCTGATAAATAGTTTTGAGGCAATTTCTTTGTTGGTCAGGCCTAGTGCTACGTTTTCAAGTATCAGTTTCTCACGGGGCGTTAGTTCTTCTGAGTTTTCATATTCCAACTCTCCTTCTGCCGGTTTTATGCAGGCGGTTAGTTTTTCTATAATAGTTAGCTTCGAATCAAGAGCTGATATTTGATTTTGGGGTGAGCCCGAAGGCAAAGGTGTGTTAATAAGATGAATTACTTGTGTTGAGGCCGGGATGCTTTTTTTTAACTCTTTTTCATCGTGTATAGCCGCTATTGAAGTGTTGATGATGAGAAGATCCGGCGAATGATGTTCCAGCATTTCTGATAATCCCAGATGAGTACCAAGTACTTCTATTCCTGTCACCTCCGGGAATTGTCCAAGGATGTCCGTTAAACCTTTTCGAATGAGATAGGATGGTTCTGCTATCAGTACTTTTAACATTTTTGCTTTTTGTTAGTT
Organism: Geofilum sp. OHC36d9; assembly: GCF_052400685.1. Lineage (NCBI taxonomy): Bacteria > Pseudomonadati > Bacteroidota > Bacteroidia > Marinilabiliales > Marinilabiliaceae > Geofilum > Geofilum sp. OHC36d9. The sequence goes on from NZ_JBQTGJ010000001.1 coordinate 782,717, forward strand.
AGTGCTAGCCCTAAAACTTTTGCTGACTAGTTAGTGCCTGTCCGTAAAGTCGGGAGTTTGACTAGAAAGTTCAAAATCAAGGCTTGCGCAGCTCGTGAAATGTGAGTTTACTGGTGTAAATGATCATTTTGAGAGCAAGCGTAACGCCGAAGTTGGCCTTTACAGACAGACTCTGGTTACAGCGCCTGGAATTTTATGTATAACTCTTTTTCCTTTTGCTGAACAATGGGAATCAAAACATTATCTTCCAACAGGGTGTGATCTCTTAAGTCTTTTCCTAACCGATAGAGTTCCAGCAATAAATTTGAAAACTGACAATTACTCGATAGTGGTGGAATATGTTTTAATAAGAGACTCTGCAGGTCATAAACTTTCTCATCTAAATCACTGTGATTTTCCATATACCAATCAATGGAATAACCCTTGTATTTTTTTCGGAAAGTTTCAATTGGCATTTTGCCTTCCAGCGTTGCCGTCAGGTCTATTGTATAAGGAAATGTCTTAACTTCTTCTTCTTCAATGTGCGCCGCAAATTCTTGGATGTATTCTCTGAAAAATTGAATCATGAGCTGTGCCGATCTGTCGGGCAGATCGGAATAGTTCTCTAATTGTTCAATCTCTTTTTCTATCCTTGGAATCTGGTAATTGAGATAACATTTATGCGTATTTCTCAAATAGGTTATTAACCATGTTGGTGATTGTTGTATTAACTGTTCCTGGGGAAAGTAATCTCTATCATTAAACCATTGGGCTAAATGAAGAAAAGAGTCTACCTCTATGTTATTTTCTTTGCAAACAGTTGCAATGGTTTTATCCTTAAACCCGTACGGTATTTGTAATCGTTGGATCACTGCTATTATCTCGAAGTTCATTGTCACGAGATCCGATAGTTTCATGTTGGCATGAATTCTCATAATAGGCATTTTATTTAGAATGTGTAAAAATAGTGTTTTTTTAGCAATAATTTTATGATTTTCGATATTAATACTTTTTTAAGATTCCCCCCAATTTTAACCTTGTTATAGCTGAATTTAAGATTCCCCAAAACTTGATTTTTTTTGTTTTTTCGTTGTCTGGATTGCAGTTGTCGCAACGAAAATAGCAGATATAAATAGTCCTTGTCCATAAAGTTAGGAAGTCAGGAGATTGAGCTGTAAAGTTCAAATTCAAGATTTTTTCAGCCCGTAAAATGGTCATTAATATGGCAGATGATATTTTCCAACCGTTTTTTTGATTGCAGGTTGAAATTGGGTAAAGCAAAAAAAAATGACTGTGTTTATAGTAAGTCTATAGCCACAGTCATTTTAGATGTAAAGTCATCTGCTTGAGTTAATCATTGGTCTCCAATTAATGAAAAATGGGAATTGGCGGGTATCGCATTATTTTTTTCGCATGAAGACATTGAATGGAACGCCCGAGAAATCCCATCTCCCTCTTATTTTATTTTCCAAAAAGCGTTTGTAGGGCTCTTTTACGTACTGCGGCAAGTTGCAGAAAAAGGCAAATGACGGCGGAAAGGTCGGCAATTGTGTGATGAATTTTATTTTGATATATTTTCCTTTGTTAGCCGGTGGTGGATTACTGGCGATAAGAGGCAACAAAAATTCATTTAATTGTGACGTCGCTATTTTTCGTTTGCGATTTTCATTGACTCTGACCGCTTCTTCAATGACCTTAAATATTCGTTGTTTTGCGGTGGTTGACGTAAATACAATCGGGTAATCGGTATATGGTGCTGTTTTTGATCGTATGTCGGCTTCAAAAGTTTTAACTGTATTATTGTCCTTTTCTATCAGATCCCATTTGTTTACCACTATTACAACCCCTTTTCGGTTTTTCTCAATCAGACTGAATATTTTTTGATCCTGACCTTCCATCCCACGGGTTGCATCTATCATTAGAATACATACGTCGGAATCTTCAATGGCACGAATGGCGCGCATAACTGAATAAAATTCAAGATCTTCGTTTACTTTGCTTTTCTTCCTGATTCCGGCAGTATCAACCAGTAAGAAATCGTGCCCAAATTTGTTATAGCGGGTGTGAATACTGTCTCTTGTGGTTCCCGAAATAGCCGTTACAATATTACGTTCTTCGCCAATTAAAGCGTTGGCGATAGATGATTTTCCCGCATTTGGTCGTCCTACAATAGCAAATCGTGGTAAATTTTTGGTTTCTTCATCTTCATCTTTGATTTTATTGGGAAGCTCTTTAACCAGTGCATCCAACAAATCGCCAGTTCCGGCTCCGTTAATCGATGAAATGGGAAATACCTGCTCCAGACCCAACGCATAAAAATAGGATGACTCAGGTTCCCGATCGTGTGTATCCACTTTGTTAACTACCACATATGCTCTTTTATTTGAGCGACGGATGATTTCGGCCACCGCTTCGTCATAATCAGTTATGCCTGTTGTTACATCTACTACAAACAGTAAAAAATCGGCTTCCTGAATGGCTATTTCAATTTGGTCTTTGATTGCTGCTTCAAATACATCATCTGAGTTAACCGCGTATCCACCTGTGTCGATGATAGAGAACTCTTTACCGTTCCATTCTGTTTTTCCGTATAGTCGGTCGCGGGTAACACCACTTGTTTCATCAACGATGGCATGCCGTTTTCCTGTCAGTCTGTTAAACAAGGTCGATTTGCCTACATTGGGCCTGCCTACTATTGCCACTATATTTCCCATTTCTGTTTTTCTTTTCTGATATTATTACTGTATTATTTCTGGTCGTATCCAAAATTTTTCAAGAAGTTGTCTTTGTCACGCCAATCTTTGGATACTTTTACAAACAGGCGTAGAAATATTTTTTTACCTAAAAAGGTTTCAAGGTCTTTTCTTGCTGCGGTTCCCAGTTTTTTTAAGGCTTTTCCTTGATGACCAATTATTATGCCTTTTTGTGAATCACGTACTACATGAATGATGGCATTTATGTCAGTGCGGTGTTGCCCTTCTTTAAATTCATCTACTTCAACTTCTACCGAATAGGGGATTTCTTTTTGGTAGTATAATAGAATTTTTTCTCTGATAATTTCCGACACAAAAAAACGCATCGGTTTGTCAGTTAATGCATCTTTTTCAAAATAAGGTGGCGATTCTGGGATTAATTCTAGAATTCGGTTGTATAAGTTTTCAATATTAAATTTGTGCTGGGCTGATATTGGATATATTTCGGCATCGGGTAAAAGTGTTTTCCATGTTTCTATCAATTTTTCCAGCTGTTCCTGCGTTGATAGGTCTACTTTATTTATAACGAGTAATAGTGGTACATTTGATTTGCTTACATCTTTTATGAAATCCTCATTTTTGCCAGGTGTCTCTACGGTGTCTGTTATAAATAATATGAGGTCTGCATCGACTAATGCGGACTTGCTAAACTTCAACATCGATTCCTGAAGTTTATAATTGGGCTGTAGAACGCCTGGAGTATCCGAAAATACAATCTGGTAATCGTCCTTATTTACGATGCCTAGTATTTTATGTCTTGTGGTTTGTGCCTTGGATGTTATAATGGAAAGTCGTTCTCCGACTAACAGATTGGAGAGTGTCGATTTTCCAACATTGGGATTCCCTACTATGCTTACAAAACCTGATTTATACGCCATACACTATATTTGTTTTTAATTTTTGAGGTCACAAAGGTACGACAAAACATGATTATTCGGTATTTTTTGCCGGAAAGTTGGTAGAATCATCTCTCCTCATAAATTCTGTGATTCAGCGACATCACATTTTTTTTAAAAAAAGGAGGGGCGAATATTTGGAAAGAAAGAAAAAAAGCTGTTGTTTTGCACCCGCTTTCCGAACGAGGGGTAGCTTTACAAAAGGGTTTACGAGTCGTATTTTTACTGTTATATAAAGACAGTATAAGTACAAAAAATAGATTCTGAAGTAAGACAAAAGGTAATGAAAAAAAAGATTTCAAATTTTGAAAAAAAGATTTGGAATAAAGGAATAAAAAGCGTTATCTTTGCAGCCGCTTTCCTAGACAGACCGAAGGGTCAGAAGGATTAGGAAAGGAAAAAGATCTTTGAAAATATTGATGCAATACCAAAAATCAAGGTAAGAAAAATTAAGAGTACATCCCGAAGATTAACTTTGAGTAGCCACAGGAAATTAGGTCGAAAGGCCGAATTTAGTTGTTTGAAGATTATTAATTAGAAAACAGCTAGGTTCAAAAAACTTTTATACAACGAAGAGTTTGATCCTGGCTCAGGATGAACGCTAGCGACAGGCCTAACACATGCAAGTCGAGGGGTAACAGGGGCTTCGGCCCGCTGACGACCGGCGCACGGGTGAGTAACGCGTATGCAACCTGCCTGTAACAAGGGGATAGCTCCCTGAA